>NZ_OOHN01000008.1:2400000-3089523 GCF_900323545.1 Actinomyces sp. Marseille-P3109
TCCTTCCTGGGGGCGGGCGCCCACCTGGTGACCTCCCACATCGTGGCCTCGGCCGGTGGGCAGGAGTTCTCCTTCGCCGGCTGGCTCCTGCTGGGCCTGCCCCTGGCGGCCCTGTCCAGCCACCTGTCCACCGAGCTCATCGTGTGGCTGTTCACCCGCAAGGAGGACATGCGCCGTCGGGTGCGCGTCGACATCGCCGACCTCGCAGCGGCCTGCCCGACCCCGCTCACCGGTCCCCTGACCCAGGCCGAGAACCGGGCCGCCCTGCTCGTCGGCACGGTGGTGGTGCTGTGGTGCACCGAGTCCCTGCACGGCGTCGACCCAGCCATCGTGGCCCTCCTGGGCGTGCTGGTGACCTCGCTGCCCGGCTACGGCTCGGTAGCGCTGCGCAAGGCGCTGGCCAAGGCCCCCTGGTCGCTGCTGGTCTTCATGGCGGCCACCCTCGCCATGGGAGACGCGCTGGTGTCCACCGGCGCCGCGGAGTGGGTGGCGACCTCGGCCTTCGATGCCCTGCGGATCGACTCGCCCTGGCCCTTCATGCTCGTGGTGGTGGGGCTCTCGACCGCCTCCCACCTGGTCATCCAGTCGCGCTCGGCCCGCTCGGCGGTGCTCATCCCGATCATCGTGGCCTTGGCGCCGGCGGTGGGCGTGAACCCGGCCGCGGCCGCCTTCGCCTCGACGGCGGCCGCCGGCTTCTGCCACACGCTGCCGTCCTCGGCCAAGCCGGTGGCCATGTTCTCCGACATCGACGGCACGGAGACCTTCTCCCCCGAGGACCTGCGACGCCTGTCGCTGCTTCTGGGGCCCCTCATGGTGGTCCTGGTCATGGCCTGCAGCGCCTGGCTGTGGCCGCTGCTGGGCCTGCACTGGTGAGACCGGCCGGCCCAGCGGCGTCGGACGGTCTCACTGCGGAACGCCATTGCCTCGTACCTCTCTGTTTCCCAACCACCCCCGCCATCTCCTGACACATCATGACAACCCAGTACTTCCGGAGGAAGATCATGCCTACGACCGTACCCACCCGCATTCTCGTCGCCCCCTCGGGCTTCAAGGAGAGCCTCTCCCCCGAAGGGGTGTGCCAGGCGGTGGCCGCCGGGGTGCGCCGCCTCCTGCCCGGCGCCGTCGTCGTCGAGCTGCCCCTGGTCGACGGCGGAGAGGGCTCGGCGGCCACGATGGCCCGGGCCACCGGCGGCGACCTCGTCACCACCCGCGTCACCGGTCCCGTCGGCGAGCCGGTCGACTCCTACCTGGCCCGGCTGGGCGGCTCGGCCCAGGGGACCTGGTTGGTGGAGATGGCCGCGGCGGCCGGCCTGCGCCTGGTGCCCGCCGGCATGCGAGACCCCGGCGCCACGACGACGACCGGCGTCGGCGAGCTCATCTCGGTGGCGCTCGACGGCGGGGCCCAGCGCATCATCATCGGCTGCGGCGACTCGGGGACCTGCGACGGCGGGGCGGGGGCGCTCGTCGCCCTGGGCGCCCGGCTCCTGGACGCCGATGGCCACGAGGTCGACCCGATCGGCTCGAACCTGATCCGGGTCCAGCGGATCGAGACCTCCGACATGGACCCCCGCCTGCGCGGCGTCGAGGTCCTCGTGGCCGGCAACATGCACAATCTCCTCACCGGCGAGCACGGGGTGGCCCGTGTCTTCGGGCCGCAGAAGGGGGCGAGCCCCGAGCAGGTGGAGGCTCTCGAGAAGGGGCTGGTCCACTGGGCCGGTCTCCTGGCCGAGGCCTTCCCCTCCCAGGCCGCCCACCGTAACCTGCTCACCGGCCCGGGCACCGGAGCCTCGGGCGGACTGGGCGCTGGGCTCGCCGCTGGGCTGGGGGCCAGGCTGCGCTCACGCTTCGATGTGCTCATGGATGCCGACCTGTGCGGGGTCGACCTCGACGCCCAGATCGCCCGAGCGGACCTGGTCATCACCGCCGAGGGCGCCGTCGACTTCCAGACGCCCCGTGGCAAGATCCCCGCCGAGGTGGGGCGCCGGGCCAAGCTGGCGGGCAAGCCTGTTATCGCGCTGGCCGGCTCGATCGGCCACGGCTCCGAGGCGGTCCACGCCGCCGGGATCGACGCCGTCATGGGCATCATCCCGGTCCCCATGGACCTGCCCGAGGCAGTCTCCCGCGCCGAGGAGCTCGTCACCGACGCCACCGAGCGGGCGCTGCGCCTCATCCTCCTGGGCGCCGCCATCGCCGCCTGAACCGACACGGGCGGGGACACTCTGCGCGGCCGGGTGCATCCTCGAACGGGCGGGGGCCGGCCGCGGCCGGCCTCACGACCAACCGCAGCCGGCCCCCGCGACCAGCCCGCAGCCCCTGACGTCAGAACGCCGGGATGACGGCCTCGTCGGGCCAGGTCGTGGTGATGTACTGGCGCAGCTTTTCGTCGTTGAGGAGCTTGGCGAGCTTCTTGAGGTGCTCGTTGTCCTTGTCGTCCTTGCGCACGACGAGCTGGTTGGGGTACTCGGAGTCCTTGCCGCCCTTCTCCAGGAAGAGGGAGTCGTTCTTCGGGCTGAGCCCGGCCTCGATGGCGTAGTTGCCGTTGATGACCGCGGCCTCGGCGTCCGGCATCGACTTGTAGACCTGGGCGCCGTCGACGGTGGTGAACTTGAGGTTCTTCGGGTTGGAGGTCACGTCGGTGTCAGTGGGCAGCTCGGCGGACTTGTCCAGCTCGATGAGCCCGGCCACGGCCAGGAGCTTGAGGCCGCGCGCCGTGTTGGCCGGGTCGTTGTTGAGGACGATCGTGCCGCCGTCCTGGATCTCCTTGACGTCCTTGTAGCCCTTGGAGGTGTAGATGCCCATGGGCTCGATGTGGACGTCGGCGATGGAGACGAAGTCGTAGCCCTTCTCCTTGTTCTGCTGCTCCAGGAAGTTGGGGGTCTGGTAGAAATTGGCGGCCAGCGACCCGTCGTCCAGGGAGGAGTTGGGGGTCTGGTAGTCGTTGATCTCCTTGATGTCCAGCTTGATGCCGGAGCCCTCGGTGAGGTTGTCCTGGACCCACTGGAGGATCTCGACGTGGGGCTTGGGGGTGGCGCCGATGGTGATCGTGGCGGTGCCGCCGTCGACCTTGATGCCCTGGACGTCGCCGTTCTTGCCGGACTTGGAGCCGCAGGCGGCCAGGGTGAGGGCGGCGGCGGTGGCCAGGCCGCCGGCGATGACGGTGCGGCGGGAGATGGAGGAGGACATAGTGGTTCCTTTCGCAGGGCCGGGTGGCCCCAATGTCGGGGAGGGGAGGTCTGACGGTGCTGGGGCCGACGACGCAGCCGACCGGCTCTGGACGGCTCAGCGCGCTTACCCGGCTGGTGATCGCCTCAGCGGTGGTTCACCAGCCGGCTGAGCATGTCGCCGATGAGCTGGATGATGCCCACGATGATGACGATGACCACCACGGTGATGACCATGACGTCCACCATGTTGCGCTGGTAGCCGTACTGGATGGCGAGGTCGCCCACGCCGCCGCCGCCGACGGCACCGGCCATGGCGGAGTAGCCCAGGAGGGTGATGATGGTGACGGTCGCCGACTGGATGAGGATCGGCAGGGCCTCTCGCACGAGGACGCCCCAGGTGATCTGCTGTCCGGAGGCGCCCATCATGAGGGCGGCCTCGACCTTGCCGTGGTCGACGTCGTTGATGGCCGTCTCCACCAGGCGCGCGTAGAAGGGGATCGCGCCGATCGTCAGCGGCACGCAGGCCGCCTGCCAGCCCAGTGAGGTGCCCACGAGCATCCGCGTGATCGGGATGAGGGCCACCATGAGGATGATGAAGGGCATGGAGCGGCCGATGTTGACGATCTGGGAGAGCACCCAGTACAGCGCCGGGTTGCGGAACTGACCGCGCTTGCCGGTGGAGACCAGGGCGAGCCCGAGCAGAAGACCGAAGAGGATCGTCAGGGCCCCGGAGACGAAGGTCATCGACAGGGTCTCGATGAGGGCGTCACCGAGCTTGCGCTGGATGACCGGGTTATCGAACCAGGTGCGGTTGCTCGAGCGGGCCGCGGCCTCAGTCAGCGGGAGGAGCATCGAGTTCATGAGCGGACCTCCGCAGCAATACCGGCCTGACGCAGGGTGCTCACGGCCTGTTCGGTGTCGGACCCGGGGACGGTGACGGCCAGACGCCCGATCTGGGCGTCCCCGATGGTCTCGAAGACACCGGCGGCGATGTCGCCGCCGAGCTCGGCCACCATGGACATGAGGGCGACCGCGGCGGGCTGGCCCGGGTGGGCGGTGATGGAGACGTCGATGACGCTCTCCCCGTGGGCGACCGCGGCCTCGGGCACCTTCGGGAAGGGTACGATCTCGCGCGAGAGCCGGGAGTCGACGTCGAGCACGACGTCCTCCAGGCGGCCGCTCTGGACGATTCTGCCGGCCTCGAGCAGGCTGACGGAATCGCAGACCTGGCGGACCACGCTCATCTCGTGGGTGATGATGATGACGGTCAGGCCCAGGGTGTCGCGCACGCTCTTGATGAGGTCAAGGATGGAGCGGGTCGTCTCCGGGTCCAGGGCGGAGGTGGGCTCGTCGCACAGGAGGACGGCCGGGTCGTCGGCGAGCGCGCGGGCGATGCCGACGCGCTGCTTCTGTCCGCCGGAGAGCTGGGAGGGGTAGGAGGCGCCGCGGTCGGCCAGGCCCACCAGGCTGAGCATGCGCTCCACGATCGGGCGGCGCTGCCCGCCCGGGACGCCCGCGAGCGCCAGCGGGTAGGCGATGTTCTGTGCGGTGGTGCGCTGGTCCAGAAGGTTGGCGTGCTGGAAGACCATGCCGATGCGGCGTCGGGCCTCGCGCAGCTGCCCGGCGGACAGGGTGGTCATGTCCTGGCCGTCGACGCTCACGTGGCCGCTGGTGGGGCGCTCCAGGGAGGTCAGGCAGCGCACGAGCGTGGACTTGCCGGCGCCGGAGGTGCCGACGATGCCGTGGATGGAGCCGGGGGCGACGTCGAGGCTGAGGCCGTCCAGGGCCCGCACCTCCCGGCCGCTGCGCAGACGGTAGACCTTGTGGACGTCGCGCAGGGAGATCATGGGCTCGGCGGAGGAGTCCGCCTCAGAGTCTCGCGAATCGGCGCCCCGAGGGTCGGCGCTCACGCCCTCCTGGTGGCCAACGCCCTGCGGGCCCGAGGGGTCATTCCCCTCGCGCCGGTCAGAACCGGCAGCCGACTGATCTGATGTCGTCACGTATTCCTCCATCGTTCCTGGCGGAAGCACCCGCACCATGAAGGGGGTTGCTGCAATGTCGTCGAGCCAGGTCTCTCGGTTGCTCTGGATGGCCACAAATAACTTACGCAGCGTCTCCTCGGCAATGCAAGCGAGGCGGGCCCCAAGGGACCTAGGTCACGCTGACGCCGAGCCCGCGGCAGACCGAATCACGGGCCGGCGCCCTCGCCGCCGGGCGGGCCTTCTCGATCGGGCCTTCGTCGACGCCTGGGCAACGTTCTGAGTATTCCCAGGTCTCGTATCGGCGACGCTACTCGCACCGCACAGGGCGGCATGTTTGGATCTGCTCATGAGTGCGACCTCAGATCAGACCTCCCCCGAGCCGACCCCGACCGGACCCGCCACGGGGGACGATTCGACGTCGCCCGCACCCGCGCCCTCGCCGCCTGCGAAGATCCCCGCCGGCCTCGGGCCCGTGCCCCCGCCTCCGGCTCCGGCCGACGCCGCGAAGCCAGCAGCCCCGGCAGGTCCGACCCGCACCACCGCCCCAGGCGCCGCCCCCAGGACAGCCGGGACGGCAGACGCCCCCGATAGCGCGATCACGCCCGACATCCTGGGCGAGCCGTGGCTGGCGCGCCGTATCCCAGTGACCGAGTCGCCCACGAAGGCACCCGGCGCGGACCACGCCGTGCTCGTCTACCAGCGCGAGGCGGCCGGCCGGGCCAGCCGGCCGCGCCACTCGCGCGCGGTCCTCTACCTCCACGGGCGCAGCGACTACTTCTTCCAGTCCCACCTGGCGCAGGCCTACCTCGACGCCGGCTACGAGTTCTACGCGCTGGACCTGCGGTCCTGCGGGCGCGCCGGCGTCGGGCACGCCTCCCCGCACGACGTGCGCGACCTGCGCGTCCACGACGAGGAGATCTCCGAGGCGCTGCGCATCATCCGCTCCGAGCACGGGCACGACGTCGTCGTCCTCAACGGGCACTCGACCGGCGGGCTGCAGGCGGCCATCTGGGCGGCCGACCACCCCGGGACCGTGGACGCGGTCGTGCTCAACTCCCCGTGGCTGGACCTGCGCGGCTCGGCGCTCGTGCGCTCCTACGGGTCGGCCCTGGTGGACCTCATCTCGCGCTGGGACCCCGAGCGTGTCATCAGCGAGCCCGGCAGCGGCGCGGAGGACAACTACGGGGCGGCCCTGCACCGGCGCTGGCGCGGAGAGTGGGACTGGGACCTGGCGCTCAAGCCGGCGCCGTCCTTCCCTGTGCGAGCCGGGTTCCTGGCGGGGATCCGCCGTCTGCAGCGGGAGGTCCACCACGGGCTGGGCATCCGCGTACCGATCCTCGTGTGCTGCTCAACGGTCAGCAACGGCGCGAAGGCGAGCCTGGAGGAGGCCCAGCGCTCCGACGTGGTCCTCGACGTGGAGCAGATCATCGACCGCTCCCAGTACCTGGGCGACGACGTCACTGTCCGCCAGATCCCCGAGGGCGTCCACGACCTGGCCCTGTCCGGGCCGCTGGCGCGCGCCGAGTACCTTCAGGCCGTCATGCACTGGCTGGACAACCGCCTGCACTGAGCTCAGCCGAGGAGCGCGGTGAGCTCATCGCTGACCCGTTCAACGACCTCGAGGGTGTCGACGAAGTCGGCCATGGTGCCGTACCAGGGGTCAGGGACGTTGAGGACGCTGCGGGAGGCCCGACCCGCGGCAACGGCCTCGGCCTGCTGGGCGGCGGCGGGGTCGAGCTCGCGGTACATGCGGATCCTGGAGGGCTCCGTCCCCAGGCCGGCGGCGCGGCGCTGAAGGACGTTCCAGTGGGAGTCGGTCATGGCCAGCAGGAGGTCGGCCTCGGCGATCTCGGCGTCGGTGATGCGGTGGGCGGTGTGGGAGGTGATGGCGATGTCCGTGGCGCGCGAGACATCGTCGGCGCCGGTGCCGTAGCCGGCCTCGGCCAGGACGCGGCGGGCCCGGGAGTCGATGGGGTTGCCGCGCTCCTCGTCGGAGACACCGGCGGAGGTGACGACCACGCCGTCGGGCTCGCGCATGCGAATCCCCGCGGCGGCGAGGCGGTCGCCCAGGACGATCTCGGCCATGGCGGAGCGGCAGATGTTGCCGGTGCACACCATGATGACGCGGTAGGTCCCGGAGCCGCGGCGTCGAGGCAATGAGGCAGGCGCCGGGACGACCGGACGGGAGACGGAGGCGGAAGCGGTCACAGCGGCGGTTGTCTCGGCGCTGGCGTCAGAGGTGGTCACGACCCCGAGCCTTGCGCACGGCCCGGGTGCCTGTCCACCGGCCGGGGTCGCGTTCGATGGGGACGTGCCACGCGTACGGGGACCTTTCCTTGCGGCTGGGGACATCCCACGCGCAGGGGTGCAGGAGTTCCGCCCCTGACGGCGTCGAATGCCCCCGCCCGGAGCTACACGCACCCGGCCGCACGGAATGCCCCCGTCGGCAACGCGGGCAGGCCTAGAGCGCGCGACCGTCGAGGACGTCGGCCACCCAGGAGCGGGCCACGACGAAGTCCTTGTCGCTGGTGCCGGCCAGCACCGCCGTCGGTCGGGCGTCCAGCCGCGGGTAGGAGCCCAGGAACCGCACCACCGGGCAGGTGCGGTGCAGCCCGATGAGGGCGGCCTGAACCCGCTCCTCGCGCACGTGCCCCTCGACGTCGATGGAGAAGCGGTAGCGGCCCAGGGAGTCGCCCACGGGCCGGGACTCGATGCGCGAGAGGTTGACGCCGCGGGCACTGAACTGCTCGAGCATGTCCAGCAGCGCGCCGGAGCGGTCGTGCGGCAGCTGGACGAGGAGGGTGGTCTTGTCGGCGCCGGTCGGCTCGCCCACGCGGCCGGGCCGGGTCACCTTGACGAAGCGGGTCACGGCGTCGGGATTGTCCGCGACGCCCCCGGCGATGACCTCCAGCCCGTACTCCTTGGCGGCAAGCGGGTTGCACAGGACGGCCTGGAAGCCGGTATCCTCGTCGGAGGCGGCCAGCGCGCGGGCGGGTGCCGAGGTGGAGGTTCCGGCCACGTAGACGGCGCCTGGCAGGTTGTGGTGGACCCAGCCGCGGCACTGCGCCCAGGCGTGCGGGTGGGTGGAGATGGCGTGCACGTCCTCCAGGCGGGTGCCGGGGCGGCCGGCCAGGACGAAGGCGATCGGCACGGCCATCTCGGCGGCGATGACCAGGGGCGTGGAGGCCACGAGGTTGTCGAGCGTGGCGTTGACGCCGCCCTCGACGGAGTTCTCGATGGGCACGACGGCGGCCTCCACCGTGCGCTCGCGCAGGTGGTCCAGGGCCGTGGGGACGTCCGGGCAGGGGTCGAGCTCGACGTTGACGGGGGCGACCTGGCGCAGCGCCATCTCGGTGAAGGTACCGGCCGGTCCCAGGAAGGACCAGAGCGGGGCGGGAGCAGTCATGGGCACAGGGTAGCCAGGTCCGGGCCGGTCGGCCGGAACCGGACTGCTCCGCGGGACGACGTGGGACGCGGCGGCAGCCTCGGCCGGGCATGGAGCCTCCGCGGCCCTCCCGCCGCCGCCGCGGGCCTGGCAGGCTGGGGCCATGAGCGTTTTCCGCAAGCACGACGACGGCCCGGTCTCCACCGCCCTGGAGGCCCAGGGCCTGACCTGGCTCGCCGAGGCGATGGTCGACGGCGGCGCGCACGTGGTGCCGGTGACCAGCGGCCCGGGCTGGCTGGAGGAGCCGCGACTGACGACGACCAGCGTGACGCCGGCTGGGGCGGAGGCCTTCGGCCGAGCACTGGCCGTCACCCACGCGGCGGGTGCCCCTGCCTTCGGGGCCGCGCCTCCCGGATGGGACGGCCGGGCGCAGATGGGCCGCTCGGACATCCGGCTGCGACCGCACGCAGCCGAGGAGGGCGAGCCGCGCCGCTGGGGCGAGTTCTACGCCGAGGACCGGATCCTGCCCTACCTGCGACCCAGTCGGGACAACGGCTCGATCAGCGTTGGCGGGGCCCGCATCGTGGAGCGGCTGTGCGAGCGTCTGCGCGACGGCGACTTCGACACCGACCAGCCGGCCCTGGTACGCGCCGGTGCCCGCGAGCGCGGCGCTCGGGTCGCGGTGGCCCGCACGCACGGGGACCTGTGGTGCGGCAACGTCCTGTGGACCCCGGCCGACGAGGCGGCGCAGTGGGCGCCGCCTCGCGCTGGGCTCGGGCCGCAGGCGTCGGCGTCCGGGGGAGCTCCTGCGGATCCCGGACAGCGGGCGGACCAGTCGGCAGGCCCGCCCACGGTGGTCGGCGTGCTCATCGACCCCATGGCGCAGGGCGCGCACGCCGAGACCGATCTGGCAGCCCTGGGGGTGTTCGGGCAGCGCTACCTGGACCGGATCTACACGGCCTACCACGAGGTCTCACCGCTGGCGGCGGGCTGGCGCGAACGGGTGGGCCTCCACTCATGGCACATCATCATGATTCACGCCTTCCTCTTCGGCGGGGGTTATGGCGGTGAGGCGGTCGCCGTAGCCCGCCAGTACCTGTGAGCCGATGCCGGCCAGGACATCGCGCCCATTTTGTCCGCCTGGGACGACTTTGGAACCGGCTACGAGAAAAGCCGTCCGCGTTTGTGCTGGTCAGGGTAATTTGCCTGCGCGTCGACCACCGGAGACGACGTCAAAGTCGTCCCCTGTGGACACTTTTCGGGCGACGAGGCCCCGTAGGCTGGTCGGGTGAGACCTCGACGACGCCAACAACGCCTGGTGCGCGCGGTCGTGTACGTCCTCGTGCTGCTGGTGGTCATCGGCATGATCCTGACGATGGTGGGCTCGGCGCTCGCCGCCGCGGTCCCGACGGCGTCGGTATCCGACACCGCCTCGTCCTCGCGGCCGGCGCCGGTCGTCGTCCTGGGGACGAGCAATCTCACCTGGGCGGACCTGCGGTCCCAGGTCTCCGGCACTGCCACCGGCATCAGTGATGTCAGCGCAGCCGCCACCCACCTGTTGACCCTCGCCTCCGAGGGCGAGCCGATCAACCTCTCGGTGCGCACCCCTGCGGACCGCACCTGCCCGGCCGACGGCTGGCTCACCCTGGGCCGGGGCGCCCGAGCGAGCGCCGTCGAGCCGACCGATTCCTGCGCCGGCCCCGGCGCCGCCATCGCTGACAGCAGCGCCTCTCCCCTGGTTCGGGCACTCGGGCATGATGTCTCGATCCAGGCCGTCGGCCCCGGGGCACGGCTCGCCACCGGAGCACCGGGGAGCTCGCCGAACACGTCCGTCTCCCTGGCGCCCTCCCTGCCCGAGGCCCTGTCCACCGGCTCCGACCTCACCATCGTCGACACGGCCGAGGGCTCCACCACCGACGCCGACCGGGTCGCCGCGCTGGACAAGGCCCTGCGCACGGTTCAGGAGCGGGCTCGCCCGGGCACCCGCATCGTCATCGCCTCCCTGGCGGACGACGAGGACCCCGGCCCCCAGATGGCGGTCCTCCCGGCAGGTACGACGAGCACCCGTGGCACCTCCGACGGGCTCGTCATCGGAACCTCGACGCACCGCCCCGGCCTGGCCCAGCTGACCGACCTCGCTCCCACCCTCACGCTCGCCCTGGCCGGCCGCAGCGACCCGGCCTTCGACGGTCAGGCCCTGGAGATACCCGCCGGCGGTAGCACGCCCAGCACCACCACCGCAGCACCCAACGACTCCCGCATCGCCCGGCTGGCCGATGACGCCCTGCACGCCCGCGCCTCACAGGCCACCGTCATCCCGGCCAGCGCCCTGCTTGTCGGGGCGGCCGTGGTGCTCCTGGTCTGGGCGGCCGTCGTTCTGCGCGATCCGGGAGCGGGCCGGCGTTCGGCGGTTCGCCGTCGGGTCGCCGGGGCGGCCACCCTCCTGAGTGCGCTGCCGACGGCGCTGCTGCTGGTCAATGCCGTCCCGTGGTGGCGCGTGGGGGCCCGAGCCGGCTCCCCCTCGCTGTGGACGCCGGCCGCAGCTCTGACCGCGGCCGTCGTGGTCGCGGCCTGTGTCGTCGGCCTGGCCGTCGGTATCGCGACGCAGGTGCGGCGACGCAAGCAGCTCCGCTCCGTCACCTCGCCGATTCCTTCGCCCTCAGCACGCGAGGCCGCGGCAGCCGCTGAGGCAGCCGGATCAGCCGATGCCCTCCCCGCCCGGGGGGTCGCCGCGGCAGAGCCGCAGCAGGACGAGGCTGACAACCCCAAGCCCTCCTCGTCGTCGCCTCCGCCCTCCAGCGGGGTGAGCCTGATGAGGCTGCTGGTCGTGGCGGCGATCCCGCTGGCGTGGCTGACGGACGCCGCTGCGGGCGCGCACCTGGCCTTCAACAACCCACTGGGTATGAACGCGGCGGTGGCGGGCCGTTTCTACGGGGTGTCCAATACGGCCTTCGCGCTCGCCGCGGGCGCGCTCGTCGTCGCCATCGCCGGGGTCTGGGAGGCGTTGGGCCGTGGCCGCCGAACCGCGCTGCTTATGACGAGCATGCTGGGCGGGGCGGCGCTGATCGTCGACGGAGCCCCCCAGCTGGGTGCGGACGTGGGCGGCGCCCTGACCCTGGTGCCGACGCTGGCCCTCCTCGGAGCGGGCCTGGCGGCCCTGCGTCTGAGCTGGCGGCGATGGCTGGCCATCGGGGCGACGACGCTCCTGGTCGTGGGTGGTTTCGCCGCCGTCGATCTCATCCGGCCGGGTGGGCCCACGCATCTGGGACGCTTCGCCCGTCAGGTGGCGGACGGCTCCGCCGTCGGTGTGCTGGGGCGCAAGGCGTACGCACTGGTCGGCCCGTTCGTGACCCGGCCGGCGGCCGCGGCCGGCCTGGCCTGCGCGCTGGCCCTCCTCGCCGCGGCCCTGTGGTGGCTGCGCCGGCAAGTGCGGTCCTGGCGCGCCGGTACAAGCCCGTATGCCTGGCTCGCCCCCGCCGCCGACGGGGATATGCCACGCGGCCGGGGACGGGATTCCGGTTCCCGGCCGCGTGGCATGTCCCCGTCCGTGCAGTGGGGGGCGGTGGCACTGCGCGCGCTGGGGGTGCTGACGCTCGTGTCCGTCCTGGTCAA
The DNA here is from genome assembly GCF_900323545.1 of Actinomyces sp. Marseille-P3109. Classification (NCBI taxonomy): domain Bacteria; kingdom Bacillati; phylum Actinomycetota; class Actinomycetes; order Actinomycetales; family Actinomycetaceae; genus Actinomyces; species Actinomyces sp. Marseille-P3109. The sequence goes on from NZ_OOHN01000008.1 coordinate 2,412,144, forward strand.
CGACTCCGGCGTCACGATGGCGGGCTTCATCCTGGCGGCGGCGGCTCCGGCCCTGCTGTCGCTAGCACTGACCGAGAGCGATTCGGCCCCACGGCACATCGACGCCTGACGCGACACCGGGGCGTGGCGCCGCATATCGACAGCGACGGGGTCAGCGAGCTCTCACGGCTCGGCGGCCCAAAGTCCGTCCTGGATGCGCTCCCGGCGCCTCAACCGTCGACGGCCTCCGACGCCGTGGCCTCCAAGCCGTCGACCTCATCGTGAGGCTTGTCGTCGGACTCGACGTCGTCGTCGGCCTTGGGCGCCGGCGGCACGGCGCGGTAGACGAAGAAGTGGTCCTGCTCGGCGGCCGCCTTCTCGAAGCTGTGGCGCGGCACGCGGTGGCGGCGCAGCTTGCGCCGGGTGACGGCCCGCAGGACGTCCTTGTACTGGGAGGCCCGGTGCATCGTGCCGGCCCGGTCATTGCCGGTGACACGGTGAGTGATGTCGCAGGGGACCTCGATGACCGCGAGCCCGGCCACGAGGACGTCGATCGTCAGGCCGACCTCGACCCCCCAGCCGTCAGCCAGGGGCACGGCCTTCTCGTAGGCCTCGCGGCTCAGACATCGTTGGCCGGACAACGGCGCCACGGGAGACCACCCGGTGGCGAGCGAGATGGCCCTCCTGGCCGCGCGCACGACCCGGCCGCGACCGCCGGCCCCGGCCTGCTTGGGGGGCACCGCGATGGACATGTCGGCGACGCCGTCGACGACCGGGGGGACCAGCTCGGCGCAGGAGGCGGCCGAGTCGCCCAGGTCGGCGTCGATGAACAGCAGGAGCCGGGCGGGCCCGTCGACGTAGTCGCGCATCGCGACGACGGAGGCCCCGGTCTCCATAGCGGAGGCCTTCCCGCGTGAGACGGAGTGGCGCACCGTGACAGCACCGGCGGCACGGGCATGGTCCTGGGTTCCGTCGGTCGATCCGTCATCGACGACAATGACGAGGTCCACCCGCGGGATGGAGCGGCAGGCCCGAACAGTGGTGGCGATGCGCTCGGCCTCGTCCTTGGCGGGGATGACCACGGCAACGCGCTGGTCGGGGCGCTTGGTGGGACTCACACCACCAGGGTAGCCAGACATGCGGCCTCCGGCCGACTCCTAAGTGACCCGTTGTCGCTCACCTTTTTTGTGATGACCGTCAAATTTCCGTGTTTTGTACGATTTGTTGCAGCATCACGGGGCCCTGCGCGGAACGCGCGTCTACCGCTACCGCGCCGGAGGCGCCTCCATCCTGCGCTGCGACACGCCGAGGAGACATTCACCGACAGCCAGACACCCACCCGCGCCCAGGCTTTCTTCAGTGATTTTGTGTCAAACCTTCATCATGGGACAACGGTCCCCGGAGAAACTGACAAATCTTGCAGCAAAGCAGCACATTGCCTGATCGAAACGCTAAAGTTGCCCGTTTCGGCACGTCACCCCCCTTTTCATGGCACAGTGAAGACATGGAGCCCGTCAATGGAGCCGGGTTCCGCCGACGCATCACGCGTCCTTTCGTGTGCCGGGGCGACACCCCTGCCGCCCCGGCACGCCCTGACCCCACCACTACCTCGTTGCCGACCCACCGCTGTCTCACCACGGCCCGTCCGACCACGTTTGCGCAGGCAGTGCCGGTTCCGCACCCACACGCGCCTCAGTGCAAGACGCTTGCGAGGAGATCGAGCCCCACACTCCCCAGGTCGATGCCCCGGTTATGGAAGGCCCTCAGGTCCAGCTCGCCACCCTCGGCACGGGCCTGAGCCTGGGCACTGCGCCGGCCGGCCCGCCAGACCCGCTCGCCCACCGCGTAGGCCAGCGGCTGCGCCGGCCAGCCCAGGTGCCGGGAGACCTCGAAGCGCAGACGCCCCTCGGAGATCACCGTGTGATGGCGCAGCACGGCGGTGACGGTGGCCCGGTCCCACTCCCGGCTCGCACCGGGCAGAACCGCGACGTCGTCGGGCACGGGCAGGCGGGAGTGGACGCCCAGGTCCACCAGGACCCGGGCCAGGCGCCAGCGGCGCGCCGCCAGGCGGCCGAAGCGGTCCTCGGGCGTAGGCATGAGCCCGAGCTCGTCGGCGAGGGACTCGGCGTACAGGCCCCAGCCCTCGTCGCAGCCGGGCACGGAACCGAGATAGCGCTGCCAGGCGGTCAGCCGGGTGCTGGTGGCGTGCGCGCCGACGTGGACGTGGTGTCCGGGGACCGACTCGTGCAGGACCGTGGTCCGCTCCATCCACGGCCACACGATGCGCTCGCCGTCGGCCAAGGACCGTAGGACCATGCCGGGCCGGCGCTCCCCGCCGGTGCCGCGCGGCTCCTCGTAGTGGACCGCTCCGGCCCCGGGCTCGCCCAGACGCACGCAGGGGCGTCCCAGGCCGTCGGGCGGATCAAGGACCCGGCCGACGACAACGTCCCAGGCCTCGTCGGCGACCTCCTGCGCCCAGGTGATGTAGTCCTGCGGGCGCAGGGCCTGGGTCGGGTCGGCGCGCAGGTGCCGGTTGAGTTTGTTGGCGTCGGCACCGGGACCGAGGATGTCGACGGCGATGGCGTCCTGCTCGGCGATGACCCGGCCCAGCTCCTCGGTGGCCCAGGCGTAGGTCTCCTCGGGGTCGACCCGGGTCCCCAGGATGCGGCGCATCCACAGGGCGTGGCGCCGGCGTCCGACTCCCTCGGCCTGCGGCGCGCGCGGCGAGAGCGTGGTGCGCAGGTGCGAGGCGAAATCCAGGGCGGCGCGGCGGGCGAGGATGTCGGCCTCCTGCAGCTGGACGTGCAGGGTGGCCGGCAGGTCCTCGGGCAGGCCCCGGGTGCGGCGGCGGGCGAGGTCGCGCGCCTGTCCGGCGACGACGTCGACCTGGCTGAGCGGGGCGATGGCGCCGGCCTCGGCGGAGGCGGCCAGGGAGGCGGCCAGCCCCTCCAGGGCGGCGGGCAGCGCCTCCAGGCGGGTGCGGTGCAGGTTCCAGGCGTCCTCCCACTTCGCCTCGGCCTCGGCCAGGTCCGCCTCATCGGAGCCGGCGCGGTCAGGGGCCTCGGGGGGCCGGTGCAGCTGCCGGGCGATCTGCTGGAAGGGCGAGGAGAGAAAACCGAGGTTGCCGCCCTCCTCCCCGGCGGAGATGAACTGGATGGAGGTCTCCAGACGCTCCAGGAGGTGGCGGCGCAGGAGCTCGTCGGAGCCGGTCGAGCGGTCGACGGCGGCCACGCGGTGACGCAGGGAGCGCTCGGCGCTGAGACGCTCGGCCAGGCCCGCGGGCGAGTAGTCGGGCAGGATGGCGCCGCCGGGCAGGCCAGTGCGGGCCGCCGCCTCGGGGTCGTGGGCGCACAGGAGCATGGCGTACTCGTCGGCGAGGTCACGCAGGACGACGCCGGCAGCGGCGGTCTCCGAGGGGGAGCGGACGGAGGAGCGGCTGATGGCCTGGGCGGAGGTGTGGGCGGCGGTGGCGGTGGGAGCGGCCGCCTCCACCTCGCGCACGCCCAGGGGGGCGCCGGTCGCACTGACGGGGCGCCACGTCCCGGAGCTCGGGTGCTGGGGGTAGACCGGTGGACGCTCGGGTGGCCCGGTGCTGACCGGGATGGCAGTGGGCGCAGGGACGGTGCCCGCGCCTGCGGTTCGCGCATCCTGATCGTGGGAGTCGGTTGGAGATGCGGCGGTTTCGGAATGAGGACGGTTCGCGGGGTCAGTGGTCATGACAACAGGCCTTTCGCTTCACTCGCCGCGTGGCGGGCGGGCCCGGCGGCGACGCTGCCGTCCCAACAGAGTGCCAGGAACCGAATTCAAGGTCCATAGGCATCATGGATCTGACAGCGAACAGGATCGGATGAGTTGAGGTGCAGCCTCGCGCTGCCGGGAGACAGCGGGTGTCACTGGGAACTGGCATTGAGCAGGGACCCGACTGACGAGACTCAACGACGAGCCTGAGCGGGACCCCTCGGCGACGGGTTCGGAGATCTGATGCTCCCCGAGACCCTCCGACCGACGCTGACGGATTTCGAGACGTCAGCGGATGGTCAGCGAATGGTCACTGGGCGGCGGTCGACCGGCATCGATGGCGCCGGCTGGACGACCGGCCGGAGCACGGCAGCGTCACGCGCATCGGCGTCGACCGCAGTGCGGAGCCGCAAGCGGTACGCGTCATCAGTGCTCCTTTCATGCCGGACGGGCCGGGAGCATCCCGGCGCCGCTGAGGCGTTCGTCGTGCTGTGATGGACTTGAGATGATTCAAGGCCGCCGCGGCAGGGGGTGTCAAGGCTCTGACCCCCAAGGTTCACCCGTACCGATATCCGCGCTGGTCAGGGGCGGTCTCAGTGACCGTCCGACGTCGTTGCGCTACCGCCATTGGCAACGTTAACAAGCAAGCGACCGCAACCCTCCCGGGCCGGACCCCCGAGTCTCGGAACGACCACATCGTGGTCACTCGCGGTTGATCGTGGTCTCTCGCGGTTGACGGCGTCGGCGAAGCGCGAGTACTCCGCATCCCGGGCGGCACCCGAAGGCTCGCCTTGACAGATAGGTGAACTAAGTTAACCTACTTAGTGTGAAGATAGACCGGCGCAGCACGGACACCCGTCAGCGGCTCATCGACACCACCCTGGACCTCATCGAGACCCACGGGTGGAGCGAGGTGACGCTGGGCGGCGTGGCCCGCGCCTGCGGGGTGACCGCACCTGCCTGCTACAAGCACTTCCCGTCCAAGACCAGCCTCTTCGAGGCGGCGGCCCGCCAGCTGTCCACATCGCTGGGCGCGCGCGCCGGCGCCCTGGTCCGGGACGACCCGCTCGAGTCGCTGGTCGGCATCGGGTCCCTCCTGGTGGACATGGCCGCCGAGCACCCTCGGCTCTTCGAGTTCAACCAGGTCAGCCCCGCCGCCGTTGCGGCCTTCGACCACCCGGACGAGCACCCGCTACTGGCCCTCACCCGCGGCGAGGTCGAGCGGTTGGCCGCGCAACGGGGAACCGACCCGGAATCGCTTCACCTCCTAGTGTGGTCCTGCCTGCAGGGCTACACCCAGCTCATCGCCGCCGGCGCCACCGCCGCCGACGCCACCTTCATGCGCGCAGCCCTGCGCGCCATCGTCACGATAGGAGACAGCTGATGACCGCCAAGAACACTCTCAAGACAACGGGCGACCGCACCCTCATCGTGTACGCCCACCCCTACGACGGCTCCTTCAACCACGCCGTGCTCGAGGCCGCCACCTCCGCCCTGGACAAGGCGGGCAAGCCCTACGACGTCGTCGACCTCTACGCCGACGGCTTCGATCCGCGCTACACCGCCGAGGAGCTGGCCCTCTTCGCCGAGGGCGGCACGCTGGACCCGCTGGTGAGCCATTACCAGAAGCTCATTGAGGGCGCCTCGCGCATCATCTTCATCTGCCCGATCTGGTGGAGTGAGGTGCCCGCCATCGTCAAGGGCTTCGTGGACAAGATCATGAAGCAGCGCTGGGCGTACCACGCGACGACCTCGGGGGTGAAGGGGCACCTCGGCCACATCAAGCAGGTCCTGGTGCTCACCACCTCGACCTCCCCCACCTGGTACCTGCGCCGGTTCTGCGGCAACTACGTCGGCTCGGTGTTCCTGGGCGCCGCCATCAAGCAGCTGGGCATGCACGGACGGTCGTGGGTCAATTTCGGCAAGGTCGGTAAGGCCAGCCGAGGCCAGCACAAGAAGCACCTCAAGAACGTCGCCCGCCTCGCGGTGAAGTGACGTATGAGCCCCGCCGCGAGTATCACCGCAGAGCGCCAGGCCGACCTGAACTCGGGACGAGACGAGTCCCGAACACTGGCAGAGATCCTGGCCATCACCCACTCCACCCTTTTGACGCAGGTGGTGCCGGATGCATCAGAGGATCTGGTTGAAGCGGCCAAGCATGCCGACTCGCTCGGCATCCTGGCTCGCATGCAGACCATGGGAGAAGCGCTGTGTACGCACCTTGGTCGCTCTGCCTGCCTGGATCTCGCCGACCACCCGGCCGACACCGTCCGGGGCTGGGCAGTCTTCGCCCTGGTCTCCCGGGAGAAGGACGCCGACGTCGACACGCTGTTGACCCTGGCACGACCGGCCGCGGACGACCCGCACTTCGGAGTGCGCGAGTGGTCATGGATGGCGGTGCGTCCGCACTTGGTGCCCCAGCTCGACGAGGCGATCCGAGCGCTGCGGCCATGGACCTCAGAACCCTCGGAGCGCATTCGGCGCTTCGCCAGCGAGGCGCTACGTCCACGCGGTGTGTGGGCACGGCACATCCCCGCGCTCAAGAAGGAGCCTGAGCGGGGCCTTCCGCTGCTCGAGCCGCTGCGTGCCGACTCCTCCCGCTATGTGCAGGACTCAGTGGCGAACTGGGTACACGACGCCTCCAAGACACAGCCCGCCTGGGCCATTGGGCTCTGCGAGCGTTGGCAGGAGGAGTCGTCCACCCCGGCCACTGAACGGATCATCAAGCGAGCACTGCGCTCGATCCGGCGGTGATGGGGACTGGTCAGAGGTTGACCTGACGGGAGATGATGCCGGCCCTGGCGCGGCGGACCTCGGGGGCCACAGGGCTCTCGTCCGCCAGGGCGACGTCACGGTACGGCATACTTCGGCCGTGCCTGAAACCGTGCGCCTTCCGCTGAGTCGGTGGCGGCTACTCCCCCGCCGCCTGGTCCAGTTCGCCCTCCTGGAACTGGCCTGCTGCGCCTTCGCCATCGCCATCTTCGCCGGGCTCGCGGTCAGCGCCCTGATCTGGAACCATGCGGATCCTCCGATCGCCCGCTACGACGCCCTCATGATCTACGTCGTCGTTGTTCAGATCGCCTTCGTCGCCCTGAAGCAGGAGACCTGGCGCGAGCTCGGCGTCATCTGCGCCTTCCACCTCATCGGGCTGGCGCTGGAGGTATTCAAGGTCCACACCGGCTCCTGGGCCTATCCGGACGCCGGGGTGGTGCGCATCGGCGGGGTGCCGGTCTTCTCCGGATTCATGTACGCCTCTGTCGGCTCCTACATCTGCCAGGCCTTCCGACGCCTCGACCTGCACGTGGGCGGCTTTCGGTGGTGGCCGGTGAGCCTGTTGGCCGTGGCCGCCTACCTCAACTTCTTCACCCACCACGTCATCATCGACCTGCGCTGGGGCATTACCGCCGGTTTCCTCATCGCCCTGTGGGGAAGCGCCGTCCACTTCACTGTCGGCGGGGACCGCTACTGGATGCCGACGACGGTGGCCTTCATCCTCATCGGGGGATTCCTCTGGCTGGCGGAGAACCTGGCCACGGCGCTGAGTGCCTGGCGCTACCCCGACCAGGCCGACGGCTGGCACCTGGTGCATGCCGGCAAGTTCGGCAGCTGGGCACTGCTCATCTCGCTCAGTTTTGTGCTCGTCGCCGCCGTCAAGGCGAAGGAGGGCACCCTCTACGGACGCGGTCTGCCGCGCGTGATGCGCCGGAGCCTGCGCATCACCGAGACCTGAACCAACGTCGAGCCGGGCATTCTTCGCGGTGTCCAACAGAAATTCCGTAGGGCTACGCGAAGAATACCCGGCTCGACGAAAGTAGAGGGGAGGGAGGGCTCAGAGGTTGACCTGGCGGGAGATGATGCCGGCCTTGGCGCGGCGGACCTCGGGGGTCAGGGGGCTCTCATCCGCCAGTGCGGCGTCGAGGCGCTTGCCCATGGCCTGCAGCGGCTTGGTGAGCTCCTCGGCCTCCGTGCCGGGCACGAGCTCCCACACCGGGATGGCCACGCCGTTGGCCCGGAAGGCGCCGACGAAGCGTGCCCCCTCCTCCAGGTCGGACTCGCGCGCGGCGTGGATGCGGGCGAAGGCGTTGAAGAACTCGTCCTCGTCCTCCCCGCGCACCCAACGCACGAACTCCTTGGCGCCCAGGCGGCACCAGTAGGCGTGCTCGACGCCGGGCACGGGCCGGGTCGGAGCGATCTCGTCCTTGGCCCGCTCGATGGCCTCCTCGATGACCTGGCGGGTCTGCTCGTTGTTGCCGGCGGCCTGGGGGTCGACCCAGAAGTCGAAGGTCTCTCGCACGGAGATGACCGGCGGCTCGCTGGTGTCGAGGACGTCCTGGAGGCGCGGGCCGGGCTCGGGCAGGCCGTCGGAGCGCAGCGCCTGGCCCTCGGGCAGCTCGAGGGTGGCCAGGAGCGCGGCGGCGACGTCGCGGGAGGCGTCCCCGGAGTGCATGGAGGTCTGCATGGCCACGAGGACCTCGCCGTCGGAGCGCTTGAGCCCCTGGACGAACTCGGGCAGGAGCGTGACGAGCTGGACCTGTCCGCCGCCGTACTCCTCGGTCAGGCGCACCGTGGCCGTGGCGGCCGGGATGATCTGGGCCATCGCCACGAGGTCCTCCTCCGCCGGGAGACCGGCGAAGGGTCGGGCGACGAACTCGATACTCTGCTTGCGGGGCCTGGCCGACTGGCCGGCCCCGGCCGGACGGCGCCCCTGGCGCTTCTTCTTCGACATGCCCGTCAGCCTACCGGCCGGCCCGCGCCCCTCCCAGGCCGATGCCAGCCCGTCGACGCACCCATGACACGGCTCACGGCGGCTCGTAACCACTCACGGCGGCCGCACTCCGACGCCGGCCGGCAGCCCCAGGCGCACACCCGGCTCAGAAGCTCGAGGAGGAGCCGGCCCCGGAGAAGCCACCGCCTGTAGCCGCCGGAGAAGCTGCTACCCGAGAAGCTGGAGCCGGACCCTCCGGAGCTGCTCGACGGCGTGCAGGAGGAGGCCGAGTCGTAGCCCACCACCAGGTCGGAGACCGGGGTGAAGGAGCTGAACGACCCGCCGCCACCGGAGCCTGAGTCGGACGAGCCGAGGACGAAGATCGCCGGCGAGGAGGGGTTGAGGCGGATCGTCGAGTGCGGGTTGTAACTGCCGTGCCCACCGTCCAGGTACCAGTAGCCGGCGTAGGCGGCTTCTTTGGATGCTTTGGACGAGTGCGAGTCGTAGCGTTGACGACGCTCGTCGGCGTACCTGGAGGTGTCGGCGTCGATGGCCTCACGCGCGAGCCGGGTCGCCTTCATCTTCGTCTCGCTGGCGATTTCGTCGAGCTCGTCGAGCGCGTCCGAGGGCCGGAGGGAGCCGTTCTCCAGCCCGGAGGTCATGTCGTCCAGGCACTGCTTACGGGAGCGAACCCAGTCGCGTTCCTCCTTGGTACGTTCCGGTATCGTGCCTCTGTTGGCGACGTCGGAGCTGTCGACCTGGTGGCACAGGCGCCGCAGCGACTGCAGGTCCTCCAGGACCGGCCCCTGCTCATTGCTCCAGACTCGCTCCCAGCCGGGCGACAGGCTCAGGAAGGTCGCGGTGTTGGCGATGACGTCGTCGAGGGAGTTCGGAGTGCTTCTCCAACCTGGTGGCCCGCCTCAGCACTGAGATGCCGAACCACTGGGTGCGGTAGGGGTTGCCGAAGTCCTGCCAGGAACGGGTGACCTTCTCGTACTCGTTGCGGAACCACCGGTAACGGGCCATGACCTGGGCCCCGTGCGGCTCGTCCTCGGGGATCGTGCCGGCCAGGAGCTCGGTGGTCTCGTAGTCGTGGGTGACCTGCGAGTAGTGGCGCAGCGCCTCGCGCGCCCGGCGTCGCGCCGTGAAGCCGCGCCACAGGTAGTACAAGAGCCAGGCGAAGCCCACGAGCGCCGAGATTCCGGGCAGGACGTAGGTCGTGCCCACGTCACCGCCACCGGGCCGGCCGATGACGTCTGCGGTCTTGGCCGCCATGGAGACGGTGCCCCCGTACCAGTCGGCCTGCCGGTACTGGTTCTTGGCGGCGTCCTGGATGGCGGCCTGCTGGTCCAGGGGGACCGCGACGTCCTCGCCGAAGTAGCAGCCCACCTTCCGTGCTTCCGGGGCGACCGCCAGGATCACCAGGCCATCGCTCCAGTAGTTGGAGTTCGACGTCGAGATCCACGGGACATCGGTGTCACCCGAGTGCGAGCGGGCGTACTCCAGCACCGCGTCGTTGAGGTTGTCGACGTCCCAGCCCGGGACCGTGAGCACGGCAACGTGGACGTCGTGGCGGAACCGCATCGCCTGGATTTCCTTGACCAGCGGCTCGGTCTGGAGTATCCCGGCCTCGTCGTGGACCTCCACGCTGGGGTGGTGGCTGCCGCCGAAGGGCCAGATGATCATGATCGGCAGCACCGAGATAAGGGCCAGGCTCGCCACGATATTGACGGTGAAGGCCGTCACCGACCAGATTCTGCCCAGGCCGACGATACGGGACTGATGCATCTGTCTCCCTCGGTTCTCTTTGATCTCCTCTGCATTCACTGGTGTCATACGCCGGGGATGGACCCCAGCGGGTGGCTGTGACGGGTGCTGGCCCTGCCGCCGGCGTCAGGAGCCCGGGAACGTCCCGTCCCCGAGGAAGCCCGCGCGGGCCGGCGCATGTGGGCGGGGACCCGCGTAGGTCGTGGTGCAGCCGTCGGCCCAGTGGTGGTCCGGCACTCCTTCTCCGGGCCCGACGACGGTTCCGACGACGTCTAGCCACTCGTCGGCGCTCCGCCAACGCTGCACCTCGGTGCCGGGGAGACCAAGGGACGGGCCGGCGCTGGCCGCACGGAGCGCCAGGCTGCTCACCGACCGGTGGACATCGGCGGAGATCCAGGCGAGCTCGTCGAGCGCCGCCGAGGGCTGCAGCTGGCCGGCGGACAGCTCGGAGGTCATCTCGGTGAGACGCTGGTGGTGGGCGCGGACCTGTTCTCGCGCCTCCACCGTGCCGCCGGGCGCGAAGACGAGGGAGTCGATCTGCTGGCACAGGCCCTGGAGCAGGTTGAGGTCCTGAAGGACTGGCCGCTGCTCGTCGTACCAGATCCGCTCCCAGCTGGAGGACAGACTCAGGAATGCGGCGTTACCGGCGATGACGTCGTCGGTCGACTCCAGTGCGGCCGAGCGTCGCTCGAGCTCGGAGACCCGCCTGAGCGTCCCCGGATCGAACCACTGGGCACCCCGGGGACTGCCGAGGTCCTGCCACGCCCGGGTCAGGCTCTCGTACTCGTCGCGGAACCAGCGGTAGTGGGCCATGACCCGGGCGCCGTGGGCCTCACCCTCAGGGATGAGGCGCGCCTGAAGCTCGGTGGCCTCGTAGTCGTGAGTGACCTGCGAGTAGTGGCGCAGAGCCTGCTCGGCCAGACGTCGCGCCGAGAAACCGCGCCACAGGTAGTAGCTGAGACCGCCTGCGCTCGGCAGGGCCAGCAGTATCGAGGCGGGCAGGAGGGCAGGCGCCCAGAGCGCCGCGGCCACCGGCGAGAGCAGCACGAGAGCCAGGCCGGCGGTCATGGTGACGCAGAAGGCCAGCAGCGAGCGGATCCCGCCCAGACGAACGCTGAGGGGCAGGTGCGTGCGTGGCATCCGTCTTCCTCTCACTGCGCCTCGAAACGGGGTCATGGGGACCGGCGATCCTGCGGCCACCATCCATGCTTCATCCTTCCCCGCGATCAGGCCGCTTGCCATGGGGAGAGCAACACGGGACGGCCGTCCTGGCCTCCCGCAGTCATCCGGGTCGGCCTGGCCTGTGCTGCACGAGGGTCGGGGGCTACTGGGAGAGGTTCGGCTGCACTCCACAGGGGTGGGGGTTTCGTGCAGTAGGCACAACCCTTGGCCAGTACACCCCCACCCTCGTGCAGTAGGCCGACCCGGGGCCGGCCCAGGACCGATTCAGGATCGGGCGGCGATGGCCTCGATCTCGACGCCGGCCCCCAGCGGCAGGGCGGCGACGCCGAAGGCGGCCCGGGCCGGGAGCGTCTCACCGGTGAAGTAGCGGGCGTAGACCTCGTTGACGGCGGCGAAGTCGGCGATGTCGGCAAGCAGGACCGTGGTCTTGACGACGTCGTCGTACCCGAGCCCGGCCTCGGCCAGGATGGCACCCACATTCTTGAGGACCTGCTCGGCCTGGGCCTGGATATCGCCCTCGACAATCGCACCGGTGGCCGGGTCGAGCGGCACCTGGCCGGAGACGAAGACGAGCGAACCGGCCTCCTGACCGGTCGAGACACCCTGGGAGTAGGGGCCGACGGCGGCGGGGGCGCTGGCAGTGGCGATACGGCTGGCGGTCATGGTTCCTCGTTCCTCCTGGACACTCGGGTGCGGTCGCGTTCCTGGGTCGTTGCTGGTGGGCGGCGCGGTGGTAGGGCCGCGCAGCAGCACGGCGTCGAGCGCCCGGCCCAGACTACCCATGCCCCGAGGCCCGGCTGACGTCGGGAGCCGGCCGGCTGCCGCCCCCACGTCCCAGCCTCAGAACGGCCAGTGTTTCGCACAGCGAAACGGGCTGATTCAACCAGTGGCACGTGACACACTGTGCCCCATGCACGCACGCGCAGGACAGCCAGCACAGCCCGAAGACCTCATCGACGTCGACGAGGTCGTCTCCGCCTACTACGATCTCGTTCCCGATCCCTCGGTTCCGACTCAGAAGGTCGTCTTCGGTACCTCCGGGCACCGCGGTTCCTCTCTGGACACCGCTTTCAACGAGGCCCACATCGTGGCCACGACCGCCGCCATCGTGGAGTACCGCCGCTCCCAGGGCACCGACGGCACCCTCTACCTGGGGCGCGACACCCACGCCCTGTCCGAGCCGGCCTGGCGCACCGCCATCGAGGTGCTCTCGGGTGCAGGCGTCATGACCGCCGTCGACGCGCGCGGCTCCTACACGCCCACCCCGGCCGTCTCACACTCCATCCTCCTGGCCAACGGCGCCGGCACCGAGGCCGGCGTGCGCACCGCCGGGCCGGGCCTGGCCGACGGCATCGTGGTGACGCCCTCCCACAACCCGCCGCGCGACGGCGGCTTCAAGTACAACCCGCCCACCGGCGGCCCGGCCGGCTCGGACGCCACCAGCTGGATCGCCGACCGCGCCAACGAGCTGTTGGCCTCGGGCTGGCAGGAGGTCCCCCGCGTCCCGGTCGCCGAGGCGCTCGACGGCCCCTACGTCATCAAGCACGACTACCTGGAGACCTACGTCGCCGACCTGGAGAATGTCATCGACCTCGACGCCATCCGCGAGGCCGGCGTGCGCATCGGGGCAGACCCGCTGGGCGGCGCCTCGGTCGACTACTGGGGCGCGATCGGCGAGCGCTACGGCCTGGAGCTCACGGTGGTCAACCCCGAGGTGGACCCGGCCTGGCACTTCATGACCCTGGACTGGGACGGCAAGATCCGCATGGACTGCTCCTCCCCCAACGCCATGGCCTCACTGCGCTCCACGATGACGCCCGACGCCGAGGGCAGAACCCCCTACGACGTCGCCACCGGGAACGACGCCGACTCCGACCGCCACGGCATCGTCACCCCCGACGGCGGGCTGATGAACCCCAACCACTTCCTGGCCGTGGCCATCGAGTACCTCTTCACCCACCGGCCCGGCTGGCCCGCCGACGCCGCCGTGGGCAAGACGCTGGTCTCCTCCAGCCTCATCGACCGGGTGGCCGCCGCCATCGGCCGCACCCTCATCGAGGTGCCGGTGGGATTCAAGCACTTCGTGCCCGGGCTGCTCGACGGCTCGATCGGTTTCGGGGGCGAGGAGAGCGCGGGAGCCTCCTTCCTGCGCAAGGACGGCACCGTGTGGACCACGGACAAGGACGGCATCATCCTGGCCCTGCTGGCCAGCGAGATCATCGCCGTCACCGGCAAGTCCCCCTCCCAGCTGCACGAGGAGCAGGTGGAGCGCTTCGGTGCCAGCGCCTACGCGCGCATTGACGCCGCCGCCACCAAGGAGGAGAAGGCCAAGCTCGCCGCCCTGGCCGCCGAGGACGTGACCGCCACCGAGCTGGCCGGCCAGGCGATCACCGCCCGGCTGGTCGACGCGCCCGGCAACGGCGCCGCCATCGGCGGGCTCAAGGTCACCACCGAGGACGCCTGGTTCGCCGCCCGCCCCTCGGGCACGGAGGACGTCTACAAGATCTACGCCGAGTCCTTCAAGGGTGCCGACCACCTGGCGCAGGTCCAGGAGGAGGCCAAGCAGGTGGTCTCCGCGGCCCTGGGCGACTGAGGCCTCCGCACCCACAGCCCGCCCGCACACCTCTTTTCGCGGTCGGGGGCATTCGGCGCCGTCGCGGATAGGAATCCTGCACCCGTACGCGTGGAATGCCCCTGGCCGCGGAGGAGTGGGTGAGCGTTCGACGTCGGGCGGCCGACTGGCCAGAATGCAGGTATGGACATCAGCGACTCCACGATCCTGCACATCCGCACGGCCCGCACGGACCCGGCAGGGCAGGCACAGGACGCGGCCATGGCGGCCGCTCTGGAGGCCATCTGCTTCCCGCCCGAGCAGGCAGCCAGTCCAACGACGATCGCCGAGCGGATGGCCAGCTACGCCGACCACTTCTGGCTGATCGAGGATGAGGGCGGCACGCTGCTGGCGCTGGTCAACGGCCTGTGCACCAACGAGCGCGACCTGAGCGACGAGATGTACGAGGACGCCTCGATGTACGACCCCGACGGCGCCTGGCAGATGATCTTCGGCGTCGCCACAGCGCCCGCCGCCCAGGGGCAGGGGCTGGCCACCCGCCTGCTGCACACCGTCATCGAGACGACGCGCACCCACGGCCGCCAGGGGCTGGTGCTCACCTGCCTCGACGACCTCGTGCCCTTCTACGCACGACTCGGTTTCGTCGACGAGGGCCTGTCCGCCTCCAACCACGGCAGCATGCCCTGGCACCAGATGCGGCTCACCCTGGCCTGATCGGCGGCACGCCGGCCTGACCGCGACCGCGGCGCCTTCGGCCGCCCGCGTGCCTTCCGGCCTCGCGCCTGCGTGACACGCCCGCCTCCCGCCGGGGACATTCTGCGCGGGCGGGTGCGATCGGCGCCGGGCGGGGTCATTCGACGCCGTCGGGGACAGGAATCCTGCACCCTTACGCGTGGAAGTTCCCCGGCTGCAAGAAAATGTCCCCGTACGCGCAGACGGCGGTTCGCCGGCGTCACATGTCTCCACCCGCAAGGAGGACGATGCCGAACGGCTCAACCGACGCAAAATATCCCCGGCCGCGGGGCGGGGCAAACGACTAGGGTGACGGGTGTGAGCCAGTCCCGCCCGTCGAGGCCGTCCAAGCACCACGCCGAGCACTCCTCCACACCTACCGACCCCGCAGGCCCTACGGAGACCGCCGGATCGGCAGGGTCCCCTGCGTCTTCCAAGTCCACCGGCTCCCTGGAGAGCCCCACGGCCGGCTCGGCCGACGGCGCCGCCCTGACGTCGGCGAGCACCAACCTGCCGCGCCGGGCCCCCTCCCAGCAGTCCCGGCCCGGCCCGCAGGACGACATCATGCTGGCCACCGGCCGCCCCCGGCAGACCGAGCGCCCCAAGCCCCCACCCAGGAGCAGATCCGGCGCCAGCCCGGCCGCAAGGCCTGGGTCCCCAACCAGCACGGGGCCTGGTCGATGCTGGTGCTGCCTCCGATCGTCGGCTGGGTCGTGGGCGGCTTTAGCTGGGTGAACATCCTGTTCCTGCCGGCATGGTGGGGCGGCTACCTCACCTACTGGTGCTGGTCGCAGTGGCTGCGCACCCGCTCGGCCCGCAAGCGCGCCCTCATCATGCTGCCGCTCCTGGTCTACACCGGCTGGACGGTCTCCCTGGCCCTCATCACCCTGCTCGTGGCGCCCTACCTCATCCAGTGGGTGGTGCCGCTGCTGCCGCTGTTCGTGATCGCGCTGCACCAGGTGTGGAGCGGGCACGAGCGCTCCCTGATCTCGGGACTGTCGACGACGGCGGCCGCCTCCCTCATGGCGGCCGTCACCTATAGCCTGGGGGTGCGCGGCGACGGCGGGTTCCTGGGCCTGGGGACGCCGAGCGCCCCCTTGCCGGGGTCCTCCCCCAACGGCGCGCTGACGGGGTGGTCCTGGATGTGGCTGGTGACGGCGCTGACCGCCGCCTACTTCTGCGGGACGGTCCCCTACATCAAGTCGATGATCCGCGAGCGCTTCAACTACGTGCTGCTGGCCGGCACGGTGGCGGCGCACGCGGCGGTCGCGGTGGTGACGATCTGGCTGGCGTCGCGGGGGATGCTGCCGTGGGGGCACGCCGTCCTCTGGGTGGTGCTGGTCGTGCGCTCGCTGGTCATGCCACTGTGGCAGTGGAGCCTGGTGCGCCGGCGCCACCGTCCGCTGCGCCCGGGCACGATGGGCGTCGTCGAGGTCGTCATGTGCCTCGCCTTCCTGGTGACCATCTCGGTGTCGCAGTAACGGCTGCCCGCTCGGCTCGGACCGCACGACCGGCAACGCGGCGACAATCGTGATCTGAGGGCAACAGCCGCCCCGAACGTCACCTGGAGGCAGACGCTGCCCGACGCCGTCAGCAGGGCGCTCCGAGCTAGCCGTTCAGCCGTGCGGGCCTCAGTGCGCAGCGCGCCAGGCTGCCGCCGCGGCCAGGACCCTCTCGTTGTCCGACGTCGTCCCGATCGAGACCCGCACGCCCTCACCGGCGAAGGGGCGCACGAGGATGCCGGCGGTGCGGAAGTGCTCGGCCAGCGCCGTCGTCTCCGCACCCACACCCAGCCAGAAGAAGTTGCCCTGGGCCTCGGGCACCTCCCAGCCCTGGGTCCGCAAAGCGTCGACCACCCGGTCTCGCTCGGCGGCGATGGCGGCCGAGCGCTCGGCCGTGCGGGCCAGCTGGGCCTGCCCCAGCGCCGCGAGGGCGGCGGCCTGCGCGGGCAGGTTGACCCCGAAGGGCGTGGACACAGAGCGGATGGCGGCGGCCAGGCCCGGCTCGCAGATGAGGTAGCCCACGCGCATCCCGGCCAGGGCATGGGCCTTGGAGAAGGTCCGCGAGACCACGAGGTTGGGGGCACCGGCCAGCAGGGTGAGGGCGTCGCCGGCCTCGGGGTCGGTGACGAAGTCGAGGTAGGCCTCGTCGATGAGGACGACGACGTGGCGCGGTACCCCGGCCACGAGCTCGGCCAGTTCGCGGGCGGTCAGGATCGTCCCGGTGGGGTTGTTGGGGGTGCAGGCCATGACCACGCGGGTGCGGGGCGTGATGGCCGCCAGCATGGCGGGCACGTCGTGGCGCGCGTCGCGGGTCAGCGGGACGCGCACGGCCCTGGCGCCGGCGACGGCGACGCAGATCGGGTAGGCCTCGAAGGAGCGCCAGGGGATGACGACCTCATCGCCGGGCTGGCAGACGGCGTCGAGGAGGTGCTGGATGAGGGCGACCGACCCGTTGCCGACGACGACCTGCTCGACCTCCACGCCCCACCGGCGCGCGAGCGCCTGCGTCAGGGTCTCCCCGGTCATCTCGGGGTAGCGGTTGGCCCCCGCGGCGGCACGGGAGATGGCTTCGACCACCGAGTCCTGGGGCGGGAAGGGCAGCTCGTTGGAGGAGAGCTTGGCGATCTCCACCGGGCCTGCGGCGTCGGGCCGGGCCCCGGGCACGTAGGCGGGCAGGGCTGCGACGTCGGGGCGGATGCGGACCGTCGTCGAGGACTCGGCGGTCACGGGGGCGCCGGGGGTGGTCGTGCCGGACTCCGTCGGCGTCGGCCTCGGGATCACGGGGGCCTCCGGGGGGTCGGATTCGCCGGTCGCTGGAGTCGCTGCGGGAGTCATGTCCCCATCTTGGCATCAGCCCAGGTTCGCTTGGCACAATGCGGCCATGGAGATCGTGGCACGAACTATCGGCAACACGGCCGGCCTGTGGCTGGCCACACGCCTCCTGTCCGGGCTGAGCGTGCCCGAGGGGGTGGGCACCACCCAGATGTGGCTGAACCTCGCGGTCCTGGGCCTGGTGCTGGCGCTGGTGAACTCGCTGGTCAAGCCCGTGGCGAGGTTCCTGGCCTTTCCGCTCTACATCGTCACCTTCGGGCTGTTCGCCCTGGTGGTCAACGGCGCGATGCTCTTGCTAGCCGGCTGGCTGACCGATCGCATCGAGGCCCTGGGCGCCGGCGGCTCGGTGCCGCTGGGGCTGGAGGTGTCCTCCTTCGGCACTGCGGTGGTCGGCTCAATCATCGTCTCGGTGATCTCCTCGATCATCGCCGCGTTGCTCCTGCCCCGCGAGGACTGACGCTGGCGACGCCGGCCGGCGTCGCCCATAGTCGGCTCCAGCCGGCCCTAGTGCTCGCCTGATGGCTGCGGGGACGGCGTCGGCAGCTCGTAGGAGGGCGCCGACGTCGGCACCTTGCCCTCGTTGCCGGCGCCGTCCTGGTACACCCCGCTGGAGTCGGTGTTGCGCTGGATCGCGAAGGTGTACTCGGTGGTGGTCGTCCCCTGCTCGCCGGCGCCCGAGGCACGGGAGAAGGACCTGCTCCAGTCGCCGAGCTCGGGGGCCCTGCCCTCCAGGCCCTCGGTGGCCTGCGCGTAGACGTCGGAGGCGTGGGGGTAACCGTCCATACCCATTTGGTGAGTGTCGACCATGGCGACCTGCCGGTGAGGGCCGGTGGGCGTGGGGGCGGCGTCGAGCCCGGGGACGGCGTCGCCGGTGTTCTCCACATGCAGAGCGTGGACGTCGTTGGGGATGTCGGCGCCCGCCGTGGGGGCCCCGGCGGTGAGGACCGTGGTGATGTTGTACCGGTCCTGGATCGACGGGTCGGCTGCGACGTTGGAGACGGTGATACCGCCCTGGGAGTGGCCGTAGAGGGCGACCTCGTCTCCCGACTGGATACCGGCCTGGCGCATGGCGGTGACGACGGCGCTCTCCATGACCGTGGGGGTCCCGCCCACGCCCTCGAGGTTGGTGAGCAGGTCCTGCGGCTCGCCGTCGCCGACGGTCCAGTCGGTGGTTCCGGGGACGTAGACGACCCAAGAGACGCGGCCATCGGCGTGCTCGACCCGTTGGATGGAGATGACGCCGGCCTCGTCGTAGTCCTGCCCCAGGGAGCTCTTGGAGGACTGCACCTCCTGGCAGTGGGTGATCGTCTCGGAGATGCTCTGCGGAGACCTGGAGTCCTTGCCCTTGCCGGTCATGCCGGCCTGCACGGGGCTGCCGAGCCCCAGGGGGTCCTTGGTGGCCGGCGGGAGCACGGTGGCTCCGCTGCCGCCCACCGGGGTGACCGTGATGCCGGTCTGGCGCCCGTAGACCTCGGCTCCCAGGGCCGCAGCGTTCAGCCCCAGGTATCTGGTGACGCGCTGCATGGGAGTGAGGCTCTTGGTGTCCACGGTCTGCGTCCCCACGACCACCTGGGCGGGGAGGTTCTGGGTCACCCAGGGGTCGAGGCGCTCGGAGACCTGCTTGAGATAGGTCTCGATCGTGGCCGACTCCCGGCCGGTCTGGGCCTTCTGGAGCCAGAGCGTCAGCAGGACGATCCGCACGGCGTCATCCTTGACCCACTGGGCAGTGTCCGGGTCCTCGAGCAGGAGGTGCAGGGCCTCGACGACGGCCTGGCCGCCCTCGTTGTTCACGAGCTGCGTGTAGAGCGGGCTACCGGGCGTCGTCGCCAGCACCGCCAGGCCGACGGCACCCGAGGACGTTGCAGCGAGGGAGACGCCCAGCGCCAGCTGGGTCAATCCTGAGTCGAAGGCCCGAATGTCCACGGGGCCCACGAGACCGGGGCCGGGGGTGGCTCCTCCCTCGGCGAGCGTGTGGGCCTGGGAGCAGGCGGTGACGTCGGAGGCGATGCCGCGCAGCGATGCGGCGACATCCGAAAGGCTCCCCGCACCCTGCGTCAAACCGTTGATCGAGTGGAGAGCCATCTGGTACTCGATGTCTCCTTGCCGCCACATATAGTCGTTGTAGGCGAAGTCCTGAGCCAGCGTCGTGGTGCTCGACCCGCCTACCAGCGTGGTTGACTCGCCCGACCCCGGTAGGCACTGACCGTCGCTGCTGTGCCAGGAACTGTAGGGCGGCGTGTAGTAATGGGTGGTGCCATCCTCATTCAACATGGGAAGCGGTGGAATGAGCTCAATCTCCCCCATCGCCTGGAGGGCATTCGCCTGAGCATTCTCCAGGGAGCCAGCTGTCAGGTTGAGACTGCCGGCGAGGGCATCCAGGTCATCCGTGTTCACCGAGACGCTGCCGCCTGACACGATCGTCGGAACCGCTCCTCCCCACATGTGCCATGCGTGGCCCGCGTCCTCCGGGGGCGGACCGTCGTACGGGGCGGCGGGAGCCGCGGGCACGGCACTCGTCGGCTCATGGTAGGGCGGCTCCGTCGCTCCGGGATCCTGCGCCCAGGCGGGGTAGGAGCTGCCCGTGTTCCCGACCGGTTCCCCATTCGTGTGTCCGCCCCCACCCGATGACGTGCTCGACGTCGAGCCTGCTGACGGCCCCGAGGAGGTCGGCTTCTGCTCAGAGGCGGGATAGGAGCTGCCCGAGCTCACCGCGGGTACCGGGCTCATGACGGGCTCGTTGCGGTTGATGAGTTGCGGGCCTCGATGGCGCTGACGTTGGAGATCGCCGTGTCATAGCGCGTCGCCAGAGCGGCCAGGAGCCCGGAGGCGTTATCGAGCGCCGTCTGGCAGGCGATGGAGGCGGCCCCCACCCAGCTGGCGGGGACCGCGGAGGGGAACTGGGTGACTGCGGTGTCGTAGTCCATCCTGGATAGAGACAGTGAGAAAGACATGACTCGACGGTAGGGCGCCCCCGGGCCGCCCGCAGAGCCCGCGAACCGCCCTGTGGATCAGCCTTGCAAACCGACGCCTGTGGCCCCCAAGGAGCCAAGTGAGCCCAGACCGCGGGGTGGATCCAGAACTGGTGGACCGCATGCCGGGGCGCCGAGACGTCGTCGAGCCGACCCGGCCGAAGGCACTCGCTCAACAAAGGACTCGGCCCGCGGTCCGGTTTCCCGGACCGCGGGCCCAAGCCTCGCGAGGTCCTCCTGCTACCCGGCTTCCCATAAGGCCGGGGAGGCGGATCCTCCTTCGCCAGAACGTCCGGTCCGGGCTCCCTAAAACCCGTTCCGAACTCGGATACCTGCCAGTCGTCGGGCTCCCCAACCCTCGTGACCGGTTCCGTCCGGCGGCAGTAACTATGTAACCCAGTGATCCTGGGTGGACCCCCCGAAAACTCCTATGAACATGCTGAGAAATGGGCGCCATCCCGCCACTTCTGAGTTGCTTGCACCACATTCCGGCTACCACCCGGGTTTTCCCGGCTTTTTTCAGGGTCGCTCCCACGCTTCGTCAAGAGGACGGGCTCTCCGGCCTCCACAGGCACACGACGGCGTCGGCCCGGCTGCCCTCCTGACCGTCGGGCCCCGTCGCGTGCCGCCGGCGCTCCTCGGCGACGACGACCTCCCAGCCATCCGTCGCCTCAGCCAGGCCCTCGACCAGCTCGCCGGCCGTGTAGGTCCGGGCGTGATGCGTGTGCCAGGGCGGGTTGACGGCGTGCACGGCCGTGAGCAGGTGGCCGCCGGGGGCGACGCGGGCGGCGGCGTCGGACAGGAGGGCGACGAGGTCGAGGGAGCCCTTCTCGGGTCCGCCGTGGACGTAGAAGCTCGTCACCAGGTCGAACGGTCCCTCCGGCAGGCCGTCTCCGGCGTCGTGCACCCGGCCGGTCACCCGCGCGGCCACTCCGCGGCGCTCGGCCTCGCGGCTCAGGCGCCCGACGGCGGTGGCGGACAGGTCGAGTCCGGTCACCAGCCAGCCGCGTTCGGCCAGCCACAGGACGTCGGCGCCCTCTCCGCAGCCGATCTCCAGGGCGGTCCCGGGGGACCAGTCGGTGGCGAGCTCGGGCAGCCAGTCGTTGGGATGACCCGACCAGAGCCGCTCGACCGAGGCGTAGCGCTCCTCCCAGCGGGCAGCCCGGTTGTCGACCTCGGGCTGAGGACCAGTGGCCTGCGCGCCGGCGTCGGACGGCGGTGCGGAGTGCTGGTGGGGCTGCGTCATGGCGCGAGCCTACCGGCGCCGGCTCAGCCGGTCGCTCGCCCGACGGTTCACCCAGCGGCCGAACGAGGTCGCGCACGTGCGGCGGAGGCCGGGACCGAGCCGATGACGCCTCCCGGCCGGGACCCGTGGCCTGAGCATCTCACGCACCGCACAGGCTGAAACCGTTCATCCGTCCCGGCCCGTTTCAAGGGCCCGGACGATGAGCCGCACGGCATCCTCCGGCGGGACGTGCTCCCAGATCCGCAGTACCCTCCACCCCTCCGCCTCAGCCATCGCGGTGGTCTCCCGGTCCCGCTCGATGTTCCTCGCGAGCTTCGGTCGCCAATAGTCGGCATTAGTCACCGGCACCGTCGCATGCTCGGGACACCCGTGCCAGAAGCAGCCGTCGATGAATACGGCCAGGCGCCGGCGCGTGAACACGATGTCCGCCCGCCGGCGCTTGTTGCTCCACGGCGCCATGTCCACGCGGTAGCGCAGGCCTCGGGCGTGCAGCAGTCGCCGGATCGCGAGCTCGGGCTTGGTGTCCCGACGCGTGTTGGCGCGCATGGACCGGGCCACGCCCGGCGTCGACGCCCAGGACGAGGCGTCGGCCCGTCCCGGTCGTCGAGGCTGTGGCTCTTCCGGCTCAGTCGGCGTCGACGACGGGGTCATTGCTCCGATCTCTGCGTCTGACACTGAAGGCGATACTCCCTCTGGGCGCGGCCGCATAGGGAAGCGCCAGAGAGAAGAGCGTGGCGGTGTCCGCCACAGTCATCGTCTCGGGCATACGGCTCGGCGTCCTCTCGGCACTGTTCTTCGGGTCGGCGGCGAAGGTGAGGAGCATGGCGCCACGGCTACTCGTCCGATAGGCGATGGCGGCGTCATGATCTCCCGCGATCCTGTCCTTCGAGCGGGGCTTTCCAGCGATGGTCTCGATGGCGTCACGCTGTCGGAAGGAGCTTCCGGAGAACCCTCCACGGGTGCCACCACGGCGGGTCCGCTTGAGCATCGGGATCCGAAGCCCGTCGACCGTCTTCTCCGACGCCCCCTTGAGCATGGGAAGGAGAACCGCCCAGTCGTTCAGCTTCCCACCGGCCATGGCACGGCGGATCATCTCCAGGGTGGGTCCGAAGTCGAACTGCTCCATCCATGAGAAGCCCTCCAGAACCGCGAGCATCTCCTCGGCGGTGACGACGGCGACCCGCCCGTCGAACTCCCCTATGCGCTCGGTCCTCGGGTCCCAGTACTCGAAGGACTCGATCGGTCCGAACAGGTCATGCTCGAACCACGGTCGAACGAGTGCGAAGTGCTTCGCATTCGTCTCCCCGCGTCCGCGCTCGGGCTGCCGTGGGAAGTCCTGAAGCTCGCCACCGATCCCCTTGAAATCGAGCTTCGCGTTGTACATCTTATTCCGGCTCGTAGGGAGCAACCACGGCAGCTGCTGGAAGACGAGCGGCGGAACTTCGATGGGACGGAGGAGCGGACGCCCGTCCTCGCCGAGCCTGGCGAAGGTCTCGAGCTGCTCACGGAACTGCTCCTCATCCCGCATGATCGCTCCGAATGCCTCGTAGAGGTCATAGGTCGTGTTACCGGCCCCCTTGATCCTTCTGGCCATGTACAGCCTCACCAGATCAGGGTATCCACGCCTGTAGCCGAACCACCGCCCCATCTGCATGAGGGCGTCCCCCTGAGTCGACCTGCGCTTGAAATAAGTGATGGTCAGCCCCTCGAGGGTGAACCCCCGACTGAGCTTCGTGCCGCCGACGAGGGTCCGCCAGACCCGATCCCTTTGGAAGTCGACCTGGTTGTACTGCTGGTCCTTGTCACCATTGACGATGACGACCGGGTCAGTACCACCGGCCATGACGAGGTCGAGCACCTCGCCGATGAATGGAGCCACGTCCTCGAAGGATTCCGGAAGGGGCAGGTCGTCCTCCCACTGCCGGGCGGCGGAGACGATGGCGAAGTCCTCATCGAAGAGCTTGCGCAACGCATCATTCGATGCGGGGGACCCGTATCCTGCCTGCTGCCACAGGCGACGGATCCGATCCCCGAGCTCGGCGTGCTCCGTCTGCTTGACGGACTCGTGCACCAGCATCGTGTGGTGGCGGAAGGCACCCTCCAGCGCAGGTCTTATCGTCGCCCTCCACAGCTTGATCGCCCCGGTGAGCACGAAGGCGTTCAGGGCCTCGCGCAGCTCCTTCTCCACGCGCTGCGGATCAGTGTCGTCGTCACCGTGCAGACTGCGGACGAAGGCCTTCTCGTTCGAGACGGCCGGATCGTCCTTCTCCTCATCGGTGAGCTCCTCGAAGTCGTGATAGGCCCGACCGCCCCGGTACGCCTCCGGGGCGCTCAGGCTCACGATGAAGTCGCGGGGGAAGATGTCCTCGGCGTCCTCCGGTGAGACGAAGACATTGGCGAAGGGTGTCGCGGTGTAACCGACGTACTGGGCCCGGCTCAGCCTGCCCATGAGCTCAGCGATGAGCCGGTTGATCGCGGTGCGCTCCTTCCGCGTTCCGGCACTGTCCGGTTTGACCGTGTTGACCGAGGCCTGATCGGCCTCATCGTCAATGATGAGTGTTGGAATTTCGTTCAATGGCGCCTTGATGCGTCGCAGATCATTGACCAGTTTGCCAAGCACTGTCTTGTTCTTCTTGACGACGGCGATGCGTACGCGGGTCCGATGGATGTTGTCCACGTGCCACATGGGCCGTGCGGGATTACTGAGCTCATGCGCGGCCCGAGGATCGAGCGCATCAAGACCAGCCTTGAGTAGCTTGTAGTCATCCTTAGCGCCGGTCAGGCGAAGGATCGTCGGCACGCCCGCATCGGTGAACCCGGCCCCGTAGGACACGAACCGTCCCGCCTTCCAGTCGACGTCGTCGGTGCTGGCGTAGTCGACGTCCTCCAGGAGGTCCTCGTCCTCCTCACTGATTCCCCCGAGGATGTTCTCCCTCCCGATGAGCTCCATATCGAGTCGGCGCTGGGTCTGGGATCGTAAGATCTCCACGGTTCCGGTGAGTACGATGATGAGCCGGTACCCCGCGTCGATGGCCTTGGCGATGACACCGGTGAAATTGGCGGTCTTGCCGCTCTGAACGTGACCGACGACCAGCCCCTTCGACTGGTAGGGCTCGGCCCCCGAGGGGTCGGCGAGTCGTCCGACGATGTCGTTGGTGGCCGAGTCAATGCTCGCCACCGCCTCGGGGGGCAGTCTCTTCTCCAGTAGTGACCGGTAGCCGTCCCAGTAGAAGTGGTGCGCCCGCCGCCGCTCCTCGTTGTACCAGGGTGTCCAGTCGGGTGCGACGATGGCCTTGGTCCGGTCGACAAAGACCGGGAAGACCTCGCTGATTCGCGAGGCCGCACCGTCGTCCAGTCCGAGCCGCTTCATGACTACTGTCCGCCGTTCGGGAGTGCGGGCGGCGGTCCCGTCGGTCCAGGCGGCATCGCTCTCCGCGTCCCATCTGCTGAGCCGGAGGTGGAACGTCCTTCTTCCCGGGGCGTTGCGATCAGTGCCCAGGATGAGCTCAGCGAGCTCTTCCCGTTCGATCCTCTCACCGGCGGCCTGAAGGAACGCCGACACAATGATGTACAGGTCCATCGGCGCGTCCATGCCGTCCAGCGCCTGCCTGAGGGCCTGGTCGTACTTGTCGATGCTCATGTCTCAGTCCTCGTGCGTGGGTGCGGTGGTGAACTCGGCGGGTGCGGTTCCCTCGGGTTCGAGGTCGGTGACGTCGATCCGGTAGTCGATGCTGCGGACCAGTTCGGGGCGGGTCACGATCCGGGAGAGTCCTGCGGAGGTGATCGCCGGGAAGGCCTCATCGACGGTGTAGAAACGAGGTTCACTGCGGACCAGGAGGCGCGTCGTGTAGAGCCGGTCGGCCTGGGCGTCCTCCCATCCGCACTCGGTGAGTCTGTCGTCGAAGTCCGTGCGCCCGGACCGCAGCCGTCGACGAATGCGCTCGATGAGCTCGGGGAGGGTCTCCCCGTTGCCGGCCGCGCCGGCCCCCGTCACCTGCACCGACATGACATGCAGTGGCCGTCCCGGCGTGGGGGTCAGCTGGCCGAGGCCGTGGATGACGTGGATGCGTCGCTCACTGCGGGTGGTCTTGACCTCGACGTCGGCCTCGCCGAGGACGAAGTCGTGCTCCTCGGCCCGCGGCCCCAGCCAGGCGGCCAGCGCCTTCGTCTCCCCGACTCCGTCGATGAGCCGATCGAGCGCCACCAGTTCACCGAACAGCCCGATCTCCCGGTCCTCGCTCAGCCGCGGTGCGCGGGCGAGCAGTCCTCGGAAGGCGTCGAGCGCCACGTGGAGCGCCCGCTCCAGGTCGTCGCCCTGTTGGAGCTGATCGGTGACCGATTGGAGGAGGGAGTAGGCCTCGTACTCGATGCCCTTGGCCTCGACGGTGACGCGGAACCAGACGGTCTCGTCCCCCGGCTCCTCGAGGATGTCGGTACGGATCATCCGATAGGCGGAGACATCGATGTCCGAAGCAGTCGCGGGTGTGCGCAGCGTCAGTTCTCCGCGCGACGGATCGATGCCGAGGATGCAGAGGGGCTCCTCCGCGAGTCGCTGCTCAGCGGGGTTTCCGGCGTCGAAGTATGCGGACAGGGTCTCCGGAGTCAGCGCGTCGCGATCGTCGGGATGCTTGGTCATGGTCTACTCCTCCTGGGCGCCACGACGTCGGAGCTCGTCGACGAGGGCCGTCTCGATGATTCTCTCGAAGGCCTTGATCCTCTGCTTCTCCCGCCTACCGAGATAGGTCCCCGTGAAGAAGTCCGAGTAGAGCAGGTACACGAGGGTCTTGAGCAGCGGGGCGTCCTGCGGATCGGTGCTCGTGGAGTACACCCGCCGGTGGCGCTCGTTGATCTTGAGAAGACGCCGCTCACCGTCCACTTCGACCAATCTGTTCTCCGGCATGCGCTCCCACCGGATCCTGATGGGATCGGCGTCGGCGAACTCGACGGAGTCCTGGATGGCGTCGTAGACGTCCCGGCTGAGGCCTCCGACCGGCTCGACCAGTCGGATCGGGCGCGGCTCCCGCCTGCGCCCCTCGGTAGCCGCACTGCGGGCGGAGGCGAGGAGCTCTGAGAATGTACCGATGTCCTGTCCCACGGAGGCATGGATGGCCCGCCCCATCTCCGGTTCCAGGACGACGCCGCTCTTCTCCGGGTTGATCCGGACGACGTCCAGCAGAGCATCGCCGACATCGATGGAGATGCGCAGATTCGAGTAGTCCCTACCGCCGTCGATGACGGAGTTCCAGCCACCAAGCTGCAGCAGGCGGTCATTGCGGTAGACGTACAGGCCCTGACCGCCCTCAGCCGGGGAGAGCCTCCGCGAGACCTCGACCCCTGGAGTATCAAGCACGCCGCCCTTGAGGATGACGGCGGTCAGGTCGAAGGGGACCTCGCCGACCTCACCGGCGAGTCGGTACGGATGCGCGGCGGCGGCATCCAGGGCGAGCGGATCGAGGGCCTGCACCCGTCTCGCGGACCCCGCCCGCCCCAGGCCGAGGTCGTACTCGTCGACGGTGATCTCGACGTCCCCCCGGGCGATGATCCTGTGGAAGACGAGGCCGAGGTGACCGCGGATGCTCTCGATGAGTCGGCTGAGCCAGGAGCGCCGCTCGTCCCGGTCCGGCGCCACCACTGCGGCGCGGAACCCCCGCCAGCGGATGATGGTCCCGCTCAGCGGCGCGGTATCGGCCATGCGCACCAGGGGCCCCTCGAGGACCTCGCCCACCTGACCGACGTCGAGGCTCTGCACGAGGGTGGGCGCCTCCCTCGTGATGCGCCGGCCGACGGGAACGCCTCCGATGGCCCGGGCGTAAACGTCGAGGATGTCGGCCTGGCTCAGAGACGCGGCCTTCAGCCCGAGCCCGTAGTGGCCAAGGTCCGTCTCGCCGTAGTCGCGGCGGCGGGAGAGGGCCATGGCTGCGTCGATGCCGGCCTCGCTCATGCCGCGGCCGTCGTCGATGACGAGCAGGCCGGAGACGTAGTCGTCATCGGTGAGGATGCGGATACACACCTGTGAGGCTCCTGCGTCGATGGAGTTGTCGACGAGGTCGGCGAGCGCCGTGGGGAGCTCGTGATGGGCTCCCAGGGCGTCCGCGATGGACGGGTCCGGCGGAACGGTCCGGGATGAGACCACGGCGATGTCCTCCATGGTCACCCCTCGGTGAATCGGCCCGGCTTGAGACCGAGCGTGCGGGCGTTCTCCGCAACCGTGCGAACGGTGTCGGCATCGAAGCCGGCGTACCGGCTCGCATCGATGGAGACCTCGATGTTGAGGATCTCCGCGCCGCCCGACTTCAGATGGGCGATGACCTCCTCGGCCAGCAGCGCGAGCTGGGCGGCGATGTCCTTCCCGGGGTCCAGCTCGGCCACTCCCTCGAATCTCAAGTTGGCGACGCGCGGCGGGGCGGGCTCCGGGGCGACGGCGCGCCCATCGCGGGAGGAGGCGGATCGGGCCGCGGTGACGTCGGGTGCGGCGCCCGTGTCGTCGGCGGGTCCGGACTCGCGCGACTCCGCCACCACTGCGGCAGTCCTCTGCTCCTCCTCTTCACGGCGGCGCTGTGCACGGGCGAGCGCGGGGGCGACGAGGAGTGTCGTATCGCTGATCCGCGGCGCCTCGTCCTCCAGCGGCAGGCGCAGATCGAGGAAGTCGCCCCGCTCGGCGTCGTAGTCGGAGGCGAGGGCGAAGCCGACGCTCTCCCAGCCGAGGTCGTCCATGACGGAGGCGATGGCCTCCTCCAGCACCCTCCGGTCCCGGAGGCGCGGCATGTAGGGGTAACGGGTGAAGAAGGACCACAGCTCGCCGACGGTGATCCTGCCTTCGTTCCATCGGGCACGAAGGTTCGGCCCCACGAGCTCCAGGGCCACAGCCATCGGAGTGAGAGCGGTCAGGACGATGTCCTGCTTACCGAGCCTCAGACCGGCGCGCACGGCGATCCGCTGCTCGTCGCCCTCGATCTTGAGCGCCTCGATCTCGAAGGGGCGGCCGCCGTCGTCCTGGACGGGGTGGAGCGCCCAGATCCACGCACCCGCCACGGAGCGCTCGGCGGCACCCCGGGTCTCCCGGGCCTTCTGGCGGGCCTGGTCGGCCTGGCTGACCGTGAGGTCGTGGTCCCGGATCGACTCCTCCTTCGCCATCTGCGACCACGCCATGTGGATGCGCAGGGCCTGCTCGGCCTCGTCCCAGCGCCCCTCGTCGGGGGCGACGGCCATGAGAGTGTTGATGTGGCTGCGGGGCGCGGAGCCGCGATGGCGCAGGAATTCCTCGGTGAACTCCCTGCCGGGGCCGGTGACATGGGCGCTCCGTCCGTTCCTGGCGGCGACCGTGCGGTCCGGGCCGAGGATGACCAGTGTCGCGCCCTGCTTGTCGGGGACGTCCCCGGTGGATGGTGGGGCGACGACGACATCGACGAACTCGGGGGCCCGGGCCGCCATGGCCTTGAGCATGTCGACCGCTTCCCGGGCGACGTCGGCGGCGTCGAGGGAGGCGGCCCGGTCGACGACCATCCGGTTGATCGACGGCTGCCGGTCGTACCAGCTCCGGGTCCCCTGGTTGTAGACGTAGGTGGCGCGGTCGGTGAGCAGCTGCAGGGAGGAGCCGAAGTTCCCCAGGGTGTCCCCGGGCATGGCCACGCCGAGGAAGAGACGCTGCCGGTCAATGCCCTTGTGGGCGGTGTCGAGGGTGGCGGCGGAGCCGAGGAACAGGGTGCGGGCGATGCGCCGGGTCAGTGCCCGTCGTCCGAACAACTCACGTTCCCGGTCGATGCGCAGGGGGGTGGCGTTCTCGCCGTCGACGTCGGTCTCGATGATGGTGCGCCAGGCGTCGTCGAGGTAGCCGGCGATCTCGTCGCGGACGGCGTCGTCGTCGAAGGGGATGGAGCCCGGCATGATAAGCGGGGCATCATCACCGGCCTGGACCAGGGAGTGGACCACGGCGCTCATGAGGCGCAGGACGCCACGGGTGCGCTGGAACCGCTCCAGGGAGGACCAGTCTCCGTAGAGCCGGTCGAACAGCTCGGGGTGGATGGGGTAGGCCTCGCGCAGCCGCCGCTCGTAGTCCGGCTGGAAGGTCTCGGAGGGCAGCTCGCCGCGCTGCCCCCGGTAGTAGTCGACGAACCGCTTGACGGTGGCGTCGCGCTTGCGGATGGCCTCGGCGTCGAGGTCGGTGAACAGGCGCCGGCGCACGATCTCGAAGCTCTCCCCGGAGGTGGCGGGGCTCCAGTTGTGGGCCACGCGCCCGACGACGTGCTGGAGCCGCTGGAGGGCCTCGCGGCCGCCGTCGCCTCCGATCTCGAGCTCGGAGGCGCGGGTGACGGTGCCGTCCTGGCGGATGTCGGAGGCGGGGATGGAGACGAGGAGCAGGGCCCCGGGGGTGCCCTGGACGGCGGCGGTGAGCTCCTGGGCGAAGGTGAACTGGGTGTCGAAGCTGCCGCCGGTCAGGCCGTCGCGCCTGTACAGGCCGCGGGCGTAGGCGACCCACTCATCGATGAGGATGAGGGCGGGGGTGTGGCGGCTGATGAGGTTGCGCAGGGCGGCACCGGGATTGGTGCCGGTGCGGTCGGCCTGCGCGACGAGCTCGTAGGCCTCGGCGCCGCCGAGCTGCCAGGCGAGCTCGCCCCACAGGGTGTGAACGACCGTTCCGTCCGACTTGGTGGTGGGCTGCCCGGGGGAGATCTCGTTGCCAACGATGGCGACGCGCCTGAACCCGTCGGGGATCTCGGTGTCGGCGAGCAGCTCCTGGACGTCCTGGGTGAGGTCCTTGAGCGGGGTCGGACCGGCCAGGTGCCAGGCGGCGAGCATGGAGTGGGTCTTGCCGCCGCCGAAGGTGGTCTGAAGGTTGATGACGGCCTGGGCGTTGGGGTCCCCGGACAGCCGCCGGGCGGTCATGGTCAGGAGGGTCTTGAGCCCCTCGGTGAGATAGGTGCGCTTGAAGAAGCCGGCGGGGTCGCCGTACTCCTCACTGCTCTCCCCGTGGGCGACCTGGTGCAGGTCGGCGGCGTACTCGGCCTGGCCGTAGCTGCCGGAGACGATGTCGGTGTGGGGGCGGACGACGTCCTTCCAGGGTGCGAGGCCGTTCTCCCCGAGGCCGGGCATGGCGACGGCGCTCGCCCGGGTATCGCGCCTGGTGGCTGCGTCGAAGGTGGAGTGCAGCGCGTCCCGTTTCATGGCACGGATCTGGTCGGCCTCGGCGGGGGCGTTGATGGCCCGCAGGAGGCGCTCGGCGGTGTCGAGGGCGCGGTAGGTGTCGTCCATGCTGAAGGGGCTATTGTGCGCCCATTTGTTGCGGACCTCGCGCAGCTCGCCGGCGAGGTTCTGCTCGCCGCGGGAGAGGATCCCGCTGAAGAGGAATCCGAGGTTCCCGATGCGTTCGGTGATGATGCGCAGCTGGCACTGGGGGTCGGAGGGTTCGTAGGTCCTGTCCGGCCTGCCGTCCTTCCAGGCGAGGAGGTCGGTCCAGGTGCTGGCGGCGGGCAGCTTCGGGGCGACGGCGACGGCGATCCAGGGCTCCAGGGCTCCGGAGAGGATCTCGATGGCCCGGCCGATGCGGTCCCGGTTGGAGGTGGCGGACATGTCAGTGGTTCTCCAGGGTGTCGAGGTCGAGTGCGGTCTGGATGTCCGGACCGGTGCTCTCCGCGGTCCGGGCCGCGGTGGCGATCTCCGGCCAGGAGCCGCCCAGGGCGTTGAAGAGGAGGCCGGCCTCGGTCCAGCCGTGCTTCTCGGCGAGGGAGTAGAGGCGGTAGGCGAGGGACTGGAGGATGTCGGCGCCCAGGCCGCGTTCGGCGGCGGCGGAGAGGAGCCTCCCGGCCTCGTCGATGCCGCGCCGGTCGAGGGCCCGGGCGAGGTGGAGGACGACCTCCCAGTGGGAGATGCGGTCGTCGGTGCGGGGGTCGTAGTCGTCGGGGAGGTCGGCGGGGGCGATGAGGCCGACGCGGCCGCCGCCGGAGGTGAGGACGCCGGAGCGCTTGAGGGCGTCGATGGAGGCGTTGCGGGCGGAGGCGAGGGTCTCGGCCTCCCCGTAGGGGCCCTCGGTGAAGCCGTGGGCGTCGAACCAGGTGAGGCACCAGCGGGTGTCGGGGTCGAGGTCGCCCTCCTGCTCGCCGAGGACCTCGTCGAGCACGGCGTTGATCTGGGTGAGGGCCTCGGAGACGCTCATGTCGGTGCCGTCGGGGCTGATGACGCGAGAGTAGCGGGAGAAGACGCTCATGCCGGGGCCGATGGCCGCCTGGGCGAGGTCGACGGGGGCGATGCCGCCGCTGCGCAGGGTCTCGACGGCCTCGGGAAGAGTGCGGCGCAGTTCGCGCATGAGACTGCGGCGGTTGGTCGTGGGGGCATCCTCGGGACGGGGCCGCAGCACAAGGACGACGGAAGACGCGAGTGCATTCGAGCCGATATCCCTCATCCGTCCGCCGCGCTCAGATCGGACTGGCCAAGTGGCAGTGATACTCCAGCCGGAGCGGATCATCCCCTCGAGGATCGTGGACCAGCCGGTGGAGGTCCGCCCGGCAGCATTAGTCTCTGACTGCTTGAAGGCGTAGTAGACCGTCATCGGGTAGTCCGGGTTGGCGCTCCGGCGGGCATTGGCGAAGACGGCGCGGAAGCCGTCCTCGAAGAAGTCCCTTGCCCCATCCTTGCCCCCATGCCGGTACTGGTTGGCGACCAGTTCCTCGGCCTTGGGCACGAGCATGGTGGAGAACAGGGAGGGGTGGATGTCCTTGAGGGAGCGGCGCAGCCAGACGTAGAAGAAGTCGGACAGGTCCGAGTAGCCGATATTGTCGTAGTACGGCGGATCTGTGGAGATGACGGCGCCTCGATACTCACATAATGCAGCATCAGCCTGAAGAACATCGGAATAAGAGCAAGCAGGCACCCGGCTAACCGCTTCAGAAACAGCCCTAACCATAATTGACATACTCCCCGAGGAATCAGCAAAGGGATTTCCTTCAGCAAAATCCCAGGACATCGAAAGGGCTTGTCGAGCAAATACGTTGCGAAGTATTTCCATCTGAGGGTTATTTGCCCACGTATTCAGAGCCGACGAGTAGTCGGTAAGCCTGGATACAATGAACCCCAGATATGTTGCCACCGCATCAGCATAGGCCCCTGCTCCCCCACCACCTGCTTCAAAGCGTTGCCCCTCACTCATTCCGCTGGCGAGGGCGTCCTGCAATACGCGCTCACGCGCCTCGCCCACCAGATCCGAGAAGGTGGTCAACGCCGTCAACTGACGCGAACTGAACAGGTCGGAGTACTTCAGCATGCCGTATGCCTGCACACGGAACCCCAATGCCGCCTCGGGAAGCTCTCCCATAGGGGTGCTCGACGGAACGGCGCGAAACGCCGTTGCAACATGACCTCTGTCCGGCGGCAAATACGTGCGAGAGCCGCGTCCCTCCGTAGCGATCGCTGTCAGTTCCGCCCCCATGCGACCACTCCGAGCCTCAGACCGAAGATAGTCGAAACCGATATGCGCTTCACAAGCCAGGCAACGGGCGCCGTTCCGATCAACGGTTCCATCATCCTGCTTCGTCGGCGCCCGCTTGGGATCGTGGCCGATGGAGTACTCGACATGATCCCCGACGACCGTCGGGACGATGTAGGCCTCCTTACCCTTCTTCTTCCCCAGCCACCACTTCGAAACGAGGGGAGTCTCAATGCCGCAGGCCGGGTTGGGGCAGGTGACGGTCCGCGCCCAGATCCAGGCGATGACGGTCGCCTCCGATCCGTCAGGCAACTGCGCCCGCGGATAGAGGTGGCCGATGCGCCTCCAGGCCTCCTCACGCATCCACTCCCCGTAGCGGCGCACGTCCTCGGCCAGGCCGTGCGCACCGGGCCAGCTGCGCGTGCCGTCGTCGGCGCCGGGGAAGACCGGGGCGCAGCCGGCGAAGCGCGGCGGGATCTCGATGAGGGCCTTGTTGATGAGGACGGCCACGGGGTTGAGGTCGGAGGCGTGCGCCTCCAGGCCGAGCCGCTGGGCCTCCAGGGGGATGGAACCGCCTCCGGCGAAGGGATCGAGGACCGCGGGCGGCTCATCCCCCGTGGAGCGGCGGATCTCCCCCATGACCTCACGCATGAGGTGCTCATCGCCGATGTTGTCCCAGTTCACCATGCGGGTGATGAGAGTGAACAGGCGGCGGCGCTCCGCCTCCACGGCCCGCTCGGCGGCGGACTCAGGGTCTGTCTCCCCCGCGGCCCGGGCCGCCTCCAGGAACTCCTCGTAGCGCTCGGAGGGGTCGTCGACCAACTGGGAGAAGAGCACGGCGCGCGAGGTGGCCGTGGGCTTGCGGGACCACCACAGGTGCAGCGTGGAGGGATGCCCCTTGCGGATGGATTTCTCCCGAGCGGACTGCTGGTTGATGGCGTCGAGAGGCAGCGCCACCTCAATGAGCTTCCTGGGCACGGGAGTCCTTCCTGTCGACGGAGAACGGGGGAATTCTCCGCGGGTGCGAACGGGAACATCCTACGACCGCCCTCCGACACGAATCACACCCCTGAACCGACGGTGAGCCTCGATTCGGTGTCGTACCGGCCGGCTACCCTGATTCCATGACTGCCCGCACCATCCGCGTCCTCGACCTCTTCGCCGGGGCGGGAGGGCTCACTGCGGGCTTCCATACGGCGTCGTCGCGCTTCCGCAGCATCGCCGCAGTCGAGATGGACCCGGAGGCCGCCGCCTCCTACCGGGCGACCTTCCCCGAGACGGAGGTCTACGCGGGCGCCATCCAGGACTGGCTCGCCGAGGGGACGATCCCCACCGGCGTCGACGTCGTCGTCGGCGGCCCCCCGTGCCAGGGGTTCAGCACGCTCGGCAAGCGGGACGCGGAGGACGCCCGCAACCGACTCTGGGAGCAGTACGCCCAGGTCATTCAGAGGGCCAGGCCCAAGTACTTCGTCGTGGAGAACGTGCCCGCCTTCGGGAAGTCGCCCCAGTACCGCGACTTCCTGGCCGCCACCCGCCCCGGGGAGTTCCTCGAGGACTACTCCTTCGACTTCCGCGTCCTCAACGCCGCCGACTACGGCGCCCCGCAGGCGCGCAGGCGCGCCGTCCTCATCGGGCACCGCGAAGACATGACGGCTCCCGAGTTCCCGGAGCCCACGCACTCCCCGGACGAGGGCAGTGGACTGCCCCCGTACCGGACGGTGAGGGAGACGCTGCTGCGCGTGCCCGCGCAGCCCGACATGGACGAGCGATTCGACCAGCTCCGCACCCGGGTCGGCTCGCGGCAGGTGCCCGGGGCCTTCTCCCCCCGGGAGCTGCATGTCTCCCGGGGCTACAGCCCCATCTCGCTCGAGCGCTTCGCCAAGATCCCCCAGGGCGGAAATCGAGCCGATCTTCCGGACGATTTGAAGGCGCCCTGCTGGCTCCGGCACACCTCCGGATCCATGGACGTCATGGGGCGAATGCACTGGGACCGGCCCTCCGTGACGATCCGGACCGAGTTCTTCAAGCCGGAGAAGGGCCGCTACCTCCATCCCGTGGAGAACCGCGCCATCACCCACTACGAGGCGGCGCTCCTCCAGGGATTCCCCGACACGCACCGATTCATCGGCTCCCGAGCGTCCATCGCCCGGCAGATCGGCAACGCCGTGCCCATCCCACTGGGCACCGCCATCGCGCGGCAGATCCTCGCACAGTTCTGAGGGCGAGCCCGGGCACTGAAGCAGTCGAGCGTCCCAGGTGCCCCAGTACGCTGAACCTGTCGGGCGCCGTCGGCATTCTTGCGGAATTTTCCCGAAATTTTCTGTCCTTTTCCGCGTGGACCGTCCCAAGCAAGCTCACACCTGCTCCGGTTAAGGTTCGCCTTGGAAGACACCAGGACACAGGAAGGCAAGCCAGCAGATGGCACGTGGAGGACGGGGATTCCAGGGCACAGTGCTCAAGGCGCTGCGCGTGCCGGAGCACAAGCTCACGGTCACCGGGGTGCGCGAGCTCCCGCCCTACACGGAGCTGATCGTCCAGTGCCCGAGCCTCCTGGGCTCTGGGGCCGCCGCACTGCCTCCCACCGCCTGGGTGCGCATGTGGATTCCGCACGACGGCCGCGAGTACCAGCGCGCCTACACGCTCACCCGCATCGACCGGAGTCAGGCCTCCGCCAGGATCCTGTTCCTGCACCATGAGCCGGCCGGGCCGGCGTCGCAGTGGTCGAGCCACGTGAGACCGGGCGCGACGGTCGCCGTCCAGGTCATGGGCGGCACCAGCTACCGGTCTCCGTCCCCCGGCGACCGGCTGCTCCTGGTGGGAGATCGCGCCTCCGCGCCCGCGCTCGTCGACGCCGTGAACGCCGCCCCGGTGGGCAGTCCGGCCACGGTCATCATGCTGGCGCCTCGCGACGGCTACCTGCCCATGGCCGAGCGAGACCATGAGTTCGTCCGTCTGGACCCCGAGGTCCTGGAGGACAGGCTGCTGGCCGCCGTCGACCGCACCCTGTGGGCGGACACCGGGGATCTGGCGCTCGACTGGGCCTGGATCGCGCTGGAGAGCAGCGTCACCAAGGCGGTGCGGCGCCACCTGGTCGCCTCCGGCATGAGCCGGCGCAGCATCCAGCACCAGGCCTACTGGATCCGCGGCCGAGCCATGGGCGTGGCCTCCGAGGCCTGACACCGAGGCGACACAAGGCGAGGAACAGACTTATCCTGGAGCCGTTCATCGTCGCGATCTGTTCACCGAGGTGCTCGACATGCGACTCATCAAGCTCGCCATTCTCGTCCTTGCCCTGACCGTCCTGGTCACCTCGATCGGAAGCCTGCTACTCGGCTGGCAGGTCAACAGCCTCAACACATCGCTGTGCATGCTCCTGCTCGGCCTTCTCCTGCTGCGGGCGCAGAACGCCGGCTCCGGCGAGCGGGCGCTTCCGCCGTCGGGGATCCGGCTGCTGGGAACCGTCGGGGTCGTTCTCTCGGGACTCACTCTCGCGCGCGGCCTCTTCAGGTCCGACCTCGTCGCTCTCCTCGCCCTGCCCGCCCTGGGCCTGCTGGGCTACGTTGTGGTGCGCAGCCTGAGGGACCGGCGGCCCCGTGAGGTCGCCGCGAGCACTTCCTCGCCCCCGATAAGACTCATCACCCGCCAGCTCCAACCACCAAACTTCTCGACGACGTCGGTCGAGGACGTACTTACACCCCGAGGGCTGCGTTCTCCTCCAGATGACTGGAGGGGCGGGCCGTTGTCGTTTGCCGGAGGAGTACGTCCTCGGGGCGAAACGCAGTCCCCGACATGTGTCGTTCAGGATCAGGACCGCCGCACACAGCGGTAGCGGCGGCGCCCCGGCCAGCGCGGGTCCGACGGCGCAGGGCCGATGTCGAAGTCGAGCGCCCGATAGAAGCCGACGGCGTCGTCATCGGTCTCGGCGACAACCTGCCCCGACACACCGGCAAGAGCGTCAACGAGCGTCCGCCCGATCCCGTCGCCACGTAGTTCCGGAGCCACGGCAATGTACTCCAGCACGACACCGTGGGACTGTGAGACGTAGGCCGCCATCGACGTGGGCGCGCCCCGCGGGCCCGTACCCACGACCTCCATGACTGCCAGCTCCTCGGCAATGATCCGGCACAGCTCGGCGTCCGGAAGCCCCGCAGCCTGGCGCATAAGAGCCAGCATCTGCTCACTGGCCAGGTCCTGCTCCACCAGAACTCTGACTGCCGCTCCGTGCGGGACCCGATCCGTCTTCACAGCCTCATTATCTACTGACCCGCACGTCACCTATGGCGTCACGGACGCATTGCATTTTCCCTGGTAAAACCCGGTTTTGCCGATTGAGGACGCTTCAATGACTAGAGTGGGTGAGCCCGGGTAGGCCTACCCATCAATGATGACGGGCCACTTGTTGAAAATGCCACAAGAATCCGGCAGGATTTTGCCTGGTCGTACCATTCCCCACCGTGTCCGCCCCTATGAGGTCATCTGCCATGCGACTCCTCCCTCCAGTCGTCTTCACTCTCGCCACCACCGTCCTGGTCCTCACCGTCGGCGGCGGGCTGTTCGGCTGGGAAACCTCCCTCCTGACGCCTCTGAGCCTGCTGACGGTCAGTCTCATCCTTCTCCAGGCCCAGCACGTCCAGCGGGCCGAGCCGTCCCAGCGCATCCCGGGCCCCTCGATCCTCGCCCTGAGCGTCATCGGCCTCGGGCTCGCGATCGCCCTGCTCGCCTACGGCTTCTACAACCACGACGCCGCAGCCGTCATCAACCTGCCGGCGGCCGGCATCCTGCTCTACGTCATCGTCAGCCAGTGCGCCCACCGTCAGCGCAAGCCCACCGCGCAGCCCGTCTTCATCTCCACCCCGGAGGCTCCTCTCGCAGAGATCGGCGGCAACCTGCCACAATGAGCGGCATGGTCGACCTCTCCACCGTCTCCCCCGCCATTGCCCTGGGCCCCCTGGACGGCCGCTACCGCGCCGTCACCGCCCCGCTGGTCAATCACCTCTCCGAAGCAGCCCTCAACCGGGCTCGCCTGCAGGTCGAGGTCGAGTGGCTCATCCACCTGACCGACAACGGCGTCCTGCCCGGCGCCCCCCGCCTCAGCGAGACGGAGAAGGCCTACCTGCGCGGCGTCGTGGAGGACTTCGGGGCCGAGGCGATCGCCGAGCTCGGCGCCATCGAGGCCGAGACCCGCCACGACGTCAAGGCCGTCGAGTACCTGCTCAAGCGCCGCCTGGCCGCGGCCGCGCAGGCCCCTGGCGTCGTCGGCGCCGACGGCGGCCCCACCGTGCTGCCCACGGTCGGCGAGATCGTCCACATCTTCTGCACCAGCGAGGACATCAACAATCTCTCCTACGCCCTGACGATCCGCGCCGCCATCGAGCAGGTGTGGCTGCCGGCCGCCCGCGGTCTGGTCGAGGACCTGGCCGCCATGGCCCACGAGTACGCCGACGCCGCCATGCTGGCGCGCACGCACGGCCAGCCGGCCACCCCCACCACGCTCGGCAAGGAGCTGGCGGTCCTGGCACACCGGCTGCGCCGCCAGGTGCGCCGCGTCGAGGCCACCGAGTACCTGGGCAAGATCAACGGCGCCACCGGCACCTTCGGCGCACACGTCGTCTCCGTCCCCGGCGCCGACTGGCGGGCCGTGGGCCGCGGCTTCGTCGAGCACCTGGGCCTGACCTGGAACCCGCTGACCACCCAGATCGAGTCCCACGACTGGCAGGCCGAGCTCTACTCCGACGTCGCCCGCTTCAACCGGATCGCCCACAACCTGGCCACCGACGTGTGGACCTACATCTCGCTGGGCTACTTCCACCAGCGCCTGAGCGCGCAGGGCTCCACCGGCTCGTCGACCATGCCGCACAAGGTCAACCCGATCCGCTTCGAGAACGGCGAGGCCAATCTGGAGATCTCCTGCTCGCTGCTGGACACCCTGGCCGCCACGCTCGTCACCTCCCGCCTCCAGCGCGACCTCACCGACTCCACCACGCAGCGCAACGTGGGCGCGGCCCTGGGGCACTCGCTGCTGGCCGTCGACAACATCCGCCGCGGTCTGGCCGGGCTCGACGTCGACCGCGCCCGCCTGGAGGAGGACCTGGAGGCGACCTGGGAGGTGCTCGGCGAGCCCGTCCAGCAGGCCATGCGGGCGGCCGCCGTCGCCGGGGCCACCGGCATGGCCGACCCGTACGAGCGCCTCAAGGAGCTCACCCGCGGCAAGAAGGTCACCCCCGAGGGCATGCGCGAGTTCATCTCCGGGCTCGGCATGCCCGACGACGTCGAGGCCCGCCTGCTCGCCCTGACCCCCACCACCTACACGGGCCTGGCCGCCGAGCTCGTCTCCCACCTGGACGACTGAAGGCCCGCAAGCAGATCAAGCCCAGACCGGGAGACGCCGGCAGGGCGCGCTGGCCGGGAGTCACCGACCGAGGACCGGCGACCGAGAGACGCCGGCCGATCCAGACGCCCCGCCCGCACTGCACGAGGGTCGGGCGCTACTGGGGAAGGGTCGGGTGTACTCCATGAGGTGCAGGAGTTCGTGCAGTATGCACAACCCTTGGCCAGTACACCCCCACCCTCGTTCAGTGGACCGGCCCGAGGCGGAGGTAGGCCGGAGCCGATGATGCGTCAGTGCCACCTGGCCCCAGTCCAGGAGGAGGACAGGAGCCAGGCGGGGCAGGGCGACGCGCGTGGCTACCCGACGGCGGCTGAGGGCTGGACCGGGGGCACGGCGCCTCCGGCCAGGAGCTGGCGGGCGCACAGCCCGGCGACGCACTCCTCGGCCGGGTTGAGGCCGAGCCGGTTGACGTCGATGTGCAGCAGGTCCAGGGCCCGGCGCCCACCGGTGCCAGCCCCCATGGCGCCGATGGCGCGGGCGGCGTCGTCGGCCAACTCGCCCATGGCCCCGGCGGCCCGCCCCCAGGCGGGGATCTCATCGAACTGGAACTCGATGACCTCCAGCAGCTGCTGGACGATCGGTCCCAGGGCGCTGCCGTCGCGCAGGTGCGCGGGCAGACGCGAGCCCCACATCCGCAGGTGGGCGGAGAGCAGCTCGGCCGCGGGCAGCGGCGCGCTCTGGGCCGCCAGCGCCAGGAACCGCGCCGCCAGGGCCGCCCGGGGCACCGATCTCGGGATCTGCCAGATCTGGCGGTCCAGGCACCACCGGCTGGAGACGTAGAAGTGGCGCTCGGCCTCCTCGACGCCGGCCACGCCCCCGTACTTGGCGTACTCGGGGCCGTAGACGCCGAAGGCGATCCCGGGCCGGCTGGCGCCGATGCCACTGGTCATCGGGTCGGAGACAAGGCGCTCGACCGTGCGCACCTCGGCCCGCCGGGCGACGGCGTCGAGCTCGCGCATGCTCTCGTAGGCCTCGTCCAGGACGCCCTGGACGGCCTTGAGTCGCAGCCGGACGTGGTGCCCGCGCAGGTCGACGAAGCGCAGGAAGTGCGCCGAGCGGATATCCCACTGGCCGCGGGCCCGGGCCAGCCACTGGGCGATCTCCGGCAGCAGCTCGTCGGTGTCGTCCCCTCCGGCGCAGTAGATCCGCGCATACAGCCAGCCGACGTCGTCGGCCTGGTTGACCAGCGCCGATCCCCGCTGGCGCACCGAGCTGTGCTGGGCGCGCAGGCTGCCGAAGTCGGCGGCCGCCATCTCCAGGGGCTGGATCCCCGGGATCGAGGCCCCCACCTGCGGGGTGGCGCCTCCCTGCCCGGCCTGGCCGGTCTGCCCGAACCGCTCGGACTGCTCGGAGACCCGGGAGCGCCCGCCGAGCCAGCGCAGGCGCCGGGAGCGGGTGAGCCGGCTGGGCTGGTTGCGCTGCTCGCGCCGGCTGGCCTGGGAGTCGTCGTGCGTGCTCATGCCGTGCCTTCCAGGTTCTTGGGCCACTGCAGCCCCACGAGGTACTCGACCGCCGTGGGCTCACCGTCCTGCGTGAGCCCCAGGGCCTCGCCGCGGGCCGGGAGGGCCTCGACGAAGCTGATGTGCGCGGCGTCGGGATCGATCCACCCCCTAAGGGCCAGCACGGAGACCGGCGAGGTGAGGTCCACGTATCGGGGCTTGTGCTGGTCGAAGGTGGCGCCCTGGGAGGGCATGTGCTGGTGGACGAACACCTCCACCGGCATCCCCCACTGCTTGCGCAGGTCGTCCATGTGCAGCAGGGTCGTCGTCAGGTCGCGGTCCATGAGCGGGGCGATCTGCGCGGCCGGGAAGGTCCAGGACTCGCGGCGCGTCACCAGGCGGCCGGCCACGGCCCGCTCGGAGTGCATGACCTCGTCGGGCAGGGGGCCGTTCAGGTCCCGACGGCGGCTGGTCCAGTGGTCGGCGAACGGGGGCAGCCGGGACCACGGGTCGCTCAGCAGCACCAGCCAGGACAGGTATCCGCCCAGGAGGTACTGCGGGGTCAGGCCCAGGTAGGCCAGCCCCACGGGCCCGGCGTCGTCGGCCAGGAACAGCGTGCTCGTGGCCGGGTCGTGGACGAGCCGCAGGGAGCTGAGGGGGATCGTGTCAGGCGCGCCCGGCTCACCGGGCAGACCCAGCGGGGGCAGGAGCCCGCAGGAGACGGCCTGGCCGGTGTTGCACTCGGTGCTGGCCTGGATCTCCAGGACCCGCTCGGTGCCCCAGGCGGTGCGGATCCGCGAGGCCAGGCGCTCCCGGAAGCCGGACCCCAGGAGCCGGTGGAAGCGGGCCTGCAGCGAGCCATTGGCGTTGGTGAAGGCGTTGACGACGGTCAGTCCCCCGCCGGCGGCATAGGTCTGCGCGTTGGGGGCCACGGGCTGGAGGAAGGCGCCCAGGTGCCGGGGCGAGCCGGAGGCCCCGCCGGACAGGGCGGTGCGCTCCGCGTCGGGCCCGGCGGCGTAGTCGAGCCCGGCGGCGCGCAGCATCTCCTCGTCGCCGTCGGGGGCGTGGGCGAGGGTCATGAAGAAGGCGAGCGGGTCCTTGCACACCCCACCGTTGCCGAACAGCGCGACGAACCGGGTCACCATGAGGTCGTAGATGTGGGAGCGGGCCACCCACGGGTCGGCGAGCTCGCCGAGGGTCCGCACGTCCTGGACGAAGGGGGCTTCGTCAAGCGGGTCGGCCCAGCTGCGAGCGGACTCGCGGTCCTCGTAGAGGAAGCCGCTGGGGCGCTCGCCGAGCTCGCCGTCGGGGAAGACGCGCTCGGCCAGCCGCACGGCGCGGTTGAGGAGCTCGGCGCGAGTGAGCCCGTCGGCGGCGCCGATGGCCTCGTCGAGCCGGGCCAGCCAGGCCAGGTCCTCGCCCCACTGGCGCTGCTGGTCCGGTGAGAGCGTGGCGGCCAGCAGCGGGAAGGGGTTCTCCCCGCGGTACCAGGGCACCCGCGGCACGACGGCGCCCGAGGCCAGCAGCCGCTCCAGGCGCAGGCGCGGGTTGGCGCCGCCCACGCGCTCGCAGGCGTCGCGCACGCTGAGGACGGCGTGCATGCCG
Organism: Actinomyces sp. Marseille-P3109; assembly: GCF_900323545.1. NCBI lineage: Bacteria > Bacillati > Actinomycetota > Actinomycetes > Actinomycetales > Actinomycetaceae > Actinomyces > Actinomyces sp. Marseille-P3109. Next base: position 2,454,716 of record NZ_OOHN01000008.1, read on the forward strand.
CCGCCGGTCAGGGCGTCGTGGGTCTCCTGGAGCCAGCGGGCGGGCTGGACGGTCTCCTGACGGAAGACCATGCCGTTGCCGTACTCGTGCTCGCCGACGATGGTCAGCGCCTCGGCCTCGGGCTCGCTGGGCGGGTACTGGCCGTAAACCCGGGCCGGGCCCGCGCCGGAGGCGGTGACGGCCCGGCGCACGGGGGTCGGCTCGAGGTAGAGGGCGCCGTCGGGTGCCAGGTCCTGGGCGGTGGCGCTCAGGATGCGGTAGGCCAGGTGGGTCGCCACCATGCGGTGGCTGCGCCCGGCGGACGGCTGGCCGGCCTCGTTGACGGTGGTCAGTCCCGAGAAGGGGCTGGTCTTGAGGGCGGCCCGGGTGGCCAGGGTGTAGAGGGTGCGCAGGACGCGGGGGTCCTCGAGTCTGCGGCCGCGGGTGGCCAGGGTGGAGATGAGGGCCGGGGCGGCGATCGCCAGGGCCTCCTGGTAGCCGGGCTCGACGAGTCCGGCCGCCAGCAGCTCGCGGCTGCGGTCCAGGTCGACGTCGACCAGGACGGCCAGGCGCGCGCGGGTCTCCTCCTTGCGGGCCACCAGGGCGTCCCAGCGCTCCAGCAGCGCGCGGAGCTCAGTGGGCAGGGCCGCCAGGACCTCCTCGGACAGGCCGGTGGCTCGCCCCTGGAAGACCCGGCGCTTGGCGCGCAGGACCAGGCGGCGCTCAGTCTTGGCCAGGGTGGGGATGAGCTCGTAGAGCGGGTCGAGCAGCTGGTTCGCGGCGCCGTCGAGCACCTCGTCGAGCCGGCGCAGGTACTCCAGGTTGCCGGTCACGGCGGCGGTGGTCTCGGGAACGGCTCGCGCCGGGAGTCCTCCCAGGCGCACGAGGGTGGGCAGGGCCACGGCGGGCTGAGCCAGGGCCGGGGGCTCCGGTTCCGATGCCGGTACCGGCGCTGGTACGGCGGAAGACGGGGCGGATGGGACGGGCTCCCCGGGGGTCACGGCGGATGTGGAGTGCGGCTGTGGCTGTCGGGAGGGGGAGGCACCGGCGCGGGAGAGAACCGGCTGCGTCATAGGAGGAAACCTTTCAAGAGAACGGACAGCCAGTAGCCTATCCATACAACGCTCATCACGAAGGCCAGGAGACCGAGAAGACTGCACAGAAGCCCGTAGATGAAATAGCCCCAGCGCACCGCGGGCCGCATGACGGCCAGGGCCGGCGGCAGGGGCTGGCGTCTGAGGACACAGCGCAGCACGAACATGGAGCGCCCGCGCAGGTTGACCGAGCCGGTGGCTGCCTCGACCGCGGCGACGCCGTCGGACTGGGTGAGGGGGTTGAGGTTGGTGACGAGCATCGTGAGCTGGAAGGCGCACAGGGTCAGGGCCACCTGGCGCACCGTTCCCGTCGAGGCCCAGGCGACGGCCGCCTCCAGACCGCAGACGACGCCGTCGGAGAAGATGCCGGCCAGGGCCAGCATCGTCAGCCCGCGCCGGGAGCGCACCCGGTAGGAGTCGGTGCGGTCGACGTAGGCGATGGGGATCGCCCAGAACATGAGCGCCACCCCCAGACCTCGGATGGGGGTGCCCAGGTAGCCGGCGACGATGGCGTGCCAGGACTCGTGCAGCAGGATGCTCACCAGCTGGATCGCCACCGCCGTGACGAGGACGAGGACGCCCGGGCGGGGGCCACCGGCCAGGGAGGCCAGGGCCATGGCCCCGGCCGTGTAGCCGCAGGCGGCCAGCGCCAGGAATACCCAGCTGAGCGCGCGGGCCGGCAGACGCTGAAGCAGGGTGACGATCGGGGCGACGATCCGGTGGTACTTGCGGGCGATGATGATGCGGGGCAGCCACCAGCCTCCGCTGCGGCGGGGCTGCTCGACCTTGAGGTGGCGGGCCTGGCGGGGCTGGGCGGTGTGCCGACCGCGGGTGCGTCTGGTGCGGGCGGGGGGGCTCGTGATGCGCCTGGCGCCGGCCTCGTCGATGTCCTGGGGCAGCTGTTCGATGATGGTCGGCAGGGAGCGCACCCCGTCGAACTGGTTGACGATGAAGGCCGCGGCCGCCCCGAGCCGGTGGTACTTGCCCGAGTCGGAGTCGAACAGCATCGGCTGGTTGTCCATCCCGACGATCAGGCTCACGCCGCGGCGCAGGCGCGGGATCGGGCTCGTCGGGGTGCTCGTGCTGCTCATCGCCGTACTCATCACCGTGCTCATCGTGGGCTCTTGGCTCCCTCAGATCGGTTCGCGGTAATCCGGGGTACCGCTAGTGGCGGGCAGGAGACCCCGGTCTCCTGCCCGCCACCATGGGGTCGTCAGCAGGACGTCGTCGACGCGCTGGCGGCGCAGGCCGGGCACGAGGCCGAGGCCGCGCTGGCCGGACAGGACGCGCTGGCGCTGCTGAAGGCGCAACCCAGGGCGTTGCCCTCAGGCAGCTCCTCGACGCCGAAGTCACTGTCGGCGAGGGTGAGATCAATCGCGCTGTTCGTCATATGCTGTTCACCTCCTTCTCTCATACGTCGTGTGGGCAGGAGCAGGGCCCGATCGGGCCCTGGGGGTCCGGCCTGCCGGGGCCGGGCCCCACAACCCCGCGAACGGGGTGGTCTGTGTGGCGCTCTGGCGCGATATGGAGTTCTGGGGCCGTCTCGCCGCCGGCTGGCCGGCGGCGCTCGCGGGTGGTGACCGGGGCTAGCCGGCCACCTGGTCAGGTGGAGTCGTCTGCGGACTGGCGATGGTGACGGCGAACATCTGGTGGCGGCTGACGCCGTCGGAGTCCAGCAGGTGGCGCACCGCCGAGGTGGCGAAGCCGGCGAAGACCGTCCCCACCAGCCCGCGGGCGACGGCGCGCAGGTGCAGCGAGTAGATGAGGGCCGCGCTGCGGCTCATGGTGAAGCGGTAGCCGGACGCCCCGCCCCAGGCGTCGGCCTCATCGAGGTTCGCGGCCACCGAGACGATGGCGCCGGCGCGGGCGAACTCCTTCTGCACCGTCATGCCCTCGATCGCCTCCGCGTCCGGCAGGGGGCGGACGAGGTCGACGCCGTCGAGCCGCACCCGGTAGATGCCCGGCTCGGCACCACTCGGGCGCAGGAGGAGGACGAACGGCTCCAGGGGGCAGGCAGCGGCGTCCTCGCCCCAGGTGCGCGCGTCGTCGGCCAGGGCGTCGCGGATCATGCCCAGGAGGGGCTCGACCGCCAGCGGCTCGGCACCGTAGCTGGTGGAGGACGAGCGGCGCTCGAAGGTCCGGTGCAGCTCGTAGGGGTAGGCCGCCTGGGGTCCGGGCGCGAGCACGTCCGGCTCCAGGCAGGCCAGCGGCGGGCGCGGGCGGCGGGCGGCCAGGCCGTCGGAGGTCGGCTCCCCCGGGCGGGTTCCCGATCCGGCCGAGAAGCCGTTGATGAGCTCGCGCAGGGTCTCGAAGTCAGTGCGCACGGCTGCCTCCCAGGTCGACGACGATGCAGGCCGGTTCGCTGACCGGGTCCGTGCCCAGCTCCCGGGCGATCTGCTGCTCGTCCCAGCGGGCCCGGGCTCGCAGAGGCACCCCCAGAGCGTCGGCGACGAGGCGGATCACCTCGAAGGAGCAGCCGCAGTCCTGCACCGCGATCCGCAGGGCGAAGGAGAAGTACTTGCGGGCCACCTTGTCGACGTTGCCGGTCAGGACAATCCGGGCGCCGACGCCGTCGGGCACCGCCCCCTGCGTTCCGGTCTGCTCGCTGGGGGCGGGGCCGATGAGCGCCAGGGCGTGGTCGCGCTCGATGTAGACGTAGGCGCCCGGAGCCAGCTCTCCGTCGTTCTCCCCTCGTTCGGGAACGAGGACGTAGGCGGTCACCGAGCCGATGTTGCCGCCGGCGGCCGTCCAGCGGCGCAGTTTGGCGCTCAGCGGGGTCTGGGCGGTGTCGGCCTGCTCCCGGCCGATGGGCTCGGCGCCGATCGGCTCGCGCACGCCGACCGACAGCGCCAGGATCGTGGCGAGCTCGCCCAGGGTGGGGCGGGCGACGACGTCGGGCTCGGAGCCGTCATCGGTGAGCGGGTGCACGACGGGCCAGGGCTGGTCCAGACGCTCCAGGTCGGCGGGCGGCAGCGGGGCGCGCGGACAGACCGGCCAGTCGCGGAACTCGCGCTGAAGGCGCAGGTTGGAGGGCTTGTAGTGCTGCTGATGGCCCTTGGAGTCCACGAAGGCCGCCGGCGGGATGGCCACGGACTGCTCGTAGCGGGCCCCCACGGGGGCCGACGGCGCCACCGGCACCGGGGCCTGACCCTGCCCCGCAACGGAGCAGACGGGGCAGCCGGGTCGGGAGACGACCGGGCGGTCGGAGTAGGTGAAGGTGGCCAGGTCCGTGCGCCGGGCGTCCCCGGGCAGGTGGGTGACGGTGGCACGGGCGATGAGCGCGGCCACGGCCCGGGCGGCCAGACCGATGACGATGTCGCGGCGGGCGGCCTCGGGGCGGGGGCCGAGCTCGGGCTCGTCGGCGCTAGCACAGGCCAGGCAGGGTGAGAAGGCCTCGTCGACGTAGGGGCCGACCGTGACCGCCTCCTGCTCGGCGCGCACCCGCAGCAGCGGGATGCCGGCCTCGCGGCAGCGGCGCGCCACCTCCTCCCGGCGGCCCGCGGAGCCCTGGGTCTCGATGAGGACGACGAGCGTGTCCCCCTGGCGGGGTGCGCCGTCGAGCCGCACGTCGGGCAGCGTGGGCTCCAGGGCGGCGACCATCTCGCCGGCCAGCTCGTTGTCCCCGACGACGGCGACCCGGGCGGCGGCCAGGCGGCGGGCGGCGTCCTGCCAGGAGTCGTTGACGCCGGTGGAGTCACCCAGGCGCGAGAGGAACCGCGCCAGCTCAGGCGCCGGGTCACCGGGGACGGGCTCGGTGTCCCCCTCCTCGACGATGCCGCCGGTCCACAGCAGGGAGACGGCCTCGAAGGCGGCCTGCGGGCCGATGCCGGTGACCTCGCCGATCTCGTCGAGGGTGCGGGTGCCGTCGCAGGCCTCGAGCAGGGGACCCATGTGCTCGCGGGCGAAGGCTCCGCCCAGGACCTGGCTCTTGCGGGCCCCGTCGACGATCCAGCCGTCCTCGTCGGGCCGGGCGCGCAGGCCCAGTCGGACCACGGGCCTGCGGGGGATGCGGAACTGCAGGTCGCGGCGAGCGGCGCGGCCGACGTCGCCGGCACGCATGACTGAGCTTGTGGCGTCCCCGGCCATCTCAAGCCACCTCCCCACGGCGATCGGAGTCGTGTGAGGGGCGTCCACCCGTGCGCCGCTCGGGCAGGAGGGCCGCGAGCGCGGGCAGGCCGTCGCGGCGCCCCTCGTAGCGAGTCGAGCAGGTCTCGCAGCGGTCCACGGCCACGGTCCGCGCGCAGGTGGTGACCCCGGAGACGAGGTCGATGGTCCACACCTGGCCGCCGATGTCCGGGACGTCCTCGCCGACGGCGACGCCGTCGGCTCCACCGGCCCCACCGGCTCCCGGAACGGCTGCTCCCCGGCGGTCGAGGGTCTGGAGGGCCAGCGAGATGAGTCCGGCTCCCAGGAGCACGTGGTGGTGGGCGTAGGCCTGCTCCAGCGGGCCGAGCTCGGCGGCGACCTCCGCGGGCATCGGGCGGTAGCCGTGCTGGCGACGGCGTCGGTCGTAGCAGCGGTAGCAGGCGCTGCGGCCGGGCACCACGAGCGGTCCGCAGCGCAGCTCTGTGGGGAAGAGCTCCAGGCCGAGGGAGGGGATGGACCGGGTGAAGGACAGGGTGTCGAGGTCCTCACGCAGGCCGGTCTGATCGGGGTCGGCCACGAGGACGGCGCGGTCGGCGTAGGGGACGTAGGCGCTGACCAGCCCTTGGTCGACCGGCACGACGACGTCGTCCTCACCGGCGAGCCGCCTCACGACGGCGCGCGCGAACCCGCCTTGGGGCAGGTAGGCCGTCACCGGCCCCGTGGGGGCCTGCGGTGCCGGTCCCTGTGCCGGCTGCGTGGCCGGTGCGGGCGTCGTCGTGCTCATGGCGGGTCGGGGCTCCTGGGAGTCGATCGGTGGCATGGCTGATGGAGCGGACGTCGGGGGCATGGTTCAGGCGAAGGGCTGGCGGACGGGGTTGATCCCGGCCTCGTCGTGGACGGTCAGGCCCATCGCCCGGGGCGCCTCGTAGAGACGGGGCGTGGCCAGGTAGCGGGCGTGGTGGCTGAAGGACAGGGGCATGGCCTCGGGGATGAGGGCCTTGATGACGTGCATGCCAACCTGGCGGGCCTCGTCGGTGGTGATGTCGACAACGATCGCCTCGGCACCGGCCCGCTCCAGGTTGGTGACGACCCGTTCGAGCGGGTCAGGACCATCACTGCCGTCAATGCCGGCCGACGACGCCCCCAGGGTGCCGATCTCGTCCAGGGCGTGGACGGGCCGCTCGCCCTCGAGGAGGAAGTCGAAGATGTGGCGCATGGACAGCTCGGCGTCGGCCAGGGCTCCGCCGACCACGGTGAGGTCCTGGCCCTTGATCTCCTGGGCACGGGGGCCGCGGGCGTGGCTGCGCAGGGCGATTCGCAGGGAGGCGAGCTCGCGGTGGATCTTGGCCAGCGCCCGCTGCGGGTCGATGTCGCAGGTGGCGGCGACCACCTGGGCCAGCTCGGGGTCGACCTGGGAGGTCTGGACGGCGTAGAGGGTGGGGACGCCGTAGTCGGTGGTGGCGTCGAACAGGTGGGTCCTCAGCTCGGTGGAGGTGCCGACCCGGTGGTACTCGGCGACCTCCTCGCCCAGGGTGGAGGGGTCGACGGCGACCGCGGGCAGGCGCAGGCGCTGCAGCCAGGTCAGGGCGATGGAGTCGCGCTCGATGACCTCGAGCAGGCCGCCCAGGACCGCCTCGCGCAGGTCGGAGTGCGCGGCCGTGCCGGTGGAGATGGGGTTGACGAACTGCTCGGAGGGGGTGCGTACCGGGAAGTTGAGGTAGACCAGGACGGCCGGGACGAAGACCTCTCGGCCGCGCGTCAGGGACCAGCCGCGCACCCATCGCATCGGGACGCGGGGGTCCGATGCGATGAGCCCGCAGTCGGGGTCCGCCAGCTCGGTGGCCGAGCACGCCGGCCAGCGCTCCGGTCCGATCGCGGCCTCGCCGAGACCGGCGGGGGTGTCCCACACCAGCTCCTCCTCCGTCCATGAGCAGCTGGAGTAGCGTTCCATCGTCTCCACGATCGCGATGTGTCTGGCGCGATCGGCGTCGATGGCCCCGCCGGCCCCGTCGAAGTTGCCCGCCTCGGCACGGTGATTCCAGCTGCGCTGTGACCTCAGCGCCTCAGATGGATCACCCAGAAGACCGGTCCAGATCGCGAAGACCGGTTCTCCGGCCGCTTGGGGCAGCTCGGTGGAACGGGAAACCAGGCCGAAGGGTGACTCGAGGGACGCAGCGCGAGCCAGTGATGGCGCCACACCCTCCTTGAACGCAGAGCGGTACACGGACCCTCCTTCCTGGGAACGACAGAGGAGGCACACTTGGGGGAAGTGCCGTTGGCGAAGAGCCTGCCCGAAGCCGTCAGGCCTTCACATCGGTCTTTGATCTACTGCCCGCTCCGCTGTTTGGATGGCCCCACCCGTCCTTTCGTCGAGACGCATTTCGCGGCGTTTACACGGTTGGCGTCTTTTTTCAGGTAGTTTGTTCACTGTTCCCAGCAGACCGCGACCCCCACCTACCGCGGTCCGCACACATCTGACCAAGGAGACACATGTCTTCCCAGATTCCTCCCGACTGCGTTGGCGTCGCCCTGGTCGACGACGACGCGATGGCCCTGGCCCATCTGGAGTCCTATTTCTCTGGCGTTGAGGACCTCTCCGTCCTCCTAGCAACGCGCTCGACCCACGAGGCCCTGAGATTTGTCCAATCCCACCAGGTTGACGTCCTCATCACCGATGTCCACATGGAGAACATGGACGGCGTGGAAATGACCAGGGAGGTGCTTCGGAGCTCGCCACCCACCCGGGTCATCCTGTTGACCACCATCGACACCGATGAGGACCTCCTCCAGGGGCTGGGGGCGGGGGCCAGCGGCTTCCTGCTCAAGAGCGCCCCGGCCGAGGAGATCACCTCGGCGGTGCGCACGGTCCACTCCGGGGCGAAGGTCGTGGCCCCCACGCCGACGACGCGCCTCATCGACTACGCGCTGGCCTCCGTGCGCGGTGCGGACGGGAGCGTCCACCTCTCGGAGAGGGAGCGCGACGTCCTCCACCTCCTGTGCGAGGGTGCCTCGAACCGCAAGATAGCCTCGCTGCTGACCATTGCTGAGGCGACGGTCAAGTCGCACATCACCGGCCTGTTCCACAAGACGGGCACGACGTCGCGCCTGGAGATGGTGGTGTGGGCCTTCAAGCACGGGTACGCCTCCAACAGCCCCTTCACGATCCCGTCCTCCAGCGCCCCCAGCAGCCCGACGCCGGGCTCGAGCCCCAGCCCCTCAGAGCTCCGCAGCCCCGAGCACTGATGCCCGGCCCCGTCATCCGCCTTCAGCCGGTCAGTATCCGGATGAGGAAGAAGATGATGATGATGAGAACCCACCCCACCACCTTGATCGCGCTCGTGTCGGAGCCCGAGGACGGAGCCGGTCTGCGGCCGGACCGGAGGGAGGGCTGAGTGCCGTACCCCCGGGCCCCGTAAGAGGCGGCAGGAGGTGCGGGCGGCACTGTCGGCTGCGCGCCGCTGTAGCCCTGGGCTCCGCCCGGACGCCAGGGGATGTCCTGCGGGCCGCCGGCATAGGGGCCGCGACGCGGCCCGCCATAGCCTCCCGCAACAGGGCCGGCGGGCCGACCGGGCCCCGGCACCTGGTACCCGGGCTGCGCGTAGCGGCCGGACCGGGCCGCCGGAGGGCCGGGAGGGGCTGACGGCGGAGTCTGCTGAGCCGCTGCACGCGACGTCGTCCGCGGGGACGAGGTGCGTGGGGACGCCGTCCGGGACGCGGCGGTTGCGGAAGCGGTGCGGGCGGCGGCGGTGTGCGCCCTGGCCGTGCGCCGGCCCTGCGACCGTTGCCCGCCGGGGGCACGGCCGGTGGGACGGCCGCCCTCGGCATCTCCGGCGGCCCCGTCGTCGGCGTCACCGTCGCGGCCGCCGTCGTCGAAGAGCGGGGACCCCATGAGCGGGTCGCCCAGGACGGAGCCGAAGGGGTCGTCGCCCAGGCCGATGTCGGAGGGCTCCCAGCCCGTAGGCGCCAGGGACGGGGAGTCGTCAGAGTCGTCGGAGTCGTGAGCGCTGTCCGCCCGCGCCGAATCAGCCTCGACGTTGGGGCGGGCGGAGGCCGCCCCCATCCGGCCGACCCAGGCCCGCAGCTCCGGGGAGCAGCCCGGGTTGTCGACGATGACGCCGCGCAGGTCGGGGCGGTTGCCGGCCAGCACCATGAGCCGGCCTGCTCCCGCCTTCGGGTCCCGGGCGAGCTGGAGATCGGGGTCAACGGGCTTGCCTGCCGTCCCCGTCGTCTCTGTGGCCGTCCCGCGGCCGGCTGACACAGGGGCGGCATTCGCAACGGTGGTCATGGCACGAGCATCCCACGCCGGGCTCCGCCCTGTCCCGGAACCATGCCCACTGGGTCGGTTCGGGCCGCTCCGCCCTCAGGGACTGATGCCACTGATACCCCGGAGGGGTATTTGACTCACCTACCCCCCAGGGGTATGTTCGTTGTCGAACGAGAAGGAGAGACGGAGGAGAGATGGCCGGATACAGCGGGGCCAAGGAGGATCACCTCAAGCGCCTGCGCCGCATCGAGGGACAGGTGCGGGGCATCTCCCGCATGGTTGAGGAGGACACCTACTGCATCGACGTCCTCACCCAGATCTCCGCCGCCACCAAGGCCCTGCGGGCCGTGAGCCTGGGCCTGCTGGAGGATCACATGAGCCACTGCGTCCTGCACGCCGCCCAGGCCGGCGACGAGGAGGGCACGGCCAAGATCCGCGAGGCCTCCGACGCCATCGCCCGGATCGTGCGGTCCTGAGCACCGCGGTCCGGCCGCCCGACCGGACCACCTCGTTCCCGTTCCGATCCATCCATTTTCTTCACATCCCAAGGAGTGAGAGATGACCGAGTTCACCGCTGAAGGCGTCGACCGCACCACCACCCTCAAGGTCTCCGGACTCACCTGCGGCCATTGCGTCGCCCACGTCACCGAGGAGCTCGAGGCGCTCGACGGCGTCAAGGACGTCTCCGTCCTGCTCAACAAGGGCGGGCAGTCCACCGTCACCGTGCTCTCCGATGTCCGCCTCGAGGACACGGCCCTGGCCGAGGCCATCGATGAGGCCGGGGACTACACGCTCGACGCCATCGAGCGCGACGTCCGCGAGGGCTGAGCAGTCCGGCAACCACCCCCACGGCTTGCGGCACGGCACCGACGGAGGGCAGCACAGGAGAGGGAACCGCACTCATGAGCACGTCGACCAGTCGGGCCCGCGTCTCGTCCGGCGCCGCGGCGTCGGATAAGACACCGGGCGAGCAGCTGCGCACCGTCAGCCTCTCCATCGGGGGCATGACCTGCGCCAGCTGCGTGGCCCGGGTGGAGAAGAAGCTGAACAAGCTCGATGGCGTGAGCGCCTCGGTCAACCTCGCCACCGAGTCGGCCCGGGTCACCGCCCCGGGCACGGTGAGTGTCGACGACCTCCTTGCCACTGTCGCACGCGCCGGGTACTCCGGCGCCCTGCTGGGCACCGACACGCCGGAGGAGTCGTCGGCCGGCGAGTCGGCGTCGATGCCGTCGTCGGCATCGGCGTCGGGACCGTCCACGCCGGCCGGTTCGGGCGGCACCGGGCGCAGCACCAAAGGCGGAGGCGGCCGCACGACGCTGTCCATGGCGGCCGCGGCGGCACCTACCGCGGCGGGCACGCCGGCGGTGCCCTCCGGCGGCCCCGCCGGCAGCGCCGGCGGCGTCCACCCCAGCTCTGCTTCCACAGCGTCCGCACCGGCCCTGGGCGCCTCGCATGTGGAGCGGGCCGCCGACCTGCGGCTGCGGCTCGTCTACAGCCTCATCCTGTCGGTGCCGATCATGGCGATCTCCATGGTGCCGGCGCTCCAGATGCCCGGCTGGCAGTGGACAGTGGCGATCATGTCACTGCCGGTGGCGCTCTGGGGGGCGCTGCCCTTCCACCAGGCGGCCTTCCGGGCGCTGCGCCACGGCGCCTTCACCATGGACACGCTCGTGTCCCTCGGGGTCATCGCGGCGACCGGCTGGAGCCTGTGGGCGCTGGTGCTCGGCGGGGCCGGGCACATCGGCATGCGGATGAGCATGGAGCTGCTGCCGCGCGCGCAGGGGCACGCCGCCCACATGTACTTCGAGTCGGCCGCCTGGGTGACCACCTTCCTCCTGGCGGGCCGCTACGCCGAGGCGCGCGCCAAGTACCGCTCCGGTGACGCCCTGCGCGCCCTGCTCGAGCTGGGCGCCAAGGAGGTCACCCGGGTGGTCCTCACCTCGCCGTCGGGCAGCCGCGACGCCATCGACGTCCTGAACGAGGACGGCTCGCCCCGCGCGGAGGCCACCCGCACCGAGGAGCGCATCAGCATCGAGGACCTGGCAGCCGGGGACCTGTTCCTCGTGCGGCCGGGCGAGAAGGTGGCCACCGACGGCGTCGTCGTCGAGGGCCGCTCGGCCGTGGACGCCTCCCTGCTCACCGGCGAGTCCGTGCCCACCGAGGTGGAGGCCGGGCAGGCCGTCACCGGGGCGACCGTCAACACCTCCGGCGCGCTGCTGGTGCGGGCCACGGCCGTGGGCGAGGGGACGATGCTGGCCCGGATCGGCCAGATGGTGACGGCCGCGCAGGCGGGCAAGGCGCCGGTCCAGCGCCTGGCGGACCGGGTCTCGGGAGTGTTCGTGCCGATCGTCCTGGTGCTGTCGGCCGCGACCCTGGCGGGCTGGCTGCTCACCGGGCACAGCCCGCAGGCGGCCTTCACCGCGGCGGTGGCCGTGCTCGTCATCGCCTGCCCCTGCGCGCTGGGGCTGGCCACGCCGACGGCGCTGCTGGTCGGCTCGGGACGGGCGGCCCAGCTCGGCGTGGTCATCAAGGGCCCGGAGGTGCTGGAGTCGACGCGGGCGCTGGACACGATGGTCATGGACAAGACCGGGACGGTCACCCAGGGGCGCATGAGCCTGGACGTCGAGGCCTGCCGCGAGGTGAACGGAGTTCACGGCCCGTCCCCGGACCAGGCCGCGCAGGCCACGGGGACGGCAGGTGCGCCCTCTGACGACGCGGCCGCTGACGCGGACTCGGCGTCGTCCGAGGCCCCGGATGCGGTCGGTGCCGGCCCCGACGTGGACGCCGCCGCGGGCGCCAGCGCAGACGTCGCCGCGGGCCTGTCCCCGCTCGGGGACGAGGTGCTGCGCCTGGCGGGCGCCGTCGAGTCGGCCTCGGAGCACCCGGTGGCCGCGGCGATCACGACGGCCGCCCGCGAGCGCCTGGGCGTCCTGCCGGCACCTGCCGGCTTCTCCAACCACGAGGGCCGGGGCGTGTCGGGAACCGTGGAGGGCCGCCGGGTGGCGGTGGGCCGGCCGGGTTGGCTCACCGGCGAGCTGGGCGTCGAGGTTCCCGAGACTCTGCGCTCCGCCGTGGGGGAGGCTCAGGACTCCGGGGCGACCGCCGTCGTCGTCGCAGTCAGTGAGGCCATCGGTGCGGCCTCGAGCGCCGACGGCGCCGGCGCTGCGGATCCGGACGCGCGGCCGCTGCGGGCGGTGGCGGTCCTCGTGGTGCGCGACACGGTGCGGCCCTCCTCGCGGGCGGCGGTGGCTGCGCTGCGCGAGCTGGGGATCCGGCCGGTGCTGCTGACCGGGGACAACGCCCGGGCCGCCGAGCACGTGGCGGCCCAGGTGGGGATCGACGCCGTCGATGTGCGCGCCGAGGTGCTGCCCGCCGACAAGCGGGACGTCGTCGCCGCGCTGCAGGCCGAGGGTGCGGTCGTGGGCATGGTGGGCGACGGGGTCAACGACGCCGCGGCCCTGGCCCAGGCCGGGACGCGGGGACTGGGACTCGCCATGGGGTCGGGGGCGGACGTGGCCATCGAGGCCGCCGACATCACCCTGGTGCGCACGGACCTGGACGCCGCGGTGGCGGCGGTGCGGGTGTCGCGGGCGACCCTGCGAATCATCCGCCAGAACCTGTTCTGGGCCTTCGCCTACAACGTGGCCGCGATCCCGCTGGCGGTCGCCGGGCTGCTCAATCCGATGATCGCGGGGGCCGCGATGGCCGCCTCCAGCGTCATCGTGGTCACCAACTCCCTGCGCCTGCGCCGCGCCGGCTGACCGACGGGCCAGGGGGCGAGTCGGGACGTCGAGGAGATCCCGACCCGCCCCCTGACCGGGTCCTCATGCGATCAAGCGCCCGGCGAGAACCGCTGACACCACGGTTCTCGACGCCGAGCTCTTGAGCCGGTCATGCCGGCTCAGTGCAGTGGACCTCAGGGGGCGCAGAGCTACGGGGAAGCCCTCACCCCGCCTTGGTCAGGTGGGCGATGACGCCATCGATGTCCTGCTGCAGCCGCTCCGGGCGCACAATGTGACCCCCCGCGTCCTCATGACGCTCGTGAGGAATGCCGGCGGCCTCCAGGGCACCGCCGAAGGTCCTCTGGGTCGGCAGGACATGATTCTCGTTCGGGTCGACGGGATCCGTTCCGCAGACGAGGAAGATGCGCTTGCCCCGGTAGCTCTCGATGTGCTCCATGGGGTTGTCCGCGCTCACACGGGCCTCGTCCCACGGGGCCCCGTAGACCATGCCGCCCCCGAGCTCGACCATCGAGGTCAGATTCGCCCAGTGAGTGATCGCGGCGCCATCCGTTCCGCGCAGGTCCGCGGGCCCCGAGTGGCAGGAGACGGAGGCGAAGTGCCCGTAGTACTTGGCCGTGTACTTCAGGGCCCCGAGGCCTCCCATGGAGAACCCGGAGACGGCGCGCCCCGCGGGCTCCGCGATGGTGCTGAAGGTGGCGTCCACCCAGGGGACGAGCTCGCCCATGTGGAAGGTCTCCCAATTGCGCGGCCCCACATTGGAGCTCACCGGGTTGGAGTACCAGCCGGCGGTTCCTCCATCGGGCATGACGACGATGAGCTCGCGGCCCACGGTGTAGTCCCGGATGCCCAGCTTGTCGAAGATCATGAAGTTGTTGTCGCCGCCTCCTCCGTGAAGGAGGTAAAGCACCGGGTAGCGGCGCGCGGGGTTGTACCCGTCGGGCAGCAGCACATTGACGGCCGGGTTCCAGCCGATCGACGGCGTGGAGAACCGGTAGTACTGCATACGGCCGCCGTCCTGGTGCTCGACGACGCTCAGGCCCGCGGCCCGGGCGGGAGCCGCACCGGCCACGGATGCGCCGGCGCCCACGGCGGCGAGTGCAGCGACCCCGCCCACCCCCTTGAGCATGCTGCGTCGGTCGATCCCCCGGCGGGCCGGAGGGCGAGGCGGATCCAGGGTCATCGGGTGGTCAGGTTTCTGAATCATGGGATGTACAGCTCCTTGCCGCGTCGATGATGGTGAAGAAAGGGGGTCCCTCCCCCCAGGCCGCCTCCACTGGATCATGGCTGCGGCGTTCGTCGCGAGCCTGGCATGGCGGTCGCGACCAACACCGATACTATCGTTATTAATCGGTGGAAAATATAGATGAGGCTCCCCGTCTTGACATGCGTCGCCCGGCAGGACGAGATCACGGCGCCGACCAGCGAGGTGGCGCCGGCGGCGGCGCGCCCGCTATGCTCGTCGCCATGACGACTCCTCTGACCCAGGCCCGCACGATGATGGTGCGTCCTCTTGGCGAGGGTCGAATGTGCATGCGCTGACAGCGCCAGCCGTCGCTGTCTGACACGTAACGGTGAGAGTCCGAGCCGCGTCACACCGGTTCGTCGCACTCCGCGGAGGCCCCGCTGGCCCCGTGTTCATCCCTCCAGCACCCCGCCACCTCGGCCGGCCCGCGCGCCGGCCGCCCCGGAAACGCACCGCATCGACGTGCCGCGCAGGCGTCCTGCGCCGCCGCCCGTCGCCGCGTCCGGGGACCCGAGAGGACCTCCACCATGCCCGCCCACCTCACCCCTGTCCCGGCCTGTCAGGCCTCACGCCGACCCCAGTACCATCCTCGGCCGTCTCCTCCCCCGCGGCCGCCTTCTCACCGGCCGGCCACTCCCCCTTCTCCACCTGCCCCGCCGTCGACCCCGCCTCCTTCGACGTCGTCCCCGACCGCCGCGGCACGGCCAGCCTCAAGTGGGACTTCGCCGTCGAGCGCGGCCGCCCCGAGGGCGTCCTGCCCCTGTGGGTCGCAGACATGGACCACACCACCGCACCCGCCGTCACCAGCGCCCTGCTGTGGCGCACCCGCCACGGCATCTTCGGCTACTCCGAGCCCGACGACGCCTACCACGCCGCCCTGACCGGCTGGTTCTCCCGCCGCTACGGCTGGCAGGTGGAGGCGGCCTGGAACACCGTGACTCCCGGCGTCGTCCCGGCCCTCGCCCTGGCCGTGCGCGCCCTGACCGCCCCGGGCGAGGCGGTCCTCATCGAGGAGCCCGTCTACTACCCCTTCCGGGAGGTCGTCGAGGACAACGGGCGCACCGTAGCCTCCGTCCCGCTGGTGCGCGACGCCGACGGCCTCTACCGGCGTGACCTGGCCGCCCTGGAGGCCACCATCGAGGCCACCGGCTCACGCCTGCTGCTCCTGTGCAACCCGCACAACCCGGTCGGCCGGGTCTGGAGCCGGGGCGAGCTCGCCGCCCTGGACGAGGTGGCGGCCCGCCACGGCGTCGTCGTCGTGGCTGATGAGATCCACGCCGACCTGGCCCTGCCGGGCCTGACCACCACCCCCTTCGCCTCCCTGAGCGAGGAGGCCGCCGCGCGCACGATCACCTGCACCTCGCCGTCGAAGTCCTTCAACCTGGCGGGCCTGCAGGTCGCCAACATCCTCATCGCCGATGCGCGCCTGCGCGAGGCCTTCCGCCGCGAGCTCGCCACCACCGGCTACTCCCAGCCCAACGTCCTGGGCCTGACCGCCTGCCAGGCCGCCTACGAGGGCGGCGAGGCCTGGCTCGACGCGCTGCGCGAGCACATCGCGGCCGCCCGGGCGCACGTCGAGGCGCGCCTGGCGCGGATTAGGGGGATTGAGGCGGCGCCCTGCGAGGGCACCTACCTGCTGTGGCTGGACTGCTCGGGCTTCCTGGAGGCCGCCGGGCTCGAGCCCGATGAGCTCGACGAGGTCATGCTGCGCGAGGCCGGGCTCTGGCTCGACGACGGCCGGATCTTCGGCGCCGGCGGCGAGGGCTTCACCCGCATCAACGTCGCCTGCCCCCGCGCCACGCTCGACGCCGCCCTGGACCGGCTGGAGGCGGCCGTTACCGCCGTGATCGCTCGCGCCGCCGAGCGATCCGGGCGCGGTCGCGTCGCCCTGTCCGCCTGAGCCGGTTCGCCCGAACCCCGCCGACCGGATCGGCTACCCGGCGTCCAGCCACCGATCACCGGCGGCACCGCCACCGCCCCTCAGCCATCATTCCTTCCGCCCCGCCAGCCCGAGGAGAAGCCGCCCATGACCACTACGTCCGCACCCCAGCCCACCGGCCGCCCCGAGTGTCCCGAGCCGCTGGCCGCTCGCACCTTCCCCGTCCACCACCACCCAACGTCGTCGGCCCCGGCCCCGCAGGTCCGCCTGGAGACGCTGCTGGTGCGCTCGGGCACCGGGACCGACCCGGCCACGGGTGCGATCACGACGCCGATCCACCTGTCGACCGCCTACGGGCACCCGGGTCTGGGCGAGTCGACGGGCTACGACTACACGCGCACGGCCAGCCCCACCCGCGACGTCCTCCAGGACGCCCTGGCCCGCCTGGAGGGAGGGACGGCCGCCTTCGCCCTGTCCTCGGGGATGGCGGCCCTGGAGCTGGTGACCCGCACGCTGGCGCCGCATGGCAGCCGGATCGTGGCGCTGCGCGACCTGTACGGCGGCTCCTTCCGCTTCCTGGAGGTTCTGGCGGAGGAGGGCGCCGCACGCGTCGACTTCGTCCTGGGTGTCGAGGGCCTGCGCGAGGCGCTGGCCTCCCCGGCCGACCTGGTCATCATCGAGACGCCCACGAACCCGATGATGGAGGAGATCCCGATCCCCGAGGCGGTCGAGCTGGCCCACGCGGCCGGGGCGAGGCTGATCGTGGACAACACCTTCTACACCCCGGTGGTGCAGCGGCCCCTGGAGCTGGGGGCCGACGTCGTCGTCCACTCGGGCACGAAGTACCTCGGCGGGCACAACGACGTCATGGCGGGCGTGGCGGTGGTGGCCGACGACGCCCTGGCCGAGCGGCTGAACTACCGGCTCAACACGACCGGCGCGACGCTGGGGCCATTCGACTGCTTCCTGCTGCTGCGCGGGCTCAAGACCCTGGCGCTGCGCATGGAGCGCCACGAGGCCAACGCCACCGCGATCGCGCAGTTCCTGCGCTCCAGCCCGCACGTGACGCGGGTGCTCTACCCGGGGCGATCGGGCATGGTGAGCTTCGACCTGGCCGAGTCGGTGGATGTGTCCCGCTTCCTGGAATCGGTGCGGGTGTTCACCTTCGCCGAGTCCCTGGGTGGCGTGGAGTCGCTGGTGACGTGCCCGTCGGTGCAGACGCACGCGGACGTGCCCGCCGAGGTGCGTGCCTCCTACGGGTTGAGCGACCGGCTCATGCGCCTGAGTGTGGGGATCGAGCACGTCGACGACCTCATCGCGGACCTGGCCCAGGCATTCGAGGCCGCCGGCGTCTGAGAGTTCGTTCGAAGCCCGAACTGTCCATAAGGACAGGCAGTGCTGTGCTTCAGGCGGGGGCCATCGGGCTGTGGAAGGACAATGCTCGTTACTATGAGACGCCTACGAACCACCTCGCCACCGCACGCCAGCTCTACCCTCACCGTCCTCACCCTGCTCGGCACGCTCACCGCCTGCAGCATGCTCGGTGCGAATATCGCAGCCGCCGCCAGCCCGCCCGCGCAGGGTTCCCATGAGGCCGGCGTCGTGCTGGACAGCAGTACGAACTCGAACAGCAACGCCGACACATCTCGGGCCACCGGCAGCAACAGCTCAAACGGTTCCACGGGATCCACCGGGTCCACGGGGGCGGACGTCCCCAAGGGCCTGGAGTCCTTTTACAACCAGGACCTCACCTGGACCGACTGTACCGACGACGCCACCGGGACCGCCTTCCAGTGCGCTACCGTGACCGTTCCCCTGGACTATGACAACCCGCAGGGGCAGACCATTACGGTGGCCCTCAAGAAGCTGTCCTCGACGAGTTCCTCCCCTCGGGGCTCGGTGTTCCTCAACCCCGGCGGACCCGGGGGAAGCGGTATCTCCGCCATCGAGTCCCAGGCCGATCTCTACAAGAGCGGCGATCTGTCCGAGGTCCTGGCGAACTACGACGTCATCGGCTTCGACCCTCGCGGCGTCGGCCAGTCCACTCCTATCACCTGCTGGACCCCCGAGGACGTCCAGGCGATTCTGGCCGGGCAGGCCGAGGTGCCCTTCTCCCCCTTGACGCCGGGCAGCGCCGCCGACATCGTCGCCCAGGGCTCACGCGAGGCCACGGCCTGCGAGGAGCACACGGAGGTCCCCGAGATCCTCGACCATGCGGACACCCGTTCCGTCGCCCGTGACATGGACGTCATGCGGGCACTGGTGGGAGACAAGGACCTCAACTACCTCGGCTACTCCTACGGCACCTACCTGGGCGCCGTCTACACCGAGCTCTTCCCCGACAACATCGGACGCGTCGTCCTGGACAGCGCCATGGACCCCACCATGGCTCGCCAGGATCCGATGGAAGGTGATGCGGCAGCCGGGGAGCAGTCACTGCGCACCTACATCGAGTCCCAGCAGGGCCAGGCGGGGTTCCCCCTGAGCGGTACGACGGATGAGGCCGTCGCCCAGCTCGCCACCTTCCTCGACGGTCTGGATGCCGATCCGCTGACCGTCTCCGGATCCGGAACGCCCCTGAACCGCGCCAAGGCCGTTGACGCGATCGGCAAGCTCGTCACCACATCACCTGACAAGTGGCCGCTGCTCACCGAGGGACTGACCCAGGCCATGAATGCGCACGACGGCACCGCTCTGAAGGCGAACGCCGACGCCGTCTCCGGCAACAGCGCACCTCCCACGACCGAGAAGCAGGTGGTCGAGCAGCTCCAAGGCCTCAAGGTCTTCTCGGCCAACCGGTGCCTCGACTTCCCCGACGCCGGGAACGAGTCGAGCTGGGATGCGGCACTGGCCTCCTACCACCACGACTACCCGGTCTTCCACAGTCTGTTACCCCAGTACGACGCGTTCTGCCACGGCTGGGGGCACACCAGCAGGACCGAGGCGGTCGACGTCGACACGAAGGCCACGAACCCGGTGCTCATCGTCGGCATCCTGCACGATCCGCAAACGCCCTACCCGTGGTCCCAGACACTGGTGTCGAGGATCCGCAACAGCCATCTGCTGAGCGTGGACATGTACGGTCACGGCGCTACCGGTCGCAATGCCTGCACGAGCACGAAGGTGAGCGACTTCCTCGTCAACGGGACGCTTCCCTCTGACGGCGAGGTCTGCGCGGCGGACCCGGAGCCCCAGGCAGGAGGTGGTGAGAAAGGCTGACGCGAAGATTCAGCAGCGACTCCGCTGAGCCGCGCCGTCGGAGCCGGGGAGTGCCGGAAATGGAAAACACCCCGGCTCCGACTTTCCAGCCGATGACGGGGTGTTGGTGCGCCCGAAGGGATTCGAACCCCCAACCTTCTGATCCGTAGTCAGATGCTCTATCCGTTGAGCTACAGGCGCTCGTCGTTGCCGACGGATAGAAGATTACTCAGCGTCCACCCAGGGGACAAATCCGCGCCCCGTGAGGATGGGCACAGGGCCGGAGCCCCGCCGACGACGGAGCTCCGGCCCTGTGCGTGCTGCTACGGCAGCGGTGCTCGTCTGCGAGCCACTGGGTCCCTACCCGACGCTGGTACTCCCGGTGTTGAAAGACCACATCGAGAGGCCGAACGCGCCGAGCACGACAGAGAGGAGGATGCTCAGGACGATGCCGATCACCATCCAGATGAGAGCGGCCCTGGCCCAGTTCTTCCTAGCGACCGAGCGGCCGTCGCCGAAGGCGAGCATCAGCAGGTAAATGAGTCCGAACAACGGGATGGCGGCCAGGAACGTCGTCAGCATCCAGCTGCCGACGGAGTCGGCGCCCTCGTCGTAGGGCTGCGCCAGCGCGCCGCCGCCCGCCGACTGCCCGAATGACGTCCCTGCGGCGGGGGGAACCACGTCGGAGAAGGCGGGGACCTGCCCGGCTGCGGCATCGGAGGAGGGGGCCGAGTCCCACTGGGGCGCCGAGCCCTGCGACTGGACGGACGGGGCCGACGACGGTGCGGACTGGGCGACCGGCTGCGCCGCCGCGGGAACGAAGGTCTCCGCCGCCTGCTCGGCCTCAGCGCGCGCGGTGGCCGTGGGGAAGACCGAGGACATGCCGACGTCGCCGTCGTGGCGGCCCCCACTGAAGGGGTGCGAGTGAGGGGCGGGCTGCTGGGCGAAGGCCTGCTGGTCCTGGGGAACCGCCGGCTGCGCAGGTTGCTGCTCCTGCCAGTGCAGGGTCTCCTGGCCCCCGGCGGCACCCGGAGCCCCACCAGCAACGGGCTCCGAGGACGTACCCGGCGCCGAGGGGGTACCGGGTGCCGACTGAGCGAGGGGCGAGGCCGCGGCCGCCGCGCCGTCGTCGCCCTGGGGCGCGCCCCAGGCGGGCTGAGCCGGCTGTTTGTAGGGCGTCGGCTGGGCCGCCGGCTGAACGGATGGTTGCCCGGCCTGGAAGGGCGAGGCACCGGAGCCGCCGAATCCTGCACCTCCAGCCGGGTCGGACTGACCGAACTGAGGCGGCTGGCCAGGCTGGGGCTGCGGGCTCGGCGGCCCGAACGGATCGGCCCCGCTCTGCTGGGCGTAAGGATTGCCCTGAGCGTAGGGGTCCGCCGGGGCGGCCCCCGGCTGGGCGGCTGCCCGTGCGGCACCTGTGGGGTAGGCACGCGTCTGTTCCTCGGGCGGAGGCCCAGCGGGAAGGTCGGGCTGCACGGGGCGCCACGATCCGGCCTGGGCCTGGGCGCCGGGTACCCCACCGGGCACCTGCCCGGCGGCCTGCTGCGACTCGGCGCGTGCGGCGTCGAGCAGGTCCTGGTTGATGAGGACAGTCCGTGCGTTGAACTCGTCCCCCTCGCCGGGGCGGGGCGATCCGGAGGCCGGAGGCTGGGTTGCGTCGTGGTCAGACATGAGGTCCCTCTCAGTCGAGTACAGCATCACGCTATCCCGGATCAGCGCGGGGCGACACACAGGCACCCCGATCGGCCAGAGGCGAACGCGCCGAGCGGGCTTGATTCGTGGGGCTCGGTCGGCGGGGCATGGCCGCAACAGCGGGCTCGTGGAGGCCCGACGCGTTCCGAGACGCCGGTACCGCGCCAGCAGGCGACCCCGACGACGAGGCCCCGGCGCACTGCTGCGCACCGGTGCTCTTCGCTCTGGCGGAGATGGGGAGATTCGAACTCCCGAGGGGCTTCCACCCCAACCTCCTTAGCAGGGAGGCGCACTAGGCCACTATGCGACATCTCCATCGCCTTCCCACGGCTCCACCGTAGGATGCACGCGCAGCCTACCGGCAGGACGCCCCCACGAGCAAACTGCCCGACGACTTTTCGCGGGCACCTTGACGTGAGGCACCCCGGCCACTGGGCGGATGGGCGGCCTGCGGCCGTCACTCACGGCCCGAAGTCTCCGGATCCAACGATCCGCCGGCCCTCAGATGCGCACCGGGGCCATAATGTCCCTGGAAGCATGCCATAAGGCGACGAGAGCATGAGCTGCGCACTGCGAGGAGATGGACAGGGATGAAGAGTCGGTGAGCGAGGAGACGAGTGCGCGGATCACGGCTTTCATCACCGACCTGCGCAAGGCGCTGGAAGGCGCGGGTGACCCGGCCCGCGCGGAGCAGCAGCGGGCGTACCTCAAGTCCGAGATGGCGATGTACGGAGTCGGGGTCCCGGAAACGCGGTGCCTCTCCCGAAGGACCGCTGGCGCCCACACCGAGCTGTGGACCGAGGCCACTACCTGGGAGGCCGCGCTGCGGCGCCTGTGGGACGGGGCCGCTCACCGCGAGGAGCGCTACGCGGCCCTGGCCATCATCCGATCCAAGCTGTCCACATCGCATGCTGGACGCATGGAGTCCCTGGCGCTCTACGAGCATTTTCTGCGCACGGGGCAGTGGTGGGATCTGGTTGATGAGACCTCCCACGCCGTCGGGCTGGTGGTGCGTCAGCACCCGGCTGCGGCGGCCCGCATGCGCGTGTGGGCCACCGATCCGGACATGTGGGTACGGCGCAGCGCCATCATCTGCCAGCTCCAGCACAAGGCCGACACGGACCTCGACCTGCTCACCGGCGTCATCGAGGCCAACCAGGAGGACTCGGAGTTCTTCATCCGCAAGGCGATCGGCTGGGCGCTGCGCGACTACGCGCGTACGGACGGCGACTGGGTGCGCACCTTCGTCCAGGGACATCCGGACCTGTCCCCGCTCAGCCGACGCGAGGCCCTCAAGCACCTGTGAGATTGGGGCGACATCGACCAGGACGGCGGGCCACCGAGGCATGTGCGGACAACGCACAGCGGAGATGAGAGAAGCGCCCCTCCACCCCCATCTCCTTGGTGCGCGTACCACAGGGGATTGATCCCCCTACCGTTCATACTATTTTCGAGATCTCCTAGTTGTGCTGCAACAAGCACGAAGTCACCCCGGCTTCGAAGGCCTACCCAAAGGAGAAGACCCCCATGCGACTCACCAAGCGAAGCCTCATCAAGACCACAGCCATTGGCTCAGCTTTCGTTGGAGCACTAGCACTCGCAGCGCCAGCCTCAGCGAACTCTTTCGGCCCCACAGACTATGGCACTGGTGGCTACGCAATGGTCTCATACAACGATGCAACTGACACATTCTGCGTATCCAGATCAGGTACAAAGCAGGCATGGGACTTCACCACTATCCGCATCTATCCCGAAACAAGCAGTCGCGGACCAAGTTACAACTTCGATGTTTGGCAAGGACAAACAAAATGCGTCAGTCTCGAACGAGCGTATGAGGACACTTACTATTACTATCGGGCGGACGATGAGACTCCGGTCAACTTTTACAGCTGAACCAAAAGCACAAGCCTCGCGCAAATCGCGACATCAACAACATCCCCGCTTCCCCTCCTATATCACTCGAGCCCCCGGCGGCACTTCAACCTGCCGAGGGCTCGAGTGCACATGCAGGTTCCTGAATGACGATCTGGCAGGATCACTCCAGATGCGGCTACACGCTGATGGCAACCCCGCGCACCCCACCATACCCACCCCCTCGTACGCGAACCACAGGGGATTGATCCCCCTACCGCTCATACTATTTTTGAGGTCTCATGGTTGTGCAGCAACAGGCAGAGAGATCACCCGGACGTCAGCGTCCAGCCAAAGGAGGCACCCCATGCAACTCACAAAACGGAACCTCATCAAAACCGCCGCCATCGGCTCAGCTTTTTTTGGAGCACTAGCAATCGCAGCGCCCGCCTCAGCGAACACATTCGAACCGACCTACAACGGCACTTACGGCGACGCGACAATTAGCTACAACGACGCAACCGACGACTTCTGCGTAAACGGCATATACAATGGAGCTGATTTTACTGTTGCGCCCTCGAATGCTGGCAGCGGACCGACCTACAACATCCGAGTCAACGCCGGAGAAACCAAGTGCGTCAGCTTAGCTCGAGCATATGAGGACAGCTCCTACTACTATCAGATGAATACCGTTCATTTCTATCACGGAGTAGCGTTGGATAACTTCCCGGTATATTTCTACAGCTGACCCGAGCACATCAAGACGCTCCTGCCAGACGAACGCGTCATTCCGTCATTCCCATCTCCTTGACACATGTAGCATAGGAGATTAATCCCCTACCGCAAAGGCAGATTCCACAGTCTCATAGCTGCACGGCAACAAGCACGAAGCACCCGGACTTCAACGCCCAACAAAAGGAAACACTCACCATGCGATTCACAAAACGAAACCTCATCAAGACCGCAGCGGTCAGTTCAGCGCTTCTAGGAGCAATTGCTGTCGCTGCACCGGCGTCCGCCAACTCCTTCGGACCGACCGACTATGCCACAGGAGGATACACAAAAGTCAGTTACGACGACGCGAACGACCAATTCTGCGTCACAGGAACCGGCACGGATTACGCAGGAGTCACCGTAGCACCATCAAACGGACGGCGAGGGCCGAGCCATTATATTTCAGTCGGCCCAGGGGCAACAAAGTGCGCCAGCCTAGCACGAGCCTTCGAGGACACTCGCTACTTCTATCAGGCAGAAGATCCTCTGACTGGAAACAATTACGACCCAGTCCACTTTTACAGCTGACCCGAGCACATCCTGAAGCGTTCACCTGACAATCGAACCATAGCCGCCATTCCCATCTCCCCACTCCCGCAACACTCGAGCCCTCGGCAGCACTTCACCTACCGAGGGCTCGAGTGCATGTCCAGGTTCCTGAGCGGCGATCCGACAGGCCTACTCCAGATACGGCTACAGCTGATCGCGGCCCCACGCGCCCCACCACGCCCACCCTCTGCACACGCAAGCCATAGGGGATTGATCCCCCTACCTTTCGCACTGATTTTGAGGTCTCATTGTTGTGCAGCAACCAGTAGAGAAGTCACCCCGACTTCAGCGCCCACCAAAAGGAGGATACCTCATGCGATTCACAAAGCGAAACCTTATCAAGACCGCCGCTATGGGCTCTGTGTTCATCGGGGCGATGGCGCTCGCAGCGCCGGCCTCAGCAAACTCTTTCGGCCCAACCGAATACGGCACCAACGGCTACGCAATAGTTAGTTACGACGACGCAAACGACCAATTCTGTGTAACTGAGAACTCTGGCTGGTATAAGGGCTTTGCGAACGTCCGTCTTTACCCTGAAACGAACAGTCGCGGCCCAAGCTATAACTTCGACGTTTATGCAGGCGAAACAAAATGCGTTAGCCTGAGCAGCGCCTTCGAAGACAGTTACTACTACTACAAAGTGAACCACCACAGCCCGGTCAACTTCTACAGCTGACCCGTAAGCATCATCCTTGCGAGAATCGCGGCATAGTTACCATTCCCATCTCCCCATTCCCGCAACACTCGAGCCCCCGGCAGCGCATCGGCTGCCGGGGGCTCGAGTAAGTTATCAAGTTCCTGAGCGGAGAGGGAGGGATTCGAACCCCCGGTGCGCTAGGCGCACAGCGGTTTTCAAGACCGCCACATTCGGCCGCTCTGTCACCTCTCCAGGCCGCGCCCTCGGGGCGCGACAGGCACAAACCCTACCATCCCGGTGGACCCGCGGTCACCGCGAGCCCACCCGCGGCCCGCTCGGGAGCACCCGGCGGACTTCAGGACCTGCCGAAGAACCCGCGCCGGTGCGGCTTGCTGGCACGCGCCGGCAGCAGGGAGTTCGGCTCGTCGAGCCGCCCCTCGGCCAGGGCCTGCCCGATCGCCGGCCACACCGGCAGGCGGGCCATGAGCGTCGTCTGCAAGGCGTGGTAGATGTCCGGGTGCCCGGCCCAGGTGCGGGTGGAGGGCCGGTTGTCGCGGTCGAGCTCGTGGGTCCACACACCGGGCGCCTCGATGAGGAACTCCTCGGCGTAGTCGATCCAGGCCCGGTAGCAGTGCTCGTAGTGCTCGACGTCGATCTCCCCGCGTCCGTCGTCGAGCAGGGCCTGACGGAGGGCGGCCGAGGCCGAGATGCCCTCGCAGACCACCCAGTGCATGCGCTCGTGGACCACCGGCTTGCCGTCGAAGTCCGTGGTGTAGACGAACCCGGGGGCGCCGTCGACGCGCCAGCCGTCGGTGCGGGCCTGCTCGAAGATGCGCTCGGCGGCCTCCAGCATCCAGTCCGGCGCGCTCATGGAGCGGTTGATGAGCGCGCCGCGCAGCTGCACGGTCAAACGCGCCCACTCCAGGCCGTGGCCAGGGGTGACGCCGTAGGGCCGGAAGGGGTGAGCCGGCTCGTCACGGTTGTAGTCGAGCCGCGGCTCCCAGGAGACGCTGTAGTGCTCGGGCAGGCGCCAGCCGTGCTCGCGGGCTTGCACGTTGACCGCGAAGTCGACGATCTTCAGGGCCCGCTCCAGCCAACGCACCTCGCCGGTGACGTCGGCGGTGGCCAGGTAGGCCTCCACCGTGTGCATGGCGGCGTTGATACCGCGGTAGTCCTCGGGGCCTGTGAAGTCGAAGGCGTAGGACTCGATCGGCATCTGCTGGGCCTCGTCCCACCAGTAGCGGTCCTGGATCGTCATGGCGTCGCGCAGCAGCTCGTGGGCGCCGGGCCGGTCAGCAGCCGTCGCGGTGGCCGCGGCCAGGAGCACGAAGGCGTGCTGGTAGCACTCCTTGCGGCCCTCAGGATCGATCGGGACGCCGCGCCCCTCGGCGTCGGGCTCGGGGCCGATCGCCGAGTACCAGCCGCCGTTGACCGAATCGCGCAGGGGACCATTCAGGGCGCGCACGCCGTGGTCTGCGTAACGCCGGCAGCCGGGAATCCCCATGAGCGCCCCCAGGGAGAAGGCGAAGGTCATGCGGCCGGTGATCCACAGCTCGACGGAATGGGAGAGGTCCACCTCGCCGTCCTGGCCGATCCATCCGAATCCGGTGGGCACCTGCGCGGCGCGCGCGTAGTGCAGCAGCGCATGCGTCTCGTAGGCGAGCCAACGCTTGTGCTCGGGCGCGCCGAACCATCCCAGTCCCATGAGTCCTCCTTGATCCGCTGGGGATCCAAGGCTATCGACCCGCCCCACACGGATCAATGCTCAGTCCTGCTCGCCATCCGCTCCTCAGCCGCGACCGCGCCGCCCCTCCGAGCCGACGGCGCCCCGCCCGGCCCCGCCTACTTCTGCTTCGGCCAGGCCGACTCCGCCTGCCCGAGCGCCTCCGTGGAGGTCATCGCCCCGGTCGACCAGCGGCTCAGCCCCAGCCACAGGGCACTGCTGCCCACACCCACGGGCATCGAGTCGGAGGCGTCCATCTCCACGGTCGTCTCACGCGACTGGAGCAGCCTGGTGGCGCGCTTGCCGACGTCGCTGGGCGCCAGGTCCGGGTCGACGCCCTGGTAGGCGGTCGCCACCCCGCCCATCGCCATCCGGGTGCGGGCCCAGTCCTGGGAGGTCAGGTACTCCATGACCGCGTTGGCCGCATCCGAGCGGGAGAAGGCCACGAGGTAGTCGGTGCCCACGAGCACGGCATCCGAGCTGCGGTCCGCCTCCGGGGTGACGAAGGCCGAGACCTTGGTGCCCTTCGACGTCGGCGACGCCGTCGCCGCGGCCGACTCTCCACCGTCCTCGGCAGCGTCTGAGGACCCGGCAGCGGAGCCCCCGGTCGGGCTGGGCGCCTGGACCGTCACCGGGTTGGCGCCGTCGGCGTCGGTGATGGCGGTGCCCTCCGGGAAGAGGCTCTCGAAGGAGGAGGAGGCGTGCAGCATGAGGCAGCTGCCCTTGACCAGGTCGGCCCCGGCCTGCTCGGGGGTCCGCGAGATGACCGAGCCGCGCCCGCCGGCCACGTTCCCGTCGGCCAGGACCAGGGAGTCGACGGCGTCGAGGGCCTCCACGGCGCCCGAGGAGTCGACGGGCACCCGGTGCGAGGCCCAGGTCTCGTAGGCGCCGGGCCCCTGCGTGGAGAGCATGGCGTCCTCGAGCCAGTCGGTCATGACCCAGCCGGTGGACTCCCCGTCGGAGGCGCCCACGCACCAGGGCGTCACGGAGCCGTCGGGGTGATCGGCGCGGACCTTGCGGGCGAGGGACTCGAGCTCGGCCCAAGTGCCGGGCACCTCGTAACCGGCCTTCTTGAACGCATCCGGCGAGTACCACACGAGGGACTTCACCGAGGCCATGAGCGGGGCGGCGTACGGCACGGAGGCGTGGATGCCGACCTGGATCCAGTGCCGGTCCCAGCCGGCCTCCACGTTGCTGTTGACCGCGTTCGGCAGCGGGTGGACCACACCGGTGTCGACGAGCTCGGCCACCATGCCGGGCTGCGGCACGATCGCCAGGTCAGGCAGGTTATCGGGGTTGTCCTGGCTCGACGGCGACGCCCCCTTGCTGGAGGACAGGTCCGCGCCCGAGCCGTTGAGCAGCTGGGAGCGCAGCTCGGTGGTACCGGTGTGCTCGACGTCGATCCCCGTGCACTTCTCGAACTCGGCCACGGAGGCCTCGAAGCGCTCGGCCTCGGTGCCGGTCAGGCTGCTGGAGACCGTGACGGTGGTGCCCTCGTGGCCCTGGTGGGCCTGGTAGGCGGCGCAGCCGGTTGCGGTTGCGGAGGCGGCCCCGCCGACCGAGCAGGCGGCGGTGACGGCGGCGGCCATGGTCACGGCGCTGGCGGCCGCCAGGAGACGGCCGTAGCGGCGCAGCCGACCGGTGCGGCGTCGTCGGCCCGGGACCGCCCCGCCGGGCAGGCCGGCCCGAACGGAGCCGTCGCCGGAGTTCTCACGGATGACGTTGTGGTGGGAGGCAGGGAGAGGGGACTGTCGCATCAGGGGTGCCTTACTCGTTCTATGAGGGCGTCCAGGACGGCGGCGCAGCCGTCCCGCCACACGGGCTCGGTCAGGATATCGCCGCGGTCGCGCACCCACTGGGGCGCGCTGCCCATGACGACTCCGGCCCCGGCCCACTCGATCATCTCGACGTCGTTGGAGCCGTCCCCGACCGCGAGGGTGTGGGCGGAGTCGGCGCCCAGGCGGGCGATGAGCGCCTCGAGGGCGGAGGCCTTGGTGACGCCCTCGGGAGCGACGTCGAGCCAGGCCGTCCAGCCGATGGCGTA
The DNA here is from genome assembly GCF_900323545.1 of Actinomyces sp. Marseille-P3109. NCBI lineage: Bacteria > Bacillati > Actinomycetota > Actinomycetes > Actinomycetales > Actinomycetaceae > Actinomyces > Actinomyces sp. Marseille-P3109. The sequence goes on from NZ_OOHN01000008.1 coordinate 2,483,472, forward strand.
CTCCACCGAGTGCAGCCCGGAGCCGGCCACGATCTCGGAGAAGCGCTCCACGGACATGCCCGGGGCCCGCAGGACCACGCGGGTGACCGGCTGGGAGACGAGCTCGTCGAGGGTGACGACCCGCTGGTCCTCGATGAGCTCGCCGTTGGGGAAGAGTCGGGAGACCTTGAACCCGACGCCGGGGTCCTCCACGGCGATGATGCCGTCGGGCACGGCGGCGTGCAGGGTCTCGATGGCGGTGCGCGGGTCGAAGGTGCGCGAGTCGACCACCTCGTAGCCACCAGGGGCATCCGGGTCGAGCCGCAGGGTCAGGGCGCCGTTGGCGCACACCATCCAGCCGGCGGTCATCCCCAGGTGGCGCACCACCGGCATGGCGGCAGCGATCCCGCGCCCGGTGGAGATGACCACGGGGACCTCGTGGGCGCGCAGGCGGGCGATGGAGGCCATGACCCGCTCCGAGACGCGCCCGTCCAGGTCGAGGATGGTGCCGTCGACGTCGAGGGCGACGACGAGCCCCTCGCCGGGTGTGAGCCGAGCCCCGCCGGCGGCCTCCAGGGCGTCGAGGTTCCGCATCCGGTCCTGGACGAGGGCGTGGTACTCCTCGTGATCCAGGGCCCGCCGGCGCAGCACGCGCCCACCGTCTCCCCCGGCGCTTCCGGCACTGTTCTCGAGGTTGTCGAGGTACCCGATGTACTCGGTGGAGCTGCCCAGGTGGGTCAGGGGCTGGCCGGCCGGCGCGATCCCGGTCTCGGGGTTGACGGCCGGGCCGTTGCCCGTGGGCTCAGGGCTGACGGAGCCGCCGACGGCGCCTGGCAAGGGCTCCGGCGTCGTCGACGAGGAGGACGATGGCGTGGGGCTCATGGTGGAACCGGCCTCAGGCTGTGGCGCCGACGGGCTCGATGACCTCCAGGCCGCCCAGGTAGGGGCGCAGGCCCTCGGGCACGCGCACCGAGCCGTCGGCCTGCTGGTGGTTCTCCAGGATGGCGACCATCCAGCGGGTGGTGGCCAGGGTCCCGTTGAGGGTGGCCACGGGGCTCGTGCCGCCCTCGCGGCGCTCGCGCACGGCCAGGCGGCGGGCCTGGTAGGTGGTGCAGTTGGAGGTGGAGGTGACCTCCATCCAGCGCTGCTGGGTGGGCAGCCAGGCCTCGCAGTCGAACTTACGGGCGGCCGAGGAGCCCAGGTCCCCGGCGGCGGTGTCGATGACCCGGTAGGGCAGCTCGACCAGGGCCAGCATCTCCTCCTCCATGGCCAGGAGGCGGGCGTGCTCGGCCTCGGCGTCCTCGGGACGGCAGTAGGAGAACATCTCGGCCTTGTTGAACTGGTGGACGCGGATGATGCCGCGGGTGTCCTTGCCTGCGGCGCCGGCCTCGCGCCGGTAGCAGGTGGACCACCCCATGTAGCGCCTGGGCCCGGCGGACAGGTCGAGGATCTCGTCGGCGTGGTAGCCGGCCAGGGCCACCTCGGAGGTGCCGGTGAGGTAGAGGTCGTCGGCGGGCAGGTAGTAGATCTCGTCGCTGTGGGCGCCCAGGAACCCGGTGCCGCCCATGACCTGCGGGGTCACGAGCGTGGGGGTGGTCATCGGGGTGAAGCCGCGGGCGACGGCGGCGTCCAGGGCGGCCGTCATGAGGGCCAGCTCCAGGCGCATGCCCCAGCCCTTGAGGTAGTAGAAGCGGGCGCCGGAGACCTTGGCGCCGCGGCGGGTGTCGATGATGTCCAGGCCCTCGCCGATCGCCAGGTGGTCGGCGGGCTCGAAGCCCTCGGCGGCGAAGTCGCGGGGCTCGCCGCCCTCGTGGCGCAGGACGACGTAGTCCTCCTCACCGCCCGACGGCGCTCCCTCGATGAGGTTGGCGAACTGGCGGGCCAGGGCGTCGAGCTCGGCGGCGGCGGCCGAGGAGGCGGCCTCGGCCGCCTTGACCTGCTCGGCGAGCTCCTTGGCGCTGGCGAGGATCGCCGGGCGCTCCTCCGGTGAGGCCTTCCCCACCGACCGGGAGACCGACTTCTGCTCGGCGCGCAGGCTCTCGAAGGCGGCCAGTGCCCGGCGGCGGGCCTCGTCGGCGGCGATGACACGGTCAACGAGCTCGACGTCGGCACCACGGGCTCGCTGGCTGGCTCGGAAGGGCTCGGGGTTCTCGCGAAGCGCACGCAGGTCGATCATGACCCCGAGTGTAGTCAGGACCGCGCCCGAGGCCGCATCCGGATCAGCCCCCGGGCGCAGCCGGGCCGCGGGCGGGCGGCAGGGCGAACCGGTCAGAGACGGTCAGACACGGTCGGCCACGGTCGGACGAAGTCACACTCCAGTGGCGGACTCGACACTCCGGTCGATTCTCCCCGGAATCGCCGTCGGGTCGACTCCGTTCGGGAGACGGACCAGGACCCCCGAAAGCCAATAATTAACCGGAAGATCGGGGCGAACCGCAGGCGCGCGGAACATACACGTTCACGCCGGCGCACACCAGTCCCCGCACACGAACGTGACCCACATCCCTCTACCGACGTAATCCACCTGTGAATACAATACATTTCAATCGGTGTACCCTATAGTTCCCGACGGCGCTTCCGGGCCGCCACGTAGGAGGCCCACCCGCACCGGACCCCACACCAGCTCTCCCCGCCCTTCCCGGCCAGTCGTCTGCCTCCGACTTTCTGTCACTCCGTCTTCATCTGGCTCGCCGATCGCGTTGGTGCGGGCCCCCGACCACAGGACCACAACTCATGCCGATCTCATCATCTCCCTCATTCTCCCAGTTACGGGCCTTCGTCGCCCTGTGCGACCACCAGCACTTCGGTGAGGCCGCCACGGCGCTCGGCGTCAGCCAGCCCAGCCTGTCCCAGGCCATCACCGCCCTGGAGAAGCGCGTCGGTGGCGAGCTGGTGGAGCGCACCACCCGCCGCGTGCTGGTCACCTCCCTGGGCGAGGCGCTTCTGCCCTTCGCGCGCGACGCGGTCCTGGCGGCCGAGGCCTTCACCGAGGCCGCCTCCAGCCAGGGAGCCGCCCTGAGCGGGTCGATGCGCCTGGGGATCATCCCCACCATCGCCCCCTATCTGGCCCCCGTCCTCATCGACGGCCTGCGCGAGGCCCTGCCCCAGATGGAGCTGGACCTGCGCGAGATGGTCACCGGGGACAACCTCGACCAGCTCGCTCAGGGCCGCCTCGATGCCGCCATCATCGCCCTGGAGGACGACCTCCAGCGCACCACCGCGATCCCGATGTTCGACGAGCAGCTCGTCATCCTCACCGCCGCCGACCACCCCTGGGTGGGCCGCACGGATGTGACCCCCGCCGAGCTCGACGACCAGCCCCTCCTCCTGCTCGACGAGGGCAACTGCCTGCGCGACCAGACCCTGGCACTGTGCCAGCGCTACGGCAGCCAGCCCCCGGTCGCGGTGGCCACCACCCTGTCGACGGTGACCCGCATGGTCGCCCACGGCTCCGGCGTGACGATCATCCCCGAGGGCGCCCTGCAGCTGCTGGCCCCCTCCTCGGAGTACGGCGTCGCCCGCTTCGGCGGCGAGGCACCGGTGCGCCACATGGGCCTGGTCCACCGGGTCTCCTCCTCCCGCGGCGCCGACTTCGCCCAGCTGGCCAGCCTCATCTCGCGCCTGGTGAGCGAGGCCGACCTGCCCGTCTCCCCCGTGAGGCTCCCGACCGCGGCCTGAGGCACCCTCCGAGTCACAGCATCGAGCCGTCTCCGGCTCCTCTCGTGGCCTCCTCCGGCGCTGCGGGGTCGTGACCGAGGCCGCACGGGCGACTACCCTGCCCCTATGACCGGCTCGCTCTCCGACGGCGGGACCCGGGCGACGACGCGCACCGGGCAGCCGCTGGCCTGCGTCGTCATCAACCCCTCCAAGCCGCGCGCCAGCGCCGCGGTACGGGGCCTGCTGGAGCACGAGCTGCACGAGGCGGGGCATGCCGGACCCGTCTGGCTGGAGACGAGCGTCTCCGAGCCCGGCACCATGCAGGCGCGCCTGGCCCTGGCAGCCGGGGCCCGGCTGGTGGTGGCCGCAGGCGGAGACGGGACCGTGCGCTCGGTGGCGGCCGGCATGGCCGGCACCGGCGCCCAGATGGGCATCATCCCCCTGGGCACGGCGAACCTGGCGGCCCGCAATCTCGGGATACCGGTCGGAGACCCGAGGGCAGCGGCCCGGGTGGCGGCCCGCGGCGTCGAGCTGCCCGCCGACCTGGCCTGGGTGAGGACCGAGCCCTTTGCCGAGGCCGACGTCGGAACGAGCCCGGCAGCGGCCGGTACCGCCGGTTCGGCGAGCGCCTCGGACGGAGCCGCAGCGGCCCAGCCGGCCCACGATCCGGCCAGTCCGACCGATCCGGCCAGTTCATCCGGCTCATCGCAACTGTCCGCCGAGGCGGCCCGGGCGGTGCGCGCGGTCCAGAGGGCGACCCGGCGCACCCGCCAGTGGACCCGTCCCACCCTCGGGGACGAGCACGCCTGCATGGTGGTGGCCGGGATCGGCTTCGATGCCGGTCTGGTCGCCTCCACGCGTCCGGCCCTCAAGGCGCGGGTCGGATGGGGCGCCTACGCCCTGGCGGCCGTGGAGAACCTGGGCTCGCCGCGCATGGACCTGGTTCTCAGCCTCCTGGACGAGGCCGGCGAGCGGCGCGTGGAGCGCCTGATCGCCCGCAACCTGCTGGTGGCCAACGGCGGTCGTCTCCCGGCCGGGATCACCCTGCTGCCCGAGGCCCGCACCGACGACGGCCTGCTCGACGTCGCCGCCATCGACACGATCGCAGGCCTGGCCGGGTGGGGATCCCTGGCGCGCCAGGTGCTGCCGCCCTACGCGGCGCACTACTCCGAGTCCGGCCGCTCCCTGGGCCGGGTGGTGCTGCGGCGCGGCGGGGAGGTGGCCATCCGGCTTTCCGCGCCGGCACTGGTGGAGGTCGACGGGGACCTGCTGGCGCCCACCCAGGGCATGCGGGTGCGCCTCGACCCCGGGGCGCTGCTCATCCGCCGCCCGGCGGCCTGAGGGGTGAGCCACCCGGCGCGCAACCGCACCTGACGGCTCCTGGCCTGCTCCGGGAGCCCAGACACCGGCCCGTGGGGGACGGTCGCGCGGACATGGTGGACACGAGGACCGCCTGCGCCGGCCGCGCACCGTGAAGGCGCGGGGACCCGCCTACTCCTCCCAGAAGCCGGCGACGTCGATCGCCCCGCCGGTGGCCTCGAAGTCGGCGCGCACGGCCCGGCGCAGCTCGGCGTCGTGGAGCCAGTCCAGGGCGACGGCGGCCAGCCCGTAGGCACCGTCGAGGGCGGCCGCGTCCCCGGTGGGAGCACCGGCGGCCTCGGTCATGGCGCGGGTGTGGAGGGCGATGTCGGGCCGGTCGGTCACCTTGATGAGCGGGTGGATGCCGGGCACGCGCTGGGAGACGTTGCCGAAGTCGGTGCCGGCGGCGATCGTCTCGGGCAGGACCCCGGGGGCCAGGGGGTCGCGGCCGCGCTCGCGCTGGGAGCGCACCCAGGAGGTGAGCAGGGGCCCGTTGTCGCGCACGGGGACCTCATTGCTGTCCTCGGAGGTGAGGATCTCGACGCCGGTGCCGGTCATGAGAGCGGCACCGTGGACGACCTCCTCGACCCGCTCGGCGATCTCCTTGAGGGTCTCGAGGTACTTGGAGCGCGCCATGATGGACAGCTCGGTGCGCTCGGGGATGATGTTGGGGACCTGGCCGCCTTCGGTGATGATGGCGTGGAGTCGGTCCATGGGGAGCATCTGCTGGCGCAGCAGGCCGATGCCGGTCAGGGCCAGGGTGGCGGCGTCCAGGGCATTGCGGCCCATGAAGGGCTGGGAGGCGGCGTGGGCGGGCACGCCGTGGAAGACGACGCTCAGGCGGCGCACCCCGAGCCAGGTCTGGTGGGTGACGTCGTGGGCGTAGGAGTGGGTCTGGATGGCGGCGTCGACGCCGTCGAGCATGCCGCGCACGGCCAGGACCTCCTTGGCGGTCGAGTTCTCCTCGGCGGGCGTGGTCTGCAGGACGACGCGGCCGGGCAGGGCGCCGGGGCGGGAGCGGGCCAGGGCGGCCAGGGCCAGGAAGGCGCCCACGGAGTTGGCGCACATGACGTTGTGGCCGCAGCCGTGGCCGATGCCGGGCAGGGCGTCGTACTCGGCGAGGATCGCGATGGTGCCGGCTGATTCACCGGAGTCTCCGGCCGCCGCGCCAGTGGCACTGGCCCCGGCGGTCCCGGAGATCTCGGCGCGCAGGGCGGTGTCCATGCCGTAGACGCCGACCTCTGGCTCGATGCCGTGGCGGCGCAGGAGCGCGGCGACCGTGGCCACGGCGTAGTGCTCCTCGAAGCCGGTCTCGGGGTGGTCGTGGATGTCGTGGGAGAGCTCGACGATCTGCGGGGCCAGCTCGGCGACGGCCTCACCCAGGGCGGCGCGCAGGTCGGCGGGGGCTCCGGCGTCGTCGGGCAGGGACGTCGGTGGGCCGACGACGTGGCGACGCTCCTCGGTCTCGGCTGCCATGCGCTCCTGAATGGCACTGGAGGGGACGGTGGGGCGGGTCAGGTCGTTCAGGTCGCGCATAAGGCAATCATGCCCAGCCGCGGCCCGTACTGCACGAGGGCCGGATACTACTGGCCAGGACATGGGTGTACTCCACGAAGGTCCGGGGATCGTGCAGTACGGACAACCCCTGGCCAGTACGCCCCGAGGCTCGTGCAGTAGCCGCCGAGGGCCACGGCCCGCCCGGCCACCCAGCGCTCAGTCGCGGGGCGCGGCGAGCCGGCGGGCCGCGTCGACGACGACGGCGCGCCGGCGATCGTGCGCCTCCTCGTCATCCAGGGGCCCGCACAGCATCCGCGTCACCTGGGGCACGGTGGACCACCAGCCCGTCAGGGACATGATCATGAGCATGAGCGCACCGGGGTCGACATCCCGAGCAAGGGCGCCGGTCTCCTGGCCGCTGCGCACCCCCGCGATCTTGCGCTGGTAGTGCTCGCGCCGTAGCTCCTCCTCGGGCACCTCGCCGTCGAAGGTGAGGGCCTCCCAACACAGGAGCCGAATGAGCTCGGGGCGTTGCCGGTGGTAGTCGTACAGGCGCCCGGCGTAGTCGCCCACGTCCTCCCCCTCATCGAAGGCGGGCGGAACGGCCTCGGCCGCCTTGGTCAGCTCGTCGCGCAGGATCGCGGAGAACAGGCGATCCTTGGAGCCGAAGTAGTTGTAGACGCGCTCCTTGTTGACACCGGCCCGCTTGGCGATCCGTTCGACGGTCGTCCCGGCGGGCCCGTGGCGGGTGAACTCGGCCGTGGCGGCGTCCTTGATCTTGCGCTTGGTGCCCTCGGTGTCCCAGGCCATGACGCCTCCTCCCGTGTCCCCGAGCGCCGACAGCAATTCCAACGCTGCCGTTGCAACTCTCCTTCCAGTCTACTAGGGTCAATTCCAACGCTTACGTTGGAAAGGGGTTCTCATGTCACCCGATCAGCATCCCGACGTCACCCACTCCCCCGAGCCGTCCAGCCAGTCGACGGCTCGGGGGAGTGGGTGAACCGCCACCCTCGTGGTCACCGCGCTGCTCGTCCTGACCCAGCTGTACGCCGCGATCCCTTTGCTGAAGCCGATCTCCGCCCAGCTGCACGGCAGCGCCACCTTCGCGCTGTCGACGGCCTTCAGCCTCACCTACGCCGCGGGCTTCCTCATCTGGGGGCCGGTCTCCGACCACTACGGCAGGAGGAGGATCATGGCGCTCGCGCTGGGGATCCTCACCGTCTCCACCGCCTGCTGCGCCCTGGCCCCGTCACTGCCGGCGCTCGCCATCCTGCGCGCGGTTCAGGGGCTGAGCGCCTCCGGCTTCGCACCCGTGGCCCTGGCCCACCTGTCCGAGGCGCCGGCTCCGCCCAGGCGTGCCAGGGCGATCGGGGCGATGTCGACGTCGTTCCTTGTGGCGGGCATCGCCGGCCAGGTGCTCGCCTCACTAGTCGCGCTGCACCTGGGGTGGCGATGGTTCTTCCCCCTGTGCGCGGGCCTGCTGGCCGTCGCGCTGGTTGTCATCCCCGCCGTCGTGCACGACGCCGCCCGCACCCCCGGCTCCTCGCTGCGAGTGCAGTTCCAGGCGCTGGGGCGACTCGCCCTGAGACCCGCGGTCCTCGCGCTCAGCCTCGCGCACCTCACGCTGCTCATGGTGTTCGTCGCCATGTACACCGGTATCGGCGGCCACCTGGAGTCGCTGGGCATGCGGCCCTCGACGATCATCCTCATTCGCCTGGCGGCCCTGCCGGCCATGTTCCTCAGCCTCGGTGCGGGCGCCCTGGCGACCAGGTGGTCCTGGCCCCAGGTGGCCCGGCTCGGCTTCGGACTGTCGGCACTGGGCATGCTCGGCGAGGCCCTGCTCGCGGGCAGCCTGGTGGGCCTGGTGGCCGCCAGCGTCGTGTATGTCGCCGGGGTCGCGCTGGCCGCGCCGGCGATGATCAGCCTCTACGGGCAGGTGTCCGCCCCCAACCGCGGCAGCGGCATGGCGCTCAACGGGTTCATCCTGTTCGTCGGCACGAGCATCGGCCCACTCCTGGCGACGTCGGTACCCACCTTCCGAGGCCTGGCCCTGGTACTGGCCGGGATCCTGGCCGTGGCGCTGGCTGCGGTCACCGGCTTCAAGGCGCTCGTCGGCGCAGAGCACTGACCACGAGCCGACTGCGGGAGCCGCCCCGACCTCCGCTCAGCTGAAGAGGGAGGCGGCCACCATGGTGTCGCCCTTCTTGATGCCCGGCGGGATCGCGAACAGGGCCGAGGCCTCGTGCTTGAGGTACTCCTGGAGAGCATCGCTCTTGGTCATGCGGTCCAGGATCGGGTAGAAGTTCGTGCGCGGATCCCGCACGAAGGCGATGAAGAACAGCCCGGTCTGCAGCAGGCCCAGGGAGTCGGAGCCGTCGGTGTAGTTGTAGCCGCGGCGCAGCATCCGGCGCCCCTGGTTCTGCTCCGGTGAGACGACGGCGATATGCGCGTCGGCCGGCACGAGACTCTCGCCCTTGTCGTCCTTGGCCGTGTAGTCCACGGCCGTGAACTCCTCGGAGGACTTTGTGGGGTTGGCGATGCTCAGCGGCGCCCCGTAGCGCTTGTCGCGCCCCATGGTCTGCTCCTGCTCGATGAGCCGCAGACGGTCCCAGACCTCGGCCAGCATGCGGATGCGCCGCGCCACGTAGTAGGTGCCGCCGGTCATCCAGTCCGCCGCGGCGTCGTCCCCGGACTGGACCCACAGGTGCTCATTGAGCTGGTCGGCGGGGTCCTCGGCCTTGATGTTGTTGGTGCCGTCCTTGAAGCCGAACAGGTTGCGCGGCGTCTCCTGGTCCACGGAGGTCGACGACGTCCGCCCGTACCCGACCTGGCTCCACCTCAGGGTCGCGGTCCCGAAGGCGATACGGGTGAGGTTGCGGATCGCGTGAACGCACACCTGGGCGTCATTGGAGCAGGCCTGGACGAGCAGGTCGCCATCGGACTGGGCGGCGTGAAGCTGGTCGCCGGAGAAGGAGGGCGTGCCCTCCTTGAGGATGGCCGGCATCTTGGCGGCCAGGCCGAAGCGGTCGTTGCCCTCGGCGTCGACGAACAGACCCTTGCCCACTCCGAAGGTGATGGTCAGGCCGTTGGGCTTGTAGCCCCAGGCCTCGCCGGTGTCCTTGGGCGGCAGCTGCTTGTTGGAGCTGGGCTGGCCGCCGATGAGCTCGCCGGCGGTCATCTGCTCAGCGGCCACGGCCCAGTCGGACAGGAGGGTCTTGAGCTCCTCGACGTCGGTGGCGGAGACGTCGAAGGCCGCGGTGAACATGTTGTCCTGGGCGGGGGTGGTGATCCCCGCCTGGCGCTCGCCCCGGAAGGGGTAGACGGTGAGAATGGCGTCCTCGGGTCGCTGGGACGCCTCCCAGGCGCGACCGCCGGCCACACCGGCCAGGCCCGCGAGCGCGGCGCCCAGGCCCGCACCGGTGAACATGGCGCGGCGGCTCGTGCCCTTGGCGCCGGACTTGCCGGGCTTGCCGGATTCCTCCGGTTCTTCGGGATTCTCAGAGGCGCCGGGGGTCTCGGGCTCTCCCGAGGCGCCGGAGGCCTCCGAGCCGCTGCCCGGGCCTTCCGACGTCGGGGCTCCCGACTCCTGGTGCGCCTGCGATGCCTCCGGGCCGGTCGCGTCGGCCGCGACCTGGGCCTCGTCCGACTCGTCGGCCGGCTTGCCACTCACTGTCTGCTCCTTCCGGGGGTGACGACGACGCTCAGAGGATGGTTCCGGCGACCTGCGACAGGGACTCGCTCAGGGCGTTGACGGTGTCGGAGAACTTGCGCTGCACGTCGGTGTAGGAGTTCTTGTCGGGGGTCTCGCCGGCGTCCTTCTGGACCGAGGCGATGGTGGAGTAGTCCGCGTAGGTCTTCTGGCCGTCAGCCGTCTGACCGTTCGCCTGCGCGGCAACGAGGTCCTCGACCGCCTTGAACTGGGTGGTGATCTTCTCGGCGAGCTTGGAGTCCTTCTTCTTCATGAGGTCCTCGACGTTGCCGTAGGCGACCTTGGCGCCCTCGACGTTGGCCTGGAAGTCGTAGAGGTCGGTGTGGGAGAAGGTCTCCTCCTCGCCGACGATCTTGGTGGTGGCGACCTCTTCGAGGAGGGTGGCGGCGCCGTTGGCGACGTCCTCGAGCTCGAGCTCGAACTTCTTGCCGCCGGTGCCGTTGATGTTGCCGTAGACGAGGTCGTAGAGGGACTTGGTGTCGGTGTTGAGCTGGTCGGCGACCTTCTGGCGGGCGGCGTCGTCGGCGAACTTGAAGGGGCTGGCGGGGTCCTGGGCCCACAGGTCGGCCTCGATGCGGTGCCATCCGGTCCAGCCGTCGATGACCTCCTTGTCGGTGACGGCCTTGCCGGCGCCGGAGGCGAGGTCCTGGACGCGGGTGTCCAGGGAGGCGTCGAGGTCTCCGGCCTCCTTGATCCCGAAGGACTCGGCGGTGGGCTCGATGCGCTCGTAGTACTGACGTGCCAGCGGGTAGAGGCTCTGGGCGGTGGCGGTGTCGCCGGAGGTGTAGGCGGTGACGAAGCTCTGGGTGGCGGTGAGGAGCTGGCCGGCCTGATCGCGCACGTAGGCGGTGTAGTTGGTGACGGCGGCCTCGCGCGCCTCGGCCTCGTCGGCGCTGACGTCGACGGCGGCGCCCTTGGTGATCGTCAGCTGGGTGACGCCCTTGAGCTCGCCGACCATGTTCGGCTTGCAGGCGGCGTAGTAGGTGCCCTCCTTGAGGGAGGTGGTGAGCTTCGCGGTGGTGCCGGGGCCGATGTTCTCCTGCTCGGAGATGATCTGGAGCTTGTCCTCAGTGAGGATCTCCAGCTCGTTGGGCGCCGAGCCGGAGTTGGTGATGGTGAAGGTGACGACACCCGAGGGGAAGGAGGTGGAGGACAGCTGGCAGGAATCATCGGTGAGGGTCACCGTGATCTCCTGGGCCTTGCCGGATCCCGAGGCACCGCCCTTGGCGTTCTTGGGGTTGTCGGCGCAGGCGGCCAGGCCCAGGCCCATGGCGGTCAGGGGGAGCAGGGTGAGCACATTGCGTCGCGTGATGATCGGCATCTGTCTTTCCTTTGTGAGGAGGCGGTGGTGGATGAGGGTCTGCGGGGACGGTCAGGAGACCTTGCTCGTATCGACGTCGGACGCGGCGTCACTGACGTCATCGGCGGCCTCATGGGTCTTGTCGGCGGCGCTCTCCTGGCGCGGCGAGGGCCGCGGCCCCCGGATCTGGAGGGTGAGCAGCACCAGGACCGGGACGATGTAGAGGCACCAGCCCACGACCTGCAGCACGGTGGGCTGGAGGTTGAGCTGGAACATGGCCTGGAGCAGCACATAGAGCCAGTAGAGGGGCGAGGTGCTGTCCGGCAGGTGGGCGGACAGGTCCCAGGCGTGGCTCATGATGCCGGGAAGGACACCGGCCTCCTGGAAGTCGCCGACGCCGTAGGCGACGATGCCGGCGGCGACGACGACGAGGAAGTACCCGGTGGTGGCGAAGAAGATGCGGAAGTTGATGCGCACCGCGCCCTGATAGATGAGGACACCCAGCACGATGGCCAGGGCGAGGCCGGTGACGACGCCCGCCGTCGTCTGCATGGTGGAGCTCTCGATGCTGGAGCGCACGGTGGCCCAGATGAACAGGGCCGTCTCGACGCCCTCGCGCCCCACGGCGACGACGGCGATCCAGACAACGCCCCAGCCGGAGCCGTCCCCGGCGAGGGTCCTGGACAGGGATCCCTCCAGCTCTCCCTTGAGCTCGCGGGCGTTCTTGCCCATCCAGAAGATCATCCAGGTCACCAGGCCGACGGCAACGAAGGACAGGGTGCCGCCGAGAATCTCCTGAGCCTGGAAGGTGAGGGTCTTGGGCCCCCAGGTCAGGATGGCGCCGGTGGCCAGAGGCAGGAGGGCGGCCAGTCCGACGCCGATCCACAGTTTGGGCAGAGCGTCGCGGCGGTCGGATTTGACCAGGTAGGCGACGATAATGCTGACGACAAGAGCCGCCTCCAAACCCTCCCGTAGGGCGATCAGCAGGTTGGCGAGAAACACTCGGCCTCCATGTCACGAAATTCGTCTCGGATCGCTATAAGCAAGGCAAGCCTATCCTGTGGTGATCTGATCACCAAGACCTCACGTTTGTCGTATCCATATCGGCTGTGCCCAGGTTTCGCCGATCACAGCGGTCAGCATCACCTATGGGCTGACCTGCACGTTTGCCCAGCCGGGAGCCGGCGACCGTCCGGCACAGCGCCCTTATGGCCGGGCTCGTACTCACAGTGCCTCAGAGTGCAACCACCCGGCCTGCACGCTTGTACTCGCACACCCCCACCCGCATCCGACGTCGATCGAGGACGTACTTTTGCCGTGGGGACTGCGATTCGTCGAAGACGGCTGCGGGCAGTAGTCAGTCATCAATGAGAAAACGCAGTCGCCACACGGAAGGTACGTCCTCGAGCAAGAAGCACGTCCTCGACGTCGGCACAGGCGAAGACAAAAACGACCGGCGGTGCGCAGGCGGAACTCCGCCTGCGCANAGGCGGACCCCCGCCGGCGCACCGCCTTGGGGAACGCGGGTGGGGGCGACAGCCTCACCGTCCACGAGCCCCCTTATCGCCCCTCACCCGCGAGTCCTGTGGACCGCCCCGCGCCTCATCCGGCCGAGCCCGAACCACCGCCCTCTGCGTCGTCATCGGAGACTTCAGCGCCTACGGCCGCGATGGCCGGACTCTCGACAGCACCAGCGGTGCCGTCGGCGTCGGAACGGACGGCTTCACCGGCCTCGCCCAAGGCCGCGCAGTCCCCACCGGCCGCCCCGGCGCCGGCCTCCACCTCGGCCCGAGCGTCGGCCTCCTCCTTGAGCCGGGTGTTGACCTTCTCGACGTCGAGCCGGGTGAGCAGGAAGAGGATGAGCGCGTTGGCGATGAGCGGGAGCCACACGTACATGATGTAGATCATCTGGATGGCCGATCCCGGCTGGACGCTCAGGTGCCCGTCGTAGCCGGACGCGGACAGCAGCCACCCGGAGACGGCCGTGCCGATACCGCCACCCACCTTCACGCCGAGCGACGTGCAGGAGAACATGAGCCCGTCGATGCGCTTGCCGGTGCGCAGCCAGGTGTTCTCCGAGGCCTCGGCGATCAGGGCGTTGAGCGTGCCCTGCAGCGAGCTCATGCCCAGGGCCGCGATCCCGGAGAGGATCAGCATGAGCGGGACGTTGTGCACGTAGGCCGCCACAAGCACCCCGAGCCGCCCGAGGGTCGCGATGACATAGCCGACGATGTTGATCCGGTACATGCCTCCGAACCGGCTCACCACCAGCGGCGTGATCATGAGCCCCACGATGAGCGGAATATTGATGGCCCACGCGAAGGTCCCCAGCAGGTTCTCGTCCCCCAGGATGTACTTCATGAAGTAGATGCCCATGTTGAGCATGGCCGTGAAGATCTGGGTGAGCAGGAAGACGATGAGGATGATGAGGTAGTACTTGTTGGACACGAGCATCTTGGCCGACTCCGCGACCGAGAGCTTGTCTTCCTTGGGCTCGCCCTCACCCTTGCCCTCCAGCTCCTCGGGCGGCAGCTCCTTGACCGAGAGCACCGAGAGCGTGTTGACCGCCAGGCCGAGCAGCGCGTAGATGATCGCCATGGTCCGCCAGCCGACGGCGCCGCCGCCGAACAGGGCCACGCCGCCCACGGTGACGCTCTGGATGAGCAGGTTCGTCCCGAAGGCGAACATGAAGCGGATGGAGCCCATCTGGACGCGCTCGGCCCCGTTGCGGGTGATGAGCGCGGTCAGTGAGGAGTAGGCGATGTTGTTGGCCGTGTAGAACACGGCGTTGAGCAGCGTGTACGCGATGAAGAACCAGGCGTACTTGGCGGTGTCCCCCAGGCTCGTGGGGATCGCGAAGATCGCGATGATCATGGCGGAGCAGCCCACGAACCCCCACAGCATCCACGGGCGGGCCTTACCCATCCGCGTGTTGGTGCGGTCCAGCAGCGCCCCGAAGATGATGTCGGAGAAGCCGTCGAAAAGCTTCGAGATCATCATGAGGGTACCGACGATGCCCGCGTTGAGCCCGGCGGTGTCCGTCAGGTAGATCATGACGAAGGCGGACAGGAGCACGTAGACGACGTTGCCGGCGACATCGCCCGATCCGTAGCCCACCTTGTTGTGCCACTTCAGGTACTTTCTCTCGCTGGCCGCCTCCAGGCCGGCTCCTGCGGTGGGGGCGCCGGCCTTCTTGCCGGCAGACTCGCTGCTCATGGCTTCACCTCGTTGTGAGTGCTGGTGTGGTTGAGGGTGTTGAGCAGGAGATGGAGCTCCATCCCCAGCTCCTGGCTGTCGACCTGGTAGCGGGGCCGCAGAGCGGGGCCGCAGCTGTTGGATCCGATGCCGGCCATCGCGGCGTCCAGGCACAGGACCGTGCTTCCCGACGGCGTCAGGTCGGTGTTGCGACGTCGGGCGGCCAGCTCCTCCTGCGTGTAGCGGGAGGCGTTGAAGGAGAACGGGGTCTGCCCGACAACCGCCAGGCTCAGGCCGCCTCCGGAGATGGTGACCTTGTTGCAGTCGGCGTGGCTGCCGTTCTCCTGGGGCCGGATGTAGTCCTCGTGGAGGTCGACGACGTCGGCGCTGAAGGCCCCGTGGTGGCTGGCGTGGTGCTTGTCGATGTAGCTCTCCTGCGGACCCAGGCCGTAGTAGTCGACCTGGTTCATGGCCTCGGGCAGGAAGAGGCGCAGCCCCAGGCGCGGCAGGCTGGGGAAGCCCAGCGCCCGGCGCAGCCGCAGGCTCAGGCTCAGGACGCCGTCGTCGGTGAGGGTCCAGACGAGCCGCCCGCGCAGGGCGGGTTGGACCGAGGGCGCCACGAGGCCGACGTCGGCGCTGATGGTGACGCGCCCGGGCTCCTCCTCGACGTCGACGCCGTAGGCGCGGGCTGTGGCCTGGTGGTAGTGGGCGCGTTCCCATTCCAGGCGCACGTGGCGGTCGTTGTCGGTGGGCGCCCGCCAGATGTTGAGCTCGACCGGGCGTTCCAGGAGCTCGCGGTCCTCCGTGCTCAGGGACGCGGGCAGGCCGGTGCGCGTGTCGATGGCGCAGCGCAGGCCCACGGCCTCGGCCTCGATCCGGGTCCCTTCGCGTTTGACCGGCAGCCGGGTCCCCCCGATGGGACGGTTCGCGAGCGCGGCGGCCCATCGGTGGCGCTTGTCGGCGTTGCGCAACGGGATCTCGTCGAAGCCCAGGATGTGGCCGGCGGCCAGCAGCGAGTCGGGGCGCGTGAGCCGGTAGGTGACCAGCAGGTGGCAGCGCCCCGCCGGCGGGACGTTCGGCTCGCAGCGCAGCATGACGCTCGTGTACGGCGGGACGGGTTCGAGGAGATCGAGGTCCTCCCGGTCCACGACGACGCCGTCGCAGCGCACCTCGTAGGAGATGCGCAGGTACTGGGACAGGTCGGTGTGGTCCAGGTCGTTGTGGATGGTGAGCAGACCCTCGTCCTGGTCGTACTCGACGACGCGGGCGGGGCGCTGGACGTTCTTGAGCTCGGCCAGGCCGGGGTGGGGGACGCGGTCGGGCGAGACGAGTCCGTCGACGCAGAAGTTGCCGTCGTGGACGGCCTCGTCGTGGTCGCCTCCGTAGAGGTAGACCGGCCGGCCGTCGTCGGTGGTCCCGGCGGTGACCGCATGGTCGCACCACTCCCACACGAAGCCGCCGCACATGCGCTCGTCGGCCCGGATGATCTCCCAGTAGTCCTCGAGGTCGCCGGGACCGTTGCCCATGGCGTGGCAGTACTCCACGAGGATGAAGGGCTTGTCCGGGTCGGAGTCCAGGTAGTCGCGGATCTCCTCAATGCCGGGGTACATGCGGCTGTACAGGTCGATGCAGGAGTAGTCGTAGCGCCGCTTGGAGTCGCGGTAGTAGGAGCTCTCGTAGTGGGTCAGCCGCGTGGGGTCGAAGTCCTTGGCCCACATGAGGGCGGCCTCAAGGGTGCAGCCGTAGGAGCACTCGTTGCCGGCGGACCAGGAGATGATGCTGGGGCGGTTCTTCTCGCGGTGGACGCACAGCCTCATGCGGTCGACGGCGGCCTCGGTCCACTCGGGGTTGTCGGCGATGGGCTCGTTCCAGTGCTCGACCTGGTTGTCCCAGGAGGGGTCGGCCAGGAAGCGGCTCTGGGTGCCGTGGCTCTCGTTGTCCGCCTCGGACATGACGTAGAAGCCGTGCTCGTCGCACAGCTGGTAGAAACGCGGGTCGTTGGGGTAGTGGGAGCTGCGCACCGCGTTGATGTTGTGCTCCTTCATCAGGCGCAGGTCCCACTGCATGTGCTCCAGGTCGACGACGGGCCCGGTGGCGGGGTCGGAGTCGTGCCGGTTGACGCCCCTCAGGGTGATGGGCCTGCCGTTGAGGCGGACGACGGCGTCGCTCACCTCGACCTCGCGGATGCCCACCCGGTCGGTGATGACCTCGTCGGGCGTGGTGATGACCAGGGTGTAGAGGTAGGGGTCCTCGGCGCTCCACAGACGGGGGCCCTCGACGCTCAGGCGGGCCCGGTGGGTGTAGCCGTCGTCGCCGGCGAAGGTCTCCAGGTCGCCGGATGCGACCACCGAGCCGTCGCGGTCGATGAGCTCCACGCGGGTGGGGACGGCCCCGCCCCGGTAGGCTCCCTGGATCTTGACGACGGCGGTGGCCGGGCCGGCGTCGAATCCGGTGCCGACCACCGGGCCGAGCGAGGTCGTGGTGACGTAGTCGAACAGGACGGCGGCCGGGCGGCTCAGGAGGTAGACGTCGCGGAAGATGCCGCTGGTGCGGAACTTGTCCTGGTCCTCCAGGTAGGTGCCGTCGCACCACTTGAGGACCAGCACGGCCAGGCGGTTGGCGCCGGGGCGGATGATCTCGGTGACGTCGAACTCGGCGGATGCGTGGGAGACCTGGCTGTAGCCGACGTAGGTGCCGTTGAGCCAGACGTAGAAGCAGGAGTCCACGCCCTCGAAGGTCAGGTAGGTGCTGGGAGCGGCGGCATCCGGGGCGTACTCGAAGTCGCGGATGTAGGCGCCGCAGGGGTTGTCCTGGGGGACGTGGGGCGGGTCGAAGGGGATGGGGTAGCGCACGTTGGTGTACTGGTGGGCGTCATAGCCCAGGTGCTGCCAGGTGCTGGGCACCTGAATCATGGTGAAGCCCTCCGGGACGGCGGCAGGGCCGGGTTCACCGCTTTCGCCGGCGGCCTCGGGGGCGCCCTGCTCCCAGAAGGCCTCGGTGAGCTCGTGGATGCTGGGCAGGTAGCGGAAGGCCCACTGCCCGCTGAGCAGGTGGAAGCGGTCGGAGTCCTCCCGCCTCCAGGGACTGGTGGCGATGGGACGGGAGGCGGGCACGTAGTAGGAGCGCGGCGGCAGCGTGTGCTCATGAAGGACGCCGAGGTCCTCGAAGTATCTAGGAACGATCATTGTTCGGCTCCCCGGGGGTTGGCGGGAACGGAGGACGCGCATCGGTGCAACGTCTTGGTGTTGACGTTAACATGATAGATGAGATCCACTCTTGTGGGACAGATCTACCGACAAAATTTCGACTTCGTCACCCTCGGAGGAGGACCGTTATGGTAACGTCACCACGTAGTCAGGATGCGGACGTCTCTGACAATCCTGATAACCTCGCGCCATGCCAGGGCAGAGCCGGGGCGCGGAGGGAGCGCCGTCGATGAGCGATGTGGCTCGCCTGGCCGGTGTCTCGGCCCAGACGGTCTCGCGCGTGGCGGCGGGATCGGAGCACGTCCGGCCCGACACCCGCGAGCGGGTCCTGCGGGCGATGAACCAGCTCGGCTACTCCCCCAACCGCGCCGCACAGGCCCTGCGCCGCGGCTCGTTCAAGACGATCGGCGTGCTGACCCAGCAGATCCAGCGCACCGGGGAGGCGCTGACCACCGCGGGCGTGCTGGAGGCGGCCACTGCCGCCGATTACGCCGTCAACCTCGTCCAGGTGGAGCACCCCGCCTCCGACGACCTGCGCGAGGCCGTCTACCGGCTCTCTCACCAGGCCATCGATGGGCTTGTCGTCGTGCAGGCCGGGCGGGCCGGGCGCGAGCAGCTGGTACTGCCCCCCTCGATGCCGGTGGCGGTCTCGGACTCGACGCTCGTGGACTACTACCCCTCGGCCAGCGCCGACCAGGTCGGCGGGGTGCGCGACGCCGTCGAGCACCTCCTGGAGCTGGGGCACCGCACCGTCCACCACGTGAGCGGCCCCGAGGACTCCCAGTCCAGCCTCATCCGCAGGGCCACCTGGGTCCGCTGCCTGCAGGAGGCGGGGCGGGAGGTTCCTGAGCCGGTGCCCGGCGGGTGGGAGGCCGCGGCGGGCTACGAGGCCGGCCTGCACCTGGCCGCCGACCCGGAGGTGACGGCCATCTTCTGCGCCAACGACGAGCTGGCCCTGGGCCTTATCCGGGCGATGCACGAACAGGGCAGGCGTGTGCCGCAGGACGTCTCGGTCGTCGGCTTCGACGGCCTGGCCGTGGGCGAGTACAGCTTCCCGCCGCTGACCACCGTGCGTCAGGACTTCAAGCGGCACGGCCGCGAGATGGTGGGCCTCGTGCTGGAGCAGGTGGCCTCCAGGACACTGGACGGAAGCCGCAGCATCATCATCCCCACTGAATTCATCGTGCGCGGCTCAACCGCTCCGCCGGCGCCCTGAGCGCAGCGAGCAGTGCGGTGTCGGCCCGGCTCAGTCCTCGTCCTCCTCGGGCAGGAGCATGGAGGCGCCCAGGGCGAAGGGGAAGCCGGGCTTGAGGATGCACTGGATGACCGGCTGGGCCATCTCCAGGACGCTGTCGGCGTCGAGCCCTTCCTCGCCGTCGGGGCTGACCTCGGCCACGAGGTCGATGTAGGGGACGGTGAGGTCGAGCAGGGACATGCCGTCGCGGTGGGTCGCGGCGTCCCAGGCGCCGCCCTCCATCTCCTGGAGGGTGCCCAGGTGGAAGCTCATGACCCCGCGGTCGTCGACCTTCGCCGGCACGGACAGGATGTGGTGCGGCTCGGGATCGCGCGGCGCGCGCAGGGTGAACAGGATGATGCCGCCGTCGCGGGCGGCGCGCAGCATGATGCGGCCGACATGGATGCCGAAGCTGACGACGTCGAAGACCCCCTCCATGGCCTCCTCGTAGCTCAGCGGCTCCTCCAGGGGGATGGGGGCGCCGTCGCCCGGGTCGTTGATGGCCCGGCGGCCCGACGGCGTCTCGGCCTTGAGCAGCAGGAGGCGGCCGGAGTCGGTCAGGGTGCCGGTCTCAACGCGCTCCTCCCAGCCGGCCGGGGCCTGGGCGGGGCCGGGCTCGGACTCCACCAGGCCCATGCCCAGGACGCTGGACAGGTCGGTGCCGTCGGCCGGCCGGTGCCAGGTGATGGTGGCGTCGTCGTGCCAGATGGGAACGACGCCGTTGAAGGGGATGCCGAAGCGCACGTGCTCGCGGTCGCCGTCGACGGGCCGGGACTCATCGACATGGCTGGTGCGCCGGTCGGCCCGGCCCGCCGGGCCTGCGTTGCCGGCGCCGTCTCCTTGCGGTCCCGCCAGGTACTCGCTCATGAATCCACCCTAGCGGTGGACGGAGCGGTCTGCGTGCCGGTTCGCGGGCCGCTTCGGGAGGCCCGGGCAGCACGACGCTCCTCCTTGCGGGCACGCTCCCACTCGTGGACCTGCCGGGCCGAGAGCGCCAGAAGGGCCAGCACCTGGAGCGCGCTGGTGACGACCAGGCCGAGGGTGGCCTGGCGGACCCCGAGGCTGGAGACCTGCCCCATGTCGGTGACGATCCCCAGGACGAAGGTGGCCATGAGGGCGATGCGGCCGCGCGGGTGCCCGTGCCAGGCCGCCACACCCAGGGCAGCGGTGATGAGCGTGAGGAGGGACGACAGCACGGCGATGATGGCGATGAAGGCGACGACCGTGCTCTGGTTCGCGTCGGTGATCGCGGCGGCGTCCAGCAGGTCGGTGACGTCGATGCGGGAGACTCGGATGAGCTCGGCAACGACCAGGAGCGCGATGAGGACCAGGGCGATGACGAGCTGGCTGGGCCGGCGCCGTCGGGCCTCGAGGTCGGCGAGGTGGGCCAGCTCGAGGGAGAGGCCGGAGTCGGATCCGGGCACCACCTCGTTGAGGTCGAGGACGTGGAGGGCGCCGTCGGTGACCACCCGGTCCCCTCCTCCGTTCTTGTCGTGGTAGGAGGTGAAGAAGTCCGGCCAGATCTGGAGCTCGGCGGCGTCGTTGGCCCAGCGCACGTCGTCGACGACGAAGTCTCGCTCGATGTCGATGTCCGCGTCGATCTTGTGGGTGACCTGGAGGGTGAGGACGCTCAGGCCGACGGCGCGGTCGTAGGTGGCGGCGGCCAGCCAGTCCACGCGCCCGCCGCCGGGCAGGACCCAGCCGGGCGGGCAGTGCCAGAAGCGGACGTGGTGACGCTGGGCGGGGTTGCCCTCCACCTCCTTCTGGTAGGCGAAGCTCTGCCTGCGCCCGAAGAGCAGGAGGTTGGAGACGGGGGCGGCCGGGTAGGAGCGGCGCAGCAGCGAGGAGACGACGATGCGCCACGAGGAGCGCAGGGTGATGGGGTCGGCACGCACCCAGCCGGCGGACACCATCGCCTCGTGAATGTCCTCCTCATCGCCCTTGACGGCGAGGTTGACGGGGTCGCCCAGGAGCCCGTCGGGGGTGCGGGTACGGCCGATGAAGTAGTCGGGCACGTAGAGCCAGGTGAGGACCTGGTGCAGGCGCGGCAGGGCGAGGTAGGCCAGGACCGCCCAGAACAGCAGGGAGTTGACCACGAGTGCCGGCTCGAGGTGCCAGCCCGAGCCGATGAGCAGCCAGGCCAGCCACAGCGTGGCGACGGCGGCGATGGCGAAGAAGACCGAGTCGAGGACGTCATCGATGCCCCAGGAGCGCGCGCCGACCTCAGACATCTTGGACGGGCCGTCCCGGTAGACGGGTGGCGCCGTCGGGCGGGGGCGAGTCACCTCGGATGACGTCATGGCAGCACGCTACCGAAGACGAGGGGCGCCGGAAGCCGACCGCACCGTCACAAGCCGACGCCTCACACGCTGCCGCGTCCTTCGAACCTGCGGGAACGGAGGACGCGGCAGCCGGAGAACAGCATCGGCGGGAATCTCAAGGCCGCCGAGGGGACAGTGTCATCAGGTCTACTTCAGCACGAGGTCCTGGGTGTCGGAGTAGGCCGGGTACTGCTTGCCCGACTTGATGCTCTCGCTGTCCTCGCGGTTGTAGACGATGGTGGTGGTGCCCTCGGAGAACGGCTTCAGCTTGGTCGTCTCCCCCAGGGATGCGAAGGCGAACCAGCCCTCCACCTTCCCGGATCCGTAGTCATCAAAACCAAGGGCCTTGAGACCGTCATCCTTCATGTCGTCCTCCAGCAGGCTCCCGTACTCATCCGCCTTGAGGGACGAATCCCCCTTGTCCTGAAGCGAGGTGACGTCCGCGACACCGCTGCTGAAGCCGACGTCTCCGCTGAAGTCGAGCTTGCAGTGAAGCAGGTAGATCGTGTCGCTACCACCGTTCTGCTTGTACTTGGGTGCGGCATAGTCCTCAACGACCTTGTCACAGGTCTGCGTGAGACTGATCTGCTCGTCCTTGAAGGTCACCGGCTCAATGTTCCGGATCTTGGAGCCGGACTTGGTGGTCTCACCGTCCTTGCCCTCGGACCCCTTCGAGTCCTTGGAGTCCTTGGAGGAGGTCGCGTCCGCGCCCTTATCGGCGGAATCGTTTGCGGTGGCGTCGCCGGCCGAGGTCTGGGAGGCACCCTGCTCGTCGCAGGCGGACAGTCCGGCCGCCATGGCGAGGGCGGCGATGGCGGAGAGAACCTTGACGGTGGAGCGCATGGGAGTTCCTTTCTGGCGCGCTGCAAACACCGAAATTGTGCGCCGCGCATATTCCCCCCGCTATGGGGAGACCACCCGCGGAAGTGCTCCCCACCTCCGCCGGTTGCGTCGCACAGCCGTCCTCGTCGGAGCGATCCAGAGGCAACTCGGGCGTCATCGTGGCGTGACGCTATCGAGCCCCGTCCGCAGTACTCGACGCCAACCGCGAAACTAAAACCTCCGATCCAGTCAATTTTTGGGGCTACCACCCGAGGTGACGTCACCGTCGGCACGCAGTCGGAACTCACCTTGACGCACCATCCCCAGCAGGGGAGGCTGCACGCCCAGACGCATGGCAGTCGTATGAACCGACTCCCTGAGATAGGGAACGAGCGCCATAAAAGCCACCTTCTCGGCGAACTCGACCTGAGCTTCCTCCGAGATCTGACCACCTGGCTCAATGAACCGGTACTCCACTTCGAAGTCCGCGGTAATCTCGGCCTCATTAGTCTTGACCCGCTGCCGCACCCGGAAAACGAAAGCCTCCCCCTCCTCGCCACCGATCATCGACTCCATCGAACTCGTGATTTCAGTGGCTTCAGGGGAGTAAACACGCTTACCTGCGACCTCGTAGGGCGTCACACGATTCAGCTCGAGGACTGGGAGCAGGTCTCGGGCTGTCTCGTAACGCCGGCCGCCACTCATGCGGCTGCGGCAAAGTCGTCGACAAGCGGAACCGTACGCTCGGCCTGGATCGGAAGCGGATCACCGGCGCTCGCCTCTATCGCCATGGGCCACCCTCCACCAAGTGTCTGAATGGGCGTCCAGCTCTCCGACTCGAAGGTCGTACGCCCCCAGGTTGTCACGCGATGCTCCACGCTCGCTCCGACAGCAAGCGCGTAACGACGCAAGGTGGAGAGCCGAGGATCGTTATCCTGACTCTCGAACGCAGCAACCGTCGGCTGCTTGACACCCATCATCTCGGCAACGTCGCGCTGCGAGAGACCGGCCTCCTTGCGAGCCTGGATGAGGGCCCAGCGCATCTCGTCATCGGCTTGAGCAAGTCGCGCCGAGTGCTCAACCAGCTCATCAAAGCCCCGCTCCTGGAGGGACGCCTGGATCGAAGTCATAGACTAGAATCTATCACGGATCGAGGCAGTGAGAGCAAGCCCTGGTATGACCCCAATGGCACTGCTCGCCCACAACGAAGCGTCGCTGACCCTCCTCCATCACCGCGTTCTGCAGCTCCCGCTGCTTGGCGACCGGCAGATCCGTCTCCTTGCGGTGGATGCGCACAACGACGACGTCAGGATGGCCGGGCTCCCCGTGATAGGCCCGCACTAAGGAGTTCTTCGCGCCGGCGAGTTTCCAGCGGAGCTCGAAGAGGTCAGGTTGCGAGACGACCGGAGACAACGCGGGAGGATTCTCCTCAGGCAGACACCCTCGAGCCATCGCTCTCATACGCCCGCGGATCTCACCCGCAACCTCAGCCTCGCGCAGCATCTTGGTAAAGCCTCGCAGTCCCAACGGTGCCACGACCTGCTGCGCGACGGCAGCAATCTCCGCCTGAACATCAACAGACTCGGCATCGATGACACAGAAATGGATTCGCGCGGGATTGGATTCCCGAGGCTCGGAGCACACAGACCTCCGCTCATCAGAACGAGCCATCGAGCTACCGTCAGAGCGTGTCGGCCAGTTGATCCACTCTCTTCATGCGCTCAGAAGTCCCAGTCCTCGTCCTGGGTGGCCTCGGCCGTGCCCATGACGTAGGAGGAGCCCGAGCCGGAGAAGAAGTCGTGGTTCTCGTCGGCGTTGGGGGACAGGGAGGCGAGGATCGCCGGGCTGACGTCGACGGCGTCGGCCGGGAACAGCGCCTCGTAGCCCAGGTTCATGAGGGCCTTGTTGGCGTTGTAGCGCAGGAACTTCTTGACGTCCTCGGTCAGGCCGAGCTCGTCGTAGAGGTCCTCGGTGTACTGCTCCTCGTTGTCGTAGAGCTCCATGAGCAGATCGAAGGTGTAGTCCTTGAGCTCGGCCTGGCGCTCGGGCGAGGACTCGCGCACAGCGAGCTGGTACTTGTAGCCGATGTAGTAGCCGTGGACGGCCTCGTCGCGGATGATGAGGCGGATGAGGTCGGCGGTGTTGGTCAGCTTGGCGTGGCTGGACCAGTACATGGGGGCGTAGAAGCCGGAGTAGAAGAGGAAGGACTCCAGCATGGTGGAGGCGACCTTGCGCTTCTCGGGGTCGTCACCGCGGTAGTAGTCCAGGATGATGCGGGCCTTGCGCTGGAGGTTCTCGTTCTCCTCGCTCCAGCGGAAGGCCTCGTCGATCTCCGCCGTCGAGATGAGGGTGGAGAAGATCGAGGAGTAGGAGCGGGCGTGGACCGACTCCATGAAGGCGATGTTGGTGAGCACCGCCTCCTCGTGGGGGGTGCGGGCGTCGGGGATGAGGGAGACCGCGCCGACCGTGCCCTGAATGGTGTCCAGGAGAGTCAGGCCGGTGAAGACCCGGGTGGTCATGTTCTTCTCAGCCTCGGTCAGGGTGGCCCAGGACTGCACGTCGTTGGACAGCGGCACCTTCTCGGGCAGCCAGAAGTTGCCGGTCAGGCGGTCCCAGACCTCGAGGTCCTTGTCGTCGGCCAGGCGGTTCCAGTTGATGGCCTGGACACGGTCGACCAGCTTGATGGGCTCGTGCATCGGTTTCCTCCCGGGGTTGGCTGCGCTGGCCTCATGCTACCGACGCCGACGCCGGCCGGCAGTGACGCCCGACCGGTTGGCGACTGTGGTGCCCGCCGCGCTCTTGCGGACGGGAGGTGCCGGCCAGCAGTGGGTGGCGGCGCACCCGGACGGCGCGCCCGGAGCGCGCGCCCGGACGAGTCTTCCAGTTGGAGTGTTATTGACTCACAGAAGGTTACTGACTAACATTCTCGGTATGAGCCCGCGCACCTCCACCACTGACCTGCTTCGGCGCACCGCACTGCGGATGTTCACCGAGCGGGGGTTCGACGCCGTCCCGGTCACCGCGATCGCCAAGGCCGCCGGGGTCTCTCACATGACCTTCTTCCGCCACTTCCCCACCAAGGAGGCCGTGGTGGTGAGCGACTTGTTCGATCCGTTCATCGCCGAGGCGGTACGCGCCCAGCCGCAGCGGTGGCGTCCGCTGACCCGGGCGGTGCGGGGCCTCGTTGCGGCGATGAGTCAGGAGTCGGCGCGCGAGGAGATGTCCTCCCGAGAGTTCTACGAACGCGTTCGGCTGGCGGGTCGCACGCCGTCGCTGGCGGCCGCCGTGCGAACCGCGGGCCAGCAGACCGAGCGCGCCATTGCCGAGGCGCTCATCGTTCCGGGGGTCGACGGCGCGGCGGCGCGGGCCGCGGCCGGAGCCGTCATGGGCGCGGCGAGCAGCCTCCTGCTCACCTGGGCGGAGGAGACCAGCGCCTCCGACGACGTGGTCGAGACCGGCACCGCACCCCGCACCGAGGCGGTCAGTGGCGCCGCGGCCACGCTCAGTCGGGGCCTTCTCAGCCTGCTGGAGGAGCCGTGAGGGGCGCGGCGGCGTCGGCCCTGGAGGTTGATCGCGTCAGCGCCGGCCTGCGGGGAAGGCCTGTTCTGCAACGGCTCTCCATGTCCGTCGCGCAGGGCGAGTGCCACGCCATCGTGGGTCTCAACGGGGCCGGGAAGACCACGGCGCTGCGCGTCATCCTCGGCATGCTTCGCCCCGACGCCGGGAGGGTCCTCCTGCACGGCCGCGATATTTCCTCCGCCCCCAGGGACGTGTGGCGGCGGGTGGGCCATCTGGTGGAGACGCCGTTCTCCTATCCCGAGCTCACCGCCCGGCAGAACATCACCGCCTCCGCGCGTCTCCACGGGGCCGATCCCGAGCGCGCCGAGCGGACGGCGGAGCGGATGAGCGAGGCGCTGGCGCTGACCGGCTGGCTCGATGTTCCCGCGCGCCGCCTGTCGCTGGGTACGCGCCAGAAGGTGGGACTGGTCAGCGCCCTGGCGCACGGGCCGAGCATCGTCATCCTCGATGAGCCGACCAACGGACTGGACCCGCTCGCCGTCGTCGGGTTCAGGGATCTTCTGCGGGAGGTGACCGGGCGCGGCGGCGCGGTGCTGGTGACCGGGCACCACTTCGATGAGCTCACGCGCATCGCCGACCGGGTCGAGGTGCTGCACCGAGGGCGGATCGTCGACACGATCACGCCCGGAGAACCTGGCCGCCCCGGAGGCGCAGACCTCGAGAGAGTCTTCTTCGACGCCATCCTGGCAGCGGATCAAGCGGCCCAGGACCCCGGCTCGGGACGGCCCTCCCGAGCGAGGCGGCCCCGGGAAGAGCGGAGCGCCTCATGATGGCCGCCGGTCGCGGGACGTTCCCGGTTGTCATCGACCTTGAGGCTCGCAAGCTGGCTCGGGCCACGGTCGCGCGTGTGGCGACAGTGGCCGCCCTCGTTCTGGTCCTGGTGACCACGGCCGGCGGGTACGCCGCCGCGATGCACGCCGGAGACACTGACCTGGGGCGCAAGGCCGCCTCCATGGTCACGTCGCCCGGCTGGGACGGCTACACCGCCCTGGGGGCGACGAGCGTAGGGGTCACGATGCTTCTGGCTGCCGGCGTGGTGATGTCGTGGAGTGCGGGTCGGGAGTTCGTCGACGGCACCATCGTCGGCCTGTTCGCGATTCCGCCCACCTTGCGCACCATCGCAACGGCGAAGATGGTGGCGGTTCTGACCTGGGCGACCATCCTGGGCGTTGTTGAAGCGGCGGTGCTCACGACGGCGGGACTGCTGCTGCTCGGGCTGGGGCCGGGAGGCGCCGCCGGCTGCTTCGCGGTGCTGGCGCTCAGCGCCGCCCTGATCGGCGGCAGCGCGCTGCCGGTCATGTGGGCGGCGACGCGGTGGCGCGGCTACCTGGCCGGCATCGGGCTCACGCTGGCGATCCTCGTCGGCGCCAATCTTGCCGCTGGGTTCGGGCTCGGCCCCTACATCCCGTGGTCCATCCCGATGGTGTGGGCCGCGCACCACACGGAGGTCAGCACGCCGCTGCTGGCGGTTCCGGTGATGACCGCCGCGATCGGCGCCCGGATCACCTACCGGTCCTGGGACCGCCTGCAGCTGGGCGCCGACTGAGCGCGATGCTGCTCCCGGCAGACGTTCAGACAGACGTCAGCCCGCCCGGACGAGCCAGGGCGAGAGAGGTCAGAAGGACACGGATGACGCTGCGTCGACGGCGAACCATGATGTCACCGTAAGGTCTCGGCGCGGCACACGGAACGGGGATCGCTCCCCTTGCCTCACTCTCCCGCGCAGTCCGGTCAGCACCCCGCTGCCAGGCGGGCACCTGCGGCTGCACCACGTGCGCCGACACGACCTCCTTGTCTCGCGCTGCCGTGCGGACGAACCGTAGATAACCTGGAGTCCGGACACGCGATGCGCCCTCTCCACCCTGGCGTCCTGAGAGTCGCCGTGAGGCGTCGACGCACGATGGGTGGGCAAAACGTCCGTCTCGCTGTCCACAACAACTGACATAACGTCAAGATTCTGACACCAAGTCGTCGGCGAAAAACACATACCGAGGAGGATCAGGGCCGTATGGGACGCGATCGGGTCGAGAAGGCCATCACTCAGATCCTCGACTCCATCTCCGATGGAGTGTTCAAAGAGGAGTCTCCACTGCCTGCCGAGGCCGAGCTGGCCCGGTTCCTGGACGTGTCTCGAACAACGATGCGTGAAGCGATCAGGTCGTTGGCCGTTGGCGGAGTCCTCAAAGTCGTCCACGGCACGGGCACCTACGTCCAGCCCTACCGGCTGTGGCACGACCCTCGTTTCATCACCCACGTCGCACTGCTGCGAAGCGATCACCATGACATCGAGCAGGAGGTGCTGGAGCTGCGTCGGATCATCGAGGTCGGAGCCGCACGGCTCGCGGCTCAGCGGTGCACGCAGGAGCAGCTGGAGTTGCTGGCGCAGTACAAGGCCGACTACGAACAGGCCCACGCTGAGGATGACATCGACGGGGCCGTGGATGCGGACCTCGCTTTCCACGGGACGATCCTGGAGGCCACCGGCAACATCTATATCGCCTCATCCCTGAACTCTCTGACGGAGGCCCTGGTTGCAGCCCGCCGACAGGCAGCCTCCGATCCCGCGTTTCGCAGTCTGGTCGTCACTCAGCACGTCGATGTCCTGGAGGCCCTCCAGGCCAAGGATCCTCAACGAGCCGCCGAGGCCATGAGCGCGCACATGGCTCCGCGCCAGCCCCAGGAGGCGGAGAACTGAGGAGCCCCATCCGGCCTGAGGTGTTATCCTGCCAACACACTCAGCGCTCCCATCTTTGCAGGGTTCGTGCTGCGCGCTTACGCCAATGGTGACGGTAAGGAGATTGTTGTGCCCACGTACGAGGAGCTTCTTGCTCTTTATCCGCCGAGCCCGAGTGTCACGGCCGACGACGTCCGGACCGCCATCAAGGCACGCCAGCATCCCGATCCGGTCTTCATCGTGTTGGACGATGACCCGACCGGCACCCAGTCCGTCACAGATCTGCCCGTTCTCATGGCATGGGACGTCGAGGACTTTCAGTGGGCGCTGGCCGAGCAGGCCCCTGCCATCTACGTCATGACGAACTCGCGCTCGCTCGATCCGCACGAGGCGCGGCGCATCACCATTGAGGCTGTCACCAACGCTTTGTCCGCCGCCCAGGACCTCGATGTCACGCTCGCCTTCGCCACCCGCTCGGACTCGACTCTGCGAGGCCATTTCCCGCTGGAGCCTGACACGATCGCCGAGGTCCTGGCCTCATCCGGGCAGGATGTGGACGGGGTGGTCCTCGTGCCGGCGTTCCCCGAGGCCGGTCGCATCACGGTGGGCGGTACTCACTACGCTCGCATCGGCGAGGACTATCTTCCTGTCAGCCAGACAGAGTTCGCGCAGGACGCGACCTTCGGATACAGGACGTCACGCCTGAGTGAGTGGGTGGAGGAGAAGACGAAGACAGCAGTCACCGCCAACACGGTCTCCACACCCAGCCTCACCGACGTGAGAACCGACCCCGAGAGACTTGCCAGCTACCTGTCGGCTCTATCCGACCGTCAGGTGATCGCTCCGGACATCGCATCGGAAGAGGACCTGCGCGCACTGAGTCTGGCTCTCATCCGAACCGAGGACCAGGGACAGCACTTCATCTACCGGGTGGGCCCGCCCTTCATGCGCACACGTATCGGCCAAGAGCCTCGAACTCCGCTGACGCCACAGGACGTCATGCGCATCCGGGACACCTCCGGAACACCGCAGCGCCCCGCCGTGCCCGGCGGTCTGGTCGTCGTCGGGTCTCACGTGGCTCTCACCACCAGCCAGCTCGACGACCTTCGCTCCCACGTGGAACTCGCTCGATTCGAGATCGACGTCGCCACGGTCATCGACCCGGGCACCCGCGAGAAGCACATCCAGGCGGTCGTCAGCGAGGTGGTCGCCGCCCTACGGCAGGGCTCCGTCATCATCAACACCTCCCGCCGTCTTGTGGTGGGCGCGGGTGCCGATGAGTCCCTGGACATCTCTCGCCGCGTGTCCGACGCCGTCGTTGAAACGGTCCACAGGATCGTGGAGCAGGTGGTGCCGCGTTTCGTCGTCGCCAAGGGGGGAATCACGTCGTCGGACGTGGCGGCCCGCGGCCTCGATATCCGCCACGCCCGCTGCATCGGTCCGATGCTGCCGGGTATCGTCTCCCTGTGGGCGGCTCAGGACGGCCTGGCGCAAGGCGTTCCCTATATCGTCTTCCCCGGCAACGTGGGCACGTCCACCTCGTTGACCGAGGTAGTTCGTACCCTTGAGAGATAGCCGCTACCGACGATGACGCTCCTGAACCAGCGCAAGGCAGACCCGGAAATGAACCGCTCGTTGCCGGAGCAGGCCGAGTCAGCGGCGCGCCCCCGGAACCAGGGCTCCGTCATCCAGTCTGTCGACCGAGCTCTTGATGTCCTCGAAGAGCTGGCCAAGGACGGAACGAGTTCGTCACTCGCTCTGCTCGCTGAGCGTACGGGGCTGCCGGGCCCCACCGTCCACCGCATTCTGCGGACTCTGGCCTCTCGCGGCTATGTCATCAAGACGGCTCGGGGTGAGTACTCCGTCGGAGGTGCCTTCTTCGCTCTGACAACGACCGCCGGTCGATCCGTTGGATCCGCCCTTCATGACATTCTCGACCGGCTTGGCCAGGCCACAGGCGAGTCGGTAGCGGTGGCGATGCTTGACGCCGACGAGGCTCTGTACATCGCGCACCGCACGTCGACACAGTCCATGCGCCAGTTCACACAGGTGGGGAATCGAGTCTGCCTGCACGCAACCGGCGTGGGCAAGGTGCTTCTAGCGTCCATGGACTCCGAGCATCGCGCTTGCCTGCTTCACCATATGAAGCTTCCGGTCTTCACCTCGCACACTCTGGCAAGTCGAGGCGAGCTCCAAGCGGAGATCGAGCGAATCTCCTCGCGCGGCTACGCCATCGACAACGAGGAGCAGGAGCTGGGCGTTCGTTGCATGGCCATGGGCATTCCGGGGAATAACCTCTTCGCCGCCTCAGTGTCGGGCCCTCCCTCGCGCATGAGCGCAGAGCACATGACCCACGTCATTCTTCCGGAGCTGATGAGCGCCGTTGATGAGATCGCTGCCACTCTGACCGTCACGCATGCATGATGCGCCTGTGGCGCATCGGGTATGAAGCGTTGTCAGTCGAGACAGGCGGGTAGGCAGACGTGTCAGCGGGACACCTTGTCAGCGAGGTAGAGGCCGATCGCGGCTGACACGACCGTGGTCACAAGAGACAGCGCCATCGACACGAGGTTGCCACCGAACACCGACGCCACGAAGGCGACCATCGAGAGGATGGCAACGAAGGCCAGGGCCACCGAGGCGACAGTCAGCGGTGCGAAACGGTCGAGGTACTTGGCGTAACGAGGGTAGGCCACCTGCCGGCGGGTGATCGCGTTGTCAAAAGTTGTCATGACGTATTCCTTTCACGAAACAAGGTCTCAGCTCGTGCGGGCAGACTCGCCGGCAGGATGCTGAGGCGGTGCTCGCACAGCCTCGTGCGCCCCGAAGTCCCCGGGACGGCTCGAGTATAGGATCTCCACCCCCACCGGCCTCAGTGTCGATTCCTCAGGGGTCGCCAGGCCCTCCACGGCGGCCATACCGCGAGAACGCGGCATTTCAGGCCACCGGAACAGCCTTCGAGGATGACGAGGACCGCTAGGGTCGGAGATAGTCGCACGACGCCTGACCGCACACGACTCCATCTGTTTGTGCAGGTCAGAGCCACTTCAGAGATCGGATGTCTGACCTCTGAGGAGAGTATTGTGCTTCACATATGACCTGACCTACACTTACGTTGTATGAAACATACATTCCATCATGCGGAATTTGCTGATGCGGATGTCGCCACACCTGGAGGATCAATGAGGATTCTTACGGTCAACGTCAACACAACCGAGTCGATGACACGCAGCATCGCCGAGGCGGCCCGCGCGGTCGTCGGCGCAGACACCGAGATTATCGGGGTCACCCCGACCTTCGGGGCTCCCTCCGTTGAGGGAAACATGGAGTCCTACCTGGCGGCCACCGCCGTCATGGACGCTGTCACCCACTACGACGGGGAGTTCGACGCCGTCGTTCTGGCCGGTTTCGGAGAGCACGGCAAAGAGGGCCTGATGGAGCTCCTCAGTGTTCCCGTCGTCGACATGACTGAGGCAGCGGCCCACGTCGCGATGCTCCTGGGAAGCAGGTTCTCGGTCATCACCACGCTCGATCGCGCCGTCCCGCTTATTGAGGACCGTCTTTTGAGCTTCGGCCTCGACAGACGGTGCGCAGCCGTCCGCTCCACTGGACTCGGCGTTCTCGAGCTCGAGGACGCCGACGTCGCCAAGCGGGCCATCACCGAGCAGGCGCGGCTTGCGGTGGAGGAGGAGCGAGCCGAGGCGATCGTGCTGGGATGCGGAGGCATGGCCGGACTGGACCGAGAGCTGAGCGAGCTCCTGGGAGTCCCGGTCGTCGAAGGAGTAGCGGCAGGCGCGATGCTCGCCGAAGGCCTTGTGCGCCTGGGGCTGACCACCTCCAAGATCCGAACCTACGCACCACCACGCCCCAAGTCACTCACCGGCTGGCCCCTGCGGCCCTGATACCACCCAGTCCCACCTCCCAGCCCCCACTTCCGTCCACTCGCAAGTGGCGCCATGACGCGCCCGAAAGGAACTTACCATGCAGACGAATAATCGAGGTGTCGTGATCGCCGTCGGCGGGAACGCCCTCATCAAGGAGAAGAGCAGGATCTCCACCAATGACCAGTCTGAGGCGATCCGGGAGACCTGCACCTACATCGCCGATATCGTCGAGCAGGGGTACAACCCAGTCATCACTCACGGCAATGGACCGCAGGTTGGATTCCTTCTGCGCCGAGCCGAACTGGCTCTTGGTGAGCTTCCCACCATCCCCCTGGACATACTTGGCGCGGACACGCAGGGAGCCACGGGCTATCTTTTCGCCCGCAATCTGCGCAACGTGCTCGCCGAGCGCGGCGTCGAGCGCGATGTCGCGGCGATCGTCACCCAGTCCGTCGTAGACCCCGCCGACCCGGCCTTCGACTCACCGACCAAGCCCATCGGCTCCTTCATGGACGAGCAGGAAGCAGAAAAGCACCGGACGGAGGACGGGTGGGTCGTCAAGGAGGACGCTGGACGCGGTTTCCGTCGCGTTGTCGCCTCTCCGCAACCCGTCGAGATCATTGAGCTCGAGATCATCAAGTCGCTCATCAACTCGGGTGTCATGGTGATCGCCGCTGGTGGAGGAGGAATTCCCGTCACTCGCGAGAACGGGAGCATCAACGGCCGCGAGGCGGTCATCGACAAGGACCTGGCGTCATCGCTCCTGGCCAACAGCCTCGAGATCGAGGACTTCATCATCTGCACGGCCGTCGACCAGGTCTACCTGGATTTCAACTCTCCGAACCAAAAAGGAATCAGCACCATGACCGCCGAGGAGGCTACTGGCTATCTGGAGGCGGAACAGTTCGGAAGCGGCTCCATGGCACCCAAGATCGAGGCGGCCGTCAGATTCCTCAAGAATGGAGGCCGGCGCGTCATCATCACATCCCTGGACTGCCTCGCCGACGCCCTTGACGGCAAGGCAGGAACCACCATCACCAACTGAGCACCGGGAGCAGACATACAGTTAATGGCAGAAAGGCACCACCGACATGAGTACGCAAGTTTCAACAGCATCTCAGGAACAGTCCAAGGTCGACGTGGACGCACACCTCATCAATGACGACCTGGCGCCGGCAAAAGAACGCAATTGGTCCTTCTTCTCCCTATTTGCCATGTGGATGTCCGACATCCACTCCATCGGTGGGTACACATTCGCGGCCGGACTATTCACCCTCGGTTTGGGCGCGGCGCACGTCTTCGCTGGCCTGTCCGTAGGTATTGTCATTGTTTTCTTCATCATGAACCTGGTCGGCTTTGCCGGCCAGAAGACTGGACTTTGCTACCCCGTTCTGGCCCGAATTTCTTTCGGAACTATTGGCTCCAACGTTCCCGCTCTCACTCGAGGTTTCGTGGCCATCTGCTGGTACGGAATTCAGACCTGGCTGGCATCGCGGGCCGTCATCGTCCTGGCCGCCGACATATGGCCGCACATCACCGACTACGGTCGACAGCGATTCCTCGGCGAGAGCCTGCTCGGCTGGGCGGCCTTCCTGCTCATGTGGGCACTGCAGCTGCTGCTTCTACGTAACGGCATGGAGACCATCCGAAAGTTCCAGGACTTCGCCGGACCCGCGGTGTGGATCGTCATGCTTATTCTCACGATCTACGTCCTGAAGGAAGCAGGATGGCACATCTCGCTGTCAGTGCCCTCTAAACCTGCCGAGTGGGGCCCGGTGCACGCCTTCCTGGCGGCAATCTCGCTCACCGTCACATATTTTGCGACTCTCCTGCTCAACTTCTGCGACTTCTCTCGGTTCTCACCGTCACGCAAGGCTGTCTGGATGGCCAACCTGTGGGGTCTTCCGGTCAACTTCATCGCATTCTCAGTCGTGTCCGTGCTTGTCACCGCAGGCTCTAAGCAGATCTACGGCGAATATATTTACGATCCGGTTGAGCTCGTAGGGAAGATCGACTCTCCGGTGGCCTCCATCTTGGGCGCGCTCACCTTTACTGTCGCCACCCTGGGAATCAATGTGGTAGCCAATTTCGTCTCGCCCGCGTACGACCTCGCCAACGCCTGGCCGTCGAAAATCACCTTCGTCCGAGGAGGAATCATCTCGGCCGTCATCGCCCTGCTCATCACTCCGTGGAACCTTTACAACAACCCCATTATCGTCAACATCTTCCTGGCCGCTCTGGGCGCGGTTCTGGGGCCGTTGTTCGGGATCATCATCGCCGACTACTACCTCTTGCGTAAGCAGAAGGTCCAGGTTTCCGAGCTGTTCAAGGCCAACGGCATGCACTCGTTCAAGAACGGCTGGAACATGCGGGCTGTCACCACTTTCGTTGTCACATCCATCCCCTCGATCATCGTGGCCGTCGTTCCACTGTCCTGGTGCAAGTTCCTCAGCCCCTTCTCATGGTTCATCGGCGCAGCACTGTCACTCGTTGTGCACTACTACGTCTCCCGGAACGATCCTTACGTCGTCAGAGCCGTTGAGGCCGCTTCCAAGGTGGATCTCGACGCCGATCTTGCCGCAGTGGCGCGGTAGCTCGCGGCAGCGCGTCCTGAAATCCCCTCATCACTGACACTCAATGCATCTCATCAAGGAGGATAGAAGATGTCTACCACGGTCGCGAACCTAGTGATCCACGCAGAAAAGACCGTCTTTCCTGACGGAGTTCGCCCCGCGACAATCGTCATCAAAGGAGAAAGAATCGTCGCCGTCGAGCCCTTTGGTGCGTCGGTGAACGCAGACGAGGAGTTCACCGTCCCTCAAGGGCAGGTGCTCATGCCCGGGCTACTGGACTCCCACGTCCACGTCAACGAGCCGGGGCGGACCCAGTGGGAAGGCTACGAAAGCGCCACTCGCGCAGCATTGGCCGGGGGAATCACAACGATTCTCGACATGCCCCTCAACTCCGACCCGCCAACAGTGGACGTGGACAAGCTCGAGCTCAAGCGCACTGCCGCAGCCGGAAAGCTCTCCGTCGACGTCGGCTTCTGGGGAGGCGCAGTTCCCGGCAACAAGGAGGACCTCGCCGCCCTGTGGGAGAAAGGGGTCTTCGGCTTCAAGTGCTTCACGGCCCACTCCGGCATCGATGAGTACGGCTGTCTGCCTTACGGGGAGATCGAGGAGGACCTGAAGGAGATCTCCCGCCTGGGGGCGGTCATGATCGTGCATGCCGAGGACCCCGAGATCCTCGCCACCGCTCCTCAGAAGTTCGGTCCGCGTTACGCAGACTACCTCGCTTCGCGTCCACCGGAGGCTGAGAACGCCGCGATCGAGCACGTCCTCGAGGCCGCTCGCAAGACCGGGGCCCGGGTACACATCCTGCACCTGTCCAGTGCTCAAGCCCTGGAGTCGATTCAGAGGGCCAAGGAGGAGGGCCTGCACGTCACCGTGGAGACGTGCCCCCACTACCTCACCTTCGCCGCTGAGCAGATCCCTGATGGCGCCACCGAGTACAAGTGCGCTCCCCCTCTGCGCGAGGAGGCCAACCGGCGTGCTCTGTGGGAGGGCCTGAAGAGCGGCATCATCGATCACATCGCCTCAGACCACTCCCCGTGCACGGTGGACCTCAAGCGCAAGGAGAGCGGCGACTTCGGCCAGGCCTGGGGAGGCGTCTCCTCGGTGCAGCTGGGGCTTCCGGCCGTGTGGACGGCGGGACAGGAGTTCGGTGTCGAGCTGAGCGACATCGCCCGCTGGTTCGCCGCCAACCCGGCCCGCACCTTCAACGTCGAGCACAAGGGCGCGATCTGCGCGGGCAACGACGCCGACCTCGTCATCCTCGACCCGGAAGAGACCTTCGACGTCGACATCGAGTCCCTTGAGCACAAGAACAAGATCTCCCCCTACCACGGGCGGACTCTACGAGGAGTCGTCCACACGACCATTCTGCGCGGCCGAACCGTGGACCGCGACTCCATGCACGGTCGCATGATCGCCCGCGCATGAGCGGCCAGATTCTCCACATCCCATCGTCCTCCGCACATCACCCAAACATCATCACCCACCCAACAACACGATTAGGAGTCACCCATGTCCAGGTACATGCGTTCCATGAAGGGCCTCATCGACGCCGTCGACCACGTAGGCAAGAACTTCATCTCGATCAACGACATGTCCAACGAGCAGCTGCTGAACCTCTTCGAGCTGGGTAAAGAGCTTGAGCTGTTCAACCGCAGCAAGATCGACCTCTTCGATGACCGCATGCTCGCCCTCATGTTCTTCCAGCCCTCCACGCGTACACGCATGAGCTTCCAGACAGCCATGGAGCGCATGGGCGGCAACGTCATCGTCGAGGCCAACCCCAAGGTGACCTCCTCCGTCGCCAAGGAGGAGTCCATCGAGGACACCATGCGCTGCGTCTCGCAGTACGCCAACCTCATCGTCCTGCGCCACTACGACGAGGAGGAGGCCCGCCGAGGCGCCGAGTCCGCGGAGTGCCCGGTCATCAACGGCGGGTGGGGGCACTGGGAGCACCCGACCCAGGCGCTCCTCGACCTCTACACGCTGTGGCGCCGTTTCGGTCGGATCGAGGGGCTCAACGTGGCCGTGGTCTCCCCCGACATGGTGGAGGCCCGCACCGGGCACTCCATGGCCTACGGGCTGGCCCGCCTGGGGGCGAACGTCACCATCGCCTCCGACTCCGACCGACGTACACCGACCAACATCATCAATCGGATCCAGGACGACCTGGGCGCCAAGGTGAACGAGGAGTTCGACTTCGAACAGGACTCCTTCAACGAGTTCGTGCGCGGCCAGGATCTCATCTACCTTCCGGGTTGCTCGGCCCCGGCAGGAGCCAAGGCGGAAGAGTTCAAGACTCTGATGGACCGCTACTTCGTCCGCTACGAAACTCTCAAGGAAGAGGCAGAAAAGGGCCACAAGGTCTACGTGACCCACACGCTGCCACGCCGTAAGGGAGAGATGGATCTGCGCATCGACAACACGGAGCACCAGCTGCATTTCCGCGCAATTCTGCAGTCGGTGTCGATTCGAATGGCCCTGCTCGCTTCCATTTTGGGCCTGTGACCAGTCCGTTGTCCGCTGGGGGGCGGGACACCTCCTGTCCCCCAGCAGATGACAATCCACCAGCAAACAGCGGGGACCTTGCGACGACGTCGAGAGTAATCCCGCATCACGAAAGGAGGATGATGGTGGACACACAAGAACTCGAGAAGCTGCAAGGCATTGCTCGGCAGTGCCGCCGGGACATCGTAAAAATGGTGCACCACGCAGGTAGCGGCCACCCGGCAGGATCACTGTCAGCAATTGACATCCTGGTAGTTCTCTACTTCCGCCACATGAATATCCGCACGGAAGAGCCCCAGTGGCGAGAACGAGACATGTTCTTCCTCTCCAAAGGCCACTGCACACCCGCCTACTACTCGGTCCTGGCAGCTCGCGGCTACTTCGAACATGACGAGCTCATGACCTTCCGAGACCTGGGCACTCGACTGCAGGGGCACCCCTCCAACACGCACCTTGAGTGCGTCGACTCCTCATCCGGTTCTCTGGGTCAAGGACTGTCGCTGGCCAATGGGGCGGCGCTGGCGGCGAAGTACGACCTGCTGGACTCTCGTTACTACGTCATGCTCGGCGATGGTGAGATCCAGGAGGGTCAGGTGTGGGAGGCCGCAATGACGTCCTCCGACCACGATCTGGATAACGTGTGCGCCATTCTCGACGCCAACAGCATTCAGCTTGACGGCCCCGTTGACTCCGTGAAATCTCTCGGCGACATAGACGCCAAATGGCGTGCTTTCGGATGGCACGTCATCGATATCGACGGACACAACATGCAAGAGGTGGACGAGGCGCTCACTCAGGCCAATTCCACGATCGGACGCCCAACTCTGATCATCGCACGCACAGTCAAGGGCAAGGGCGTCTCATTCATGGAGAACACCTCGAAATATCACGGCCTCGCCCCCACGGACGAAGAACTCGAACTGGCATTGGAGGAACTTCGATGACCGCGATGAAAGAACCGCGCGATGGATACGCGCAAGCCCTGCTGGAACTGGGAGCCCAGCACGACGACGTATTCGTCCTCGATGGGGACTGCGCAACACCCAACTACACGATCCGGTTCCGCAATGCCTACCCGGAGAGGTTCGTCAACATCGGCATCGCCGAGTGCGACATCATCGGCACCGCAGCAGGCCTGTCCCTTCTGGGAAAGGTTCCCTTCGCCAACGCCTACGCGAATTTCCTGACGGGTCGGGGTTACGACCAGATTCGCGTGTCGGTCGCATACTGCCAGCGAAACGTCAAGATCGCCGGACACAACGCCGGCACCACCGCGGCCCAGGAGGGGGCCACCCACCTGCCCCTGGAAGACGTCGGCCTCATGCGCGCCATCCCTGACATGACAGTGATCGTGCCCGCCGACGCCACCGAGATGCACAAGGCCACCTTGGCGGCTTACGAGTTCGACGGCCCGGTGTATCTGCGTGTCGGCAAGCTCCCGGTTCCGGAGCTCACCGGAGAGGAAACCCCTTTCACCATTGGAAAGGCAGTCACCATGCAAGAGGGATCCGACGTGACCCTCGTATCCACGGGCTGCATCCTCTCCGAGGTACTCAAGGCCGCCGAGATTCTTAAGACGGAAGGCGTGAAGGCCGAGGTGCTCCACGTCCACACCGTCAAGCCCATCGACGCCGAAGCGATCGTCACCTCCGCCACCAAGACAGGCGCAGTGGTCAGCGCCGAGGAGCACTCCATCCTCAACGGCCTGGGATCAGCTGTCGCCGAGGTTCTGGGCGAGAACCTTCCTGTTCCGCTGGAGCGCATCGGTACCCGCGACATTTTCGGACTCTCGGGAACCATGGACGAGCTGTTCGACTACTTCGGACTGCGTGCCGAGAACATCGCTGACGCGGCGCGCCGAGCGATCTCTCGCAAGGCCTAGAAAGAACAAACGCGAACGCTTTCACCATCCGACATCAGACTGGGAAGGAAAATAGAATGAAATCATCGCTACACGACTACATGAAGGTCGGACTCATACACTTTATGGCCTACCCCTTCGCTGCCAGCGGCGACGGCGATATTGCCAGAACGATTGAGGAAATCGCGGTCGACGACTTCTTCGACGCCATCGAGATCACACGCATCAATGATGTCGAGCAGCGCAAGATCGCCAAGTCGATCATCGACACTGCCGGGATGACCGTCGGCTTCGGCGCGCAGCCCTACATCCTCAAGGGAAAGCTCAACCTCAACTCCACTGATGAGCAGGAACGCGCCAAGGCCGTGGAGGTCCTCAAGGAAGCCGTCGATCAGGCCTACGAGATGGGCGCCCGCAAGTTCGGCTTCCTCTCCGGACCGAAGCCGGCAACGGGGCAGGATGAGGCGCTGGCGCTTCTGGCAGACTCGATCACCCAGATCGGCCGCTATGCCGCGTCCAAGGGCGATCTGACCCTGTCACTGGAGACCTTCGACGACTCGACCGACAAGTGCGCCCTCATCGGCACCAATCGGCTGGCGGTGGAGCTCTCGCGAGAGGTTCGCAAGACCATTCCGGACTTCGGTCTGATGGTCGACCTGTCCCATCTCCCCATGCAGGGCGAGACGATTCACGAGGCTCTGTCCGTCACCGAGGAGCACATCAACCACGCACATATCGGTAGCTGCGTCATCCGCGACCCCTCCGATCCGGCTTACGGCGACCTCCACCCGGCGTTCTCCCACCCCAAGGGCGAGTGCGGTGTACCGGAGGTACGGGAGTTCCTCCGGGGCCTGCTGGAGATCGGCTACCTGAGCGAGGACGCCCCGGAGCGGCCGGTGGTCTCCTTCGAGGTTCAGCCACTCGGGGGACAGACAACCGGGCCGGTGGTCGCCAA
The DNA here is from genome assembly GCF_900323545.1 of Actinomyces sp. Marseille-P3109. NCBI lineage: Bacteria > Bacillati > Actinomycetota > Actinomycetes > Actinomycetales > Actinomycetaceae > Actinomyces > Actinomyces sp. Marseille-P3109. The sequence goes on from NZ_OOHN01000008.1 coordinate 2,523,785, forward strand.
CGCCAAGCGAGTTCTGCGCGAAGCCTGGCGCACCCTGTAGCCGCCACCCTCATCAGTCCTCTCATTCTTCCGGAACGGCGCAGTCGCACCGGATCGACACCACGGAAACACCCAACATCACACCATTCAAGGAGTACTCACCATGACCATGCTCGAGATCACGGCCGGCGGTTTCACCTTCAAGGCCCGCTACGAGGAGGACAGCGCCCCCAAGACGGTGGCAGCCTTCAAGAAGCACCTTTTGGGACTGACGTCCAAGATCATTCACGTTCGCTGGTCCGGACAGGCCGGATGGATCCCCTTCGGGGATCTCGACCTGGGCCTGGAGCCGGAGAACGGCACCTGCTATCCCCACCCCGGAGAGATCGTCATCTACCCCGGCGGGGTGTCCGAGACTGAGCTGCTGATCGGCTACGGGTACGTGAACTTCGCATCCAAGGCGGGCCAGCTGGCCGGGAACCACTTCGCCACCATCGTCGAGGGCAATGAGCACCTTGCCGAGCTCGGGGAGAAGTTCCTCTGGGAAGGCGCCCAGGAGATCAGCTTCCGGGAAGTCTGACAGCCACAGCCGGACAGAGGAAGAACAGCTAGGCAACCACGACGGTCAACGACGACCGGGAGGAAGACATGACCGCGCACGACGATATTCAGACCATACGAACCGTGGGCTTCATCGGTTTGGGTTCGATGGGCCTGCCCATGGCGCTGAACCTGCTCAAAGCGGGTTTCGTCGTGCGCGGCCACTCCCGGAGCGCCGAGAGAACCCGTCTCTTCACGGAAGCCGGCGGGATCGACGCACCGGATCTCGGCAGCATCCTTGAGAAGGCCGACGCCGTCATCACCATGGTGCCCGACGGCGACGTCGTCGAAGAGCTCATGGAGGCGCCTGACGGGATCGCGGCCCGAGCACCGCGCGGCTGCCTCATGCTCGACATGAGCACGATCGCCCCCGACCAGGCAAGGGGTCTGGCCGCACGGTGCCGGGATCTGGGAATCGACTTCCTCGACGCACCCGTCTCAGGAGGCACCAAAGGGGCGCGCGACGGCAGCCTCACCATCATGGTCGGGGGCGAAGAGGCGACCTTCGCCAAGGCCCAGCCGCTCCTGTCCGCCATGGGCACAACCATCACCCGCATGGGACAGGAGGGCTCGGGCCAGGTCACAAAGGCCGCCAACCAGCTCATTGTGGGAGGCGCCCTGGCCGTCCTGTCCGAGGCCATCATCCTGCTTGAACACAACGGCGTGAACCCCGTCCACGCACTCGGGGCGCTTTCGCAGGGCCTGGCCGGCTCCAGGATCTTGGACCTGAAGGGCGAGGCGTCCGTTTCTCGGAGCTTCAGCCCCACTTTCACCATCAGGCTGCACAGCAAAGACATGGGGATCGTCCAGTCGACCGCACGTTCTTCCGGCTGCTGCCTGCCTACAGCCAGTTCCGTAGCCCAGCTCTTCACCGCGGCAGAGGCCAACGGGTGGACGGACCTCGATCACTCCGCCCTACTCAAGGTCATCGAGCTGCTCAGCGGCACATCCAGTAACGATCAGAGAGAAGAACAGTCATGACACACATGCGTGCAGTCGACGCAATCGTCCAGATCCTGGAGAAGGAGGGCGCCACCCAGGCCTTCGGGGTCCCCGGTGCCGCCATCAATCCTTTGTACTCCGCCATGAAGGAGCACGGTGGAATACGGCATGTCCTGGCGCGGCATGTTGAGGCCGCCTCCCATATGGCGGAGGGCTACACGCGCACAGTGCCGGGAAACATCGGAGTATGCATCGGTACCTCCGGTCCGGGAGGGACCGACATGGTCACAGGCATGTACTCGGCCTGGGCCGACTCCATTCCCATCCTGTGCATCACGGGCCAGGCCAAGGTGGCCATGCTTCACAAGGAGGAGTTCCAGGGGGTCGATATCGCCTCGATCGCGGAGCCGGTCACCAAGATGGCCACGACGGTCCTGGAAGCAGCACAGATTCCGGGCACCTTCGCCAAGGCCTTCCAGCTCATGCGGACGGGACGTCGGGGCCCAGTTCTTATCGACCTCCCCATGGACGTGCAGATGGCCACCATCGATTTCGACATCGATGCCTACGAGCCGCTTCCCGTGCCGGTCCCGAGGATGTCGTCGTACCAGGCCGACACCATTCTGGACATGCTCGACGCCGCAGAGCACCCGGTGCTGATTGCCGGCGGCGGCATCATGAACGCCGATGCCTCCCAAGAGCTGGTCAGTCTCGCCGAGTTCTTAGGGATTCCGGTGATCTCGACGCTGATGGGCTGGGGCTCGATCCCTGACGACCACCCCCTCGCCCAAGGAATGGCTGGAATCCAGACCTCCCACCGCTACGCCAACGCAACCTTCCTGGAGGCGGATCTGGTCATCGGCATCGGCAACCGCTGGGCCGCCCGCCACACCGGTGACCTCACCTCCTACCGGGGCGAGCGCCGTTTCGTGCACATCGACGTCGAGCCGACTCAGATCGGCAGGGTCTTCCCCGCTGACTTCTCCTCGGTGTCCGACGCCAAAGCGGCCCTGGAGGTGCTTCTCGCGACTGCCCGCGAACGTTACGGGCGTCCGGTCGAGAGGTATCGGCAATGGGTCGAGGAGTGCAACGAGCGCAAGCGGACGATGCTGCGCCGCACCCACTTCGACCAGGCGCCGTTGAAGCCCCAGCGCGTCTACGAGGAGATGTGCCGCGCCTTCGGGCCCGAGACCCGCTACGTCACCACTATCGGACTGTCCCAGATCGCCGCGGCGCAGATGCTGCACGTCTATCGTCCGCACCACTGGATCAATGCGGGTCAGGCGGGTCCCCTGGGGTGGACGATCCCCGCCGCGATCGGTGCGGCTGTTGCCGATCCGCAGACACCCGTGGTGGCGCTGTCCGGTGACTACGACTTCCAGTTCCTCATCGAGGAGCTGGCTGTGGCCGCGCACTTCCGTATTCCGTACGTTCACGTCGTCGTCAACAACGCCTATCTCGGACTCATCCGCCAGTCCCAGAGGGCCTTCGACATGGATTACCAGGTCCAGCTGTCCTTCAAGAATCTCAACGCGCCTGAGACCGACGGCTACGGGGTCGACCATATCGGCGTCGCCGAGTCGCTCGGCTGCAAGGCGATACGGGCACGAACACCTGAGGAACTGTCGGAAGCCCTGCGCACAGCGCGTCAGACAGCACAGACATTCAGTGTTCCCGTCATTGTCGAAGCCATCCTCGAGCGCGTCACGAATATCTCCATGGGAGCTGCCGTTGACGCCGTCACTGAGTTCGAGGAGCTCGCCGAGAACCCGGCGCTCGACGCCCCTATGGCCGTGGCCCTGCAACAGGAGAGTAAGTAGACACCTACATATGAAATCGACAATCGCAATTCAAGTTTTAAGACGACTGACTACTCAAGGAGAGTATTGTGAAAGCGCTCGAAGCGGACTACGACGAGCTCCGGGAGGGTGATCCTCAGGGGCGGCTGTTCAATGACGATCTCGCTCCCGCCCGCGCCAGCGACCGCCAGTGGAACAGTTACGCCCTGTTCTCACTGTGGATGAATGACGCCCACAACGCCTCGAACTACACCTTCGCAGCAGGACTGTTCATCGGCACCGGCGTCATTATGGGCATGACCCCCTTATCGATCGTCATCGGAGTGTTCATCGCAACATTCATCATCTTCATCGCCTGCTGCGTATCCGGGCTGATGGGGTATGAGACCGGAGCGCCCTACCCGGTCATCTCCCGCGTCACCTGGGGCGTGTGGGGTGCGAACTTCCCGGCCCTGGTTCGAGGGATCGTCGCTATCGCGTGGTACGGGATCCAGACCTATCTGGCATCCATCTCGCTGGAGTTGCTGTTGATGCGGATCTTCCCTCCCATGCAGCACTGGACCGCGTCCTTCGTGGGGCTACGCCTGTCCGGGTGGGTGGCCTTCCTTATCCTGTCGGGGATCCAGCTGATCATCGTCTGGCGAGGCATGGAGGCGGTGCGTCACTTCCAGGGTGCTGCCGGACCGATCATCTGGGTCATCATGATCGGCCTGGGAGTCTGGATGCTCTCCCAGGCAGGCTGGGACTTCAGGTGGACAGTCAACGCGGATAACGTCACACCCCCTATCGGCACGCAGTTCTACCAGATCTTCGTGACGGTGGGACTGACAATCGGGACGCTGGCGACCCTTATGCTCAACTTCTCCGACTTCGCCCGCTACGCACCGAGTCGTCGCTCCGTGGTCATGGGAAATGTTCTGGGCCTGCCTCTGAACTGGACCGCCTTCGCTCTGACCTCGGTCTTGTGCTCTGCCGCTGCCATCAAGGTTTACGGCGAGGCCTTCCATGATCCGGGCGACCTGCTGTCACGCATCGACAACGACGTCGTCTTCTACGTGGTCTCGATCGCCTTCATCGTGGCCACGATCGGGGTGAATATTGTGGCGAACTTCGTCTCGGCAGCTTTCGATCTGTCCAACCTCAACCCTAGAAAAATCTCTTTCAGGGTGGGCGGAATCGTGTCCGTCATCGCATCGATCGTCGTGACTCCCTGGAACCTCTATGGAAGCCCAACAGCGATCAACTACTTCCTCGGTTCTCTCGGGGCGCTTCTCGGCCCCTTCTTCGGAATCCTCACACTTGACTACTTCTACTACAAGCGGTCACGAGTGGACCTGCGGGATCTGTACTCCCCCAATCCGGAAGGACGCTACTTCTACCGAGGAGGCCTCAATACCGACGCTCTGCTCGGCTTCATTCCGGCGGCCATCGTCGCTCTGTGCATCGCCCTGGTTCCGGCTTTCAGCAAGGTGTCTCCTTTCTCCTGGTTCATCGCCGCACCATTAGGAGCCCTGTGCTACTGGATCGTGCAGACGCTGCGGGGCAACAAGCCCCTGCCCACCGGCTCCGGCGACTGACGCACTTCTTGAACCACAGGCCAGTATCGACAACGCCGCCCTGCTGACGAGAGGGAGGAGGTGAGCCAATGCTGCTGACAACGGTGGCGCTTCTGGCTCCCCTCCTCCTGATCGGCGCTCTCGGCGTCGTGTCGGCGAGAAGCAGACATTTTCGCCAGGCACTGAACCCACTCAATGAGTTCGTCTTCCGCATCACTCTTCCCTGCTACCTGTTCACCGTTATCGTCAAACCTGACTCCTGACTTTTTTGTTGGTTGAAGGTGTTGGTGGTGGGTTTTCGTTGGGATTGTGCGGGTGGCTGAGTTGGTTCGGGCACTAATTCGGGGTGTGTAGGGTTGGTGGGTGACGCCTTCGATCAACACTTATGTGACGTCTTCTGGGGCGACGGCGGTCAAGGTCGTGTTCAAGAGCCGCGGTAGGCGCATGGTTAAGCACGTTGGCTCGGCTCATGATGAGGCCGAGCTCGCCGTCCTGATGGAAAAGGCTCGCCAGATCGCTCAGGCGGGCCAGACGAGCTTGGACCTGGAAGCCCTGGTCGGCGCGCCCAAGCCGATCGTGTCGGGCAGCGCCCTGATGGGCGCTACGACGAGCGCGCTGCTGATCCAGGTCCTGTCTCATGCCTGGGAGGTCCTTGGTCTGGGCGAGGCGGTCGACGGCGATGAGGGCTTTAAGCAGATGGTCTTCGCACGGCTGGTGGAGCCCACCAGCAAGGCGCAGGTTCCGCGGGTGCTGGGCGAGATCGGGGTTCAGCCGCTGACGGTCCGTACGCTCTACCGGTCGCTGGCCAGTTGCGTCGACAATGACTGGAGGAGCAGTATCCAGGCCGCCCTCTACAAGCGTGTCAACGCCTGCGGTGACCTCTCACTGGTCTTATACGACGTGACCACGTTGTACTTCGAGACGGAGACGGAGGATGACCTGCGCAAGGTCGGTTTCTCCAAAGAGCGCAGGGTAGATCCGCAGATCACGGTCGGCATGCTCGTCGATAGAGGCGGCTTCCCCCTCCAGGTGGGGTGCTGGGAAGGAAACCACGCCGAGACCAAGACCATCGTACCCACGGTCCAAGGCTTCCTGGACGCCCATGGTGTCGATCCGGCAGACCTGGTGGTGGTGGCGGATGCCGGCATGATGTCCTACACGAACCTGACCGCCTTGGATAAGGCTGGTTTGTCGTTCATCGTCGGGTCCAAGACCACCAAGGCGCCCTGGGACCTGGCCGAGCACACGCATTTCCACGGTGAGGCCTATACCGATGGCCAGATCATCGAGACCACCACTCCCAGGAAGGGAATCAAGTCTCTCAAGGGCAGGTCGAAGGTCAGGAGCCGCCCGGCCTGGACGCCGCAGGACAACCCGGAGTCGTGGCGGGTCGTGTGGCACTACAGCGCCAAGCGCTTCGCCCACGACAACACGACCCTGACGGCGCAGGAGAATAAGGCCAAGGCTGTGATCGACGGCGAGAAGACTGCCCGCCGCCCCAGGTTCGTGAAGGGATCCGCAGACCACTTGTCACTTGATGAGGCATCCCTCAAGCGGGCCCGCGCAACAGCGGGCCTGAAGGGCTATGTCACCAATATGACAAGTAAGCGCATGAATGCTGCTGAGGTCGTCAGCTCCTACCGGAGCCTGTGGCACGTGGAGCAGTCATGGCGAATGAGCAAGCACGACCTGCGCGCCCGCCCGATCTTCCACCACCGCAAAGACTCCATCGAAGCGCACTTGACCATGGTGATCACCGCTCTCGCCGTCGCCCGCTACCTCCAAGACACCACCGGCACATCAATCAAGAAGATCATCCATACACTCAAACCAATCCAGACCGCCCAGATCCACCTAGCCGGCCAGACGATCACCGCTAGCCACCCACTCACGCCCCAAGCCCAGACCATCCTCAACGCGCTAGACATCGCCCCCGAGATCTGACACCCCAAACGGGCACTAAACTGTCAGGACTCAGGTCAAAGCTCCACGTCCTACCGGAGGTGTGCCTTGGCTCGTGCTGCTGCCCGGACCAGTCCTGGCCGGCGCGAGCTTTGTCGTCATCGGGCTCATCCTGCTGCGACGATGGCCCCGCGGGACCCTGAGGCACCAGCAGATCGGCGTGGTGGCGCTCTGCGCGACCTGGGGCAACGTCGCCTACCTCGGAGTGCCGATCGCCACCGGCCTAGCAGGCCCCGAGGCTGGACTACCTGCCGGAATCATGCAGCTTCTGCACAATCTGCTCTTCCTCGTGGGGTACCCCGCGCTGCGTCGCCTCGTCGGTCTCGGTGCTCACATGGGCCAGAGCCCCCAGACAGGGGCATCGAAGGGTCGGCCGTCACCGCGGCATCGCATCATCGGCGTGCTCACGGCCTCTTTCAACCCGGCCACCCTCGGTGTCGGAACCGGTGTGATCACTCAGATCATGTCCATTCCCGTGCCGGACGTCATCCTGACGACGACCACGCTGTTGGCGGGCGCGACCGTTCCTTGCGCATTGTTCGTCGCTGGCCTGGCAGTCCCCGGAGCCCTTCACGCAGTCAGGCGGCGAACGGTACCCCTGTTCACCGTTCTTACGGCGGCCGGCATCAAGACGCTGCTTCTCCCCGCGATCGGGGCCCTTGTCCTACGGCTTGTCGCCTTCACCGACTCATCCACGGGATCCGTGTGGCTTCTCAGCGCTCTCATCATGCTGGCAGTGCCCTCCGCCTCGGCCGCGCTCAACCTTGCTATCGCCTACGATCATGAATCCGATGCAGCCGCCTCGATCATCATCAGCACCATGCTGATGTTTCCTCTGACGCTCCCCATCATGCTGACCCTGAACACGATGTGAGCCTGCTGGGACGGCAAGGAGTGACGCTGTGCCACACGTTGTCACGCATCAGTCCACCGTGCAGGGCACAGCGCTTCACCTCGTATGCTTCTCCCCATGAGTCAGTCGCGCATCGCATAGATTCTGGACGACCTGTTCTTCGAGGCAAAGACGCAGCGGGGCAAGGGCACAAGCTTCGAGCGCCTGGTGCGCCAGTTCCTTCTTACGGATCCGCGCTACGCCGAGCGCTTCGACGACGTGTGGATGTGGTGCGACTGGCCGGACCGCGGCGCGCGCCCGGACCGCGGCATCGACCTGGTGGCCCGCGAGCACTGTATGAGGTCATGAGTTTGGTGGCGTGTGCTGGGACGCGGGTGGTGGGAGGCTGGTTGTGGCTAGGCGGTGTGGGGGGCGGTGGTAGTTGTAGCGGTGGTTCCACACCGCGACGGTGTCGCGGTAATGCTGCTGTGAGGTGTAGGTGCGCGCGTAGAGGCACTCCTCGGCCAGGATGCGGTTGTAGCGCTCGACCTTGCCGTTGTGGCGTGGGGTGTGGGGGCGGATCCTCTGGTGGCGCGAGGCCAGGGAGTGATGGTCGCGGTGAAGGTCTGGGCGCGGTAGCTCGCCCCGTTGTCGGTGACCACCCGTACGAGTCTGATGACGCCGTGGGCGGCCAGGAAGGCCCGGGCGCGGCAGAAGAAGCCGATCGTGGTGGAGGCCTTCTCGTCATCCGGGGCCTTGGTGTAGGCCGGGCGGGAGGAGCCGTCGATGGCGGTGTGCAGGTAGGTGTAGCCGGTTCTGGCTTCTTTGTCCCGCCTGGAGGCCTTGGCCTCGGGGTCGGGCGCGTCCGTGGGCCCGCCAGCCGCCTCTCGGTGGGATGCGTCCGACTCTTGATGTCCAGGTGGATTATGCGGCCCGTGGAAGCGGGCCAGGATGGGTTTGCTGGCCCGGTTGGTCTGCCCGGTGGGGTCGGGTGTCGCGTCGGCGGTTCAGGCTGGCTCTGTCCAGCCAGCGGGTCACGGTACGTACCGACACCACTGTCCCGCGCTGGGCGAGCTCGTGGCTGATACGGCGGGCGGACCCTTGCGGGTGCGGCGTCAGTGCTCGATGAGGTCCACAGTCTTGGAACTGGTCTGGGTGGGGCGCTGGAGCGGTCCTCGAGTGCCGGGGCTCCGCTCTGGCGGTAGCGAGCGATCCACTTGGACATCGCGGTGTGGGCGATACCGGCCTCGGCGACTACAGCGGTGATAGGACGACCGGCCTGGACACGCATCACCAGCCGGTAGGCGGCCCTGAGGCGTCAACACAGCGTTACGGTGGGTCATGGCAGTGGGGCTTTCTCCTGCCAGAAGGATGATTCAGCACCACCCATCCTGACGGCCCAAGCTCCGCTGCCCCCCCCACCCACGACTACAACCTCATAACCCACAACACCTAGGAAGCAGGCCAAGAAAATTAGTGATGTCACTAAGAATGTAAACTATAGTATCAACCGAGTCAGGTGCATCATCAAACAAGTTAATGTCCATATTTGGCACCATCAGGAGAGTTAAGACAACCCTAGACACGTTCCCCCAATTCACTATAGTAATCCGAACATCAATAATACACCCCGAACAACCTTGCAAAACACCAGAAGGACCATCTGAAGAATAATCTAATTTAATCAATAAAGCCTATCTGCCACAGCCTTAAATACTGAAATCAAATGAATCTCGCTCGTTCAACATCAAGAGATTTATTTGATTACGGTTGGCGGTAACATTATAGGCCATTATTTTTTTATCATAAACAGTGAATGACAGCAATAACTTAGGATCACACTGACTCCCTACTAAAATAATAGGCCTTCCTTTTAAAGAGTAAGTGTTTGCCATTTGTGCATTAGCTCGAAGTTCGATAGTTTCTGCTATAACTTTTTCTGACCCTCTAATTACAGACCCCGAATCAGTTATTCGGACAACGCCAGGATGAAGTACAGATATTAGCTGATCAACGTTTCCCTCCTGAGCTGCAGCAAGAAAAGCACTTACAACTCGCTGCACTTCACTTTCATTGAATTTACGTTGATTTAAACGAAATTCATTATTCCTTAAATGCTTGCGCGCTCGACTAGCTTGACGCCGAGCAGCCCCTTCGCTAACCTGTAAAATTTTTCCTACTTCAGCAAAAGTAAAGTCGAATATATCATGTAAAATTAAAGCAACTTGCTGCGAAGGGCTTAGTTTGGCTAAAATAATATTAAACGCTGTTTCAATATTGCAATTTAATTCCACACTACTTTCGGGCTCATACTCGCCTAATGAATGATTTATCAGATTATAGTCTGACTCAAACCTACGATTTCTCCTAAGATTATCTAAGCATAACCTTGTAACAACGGTAGTGAGCCAAGCTTCTAAATTAGAAATATTGTTCTTATCAATTTGATCATAACGAATCCATGCCTCTTGCATAATATCATCCACATCTAAAGAATTGTGCAAGAATCGGAAAGCCAACGCTCGCAGGTACTTTTCCTGCGAAGCGAAGGCATCCCAGTTCTGGTCGATGGTCACAGATCGAACCCGTAACTACCGATCAACTCGATCACCTGCGGTATCGGATAGCCACCTTCGACGTGGGAGCCAATCACCTTCGGTAGAACTGCAGTTGTATCTAGATTTAGTAGTGGGTTGTTCTTCTCGTCTTCAAGTTCTATTAGAGCGACAAATTTGTTTGTGTCTTGTAGTCTCCAATATGCTAAACGAACGAAATCGGGGTGCTCTTCTGTTAAAGTTGAGAACGCAGCCCTAACGGCAGACTCAACCTCTTTCGCACCAGAGTCATCTGTTGTGAATTCAATGAGTCGTTGCATATCGATCATCTCCCTATCAATCTGCTTGGGTTACTTGAGAAGATATCGAGCAGGGCTCAATCACTCTGCTCGATCAGACGACGCACCAGAAAGACAGAACGGGACAACTCGATGGTGCGTTCATTCTCACATTCTAAAATTATGCATCATAAGCATTTTTTTGATATAATTTATAGTTTTGTTGGTTGTGTAACTTGCGACACAAGCTTACAACTCATTGCTGGAGTGCTGAATAGGGGTGAAGGCGTCCCCTGCCCAATGGAAGTGCGCCTCCAGTCGCCTGGCACCCGGGTGGTACGGGCCCCGACGATGAACCGCAGCCTCGCCTCATCCAACGCGCTCAGGTTCGATACCGACAGCATTCCGGCGCCCGTTGACGACGGGCTAACTCGGCGATGCCGTGAGCGGCCTGGAAGGCCTCCACGACGGGGATGATCGTGGAGGTCTCGGCCCGGTTACCCTCCCAGCATCCGACTTGGAGGGGGAACCCGTGGCGGTCGACCAGCAGGCCCACGATGACCTGGGGATCGACCCTCCTCTCCTTGCCAGTAGCCCACCCGCCGCAGGTCATCCTCATGCTCGGCCTCGAAGTAGAGCGTGGTCATGCCTGCAGGCACAGGGACAGCCCCCTGGTGGCGGTGACGTGCTCGAACAGGGCCTGAGAGATCGCCTCCCGATAGCCCCGCTCCGCGCAGTGTCCCAGGGAGCGGAACAAGGTCCGCACGCTGACCGCGTCCAGGCCTAGGTCACCCAGGACACGGGGGACCTAGGCCTTGGAGGTCGGCTCGATCAAACGCGCCAGACCCATCTGCTCAAAAGCCCGATCACCACCAGCGGCGTCCCCCAGCCCCAGGTAGGTAGGCCCGTGCAGGACCTCCAACTCGGCCTCGTCGTGGGCTGATCCCAGGGGTTCCACAATCCGGCGCACACCGCCGGACTTGGACACGATTTGCACCGCCCTGGCCCCCGAGGAGGTCCTGACCTTACGCAGAAACGGGCTCACCACCCCGACCATACTAGCCCTTTAGTGTGTCAGCACACCCCCAAACACCACGCGATACCAACGAAAACCCACCTCAAAACCCAAACCCCACCAAACTGTCATGAGTCAGGCCAGACCGCCAGGTCCTCCATCTCCTCGAGCTCCTTGCCCTTGGTCTCGGGCACCCGGAAGAAGACGAAGATGAGGGACAGCAGAGCGAAGAAGGCGTAGAAGCCGTAGGCGAAGGTCAGGCTGATGCTGGAGAAGCTCGGGAAGGTGGTGGAGATGAAGAAGTTCGCCACCCACTGGGCGGCGGCCGCCACCGCCAGCGCCCCGGCACGGATCCGGTTGGGGAACATCTCGCCCAGCAGCACCCACACGAGCGGCCCCCAGGTCGCCCCGAAGGCCACGACGAACAGGTTGGCCGCCACCAGCGCGATCGGTGACCATGGCGCCTCCAGGGTCACCTCGCCACCGCTGACATTGGCGAAGGAGAAGGCCAGCGCCATGAGCCCCAGGGAGACGGTCATGAAGAACGAGCCGGCCAGCAGCATGGGCCGGCGTCCCACCTTGTCCACCAGGAGGATCGCCAGGATCGTCACCAGGATGTTAGTCACCGACGTGATGACCGTGATGGTCAGGGCGTCGGACTCCTCGAAGCCCACGGTGCGCCACAACGTCGTCGAGTAGTAGAAGATGACGTTGATGCCCACGAACTGCTGGAAGACGGACAGCAGGATGCCCACCCACACGATCGGCTTGAGACCCAGCGCCGACCCGCGCAGGTCGGACAGGGACTCGCGCTTCTCAGAGTCGATGGTGGAGCGGATCTCCTCGATCTTGAGGTTGACGTTGACGATGCCGGTGAAGTCGTAGAGCACCTGGGAGGCCTTGTCGTAGTTGCCGCGCGCCACGAGGAAGCGCGGGGACTCCGGCAGCCGGAAGGCGAAGAGCCCGTAGACCAGGGCGGGCAGGGCCTCGGCGATGAACATCCACCGCCAGGCCTCCATCCCCAGCCACAGCTCCTTGGCGGCCCCACCCGCCTGTCCGGAGAACCAGGCGTCGGCCAGCAGAGAGGAGAAGATGCCGACGACGATGGCCAGCTGCTGGAGGGAGCCCAGGCGACCGCGCACACTCGCCGGGGAGACCTCGGCGATGTATGCCGGGGCGATGACGGAGGCCGCCCCCACGCCCAGGCCACCCACCACGCGCCACACGATGAAGTCGATGACACCGAAGGCCAGCCCCGAGCCGAGTGCGGAGGCAAGGAACATGACGGCGGCGATGAGCATAACGGGCACGCGGCCCAGCCGGTTGGAGACCGGCCCGGCGAACCAGGCACCCAGCGTGCAGCCGATGAGCGCCGAGGAGACGGAGAAGCCCTTGAGGGCATCGCTGAGGGCGAACTGGTCGGAGAGGGCGTCGACGGCGCCGTTGATGACGGCGGTGTCGAAGCCGAAGAGGAACCCACCCAGGGCCGCGGCCACGCAGATGCCAATGATCCGGGCGTTGATGCGGCTGACGGTCGAAGCCGGATCGTCCGAGGTCGGTGCCGGGGAGGAGGCGGCTGGTGTCCGGGAGGATGACGACTGTGATGACGAGGATGACTCTGCCATGGTGTGTTTCCTGACGTCGGAAGAGTCGCACACGGCACTCGCTTCGTGCCGTGCGGCATGGCGGACCCCCTCAGGCTACGACCGTGCCCGGTGCCACAGTGGCTATTTCGTCATCCTCTTCCCCGCCCTCGCCTCCGCCCCGGTTCGACGGCGCCCGGCCAGGACCCAAGTCCTTGACGTTCAGTCGATTGATTCGAGTGGCGGGAGTCTCCGCTCGAACCGGACCCGTTACCGGCGCCGGCCTACGGTGAAGGCGTCCGGCTCATGTCACGGCTTGCCGACGACGACGCCCCCGAGCGCACCCCGTCGTAGGACTGGGCGTGCTCGGGGGCGTGTCCCCGGATGGGTGAGGGCTGGCAACCAGCCTCAGGCGCGGCGGCGGCTCACCAGCAGGGCACCTCCCATGACGGCGAATACGGCGACCGCCAACGGCAGACCGATCCTGACACCGGTGCTGGCCAGCGGGTTCCCGGAGGGATCGCTGGGAGCCCCGGGCGTCGGGTCCGGCACCGGCGGGTCACTGGGCCCGGCCTGCGGGGGCTCGTTCGGCGAGGAGGGGTCGCCAGGTGTGGCGGGGTCGCTCGGGTCCGGGGTATTGCTCGGATCCGGGGACGGCGACTCGCTGGGCACCGGCGTCGAGGACTCGCTCGGGTCCGGGGACGGCGACTCGCTGGGCGCCGGCGTCGGGGACTCGCTCGGGTCCGGGGTCCCACCAGGCGTCGGGGACTCGCTCGCCGACGGCGAAGGCGACTCACTGGGGGACGGCGAAGAGCTCGGCGAGGGCGCCGGCGTCGAGGACTCGCTGGGAGTCGACGAGGCGCTCGGCGACGGCGAGGGGGACTCGCTCGCCGATGGAGACGGTGAGGGCGTTGCCTTGGGCGTGTAGGTGTTGGTGAAGGTCGTGGCCACCACCTGGTTCTTCTCACCGATGGTCACCTCCTGGGAGGCGGGTGCCTCCAGGGTGTGCCCCTCGATCTGGGCGGCCTGCGCGTCCTCCGTGATGGTGCACTTGGTGCCCACGGGCAGCTGGGGGCCGGAGACCGCGGCGCCGTCGGCCTTGACCTTCAGCGTGTCCTTGGCGTTGTTGTCGCAGGTGTAGGAGAAGGTGAACTCCTTGTCCCCCACCTCAGCGCCGGTGACGCTTTTGGTCACCGAGAAGGTACCCATGTCGCGGGCGTAGGTGTTGGTCATCGTCACCTGGGCCGTCTGGTCCTTGGCGATCGTCACGGTCTGCGCATCCGGGGCGGTCAGGGTGTAGCCGCCCTGAGCCGCCTTGGCGCCGTTCTCGGTCACGGTGCAGGTTGAACCGGCCTTGATCTTCTTGGACTTCTCCGAGGTCGCCGCCCCGGTCACTGTCAGAGTCCCCTCGGTGCCGTCGGTGCAGGTGTAGGAGAACTCGAAGGTCGAGCCACTGAAGTCACCGTCGCCGGCCAGGGCCTTGGTGACCGTGAAGTCACCCTCCTCCACGGCAACTGGGTCAGCGGCGTTGCGCAACTTCACGGCCGTGGACTTCTGGTTCTCGATGGTCAGGGTGGAGGTGGCCTCGTCCCCCACCATGAAGACCGGGGTGCCCCAGACGACGCCGGCAGGATTGGTCGAGGCCGTCGTCGTGTCCTCGCTCAGAGTCAGCACCGTCCCAGCCGGGAAGGTGCCGTTATACACGGCCTTCTCACCGACGGTGACAGTCATCGATGTGTCTCCACCGGTACGGTCCTGGTTGACGGTCCCCGGAGCCGTCCACCCCGGATAGGTGTCGGTGGTGGCGCCGCCGGGCAGGGTGTATTTGATGTTGACGTTGAAGGTGGTGCCGGCCGGCACCTTGGCAGTCTCGGTCCCGGTGAGGAGCTTGGTGACATCCAGTCCACCGAATCCTGGCTGCAGGTTGACGTCAATGGTGAAGGACTTGGAGTAGTACACCGAGTAGAAGTGCTCCAGATCGCTCCCTACCACGGAGACCTTGTTCGTGTACTCCACGCCGGCCTGGATGACGCCGTCGGCCGTTGACGGGGTGGAGGTGTAGTAGAGGAAGTAGTTGGTCTGCGGCGCGAAGGGACCGGTCACGGTGATGGTGGCGGTGCTGCCCTGGACGGTGACATCGAGGTCGAAGTCGCCCTGACTGGTGTCCTGGTCGGCGCCGCTGGCATCCGTGACCTGACCGTAGAGGCGGTTCCGCCCTTGAGCGTTTCCGATCTTCAGCTTCCACTCGCTCTTAGCCGGAACGTAGGCCTGCCCAGGACCGAGCTGGTCGGAGAAGGTGATGGTCGATCGGGTCTTGCCGTCCACGACCAGCGACCCGCCCTTGTTCTCAAGGGACTCCTTGACCTGGTCAGGCCCGAAGGTCACCACCCAGTCCACCTTCTTGGAGGTGCTGGTGACATCGGAGCCCCACTTGCTCATCCACTGCGGCTTATATTCAAGTCCGACATTGTCAGCAATCTTGCCGCCGGGCACGGGCACCTCGATCTGCTTGCCGTTGGCATCGATCATCACGTTGGCCGAGTCAATGGCCGCGGAAGCCCGCACCAGGGCCGTTCCGTTGCCCTGCAGGCCGGTGAAGCCCTGGCCAAGGATGGTGTCGAGAGTGCTGTTGAAGGTGCAGGTGATGGTGCGGTCGTCCATCACGCACTCACCAATGGTGCGATCCGCGCCCTGGTGGGAGACCTTCATCGGCTCCGAGAGGTGCTCCCGGTTGCGGAGCTGCTCGGGCAGCTGGATCTGGAAGGAGTCGCCACTCTTGGCGTTGGCGTTGCGGGCATCCCAGGCGAACTTCAGCTTGAGGATCTCATCGACCTTGACCGAGGTGTTGTCCGGTTCCTCGACGCCGTTGGCGCTGGAGGCCACGAGCGACAGGCCGGAGACGGCGATCGACGGATTGTTGGCGGCTCGGGCCTGCGTGGGCAGGACCGCCAGGAGCGTGGCGACGAGCGCGACAAGTGCGACAAGAGCACCCGCCGCACGCGCAGGAGTGCCATGCACCCTGGGAATAGGGATGGAGGACACGGGCAACCTTTCGGAAGATTTCTGAGATTTACCTGATGACCGACTGAACCTAACGTCGACAGCAGGCGCTCTCCAATGGCGCGGATCTCATCCGCAGTCACGAATCGGCGTCCGTTAGGTCTCCGACCTGCATGAACGTGCCACCGCAGCCGGCCCGCTAATCGCCATCACGGGCCCGAGCTCACCCAGTTCCCGCCACCCCCTCGGCACCAGGTTCACCGACACTCGGCTCCGCTGACTTGCGGCTGCCCGCCCCCTCTGAGGAACGCCTTTTTTCCTACGACGTCACTTCTGGTCCCGGCACGCGATCTCCAAGGCATCACAATGGATACAAACGTCGCATCCACCGCTCAGTCAGGTAGTTGACTGAGATAATAGTTCCATGAGCCCCACGGTTCGGGTGGGCGAGATCGCCACCCTTGTCAGCAACCTCGTCGATCAGCTCACGCAGCGGTTGGCGGCCGACGACGCACCCGCACGCCTCGTCGTCGGGCTCGTCGGGGCTCCCGGCTCGGGCAAGTCAACGATTGCCGAGCAGCTGGAGGCCGGACTCGAAGCAGCTGGCATCTTCGCCGGCCTCGTCCCCATGGACGGCTTCCACCTGTCCGACGCCGTCCTCAACGAGCTGGGGAGCCACGACCGCAAGGGCGCACCGGACACCTTCGACGTCGAGGGCTACCTGGCGACCCTGGACCGGGTGCGGGCCGACGGCGCCAAGCAGGTCCTCGTCCCGGTCTACCGGCGAGACCTGCACGAGCCGGTGGCGGCCGGGCGCATCGTGACCGGGCCGGGCGCCGTCATCACCGAGGGCAACTACCTGGCCCTTGAGACACGCGGCTGGGGCGCGGTGCGTGAACGGATCGACCTGCTCATCCACATCGACGTACCCGAGGAGGTGCTCGTTCCCCGGCTCATCAACCGGCACGAGGACTTCGGCAAGAACGCGCTCGACGCCGGCCACTGGGTGCGCACGGTGGACCTGCCCAACGCCCGCCTCATCGCCACGAGCGTCCACCGCTGCGACGAGGTGTGGCGCGAGCCCGAGGATGAGTCCAGCTCCGACGACAGCGCTGACGACGAGCTCGAGTAGCGCCTCGGCGGCCCGCACCGGCGTCCGCGCAGTGGCAACCTTCTGGCACGCGATCACCGGCTCCCTGCTGGCCATGCACTGGCGCCTGCGCGGATTCCCGACCGGGGAGGACCCGCACGCCACCGTACGCGAGCTGCGCCGGTGCACCCGTGTGGTCATGTGGGCCCGGCGCTTGCGCTGTTCCAGATACCGCCCGATCATCGGGTATGCTCAAACTGCTCAGGGCAGTAGCCCTGTGAAGTAGACCCGGCAGCCTTCCGGACGGTGGGCGAGCCGGGTTTTGCGCATCATCGAAGCGGTTCGCACCGACAACTCCCCCATCCAGTGCGACGTCGGGGGCAGGAGGAGTCATACCCTCCTGCCCCCGACGTCGATCATTGGCGGGCAGCTGACGGCGGCCGTCTCACAGCATGCAGGAGACGCAGCCCTCGACCTCGGTGCCGATGAGGGCGGCCTGGCGCAGGCGGATGTAGTAGAGGGTCTTGATGCCCTTGCGCCACGCGTAGATCTGGGCGCGGTTGACGTCGCGGGTGGTGGCCGTGTCCGGGAAGAAGAGCGTGAGGCTCAGGCCCTGGTCCACGTGCTGCGTGGCCGCGGCGTAGGTGTCGATGATCTTCTCGGGGCCGATCTCGTAGGCGTCCTGGTAGTACTCGAGGTTGTCGTTCGTCATGAAGGGCGCCGGGTAGTAGACGCGGCCGATCTTGCCCTCCTTGCGGATCTCCACCTTGGCCACGATCGGGTGGATCGAGGAGGTGGAGTTGTTAATGTAGGAGATTGAGCCGGTGGGCGGAACCGCCTGCAGGTTGCGGTTGTACAGGCCGCCCTCCTTGATCTTGGCGGCCAGCTCGGCCCAGTCCTCACGCGTGGGCACGTGCACGCTGGAGGCCGCGAAGATCTCCTTCACCCGCTCGGTGACCGGCACGAAGTCCTGGGTCACGTACTTCTCGAAGAACTCGCCGCTGGCGTAGGTCGAGTCCTCGAAGCCCACGAAACTCTCCCCTCGCTCCACGGCCATCTCGTTCGACGCCGTCAGGGCGGCGAACAGGACGCAGGCGAAGTAGACGTTGGTGAAGTCCAGGCCCTCCTCGGAACCGTAGTGGATGCGCTCGCGCGCCAGGAAGCCGTGGAGGTTCATCTGCCCCAGACCGATGGCGTGCGACTCGTGGTTGCCCCGGTCGATGGAGGGAACGCTGGGCAGGTGGGTCTGGTCGCTGACCGCGGTCAGGCCGCGCACGGCGGTGCGGATCGTGCGGGCGAAGTCCGGGGAGTCCATCGTCTTGGCGATGTTGAGGCTGCCCAGGTTGCAGGAGATGTCCTTGCCCACGTGAGCGTAGGTGAGGTCCTCGTTGAGCTCGCTGGGCTCGGAGACCTGGAGGATCTCGGAGCACAGGTTGGACATGACGACCTTGCCCTTGATGGGGTTGGCCCTGTTGACCGTGTCCTCGAACATGACGTACGGGTAGCCGGACTCGAACTGGATCTCCGCCAGGGTCTGGAAGAAGGTGCGGGCGTTGATCTTCTTCTTCTTGATGCGCCCGTCGTTCACCATCTCGCGGTACTTCTCGGTCACGTTGACGTCCGCGAAGGGCATGCCGTAGACGCGCTCGACGTCGTAGGGGCTGAAGAGGTACATGTCCTCGTTGTTGCGGGCCAGCTCGAAGGTGATGTCCGGGATGACGACGCCCAGTGAGAGGGTCTTGATGCGGATCTTCTCGTCGGCGTTCTCGCGCTTGGTGTCCAGGAACCGCATGATGTCGGGGTGGTGGGCGTGCAGGTACACGGCCCCGGCGCCCTGGCGGGCTCCCAGCTGGTTGGCGTAGGAGAAGGAGTCCTCCAGCAGCTTCATGACGGGGATGACGCCGCTGGACTGGTTCTCGATGCGCTTGATGGGGGCGCCCATCTCACGCAGGTTGCTCAGCAGCAGGGCCACTCCCCCGCCGCGCTTGGACAGCTGGAGGGCGGAGTTGATGCCGCGGGCGATCGACTCCATGTTGTCCTCGATGCGCACGAGGAAGCAGGAGACGGGCTCGCCGCGCTGGGCCTTGCCCTCGTTGAGGAAGGTGGGGGTGGCCGGCTGGAAGCGGCCGGACATCATCTCGTCGATGAGATCGAGGGCGAGCTGCTCGTCGCCGTCGGCCAGGGTGAGAGCCACCATGGTGACGCGGTCCTCGAAGCGCTCCAGGTAGCGCTTCCCGTCGAAGGTCTTGAGCGTGTAGGACGTGTAGTACTTGAAGGCGCCCAGGAAGGTCTCGAAGCGGAACTTGTGGGCGTAGGCGGCCTTGAAGGCGTCCTTGACGAACTCCGGGGAGTACTTGTCCAGGATGTGGCCCTCGTAGTAGCCCTCCTCGACCAGGTACTCGAGCTTCTCCTCCAGGTCGTGGAAGAACACCGTGTTCTGGTTGACGTGCTGGAGGAAGTACTGCCGGGCCGCCTCATGGTCGGCGTCGAACTGGATCCTGCCGTTCGCGTCGTAGAGATTCAGCTTCGCGTTGAGCGCGTGGTAGTCCAGATCCGGGGAGGACACGGTCTCTGATCCGGTGTCCGTCAGCGTGTCTGCCAAAAGTCTTCCAATCCTTCTTTGACGCGTGCGACGTCCGTGGGGGTGCCGAGCAGCTCGTAGCGGTACAGGAACGGCACCCCCAGCTTGCTGGCGATGATGTCACCCGCCAGGCAGTAGGCCTGGCCGAAGTTGGTGTTGCCCGAGGCGATGACGCCCCGGCACAGGGCCCGGTTGTCCGGGTTGTTGAGGAAGGCGATGACCTGCTTGGGCACCGCCCCCTTGACGGAGCCGCCGCCGTAGGTGGGCACGACCAGGACGTACTCCTCGTCCACCACCAGCGGCGGGTCCGTGCGCCGTAGGGGGATGCGCGCCGTCGGGAAGCCGAGCTTGCCCACGAATCGGTGCGTGTTCTCCGAGGTGGAGGAGAAGTAGACCAGAAGGGGCCTGCTGCTCACGGCGCGCCCCGCGGTCTCAGACCGCGACGGACTCGACGGCGAGCGCGAGGGTCTTGATCTTGTCCGGACGGAAGCCGGACCAGTGGTCCTCTCCGGCGACGACGACGGGAGCCTGGGCGTAGCCCAGCGACTTGACCTGCTCGAGGGCCTGAGCATCCAGGGAAATGTCCACCGTCTCGTAGGACAGGCCGGCCTTGTCCATGGCGCGGTAGGTGGCCGTGCACTGGACGCAGTTGGGCTTGCTGTAGATGGTGATCGCCATGGCCGTCTCTTCCTCAGGGTCCGGTGGCGGTGACTGCGGCCCGTCCCTGGGCAGGGACTGAGCCGGCAGCACCACACGCTTGTCATTCACGGGAGGCCAGAAGGGCCCCGCGGAGCAAGACACTACCCCTTGGGGTAAGCCGGGTCCACCACCCCAAGATGCTGTGTCTGACATGGTCCTGTGCACACCACCCCTCCCTTCTGTGGAAAACACTCACCGAGCTGTGGACGGCCAGTGGAGACGGCTGACAGCCACCTTGATGGTGACGCCGCACCCCGGCCCCACGATCCGCAGAACGATGGTCTTACACGGGTGTGACATCTATTCAGAGCCCTTAGCCACAGGGAGGTTCGGTCGCCGTCGGCTATCTACCCCCACCCCTGGGGACGAAGAGGAGAAATTCACCCTCGGGCACGTGCACGCTCGGCGTGTCACCACTCCCAGCAAAACACCAGCCGACACTCAGGGTCGGGGATGGTTGAAAATGATTCTTCCGGACACCCGCCACCGGCAGCACCGCGCCTGAGGGCACAAGACACGCACGCGGACGCCCGCAAGGCGACGGACAGATGCGCTGAAAGTACGCAGTCTCACATCAGAAAGAGAGGCTTCTGCTCTAGAAATCTTCACAGGGGTCGATTTATCGTTATCGTTACGGATTTGTAATATTCCGGTTCCCAACCCACCTCCCCTAAGGACTCCACATGCAGCAGCTGATGCAAGAACTGCTAATCGCGCTGGCCTACATCGGCGCCGACCTGGTGGCCATCACCCTCCTGGTCGGAGCGCTCTACATCCCACGCCACGGACGTCGTGACCTCGTAGCCGCCTACATCGGCGTCAACGTGGGCGTCCTGGCCGTCACCCTCCTCCTGTCATCGAGCAGCCACGTCGGAGCGGGCCTGGGCCTGGGCCTCTTCGGCGTCCTGTCCATCATCCGCCTGCGCTCCTCCTCCCTGGCGCAGGGCGAGGTGGCCTACTTCTTCGCAGCCCTGGCCCTGGGCCTGCTCGGCGGGATCCAGAGTCACCTCGTCATCGTCTCCATCCTCATGGTCCTCATCCTCGCCGCCCTGTGGGTCGGCGACCACCCTGCCCTCATGCGCCGCAACCGCAACCAGACCGTCACACTCGACCAGGCCATCAGCAACGAGGACGAGCTCATCCTCGAGCTCGAGGACCTGCTCGGTGCCCAGGTGCGCAGCGTCGACCTCAAGAGCCTGGACCTGGTCAACGACACCACCATCGTCGAGGTCCACTACCGGCTAAGTCGTCAGCCCCGCACGGCGAAGCCGATGGCGCAGCTCGAGGCCGCCGGTGCACCGCAGTCCGCCCAGGCGCATCGGGAGGAGGCCCCGCAGGGGGCCCACCTGATCCAGGAGGCTGCGTCTCAGGCTCCCGCCCAGACTCAGCCCACCGGGCAGCAGCTCTGGCCTGAGGCCCCCACGACCGACAGCGCTGCAACAACAGCCACCGCCCCACCCCGCTACGACTGGATCACCGGGAACAGGCAGCGGCACATCTCCCCCCAGTACAGCCAGTCAACCGCCCGTGGCGCACCCCCGCCACAACTGACCGCCGGTCCTGCCGACTCGGTCCACGACGTCGGCGCCGCACGCCCTCCCCACCTCCTTCCGCACCCGGAAAGGACCGCACTGTGCCGAACACCGAAGGCATCAAGACCATTACCCTTGCCCAGCTGAACTCCGAGGCAAGCCTCCTGACCCGCATGGACCGCAAGTACCTGGTCCCGCCCCGCGACACCCAGGAGGTCATCGACTACCTCGCCCCGCGAGCGCAGGTCCTCCAGATCGACGGCCTGCGGCACTTCCGCTATGCGTCGACCTACTTCGACACCCCCGGCCTGGACGCCTACTTCCTGGCCGCCCGCAAACGCCGTCGGCGATACAAGATCCGCACCCGCACCTACCTGGACTCCGGCCTGTGCTTCCTGGAGGTCAAGACCAACGGCTCACGCGAGTCCACCGTCAAGGACCGTTTCAAGTACGACCCCGACGACGCCGACCGCGTCACACCCGACGGCCGCCTGTTCATCATCGAGCGCCTGGTGGAGTCCTCCACCTGCTCCCCGGACGAGGCGAGCACCATCGCCGAGGCCCTCGTGCCGGTCATGGACTCCACCTACAGCCGCACCACCCTGCACCTGCCCCACGACGAGGCCCGGGCCACCTTCGACACTGAGCTCACCTGGGACCTGTTCGACCCCGACGGGCGACGCCTCAAGACGGGCATATCAGTGGGACATCTCAATGTCGTCGAGACGAAGAACCCGTCCACGGCCTCTCCCACGGACCGCCTGCTGTGGCGCCAGGGGCACCGGCCGGCCCGTATCTCGAAGTACGCCACCGGGATGGCGCTGCTGTACGCGAACCTGCCCACCAACCGGTGGCACCGCACCATCAAGCGTGACCTGGGGCGCTACCAACGTCAGACGCGGCAGCGCCAGGTCGCGGCCTGAACGGCAGCCGAAACACATCAGCCTCACCCCCTCACCAGCGACTCCGGGAGTAACGGGCTTCGCCCGTCCCGGGGTCGCTGTTCGTTGCTTCACACCGGCGGCGGGACAAGTCATGCCTCACCCATGCCCCTTTCACAGCCCGCTCATGAAATGCGCCCCTTGACTGTTGTTCACCGGACGGAGCCACACCGCCGCGGCGCGCCCAGAGCGCATGCTCGACCTTCAGGCGCCCGCCTCACGGCCAGGCCCCGTCGCCGGTCCGAATAACCCTGACAGGAGCCACCGGATGAGCCTGACCACTCTGACCTACATCGCTGCCGACCTCGTCGCCCTCGCCGTCCTGGTCGGCGCCCTCTACGCCCCTCGCCACTCCCGCAAGGACCTCATGGCCGCCTACATCGGCGTCAACGTGGGCGTCCTGGCCGTCACCCTGCTGCTGTCGACCGCGAGCGTCGCGGCCGGTCTGGGCCTGGGGCTCTTCGGTGTCCTGTCCATCATCCGCCTGCGCTCCACCGAGCTGGCCCAGCACGAGGTCGCCTACTTCTTCGCGGCCCTGGCCCTGGGCCTGCTCGGCGGGATCCAGACCGCGCCGATCGGGATGGTGGCATCCCTCATGGCCACCGTCGTCGCCGCACTATGGATCGGCGACCACCCGGCACTCATGCGCCGCAACCGCCACCAGGTGATCGTGCTCGACCACGCCATCACCAACGAGACCGCCCTCATGGCCCACTTGGAGCACACCCTGGGCGGACAGGTCCGCTCGGTCGAGGTCCAGCGCCTCGATCTGGTCAACGACACCACCATCGTCGACGTCCGCTTCCGGGTGCCTCGCAAGACCCCCGCCGAGCTCGAGGCCGAACCCGCTAAGGTCTCCAAGCCCACCTACGCCTCCCAGGCCTCCGACGACGTCGCCCCCGCCCTGGAGCCGGCCGGTGCGCCCGCCTCCCCCACCGCTCACGCCTGGGCCGGCACACGCCTGAGCACCGTGCAGACCAGCACCCGCACCGGCCAGACCGACACCCAGCCCGTCACCATCACGCCGGCCGCCCAGTACGTCACCCGCTCCGCCGCGCAGCAGAACGTCGCCGCACGCTGAGACCGGAAGACTGAGAGAACGACGATGACACGAACGACCGCCGGGTCTGTGAGCACGAAGCACCTGACCACGACCACCCTCGCCGAGCTCAACAGCGCCGCCGGCCTGCTCACCCGCGTGGACCGCAAGTACCTTGTACCCCTGAAGAGCGCGCAGGACCTCGTCGACCGGCTCGCGCCTCACGCCCAGGTCCTGGCCATCGATGAGCGGCGCCGCTTCTCCTACGCGTCGACCTACTTCGACACCCCGGAGCTGGACGCCTTCATGCTCACGGCCCGCAAACGGCGCCGGCGCTTCAAGGTCCGCACCCGCACCTACCTGGACTCCGGCCTGTGCTTCCTGGAGGTCAAGACCTGCGGGGCACGCGGCACCACCGTCAAGCGACGCATGGGCTACCACGCCGACGACGCCTCCCGCCTCACCGGCCCCGGCCGCGCCTTCGTGACGGCCTGCCTGGCGAGCACCGGAGTCACCGGCTCGGCCGCCGCCCACCAGGTCGCCGCCGTACTGCGGCCGGTGCTGGCCACCACCTACCAGCGCACCACCCTGCACCTGCCGCGCGCCGAGGCCCGGGCCACCATCGACACGGCCCTGACCTGGCAGCGCCTGGGGCCGGCACCCTTCACAGGCGCCTCAGCAGCAACCTCACCGGGGACGCCGACGGGCCCGCAGGCCCTGCGCCCGTCCCACCTGGCCGAGGCGATCAATGACGGCGAACCGGTGGCGGTGGCGGATATCGCCGTCGTCGAGACGAAGAACCCGGCCACGCCGTCGCCTGCGGACCGAGCCCTGTGGGACGCCGGCCACCGGCCCACCCGCATCTCGAAGTACGCCACCGGGATGGCGCTGCTCCACCCCGAGCTGCCCGCCAACAAGTGGTACCGGACCCTGACCCACGAGCTCGCCGACCTGTTCGGCACCGACCGCTCCAGCCTGGAGAGCATCAGCACGGGTCATTCCTCCAGCCACCCCCTGACCAACACGGCCGTCAGTGCGGCCTGAGGGCCGCCTCAAACCAACCGCAGAACCGGCACCGGAACCGACAAGAAGAGAGAACAGGAACCATGAAAACCACCAAGACGACGACCAAGCCCCTCAACCGACGTCGCCGTCGTGCGACCGGAGCCGTCGCGCTCCTGGCCGCGCTCGCCCTGGCGGCCGGCTGCTCAACCTCCTCGGCCTCCGGCAAGGCGAGCGCCTCCAGCTCAAGCGGCTCGGAGACGACGTGGACGACGATCTCCTCATCGGTCGCCACGGCGTCGACCGGCGCGAGCGTCTCAGACATCCTGGGTGCCAACGCCTCCGTGGAGGACGCCTCCAGCTCCGAGGACGACGCCGGGACCCCGGACACGTCGTCGGCCACCACGATCACCCTGTCGGGATCCTCGGCCTCGGCCAGCGGGTCGTCGTCGAGTAGCGTGAAGGTCGACGGGGGGACCGTGACCATCAACAGCGGCGGCACCTACGTCATCAGCGGCGAGCTCACCGACGGGCGGATCGTCGTCAACGCCCCCAAGGCCGATGTGCGCCTGGTCCTCAGCGGCGCGAGCATCACGAGCTCGGACGGGCCGGCCATCGACGTCCAGGACGCCGGCAAGGCGATCGTGGTCCTGGCCAAGGACTCCAAGAACACGCTGACTGACGGCCAGAGCTACGCCTCGGGGCAGGAGGCCACCGCGGCCCTGTTTTCCTCCGACACGCTCACCGTCACCGGGACCGGGTCGCTGGACGTGACCGGTTCCTACAAGGACGGCATCTCCTCCAAGAACGGTCTCATCATCACTGGCGGCACCACCATCAAGGTCAAGGCCGCCGACGATGGCCTGCGCGGCAAGGACTACCTGGTGGTGGAGTCCGGGACGCTGACGGTGGAGGCCGGAGGTGACGGCCTGAAGTCCAGTGAGGGCAACGATGAGACGAAGGGCTTCATCTCCCTGGGCAAGGCGAGCGTCACCCTGACCTCCTCCGACGACGCGATCACCGCGACCACGGACGTCACCGTCAAGGACACGACCTTGACGATCACGGCCGGCGGAGGGCAGGCCAACGCCACCGTTGAGGAGCAGGCTGCGCCCGGGCAGGAGTCGACGGCGGACTCCACG
This sequence comes from Actinomyces sp. Marseille-P3109, assembly GCF_900323545.1. Classification (NCBI taxonomy): domain Bacteria; kingdom Bacillati; phylum Actinomycetota; class Actinomycetes; order Actinomycetales; family Actinomycetaceae; genus Actinomyces; species Actinomyces sp. Marseille-P3109. The sequence goes on from NZ_OOHN01000008.1 coordinate 2,549,912, forward strand.
ACGCCCTCACCCAAGGGCATCAACGCCGGGGTGAGCTACACGCAGGACTCCGGGAGCGTCACCGTCAACGCGGCCGACGAGGGGCTGCAGGCGCCGTTCATCAACGTGGCCGGCGGCGAGCTGTCCATCGCGGCGGGCGACGACGGCATCAACGCCTCCAACGGCGACCACGTCATCGAGGGCCACGAGAACGCGGACACCGAGTCCGACGACGGCTCGGTGCTCACGATCAGCGGCGGCGAGGTCGAGGTCTCCTACGCCTCCTCCGACGGCATTGACTCCAACGGCTCGGCCTACGTCAAGGGCGGTATCGTCGTGGTCTTGGGCCAGGCCGGTGAGATGGACGGGGCGGTGGACGCCAACGGCGAGACCCAGCTCGTGGGGGTGACGGGGTCGCCGTCGGTGAGCGCGGGAGACACGCTCACCGTCACGGACTCCTCCGGGTCGCAGGTGGCCTCCGTCAAGGTCGACTTCACGGCCGCGGCGATCACGGTGCTGGGGCTCACCGAGGGCCAGCAGTACACGGTGGCGACGTCGTCCGGCGGCTCGGCCACGGGGACGGCCTCGGCGCTGTCGGCCGGGACGGGAGGCCCCATGGGTGGTGGCGCCGGTGGTCAGGGAGGCCCCGGCGGTCAGGGCGGTCAGCCCGGTGGAGGCCAGGGCCAGCAGCCCGACGGTGGTCAAGGTCAGCAGTCCAACGGCCAGCAGCCCGGCAACCAGAGCAACCAGCAGTCGAGCACCCAGTCCGGCACCGCCCAGAGCAGCTGAGCTGAGCCGAGAACCGGGTGGGGGGCCGCAGCGCACAACGCTGCGGCCCCCCACCCGCTTTACAACACAAGAGGACCCTGGTTCCGACGGGAGATACTGGGACAGGTAAGTCAGTGAGATCCAGTGATACGCGGATTCGGATCATGCGAGCAGACGACATCTATGCCTTCATCGACACATTCTTTGAGCCACGCCCGAGATTCCTTCCACGCACGAGCGTCAGTCCGAGTCTTGTACTGAAAGGCAAGCAGTCCTAAAGGTGCCCTTCCCCCGAATAAGTCTGTTCGTGCATCCATGATCGCATCCCCGGCATGGATAAGTGGTGAACGGCCCTCACGATCGATGACGACGGCACAATGCCCATCGATATGTCCGTCCAGCGCCACCAGTCTCAGTTGGTCACTGACTCGTCGAGCAGGTCGTGAACGCCACGTTTCCAGCAGATCGACAGGTGCCCACTGAGGGGTATGAGACCACTGAGCAGGGTGAAGTCTGCGCGCCATGTCCCTGCGCAGCACCGGAATGATGAGATCAACTTGCTTGCGCGACACATAGACGTCTGCCCACGGAAAATCCGAGATACCACCCACATGATCAAGATCATGATGAGTCAGGATGATGCTCCGCACATCATGTGGGTCTATGTCAAGTTTCTGCACCTGTCTGATCGCTGTTTCCTCTGGATCGAGTGCGGGGCGAACCCTGCGCAGAAAAGTATCTCCTAAACGACCTCGAGGGTCACGCAGATCTGACATCCCCAGCCCCGCATCGATAAGAGCCCAATATTTCCCTGCTGGCACCAGCAGGCAGCGGCACACCAGCGTGGCCGGAGCGGTCAGACCTCCTCGACCGTTCACAAGAAGTTGGCTCGGCGGGTGGAGTGTGCCACAGTTGAGATGATGAATCGTCATGACAGCCAGACTCCCCCTTCAGGTCGACCTCAAGGCAAGCGGATCGGCGACGTGGCCCGCGAGACCGGGATCGCAGCACACGTTCTACGGCACTGGGAGGATGAGGGGATTCTGAAGCCTGTCAGAGACTCCCTCGGGCACCGTCGGTATCGCCTCAAGGACCTCAGTCGCGCCGCGGCGGTGAGACGCGCGCAGGAGGCGGGGTTCACCCTGGAACAAATCAGGCGCTTCATCCGAGCGACCGCGCAGGAGCGCAAGGCCCTGCTGAACGATCACAGGTCGGCACTTTCTGAGCAGCGCGATCGGCTGACTCGTGCCATCGGCCTCGTCGATCGCGCCACGCGCACATCTTCCAACTCCTCCTGCCCATACAGCCTGTGAAGGGAAAATCAGTCAAGGACTAGGCCCCGCCCGGGTTCATCCCCGTCACTGCCCGGACCGAAGGCCGCCTCAGCACTCCACAACATTGACGGCCAGGCCGCCGCGGGAGGTCTCCTTGTACTTGGCGAGCATGTCCTCGCCGGTCTGGCGCATCGTCTCGATGACGGTGTCGAGGCTGACGGCGTGCCGGCCCTCGCCCCACAGGGCCATGCGGGCGGCGTTGATGGCCTTGACCGCGGCCACCGCGTTGCGCTCGATGCAGGGGATCTGGACGAGTCCGCCCACGGGGTCGCAGGTGAGCCCCAGGTTGTGCTCCATGGCGATCTCGGCGGCGTTCTCCACCTGGGCGGGCGTCCCGCCCAGGGCCTCGGCCAGGCCGGCGGCCGCCATCGAGGAGGCCGATCCGACCTCGCCCTGGCAGCCCACCTCGGCCCCGGCGATCGAGGCGTTGGTCTTGATGAGCCCGCCCACGGCGGTGGCGGCCAGCAGGAAGCGGCGGGCGCCGTCGTCGTCGGCCCCGGGGATGAAACGCTCGTAGTAGGCCAGGACCGCCGGGACGATGCCGGCCGCGCCGTTGGTGGGGGCGGTGACGACGCGGCGCCCGGCGGCGTTCTCCTCGTTGACCGCGAGCGCGAACAGGTCCACCCAGTCCATGCCGCGCAGTGGGTCGGCCATGGTGAAGGCGGCGGCCGGGCCGGTCGACTGGGCGAGCAGCCGCTCGTGGAGGGCCTTGGAGCGGCGGCGCACCCCGAGCCCGCCGGGCAGGATGCCCTCGGCGTTCATACCGGCCTCGATGCAGGCCCGCATCGTGGCGCGCAGGCGGTCCAGGTAGCCCGTGACCTCCTCCCGGCTGCGGGCGGAGAGCTCGTTGGCCAGGACGATCTCGGACACGCTCAGCCCCTCACGCTCGCAGATCGCCAGCATCGCGGCCGACGTGGTGAAGGGGAAGGGCGCGGGGGTGGCGTGAGCCTCGGTGGTGGATGCGGTCGCCAGGGCCTGGATCGACGGCGATCCGGGGACGCCGACGTCCTCCATGACGAAGCCGCCGCCCACGGAGTAGTAGGTGCGGCGCAGGATCTCGGCGCCGCTGGCGCAGTAGGCGGTCAGGGTCATGCCGTTGACGTGGTAGGGCAGAACGCGGCCGGGCAGGAAGTGGATGTCAGCACCCGGACTGAACGGGACGGGGCCGACGCCGTCGACCACCAGCTCCCCGGCGGCCTCGACCTCCTCCATGAGGGACTCGCACACGACGGCGGGGACGGTCTCGGGCTCATAGCCGGCCATTCCCATGACGGCGGCGCGGTCGGTGGCGTGCCCGCGGCCAGTGGCACCGAGCGAGCCGTAGAGCTCGACGGTGACGCGGGTGGGCTGCGGCAGGCCGGCGCCAGGGACCTGTGAGGCGCACTCCCCGTCGGATGCCCCCGCGCCGCCTGGGCGGACCGCCTCGGCCAGCGCCCGGCTGAAGGCGCGGCCGGCCCGCATGGGGCCCACGGTGTGGGAGGAGGAGGGCCCGATGCCGATACGCATGAGGTCGAAGACGCTCAGCGGGCGGGGCGCCCGCTCGGCATCGATCGCACCAGCGAGGAGGGCCGCGGGCGTGGCCGAGTCCAGCGCCTTGGAAACGAGGGCGGTGTCGGGGGCAACGGCGGACAGCATGGTGGTCTCGACACCGGTCTCCCTCGTGGCCGACGTGGTCGTAGAACCGGCTGCGAAATCAGGGGCGTTTGTCGAGGCAGAGAGGCTGTGGCGGGTCACGTCCCCATGATGCACGCCCGGTGCCGAGGACCCAAGTCTGCGAACCCGACCTGACCGGCTACTGCCGCATCACAAAGCCGTAGCGGCCGGCTCAGGAGCACTCAGGCCACCCCGAGCAGCCCTTCGGTGTCACGATTGGAGACTTTTCAAGCCAGGGTTGGCCACCGAGGCGACATCGGCAACCCGCTGACCTGCGAAAACGCCCAAAACGCCGTCTTTGAGGACGTGAACGCCGACCTAAAAGTCTCCATGTGTGACACAACAGCCCGCTCAGCACCCCGCGCACGTTCTCGCACAAGAGCTCCGGACGTCAGTCCGTCGGGCGCACCAGCCACCAGGCGGCATAGGGCGGCACCGGCACGCGGCCGTCCCCGGCGCCTTCCAGCGAGGTGGAGCCGAAGGGGATCGTGTCGGTCAGAACGTCGGTGGCCCCCATGACGCCGAGCCGGGCGAGCTGGTCGGCGGCGACCGAACGCCACTGCGGCGTCACGTTGTACACGCCCACGAAGCTGCCGCGCGGGTGGTCCCGGTAGGTCACCAGCACCCCGGGATCGTCGACGTCCTGCACCTGGGTGCGCACGGCGGCGTCGAGCTGGGGCAAATCGGCGCGCACCCGCGCCATCCGCGCCAGGTCGGTGAAGACGCGCCCCTCCACGGTGGAACGGTCGTGCCGGTTGGCCATCCGGGCCTCATCGAGTCGGGGCCGCCCGGCCCAGCGCGAGTCGGCCTCGTGGCCAGGCTCGGTGTCCCAGTTAGGGTCGTTGGACTGGGCGAGCTCATCCCCGCTCCACAGGACGGGGATGCCGCCCCACCCGTAGAGGATGGCGTGGGCCATGCGCAGGGCGTGGATCCGCTCCTCGCGCCAGGTCCACAACGACTCGACCTGGTGCTCGGGGGTGGCGTCATTAACGCCCTCCCAGGCCTCGGCGGCGGCCTCGATCCCGATGAGCGAGGCCGCGGTCCCGGCGATACGCCGGTCCCCGGTGGCCGGGTTGTACTGGAAGACGAGGCCTCTGGCATCGGAGGTGGGGTACTCGCCGCTGTACCAGTCGGCGAGGAAGGCCCGGTGGTCGTAGCCGCTGAGGCCCACGGCGGCCGCGTCGGCGTCGTCGATGGCCCAGCCGATGTCGTCGTGGCAGCGCAGGTAGGTGATCCAGGTGGCGGTGGACGGCTCGACCGGCAGGTTCTGGAGCGCCTCGACGGCCAGCGTCGTGTCGCGCGCGGCAAGCATGGACCAGACCTGGACCATGAGGGAGTTGTGGTACGCCAGATCGGAGACCTTGCCGGTGTACTTGCCCTGGCCGAGGTACTGGAGGAGCTCGGTGGGCGCGACGATCGCCTCGGCCTTGAGGTCGACGGCCGGGCAGGCGATGCGGGTCAGGGCGCGCAGGACCTCGGCGATGGCGTGGACCTCGGGCTGGCCCTGGCAGTCGGTGCCCAGGCGCTTGATGGTGAAGGCTATGGCGTCCAGGCGCAGCACCTCGACGCCGCGGTTGGCCAGGTCCAGGACGATGCTCGCGAACTCGGCCATGACGCGGGGGTTGCGCCAGTTGAGATCCCACTGGAAGGAGTTGAAGGTGGTCCACACCCAGCCGCTGACGTCGTCATCCCAGGTGAAGTTGCCGGGGGCGAAGTCGGGGAAGATCTCCGGCAGGGTGCGCTCGTAGGCGTCGGGCTCGGTGCGGTCGGGGAAGATGAGGAAGTAGTCGCGGTAGCGTTGCTCGCCGGCGCGCGCCCGCACCGCCCACTCGTGCTCGGCGGCCACGTGGTTGAGGACGAGGTCCATCACCAGGGAGATGCCCTCGGCGCGCAGCTCACCGGCCAGGTGCTCGAGGTCGTCCATGGTGCCCAGATCCGGGCGCACGGTGCGGTAGTCGGCCACCGCGTAGCCGCCGTCGGAGTCGCCGGGGCGCGGAGTGAGCAGCGGCATGAGGTGGAGGTAGGTGACGCCCAGCTCGCGCAGGTAGTCGATGCGGTCCTCCACACCGCGCAGGGTGCCGGCGAAGCGCTCGGTGTAGGCGGCATACCCGACGCGGCCGGGGTGCTGGGCCCAGGCGGGGTCGAGGGTGCGGGTCAGGTCCAGGCGGCGCAGCTCGTGCTCCCGCTCCGTGTAGGCCCGGGCGGCCAGGGCCAGCAGGTTGAGGGCCTCCTCCTCGGCGGCCTCGCCGTAGAGGGTGGTCAGCCCGTCGAGGAGGTCGGGGTACCAGGTCTCCACGCGCGTGAGGAAGACGTCGCGTTCGGCGGCCTCAAGCGGGTCCAGGACGTGGAAGACGATGTCGTCGAGTGACGGCGGGAGGGGCGTAATGGCGCTCATGGAACCATGGTCCCCGATTCGACGCCGTCGCGGTACTGATTTCCTCACCCTCGCGACGGCTGGGGGCGGGCAGCCGGCGCAGCCCGCTGCTGGCAGGGCAGCCGACTACTGACAGGACCCGACCACCGACGGGGAGCCGGCCACCGACTGGGTCCCGCGAGCGCCCGGGCATCAGGATCCGACGGCGTCGTAAGACTCGCGATGGGCCAGGATCTGGGCGGAATTGTCGTGGATCCAGGTGCGCAGTGCGCCAATGGGCCCCTGGAGGCTGCGGCCCAGGTCGGTCAGCTCGTAGTCGACGCGCGGCGGCACGCCCGGCAGCTGGGTGCGCGTCACCAGGCCATCGCGCTCCATGGATCGCAGCGTCTGGGTGAGGACCTTGGGCGTCACCCCGCCGACCCGCGAGCGCAGCTCTCCGAAACGGCTCGGCCCGTCGGCCAGGACCGTCACCACCAGCGGGGTCCAACGGTCGACGACGTGGCGCAGCACCGTACGCGACGGGCAGGCGGGCGAGAGGATGTCGAAGTCGAAGACCGCCGTCTCGACATTGCTGTCGGCGGCGCCACCTCGAGCTGTCTCCCGCCGCTCAGCAAGTAGTCCCTCATCCCGTGACACAACGCACTCCTTTGGTTACTTTGAGGTACTCAGTATCCATATCATACCGTCAAGTCATCGCGAAAGCGCCGGCACCCCCGACGCACTCGCCTCGGACAACACCCCACCTACCAGGAGGAAGCCATGAAGATCACCATCATCGGAGGAACCGGCATGGTCGGCTCGGCCACCGTCACCGAGGCCGCCGGTCGTGGGCACGAGGTCGTCTCCGCCTCCCGTTCGGGCCGTCACGCCGAGGGCGCCGTGCAGGACGTCAGCCTCACCCTGACCGACACGCAGGCCGTCGTCGACCTCGTCAACAGCTCCGACGCCACCGTCATCGCCGTCTCCGCAGGCTGCGGAGAGCCCGCCCAGCCCGTCATCGACGCCCACCGCGCCCTCATCGCGGCCACCCCCACCGGCCGGCTCATCGTCGTCGGCGGCGCTGGCTCCCTGCTCACCCCCGACGGTACCCGCCTGGTGGACACCCCCGGCTTCCCTGAGGAGTACAAGGCCGAGGCCCAGGCCTTCGCCGAGATCCTTGACCTCTACCGCGAGGCCGGCAGCGCTCTGACCTGGACCCTGCTCTCCCCCGCGCCCGCATTCACCGACAAGCCGCGCACCGGCAGCTACGTCGAGGGCACTGACCAGCCCGTGGGCAGCGAGATCTCCGTGGCCAACTTCGCCGTCGCCCTGGTGGACGAGGCCGAGAAGGACGGCCACCGAGGCCGGCGCTGGACTATCGCCAACGCCTGAGCCCGCGGTCACCCACAGCACCCCCACCAAGCCGGGCCGGTTCCATGCAGCCGGCCCGGCTTGGCTCGTGCGCCCCGGTCGTTGCAGGCTTGACCCATGACTGCCATCGCCCTGACCATCGCCGGCTCCGAGGCCTCGGGCGGCGCCGGCGCCCAGACCGACCTCAAGACCTTCCACACCCTCGGCGTCTACGGCTGCACGGCCCTGACCTGCATCGTGTCCATGGACCCCAAGGACGGCTGGAACCACCGCTTCGTCCCGGTCGACCCGGCCGTCATCGCCGACCAGATCGAGACCTGCGCCGCCGTCCACTCCCGCGTCGATGCCGTCAAGATCGGCATGCTGGGCACGGCCCCCACCATCGACGTCGTGGAGCAGGCGCTGGAGAGCTACAGCTTCCCCACCGTGGTGCTCGACCCGGTCCTCATCTGCAAGGGCCAGGAGTTCGAAGGCGCCCTCGAGGTGGACAACGCCCTGCGCTCCAAGATCCTGCCGCGCGCCACGATGACCACCCCGAACCTCTTCGAGGCGGCCACCCTGGCGGGCATGGAGGAGATCACGACGGTCGAGCAGCTCAAGGACGCCGCCAAGCGCATCCACGACCAGGGCGTCCCCAACGTCCTGGCCAAGGCCGGCCCGTCGCTGGGCACCGGCACCGCGCTGGACGTCTTCTACGACGGCACCACCTTGGAGGTCCTCGAGGTCGAGGCCGTGGGCACCGAGCGCGTCCACGGCGCCGGCTGCACCCTGGCGGCCGCGGTCACCGCGGAGCTCGCCAAGGGCGCCGGCCCGCTTGAGGCCGCCGTCACCGCCAAGGAGGTCGTCTCCTCATCCATCAGGCACGGGCTGCGCGGCAACATGCCCTTCCTCTACGTCTACCAGGGCGAGTATCAGCCGGCCTGAGCGAACCGGGGCGCACACACGTTCCAGTAGATAGATCATCTAGTAACTAGGTAGTCTATGAACTGTGAACGCCTCGACAGCCCGCCTCCTGCGCGGATTCCTGGAACCCTGCCTGCTCTCGCTGCTGGCCGAGCAGGCCGACTACGGCCTGTCCCTGGCTCAGCGGCTCGCCACCGCCGGCCTGGACGAGGTTCCCGGCGGCACGCTCTACCCAGCCCTCATGCGACTGGAGAAGCGCGGCCTCGTCGCCGTCTCCTGGCGCCCCTCCACCTCCGGCCCCGCCCGCAAGTACTACGAGCTGACCGACGCCGGACGCACCGAGCTCGCCGCACGCCAGGCTGAGTGGCGAACCTTCTCCACGGCGGTCGGCGGTCTCATCGAGGGTCGGATCGCCCAGGCGGAGGCCCCCTCGTGAGCCGATCCGAGGAAGCCGGCGGCCCGACGCCGAACGCGACAGCCGACTGGTACCGAGGCTTCCAGGCGGAGCTCGCCACTCGCGGCCTGCCGGCCTCCGAGGTCGTGCGCACCGTCGCCTCGACCCGCGCCGAGGCGGAGGCGGCCGGCCTACCACCCGGAGATCTGTACGGCCCGGCGGTCCTCTACGCCCGGGAAGTCGCCTCCGCCCTACGGGACTATCAGGCAACGGCGTCCGTCCCGGCCGGGCTCGCTACCGGCAACATCGACGACGTCGGTGCGGCCGGCCTCACCGACGTCGTCGATCGGGACGACCCAGTCGATACCGTCAGGCGGGAACCAGCCTCAGCCGCCACCCCGATCAGCACAGCTCAGTCCAAGGGGCCCGTCGTGCTGCACCTGACGAACATATCCGCGCGTCTCGGTCGCCGCACGGTTCTGTCGGGCATCAACCTCACCGTCCACCGGGGCGAGGTCGTCGCCGTCGTCGGAGCCAACGGCGCCGGCAAGTCGACCCTGCTTCAGGTCTGCGCGGGCCTGCTGTGCGCGAGCGGCGGGAGCATCGAGAGGACGCCGCACTTCGGCTACGCGCCCCAGCTCGACTCCCTGGCACCGCTGCTGACGGTCGATGAGCACCTTCGACTCTTCGGGGCGGCGCGCGGCATGCGGCGGGGCCGCTCCATCTCAACGGGTCACCGGCTCCTGACCCGCCTGGGCTGGACCGCCCGCGGGGACCAGACCGCCGGAACGCTCTCCGGAGGAACCCAGCAGAAGCTCAACGTCGCCCTCGCCCAGCTCGACGCGCCCGATCTGCTCCTGCTGGACGAGCCCTACCAGGGCTTGGACACCCTGGCCTACGAGGACCTGTGGGCCCTCATCTCCTCGTGGCGCGCCTCAGGCGCGGGCGTCCTGCTCGTCACCCACCTGCTGCGCGACGTCGACCTCGTCGACCGCGTCGTCGAGCTGCCGGCCCCTCGGGACAGCGCCCGCCGGACGCCCCCATGGACACCACACCTGCCTCAGCGGAAGGAGCCCGCATGAGCACCCCACCTCCTCACCCACCCGCTTCACTGGCCACGCCGTCCCACGACGAGGGCACCAGACTTGGGCCGACGGCGGCGACCACGGCCCTCGTCGCCCTCATCACCCTGCGCGAGCTCGCCCGACGGCGCGGTGCCCTCGCGCTGGCGACCCTCCTGCCGCTGACCTTCTACCTGGTCCGCCTGGAGGTGCACTGGACCGCCATCCGGCTCCTGTCGATCGGCCTGGGGTGGGCGACGGCGACGCTGGCACTGTTCACGCAGGTCTCGTCCCGGTCGGTGGACCGCCGTCTGACCGTGAGCGGGGCGCCGCCCGCTGCGCTGCTCCTGGGCAGATACCTCGCCGTTCTTGGCCTGGGGTGGACCATCGGGCTGCTCTACACCGGGCTCGTGCTGGCCACGATCGGCGACGAGCTGACCCGCCCGGGCGCGGTGCCGGTCATGCTGCTGCTGACGGCCACCGTCGCCACTCCCCTGGGCTCGCTGGCGGCCGCCCTGGTTCCACGGGACCTGGAGGGTGCGCTCCTGCTGCTGTCGGTCATGGCGGTCCAGGTCCTCGTCGACCCCTCTGAGGGCTGGACCCGCGTCCTGCCGCTGTGGTCGACCCGGGAGCTCGCCAGCGTCGTCGTGGAGAGCCTGGGGCCGGACGCCGGCGCCTATCTGCACCGGGGGCTGGCTCACGGGGCAGGAACGGCCCTCCTGCTGACGGCGGCGAGCTGGGCCGTGGGCGCGCTGCGCCTGCGCACGGTCAGCCTCCCGGCTCCCGACGGCGCCCGACCGGCCTACTCGTAGGCGGGCTCGGGGGTGACGTCGCGCGCCATGTTGGCGAAGCGCGACACATGCCCTTGGAAGGCCACCGGGATGGTGCGGGTCTGCCCGTTGCGGTGCTTGGCCACGATGATGTCGGCCTCGCCGGGGCGCTCCTCGTTGTTGTAGTACTCCGGGCGGTGCAGCAGGATGATGATGTCGGCATCCTGCTCCAGGGAGCCGGACTCGCGCAGGTCGCTCATCTGGGGCTTGTTGCCGGTGCGCTGCTCGGGACCGCGGTTGAGCTGGGCGACGGCGATGACCGGGATCTCCAGCTCCTTGGCCAGCAGCTTGAGGGACCGGGAGAACTCGGAGACCTCCTGCTGGCGCGACTCGACCCGCTTTCCCGAGCTCATGAGCTGGAGGTAGTCGATGACCATGAGCCCCAGGTTGTGCTGCTGCTTCATGCGCAGCGCCTTGGAGCGGATCTCCGGCATCGTGAGGTTGGGCGAGTCGTCGATGAACAGGGGCGCGTTGGAGACGGGGTTGTAGGCCACGGCGACGTCGGTCCAGTCCCGGTCCTCCATCTGGCGCGAGCCGCGCAGCTTGTTCATGTCCACGCTGGACTCGGCGGCCAGGATGCGCATCATGAGCTCCATGCGCCCCATCTCCAGGGAGAAGTAGCAGCTGGTGATGCCGTGGTGGATGGAGGCCGAGCGGCAGAAGTCGACGGCGAGCGTGGACTTACCCATGGCGGGGCGCGCGGCCACGATGATCATCTGGCCGGGGTGGAGCCCGCCGGTGAGCTCGTCGAGCTCGATGAAGTCGGTGGGCACACCGGTCAGCGCCCCGTTGTCGCGGTTCTGGGCGGCCTCAATCTCAAGGTTGGCTTCACCCAGGAGCTCGGAGACGGCGACGTAGTCCTCCTTCTCGCCGTCGTGGTGGGCCACCGAGTAGACCTCGGCCTCGGCCAGGGTGACGAGCTCGGCGATGTCCCCGGCGTCGGTGGAGTACCCGAGCTGGGTGATGCGGGTGCCGGCCTGGACCAGGCCGCGCATGAGCGCCTTGTCCTTGACGATGCGTGCGTAGTAGCCGGCGTTGGCTGCGGTGGGGACGGTGGCCATGAGGGAGGCCAGGTAGGGGGCGCCGCCGATGCGCTCGAGCTCGCCGCGCCGGGAGAGCTCGTCGGCCACGATGAGCGGGTCGGCGGGCTCGGAGCGGTTGTAGACCTCGACGATGGCGTCGAAGATCGACTCGTGGGCCGAGCGGTAGAACTCCGGGCCGCGCAGGACGTCGATGACGTCGGTGATGGCCTCCTTGCTCAGCAGCATGCCGCCCAGCGTGGCCATCTCGGCCTCGAGGTCCTGGGGCGGGAGGCGGTCGAAGGCGGAGCTGTCGGTGCGGACGCTTCCGCCGCCGGCGCCGTCTGAGCCGGCCTGTCCGCCCATGCCGTTGTCCATCCCGGCCACCTTCCGCACTGTCACGCCGGTTGGCACCGGCCCGTCCTACCGCTCCCGACGACGTCGTCCCCCGCCAGGAAGACGCTCGCCCGCATGAAGCGCGCGCGTGACCATAACGCCATCGGGGAGGCCTCGCAAACTCTCAAGTTCGCCGATGCTGGGGATATCCGCACCCCTCCTGTGGGAAGACCCCCGAAGCCTGGGGACAGAGGTGGATACGCTGTGGACACAGGTGTGTGCATGTGGTGCGACCGTTCCAACGGTAGACAACTTTTCGTTGATATAACAGCGATTCACGAGTTCAGACTTCCTATAGGTACTTCCCACGACATCACAATGTGATCTGTGGACAAGTGGGTAAACCTGTGGACAAACGTCACGTTCGACTTGAGGTCCACGCCGTTTGTGGTTCTCCTACAGGGTGGTCCGCGCCAGTTATCCCCAGACCCCGTCATCTCAGTCAGACACCGGCCCCATCAGGCATATCTTCAGCAACTATTCAGCCTTCCAGTACTTTCCTTGAGGAGGAATAGTTGTGCGATCCTCCAGGACAATCAGGGGGCTCAGTCGGTTCGGTCGCGTCCACGACCCGTCCCTTTGTCCTCATCCTCATCCTCAACCTGATCCTCAACCTGGCCGTGAGGACGGCCTCAGCACAGGCGTATTCGGTGCTCGATCCCGGCTGTCACGTGCACCGACGCGTGACGGCGGCAGGCGCCACCGAGCAGGCCCCGTGCGGCCTCCACCCCCACGTGCTCGAGCTGCGCCGGAGCCCTGCCGATGCTCTTATGCGGCCCGCCCTGGTCCACAATGGAGGCCGTGCCCGAAGCCAGCAGCCCCGCCTCCCCCGGTCTCAACCGCCAGGTCCTGTCCCTGGCCCTGCCCGCCCTGGGGGCGCTGATCGCCGAACCGCTCTTCGTGCTGGCGGACTCGTCGATGGTTGGCCACCTCGGTGCGGTGAGCCTGGCCGGTCTGTCCCTGGCCTCGACGATCCTGACGACGACGGTGGGCCTGTTCGTCTTCCTGGCCTACGCCACCACGGCCACGACGGCGCGTCTGTTCGGGGCGGGACGGCGCGGGGAGGGGCTGTGCGCCGGCGTCGACGGGATATGGCTGGCGCTCCTGCTGGGTCTGGGGGCGGGGGCCCTCCTGGGGCTGACCGCCCCCTGGCTGACTGAGGCGATGGGCGCCCACGGCCCCGTGGCGCAGGCCGCTGTCGCCTACCTGCGCGCCTCATGCCCGGGGCTGCCGGGCATGTTCGTGGTCCTGGCTGCCACCGGCGTGCTGCGTGGCCTTCTGGACACGCGCACGCCCTTCGTCGTGGCCACCGCCGGGGCGGTCCTCAACGTCGTCGTCAACGCGATCCTGCTGTACGGGGTCGGGATGGGGATTGCGGGCTCCGGCACCGGCACCGCGATCGCGCAGACGGCCATGGCGCTGGCGCTGGCCCTCCCGATCATCCGGGAGGCCCGGGCTGCCGGCGTGAGCCTGCTCCCCCACCGCGCGGGCCTGCGAGCGTCCCTGGGCAGTGGCACGCCGCTGCTCATCCGCTCACTGAGTCTGCGCGTGGCGATCCTGGCGACCGTGTGGGCGGCGACGGCGCTCGGAGAGGTACCCCTGGCCGCCCACCAGGTGGTCAACGCCCTGTGGACCTTTGCGGCCTTCGCCCTGGACGCGCTGGCCGTGGCGGCGCAGGCGCTCATCGGCACCGCCCTGGGGCAGGCGCAGAGAGCCGGTGCCGCTGCCACCAACGCTGAGGCCGGCCTCACGGCCGACACTGCGGCCGACAGCGACACTGATACTCGGACCGCCTCAGCCACGGCGGGCTGGTCCATTGAGGAGCTCCTGCGGCGGATGCTGGTCTGGGGCGCCGGAACCGGCGTGCTCATCGGGATGCTCATGGCAGCGGGCGCTGCCTGGCTGCCGCGCGCCTTCACCTCGGACGCGGGCGTCATCGCGGCCGCAACGCCCACCCTCCTGGTGGCGGCGAGCGCACTGCCGCTGGCCGGGGTCGTCTACCTGCTCGACGGCGTTCTCATGGGTGCCGGCGACGGCCGATACCTGGCGTGGGCGGGTCTGATGACACTGGTGCCCTATGTCCCCCTGGCGCTCCTGGTCGGCAGCGACGCGCTTCCGGCGAGTTCAGGCTCGACGTCGGGGCTCGTCCAGCTGTGGATCGCCTTCGCGTGGGTCTTCATGGCCGCCCGCGGCGCCACCACCTACCTGCGCGCCCGCGGTACCGCCTGGCGCCACTGATGTTCCACCGAGACCGACAGATTTCGCGTACCCCTACGGTTTTTCTGTAGGGGTACGCGAGAAATGCCCGGCTCGACGGGAGCGGCTACGAACACGACGTCGTCGGGCCGGGTACCTCCCGAAAGGAGGCCCGGCCCGACGACGGCAGGATGCCCGGCGCTCAGCGAGCGGGGACGACGTTGACCTCGAGAGGGGCCACGACGTCGGCGTGCAGGCGCACGGAGGCGCTGTGGCGGCCGGTCGACTTGATCGGCGGCACGACCTGGATCTTGCGGCGGTCGACGGCGGGGCCGCCGGCGGCCTTGACGGCGTCGGCCAGGGTCGCGGTGGTCACGGCGCCGAAGAGGCGGCCGTTGTCACCGGCGGTGGCGGAGACGGTGACGACGTTCTCCTGCAGCCAGGCCCGCGCGGTCTGGGCGTGCTCGAGGGACTCGATGGAGCGCTTGCGGCGCGCCTCGGTCATCTGGTCGATCTGGCGCTGGGCGCCCTTGGTCCACGGGGTGGCGAGCTTGCGGGGCAGGAGGTAGTTACGGGCGTAGCCGTCCTTGACCTCCACGACCTCGCCGGCGGAGCCGAGGTGGGAGACGTCGTGCGTGAGGATGAGCTTGGTGGTCATTGCGCGTGCCTCCGATCAGCGAGCCGAGCTCGAGTAGGGCAGCAGAGCCATCTCGCGGGCGTTCTTCACGGCCTTGGCGATCTTGCGCTGCTCCTGGACGGAGACGCCGGTGACGCGACGGGCGCGGATCTTGCCGCGGTCGGAGATGAACTTCCGCAGCGTGGCGGTGTCC
Source organism: Actinomyces sp. Marseille-P3109 (assembly GCF_900323545.1). Taxonomy (NCBI): domain Bacteria; kingdom Bacillati; phylum Actinomycetota; class Actinomycetes; order Actinomycetales; family Actinomycetaceae; genus Actinomyces; species Actinomyces sp. Marseille-P3109. The sequence continues at coordinate 2,564,999 of NZ_OOHN01000008.1, forward strand.
TTGTAGTCGATGGTGCCGACCTTGATGGCCTTGACGGGGCTGACCTTCTTCTTCGGCTTGCGAAGTTGGGGCTTCGCCATGGTGGTACTCCTTGGTCTGAGCGCCTGGGCGCTCTACGAGATGAAAAGTGTGTGGTGAAGGGAACGGGTCGACGTCGTGGCGACCTTTAGAACGGGGGCTCGTCACCGAAGGAGGTGGAGCCGCCCGTGGCCCACGGGTCGTCCGCGGCGCCGCCGGCGGGGGCGTTGTACCCGGACTGGCCCTGGCCGATGCCGCCACCGCCGTTGTAGCCGCCCTGCTGGGGGCCGCCCTGGTTGTATCCGCCCTGACCCTGACCGCCGAAGCCTCCGCCCTGGGGGCCGGCCTGGCCGCCCCCGAAGCCGCCCTGGCCGCCGCCTCGCGGCTGGCGGGTGACCTGGGCCTTGGCGTAGCGCAGGGAGGGGCCGATCTCATCGACCTGCATCTCCACCACCGTGCGGTTCTCACCCTCACGGGTGGTGAAGGAGCGCTGGACCAGGCGGCCCTGGACGATGACGCGCGTGCCCTTGGTCAGCGACTCGGCCACGTTCTCCGCGGCGTCGCGCCAGATCGAGCAGCGCATGAACAGGGTCTCCCCGTCCTTCCACTCGCCGGCCTGGCGGTCGAAGGTTCGCGGCGTGGAGGCGACGGTGAAGGAGGCCACCGCTGCCCCGGAGGGCGTGAAGCGCATCTCGGGGTCCGCGGTGAGGTTCCCGACGATGGTGATGATGGTGTCTCCGGCCATGGCGTTGTCTCCGTTCCCGGTAGAGGCTCAGGCCTCGGGACGCAGCAGCTTGGTGCGCAGAACGGTCTCGTTGAGGCCGAGCTGGCGGTCGAGCTCCTGGGCGATCTCGGGCGTGGTGGTCATGTCCACGACGGCGTAGAAGCCCTCGGACTTCTTCTTGATGTCGTAGGCCAGCCGGCGCTTGCCCCAGATGTCGACCTTGTCCACGGTGCCCCCGTTGCTGGGGACGACCTGCAGCAGCTTCTCGAGCGTCGCGTTGGCGGTGCGCTCGTCCGTCTCGGGGTCGAGGATGATCATGATCTCGTAGTGACGCATGCTTGGTACCCACCTCCTCTGGTCTGTGGCGGTCACGGTCCTTCCGTGACAGGAGGGTGATGCGTGCGGCGCACCATCCGGCGGAAACAGGCTTCACTCCGCCTTCCGCCCGACGACGCAGCCAGATCGCCACATTACCGGACAACCCGTCGGCCCTGGAAGTCGAGACGGTGGGCCGACGACGTGCCATGCAACACGTCGCCGGCCCACCGTCAGGTTCGCGTTCGCGCCGGGAGGCGGGCGTCGGCTGTACCGGATCCTGGCTTAGCCGACACCGCCCTGGGGCTTGACCGCACCCGGTTGCTGCGCGCCACCGCCTTGTCCCTGGCCGCCCTGGCCGCCCTGACCGCCTTGGCCACCTTGGCCGCCCTGACCGCCCTGACCGCCTGGGCGACCAGGATCATTACCTCGGTCCCCGCCGCCTTCACCGCCGCCTGGGCCACCACCAGGTCCTCCGGTTGAGCCGCCTTCACCGCCGCCGATATTGCCTCCGTTCGACGGCTCCGCCGTCGGCTCACCGCCGGGCGACGGCGTGCTTTCGGGCTGCGTCGCCTCGGGTGTGGGCTCGGCGGTGGGGGTCTGAGTCTCCTCGGGCTGGCTGGTGGGGGTCGCGGTGGACTCGTCCTCCGGCTCGGCGGTGGGCTTCGCGGTGTTGCCGCCGCGCGTGGCGGGGATGTCCGCCGGCTCCGGGAACTCCTCGACCTTGAGCCCCTCGTGGGCGACCTTCATGTAGTCGATGAAAATGTCCGCCGGGTAGGTCGAGCCGGTGATCTCCTCGTACTCGCCCCAGGGCGTGATCGACTCCTCCGAGCCGTCGTCACCGGTCTGGTAGAGGGTCACGGCGGTCACCACCTGGGGGGTGAAGCCCACGAACTGGGCGGACTTGTTGTCCGACGACGATCCGGTCTTCGCGGCGACCGGACGGTCCATCTGGGCGGCCACCTTGTCCGCGCTGCCGTTCGCACCGGAGACGACCTGCTGGAGGGCGTAGGTCGTGTCCGCCATGACGTCCTCCTCGAACTCCCGCTTGCCGGCGGTCGGCGCCGTGTAGTGGTCCGAGCCGTCGGGGTTCTTCACGCTGGCCACCATATGGGGATCGCGCTTGACACCCTGCGCGGCGAAGGTCGAGTAGGCCGAGGCGATGTCGATCGTGTGCGGCGAGGCCGATCCCAGGACGTTCTGTATGAGCTCCCGCTCCACATCGGACTCCAGCCCGGCGGTGTTCTTGGGGTAGCCGGCACGGTTGGCCACTTCGGCCGTCGCCTGCGAGTCGACCTGGTTGGACAGGTCCCGGTTGAGCTGGAGGTAGGGCGTGTTGAGCGAGCGCTCCGTGGCCTCGGCCAGGTCCGCCGACTTCAAGGAGACGTTCTTGAAGTTCTGGAACTCGTGCCCCTCGATGGTCATCGGCGAGGCGGCCGAATAGCTGCTGCCCAGGGACCACCCGTTCTCCAACGCGGCCACCAGCGCGAAGGGCTTGAAGGTGGAGCCTGCCTGGGCGATGGCGTCGGTCGAGGTATTGACCTGGCTGGTCAGGTAGTCCTCACCCCCGTAGAGCGCGAGGATGCCCCCCGTCTTGGGGTCGATGGACACCAGCGCCCTGCGCAGGTTCGGCGAGGCGCCCTCGGGCAGGGAGTTCACCGCGTTGACGGCGGCATCCTGGTTCTTCTGGCTGACGGTGGTGACGATCTTGAAGCCGCCGGTGTCGATCTGCTCCGGCGAGAGTCCGGCCTTGCTCTGGAGCTCGGTGCGCACCATCTGGAGCAGGTAGCCCTTGCTCCCGGCGTAGAGCTGATCGGTCTTGGGCGCCTCCGTGGCCGGCATACCCGCCTGCTTGGCCTCGTTGTACTGCTCCTGGGTGATGTAGCCGTCGTCGGCCATGAACTGCAGGACTCGAGCCCAGCGCTCCTGGGCCTTCTCCGGGTTCTCGGCCGGGTCCCAGGCACTGGGGGACGGCAGGATTCCCGCCAGGAGGGCCGCCTCCGACGGGGAGAGGTCCTTGGCGGGCTTGTTGAAGAACGCCTTGGAGGCGGCCTCGATGCCGTAGGCACCCCGACCGAAGTAGACCGTGTTGAGGTAGTCGCCCAGGATGTCCTTCTTGGACTTCTCCCGGTCGATCTTGATGGCCATGATGGCCTGGCGGAACTTGCCGCTGTAAGAGCTCGTGGTATCGACGTAGTAGTTCTTCACGTACTGCTGCGTCAGGGTCGAGGCACCCTGGGTGTCACCTCCGCGCAGGTTGTTCACCAGGGCGCGGGCGATGCCCTTGGGGTCGACGCCGTTGTTGGAGTAGAAGGAGCGGTCCTCCGAGGCCACGACCGAGTTGCCCACGTACTCCGGCAGGGTGGAGTCGTCCACGGACTCACGATTGATCTCGGCGAACTTACCCATCTCCGTCGAGCCGTCGGCGTAGTACACCGTGGTGGTCTGCGCCAGGGCGAACTCGCTGGGGCTGGGGACCTTGATGGTGTTGTAGGCCCACATGAAGGCGCCGATGAGGGCCAGCGTGACCAGCAGGAAGGAGCCCAGGACGAATCGCCAGCTGGGGATCCAGCGATGAATCTTGCCCTTGCCTGCGCGAGGGTAGTTGAAGAAACGGCGCTTGCGCCCCGAGGAGACGCCCTTGGACCGCTCGGCCGAGGGCCTGCGACCCTTTCCGGGTTTCCTGGCCGGCCCCGCGGTCTTGCCCAGAACCTGTCGACCGGCACTGGCCACCTGGGTCAGCTTCTTGCCGACGGGGCGGCTGGGTCCGCCCCCGTTCGTGCCTTCTGCCACGCGCTCCTCGTTTCGGTTGACTGTCATGGAGGTGACTGGGTACCGCGACGGCGCGGGGGATAACGCTCCGGTTGCGGTCTTCGGTCCTATCATGACCGATATTGGTCGAGGACGCCGACTCGGACGAGGGCCGACATCCTGCTGCTTGCCGACGGCGATCGCTGCGGACGAGCCACATCGGGCGTCGGCTGCGGTCCAGTATGAGGGAACAGTGGGGAGTGATGGTAGCGATGCACGCCTGGGAAACAGCCATGATGCTTCTGCTGGGCGTTACCGTAACTCCACCTGATCCGCTCTGACCAGCATGCTCACGCGCCTTGCGCGCAGGCAGCCGACTGCGGCAGAACCAGAATGTGAGTTCGCGCCCAGAAGGCGACCAGATGCACCGAAAACAGCAGATATCAATCGGGACAATGGTCCTGCGGTACAAGTGAGACACTGGATGTGACACTGACAACGTGTCAGTTCCTCGTCCCTTCACCAGTACGAGGAGCACTGGCTACCGTCCGCTCTGCTCACCGGGGAGATACGCCTTGGACGCCAGCTCAGCCCTCCAGACCCTCAGCATCATCCTCCAAGTCGTCATCATCCTCACCTGCCTCCTCGTCGGGGCGAAGAAGGGCGGCATCGCCCTCGGTCTCATCGCCGGGATCGGCCTGCTGATCCTCGTCTTCGGTTTCCGTCTGGAGCCGGGCGAGGCTCCGGTCGATGTCATCCTCACCATCCTGGCCGTCATCGGCTGCGCGGCCACCCTCCAGCAGTCGGGCGGACTGGATGTCATGATGCAGATGGCCGAGCGCGTGCTGCGTCGACATCCCGAGCAGATCACCATCCTGGGACCGTGCGTCACCTGGTTCCTCACCGTCCTGTGCGGAACCGGCCACGTGGTCTACACGATGCTCCCGATCATCGCGGACATCGCCATCAAGAAGGACATCCGGCCCGAGCGGCCCATGGCCGCCTCCTCGGTCGCCGCCCAGATGGGGATCACCGCCTCACCGGTCTCGGTCGCCACGGTCTCGATGGTCTCCATCATCGCCAAGAACACCGACCGGCACTGGTCGGTCCTCCAGATCCTGGCCGTCTCCATCCCGGCGTCGCTGTGCGGGGTGCTTCTGGCCGCCCTGTGGTCGATGCGCCGCGGCAAGGACCTGGACAAGGACGAGGAGTACCAGAAGCGCCTGGAGGACCCGGAGTTCCGCGCCACCGTCCACTCCAGCTCCGAGACCCTCATCGGCAAGGTGTTCTCGCCCGAGGCCTACCGGGCCACCTGGATCTTCCTGGGGGCCATCGCCGTCGTCGTCGTCCTGGGCGCCTTCGACGTGCTGCGCCCCGAGTTCCCCACGGGCGACGGCGGGAAGATGGAGCACCTGAGCATGAACCTCGTCATCCAGATGGTCATGCTCGCCGCCGGGGCATTCATCCTGCTGACCTGCAAGGTGCAGGCCGGCAAGATCGCCTCCACGGCCGTGTTCAAGGCCGGGGCCACCGCCATGTTCTCCATCTTCGGCGTCGCCTGGATGACCGAGACGGTCGTCCACGCCCACCTGGAGGACCTGGAGCACAGCCTCGCCGGCGTCCTGTCGAACCACGTGTGGATGTACGCCATCGTCCTGTTCCTCATCGGCAAGCTGGTCAACTCCCAGGCGGCGGGGCTGCTCATTGTCGCCCCCATGGCCCTGTCGCTCGGGGTGAGCCCGGTCGTCGTCGTCGGGTTCATCGGCGCCTCTTACGGTTACTTCATCCTGCCCACCTATCCCTCGGACCTGGCGGCGATCGGATTCGACCCCACCGGCACCACCCGCATCGGCAAGTACGTCATCAACCACTCCTTCCTGGTCCCGGGACTCATCGGAGTCATCACCTCCTGCCTAGTGGGCACCGCGCTGTCCCAGTTGCTGCTGTCGTGAAACGGCCGCCCGGCGGACGTGAGCGACCGATGGGCAAGTGCGACGTCGAACACGTCTCTGAGGCCGTCTTCTGGGCAGAACGTAACAGGGCCGTGTCATCGGGGCTGTCTAGGCTCGTGCCATGACAACTACAGACGCGGCCACCACTTCCGCTATCGCCCTGCGTTTGGAGCTGCTGGGGATCTCCGCCCCGGCACAGGTCAAGCAGAGCGAGGCGGACCGCCTCATGTCCCCCATCCTGGCGCGTCAGCGCGAGCTCTCCCGCCGCCTGGCCCACCGTCCCTGTGCTGCCGACCAGCGCATCCAGTCCTTCCTGGACTCCTACCTGGAGGGCGCTGCCGCCACCCCGAGGCTGCCGCGCTCGACCTTCGTCCTGGACCATCCCGGCCTGGCGCGGGCCCTGTCGCTGCCCCTGGACTCCACCAGCTTCACCTCCGACTACGTCGAGAGCTACCAGGTGCTCGGCGGCGTGCTGCACAACCCCCGCAACGACCGGCGCACCACCGCCGGCGTCTTCCACGTCGCCGAGGGCGGCCTGCCGATCCCCGATGACAAGATCGCCGTCCCACGCGACGTCTTCGCCCGCCTGCTGGCCCACGCCGTGCAGGCCCCCGAGGACCTGCTGACCCTGCCGTGGGCCTCCACGCAGGACGAGCCGGCCCGCTGCTTCGTGTCCCTGCTGCTGCGCCCCGTCGTCGTGCCCGAGGTCCCCGGCTTCTCCGCCGAGCGCTCCATGGAGATCCGCTTCATCGCCCCCGGCGGCCTGGTCTCCAACCTGGACTTCGTCGAGGGCATCTTCGGCAACGGCGGCGACCCCTACCTGCCGGAGAACGACGCCTCCCTGGCTCCGGAGTCGTGGACCGGCCACACCGGCTGCGTCATCCTCGCCCCGCACCTGACCACCCTGACCAAGAAGGAGCTGGGCCTGCCATCCTGGGAGGAGGCCACCGAGCGCCAGCGCCGTGACGGCCAGTGCTGGAAGAGCGAGGACGAGCTCTACAACGGCGGCAAGGCCTTCAAGTGCGTGGCCCGCGACGAGCGCGGCGTCATCGTCACCGTCATCGCGGACAACTACTTCGGCTACTGCAAGAAGGAGGTCAAGACCCAGATCGGGTACTCGGCCAACCTCTTCGGCTGCGTGGAGGAGGAGCACGCCGGCGGCGCCGTCGCCTACCCGCGCTACAACCTGAGCCAGGAGTACACCGACACCCACACGCCCGAGGGCCTGACCCTCGAGCACGTCGTCGAGCGCAACCCCGGCCGTTTCGAGGTGCGCGAGGACGGCTCCGCCGTCGTGGTCGACGACCCGACCATCGTGCTGGTCCCCGCCGGCGCCCACTACTCGATGCGCAACCAGACGATCACCTGGACCCGGACCGACGGCCAGGAGTCCTCGATCCCGCTGCTGGTGAGCAACACCTACGTGGCCCCCAACGGCTACCGGGTCCACGCCAAGCACCGCGAGGGCGACGCCACCCAGTGGCACCTGGTGGGCACCGCCCCCTGGTCCACGCAGGCCCACAAGCCGGCCACCGTCTCCGGTGGCGGCAAGTCGGAGATCTCCAAGTCCCTCCTGGACGCCTTCGTCTTCGGTGAGGCCTACGTCGGCGACGTCGACGAGGACTTCGACACCGTCCAGAAGATCCTCGACGGCAACTACGCCGACCGCTTCGTCGACCCGGCCAACAAGAGCGACAACCACCGCTCGATCCTCTCCGAGCGCCGCTCGCTGGGAAGCGTCATCAAGCTGCTGACACCGTCGTCGATGTACACCGACGAGTACAACGCCTTCCTGGAGTCGATCCCGGCCCACATCAAGGAGCTCATCTTCACCGTCAAGCGCTTCTACCAGCCCAGCTGGGGCAAGGACTGGCGCAGCCACTTCTCCGTGGGCATCATCAACGGCCGCAAGGGCAACTCCCTGCGCCTGGACGGTGAGGTCATCAAGGTCAACATGCTGCGCGTGGGCTTCGAGGACGACGGCGCCTGGCGCCTGCTGTCCCTGCGCCCGGACTTCTCCCCGGCGGCCAAGGTCCAGACCGAGGACGACATCACGGCCTCGATCGTGGCCCCCGGCGGCCTGATCTCCACCCCGGACTCGGTGCTGTCGCGTAAGTTCGTCACCAACTGCGAGTCCCTGCTCTTCCAGCGGCCCGACGACGCGATCGTGCGCGGCTACGACAAGCAGACCGAGTCGGACATGTCGGATCCTCAGGCGGACCTGTTCATCTCCAACTTCGAGCCGCTCACCCCCGACGACGCCCGGGCGATGGCCGCCGACGCCCCCGGCCTGTCCCGCTTCACCCAGCCCATGCAGGACCTCGTGGCCCGCGCCGCCGCCCTGCCCGAAGCCGAGGACCCCGCCGAGGAGACCTACTGGGTCTCCACGGCCGACCCGCGCCTGGTCAACGGGACTCCCACCAAGAACCCCCGCTACCTGCAGGTGCGTCCCGACATCGCCAACCCGAAGGACGTGGTGCTGGCGGACCTCACCAACCATCTCTTCCGTGACACGCCCTTGGCCGAGCCGCTGCATCACAGCGTCGACGTCGTCGCCGCCGGGCGCCGCAACAACCCGCCCGAGGACGGGGTTCCGCCGCTGTGCGCCTACAACCCGCTGCACTACATGGAGCTGCCCGAGCTCTTCATGGAGTTCATCTCCTCCATGACCGGCAAGTCCCCCTCGACCACGGGGGCGGGCAGCGAGGGGGCGCTCACCAAGTCTCCGTTCAACGCGCTGCCGGCCATCTACGACCTCAACGCGGCCCTGCTGTCCTACGCCCTCAGCGGCTACGACGGCTGGCTGTCCTCGGCCGGATGCATCGGCCCGAAGGTCCAGGTGGCCCACGACATCTCACTGCTCATCCCGGAGATCTTCTCCCGCATGAGCACCGAGGAGCGCGACGCCGGCAGCCTCATCAAGGACGGGTACCTCGAGCGCATCGAGGACTTCGAGTACGAGGGCCGCACCGTTCAGGCCTCGCGCCTGGGCTACCGCATGAACCAGGCCTTCGCCTCGACCTTCTTCGGGCGGATCTTCCTGCATCCCGACGTCGTCTTCACCGAGGAGATGCTGCGTCCCGAGCTGCAGGACGAGGCGGTCTTCGCCGACTCGGTGGACATCATCGTCACCACGCACAAGGTCGTGGCCGAGCACTACCGGGCCGACGGCTCCATCGAGTGGGCCGTGCCGCCCCTGCGGGCCCTGCTGGAGATCATGATCGACGGCACCTCCCGTGAGGGCTGGGACCTGACGAGCCCGGAGTTCCGCGCCCTGTTCGAGCGCGAGAACATCCTGAGCTCGTCGTGGTACGCGGCGCGCCTGGACGCCAAGGTCGCCCGCGACACCCGTCAGGCCCACCAGGCTATCGAGGACCTCACCCGCTTCTACACCGCGGAGAACAACGAGGAGGTCATCGAGCGCCTGGGCATCGAGGGCCGCCTGGCCGAGGCCCGCGCCTGGCTGGACAAGGTCAGCGCCCCGGCCTACCGCGAGCACCTCGTGGGCACGCTCGGCCTCCAGCCCTCGCTGGCCTGAGGCTGACGACGGCCGGCCGACGCGCCTGACGCATCCCCCTCCCCTGGGCGGGGACCTTCCACGCGTGGGGGAACAGGAATCCTGTTCCCCCACGCGTGTTCCGTGCCCGTACGCGGGTTCTCCGCCCGTGCAGAGACGGGGACGAGTACTGGAGAAAGTGCCCGACGCCGCCGCTCACCGAAGGTCACACTGATATCGCGTCAACCCTCGCACCGGGCAGCTGCTACCCAAACGACTCGCACCAGAAACGCTCCTGGAGACTTGTGAGGGGTCACCGCCGCTGATGGGATTGCACCCATGCCCGCAGCGCCCGCCATGGACACACCGACCGAGCCGGCCGGAGCCACCCCTGCCGCCGCGACAACCGGGGCCTCCCACTCCCGGCCGGCCGATACCGTCGCCACCGACCTCGGTACCGACACCTCCTCCGGCCTGAGCCCGCAGATCGCGGCCGACCGTCTGGCCGCCGGCGGCCCCAACGAACTGCCCTCCAAGCCGCCGACGCCCGCCTGGCTGCGCTTCCTGGGCCAGTTCAACGACCCGCTCGTCTACCTCCTGCTGGCCGCCATCGTCATCTCCACCATCGCCTGGGTCCTGGAGGGTGCAGAGGGCGTGCCGGTGGACGCCATCGTCATCCTCGCCGTCGTCACTCTCAATGCCGTCCTCGGGTTCGTGCAGGAGAACAAGGCCGCTGACGCCGTCGCCGCCCTGTCCGCCATGACCGAGGCGACCTCCACGGTGCTGCGCGACGGCTCTCGGCTGGTCATTCCCTCCTCCGAACTCGTGGTAGGCGACGTCCTCGTCCTGGGCGAGGGCGACCAGGTCGGCGCCGATGCCCGCCTGGTCTCGGCCGCCGCCCTGCGCGTGGTGGAGTCCTCCCTGACCGGTGAGGCCGACGCCGTCGTCAAGACCCCCGAGGCGGTCGGTGCCGACACCGACCTGGCCGACCGCACCTGCATGGTCTACCGGGGCACCTCCGTGGCCCAGGGGACGGGGCGCGCCGTCGTCGTCGCCACCGGAGCCAACACCGAGATGGGCGCGATCGCGCAGATGCTCGAATCCGTCGAGGAGGAGAACACGCCCCTGCAGAAGGAGATCCACTCAATCTCCAAGATGCTGGGAATCGTCGTGGTCGCCATCGCCGTCGTCGTCGTGGGGACCCTGCTGCTCCTGGCCGAGGACCACACGCCGAACACGATGGTCCACGCCCTCCTGCTGGGGGTCTCGCTGGCCGTGGCCGCCGTGCCCGAGGGGCTGCCCGCGATCCTGTCGGTGGTCCTTGCCCTGGGAGTGCAGCGCATGGCCACTCACAAGGCAGTGGTCAAGAAGCTCACCAGCGTGGAGACCCTTGGCTCCGCCTCAGTCATCTGCTCGGACAAGACCGGCACGCTCACCCGTTCGGAGATGACGATCCAGGAGGTCGTCACCGCCTCGGGCACCTGTGTGGTCACGGGCATCGGGTACGCGCCCGACGGCGAGGTCGCCCCTGACGCCGACCGCGACGGTCGCCCCGACGCCGATCCCCTCGAAGGGCCCCTGCGCGACGAGGTCACCGTGGTCCTCTCCGGCGGGACACTGGCCTCCGACGCCGGGCTGAACGTCACCGAGGACGTGTGGAGCGTCGTCGGCGACCCTACCGAGGGCGCCTTCCTGGTCGCGGAGAAGAAGCTCGGCACACACGGGCAGCGCGAAGGCCGCTTCGAGCGCGTCGGCGAGGTCCCCTTCACCTCCGAGCGCAAGATGATGTCGGTGCTGCTCATCGATACCGAGCACGGCACAATCATCGTCTCCAAAGGGGCCCCCGACGTCCTCATGGAGCACTGCTCACAGATGCGCCTGGGCGACGCCGCCACCGAGCTGACCGAGGAGGCCCGGGCCCGGTTCGTCGAGCACATCACGGGCATGTCGGGCCGGGCGCTGCGCACCCTGGGGGTCGGCTACCGGATCCTCACCGATGAGGAGGCCGCCCGCGTGCACGAGGCCGCCGCCGGCGACGGCGAGGCTGACCTGTCCGACCTAGAGCGGGACCTGGTGCTGGCCGGCGTCGTCGGCATCATCGACCCGCCGCGCCCCGAGGCGGCTGTCGCCGTCGCCGAGGCGCACCGGGCGGGCGTGCGCGTCCTCATGATCACAGGCGACCACCCGGCCACCGCCGGGCGCATCGCAGCGGACCTGGGCATCGTCGAGCGCGGCGCCCCGGTTCTGACCGGCCGCGAGCTGGAGAGAATGGATGACGGCGCCCTGTCCGAGGCCGTGGCCGCCACCAGCGTGTGCGCGCGGGTCGCGCCCGAGCACAAGATGCGGATCGTCCACGCCCTGAAGTCTCAGGGCCACACGGTCTCCATGACCGGCGACGGCGTCAACGACGCCCCGGCCCTGCGCGCCGCGGACATCGGCGTGGCCATGGGCATCACCGGGACCCAGGTGACCAAGGAAGCCGCCGCGATGGTCCTGGCTGACGACAATTTCGCCACCATCGTCGACGCCGTGCGCGAGGGCCGGCGCATCTTCGACAACATCAAGAAGTTTCTGCGCTTCCTGCTGTCCTCCAACATGGGCGAGGTCCTCACCGTCTTCGGCGGCGTGGTGCTCTCCGGAGTCATCGGCCTGAGCGGGCACAGTGAGTCCGGCGTCGTCCTGCCGCTGCTGGCCACCCAGATCCTGTGGATCAACCTGGTTACCGACTCCGGACCGGCCCTGGCCATGGGTGCGGACCCCTCGGTGGAGGACGTCATGGCCCATCCGCCACGCGAGCCCACCGACCGGGTGGTCGACGGCGCCATGTGGAGCAGCGTCCTGCTGGTCGGCGCCGTCATGGCCGTCTCGACCCTGGCCACGCTGGACATCTTCCTGCCAGGCGGCCTCGTCGAGACCTCCCTGTCCACAGACAGCCTTGACACCGCGCGCACGGCGGCCTTCTCCACTCTGGTCCTGGCGCAACTGTTCAACACGGTCAGCTCCCGCTCGGAGACGGTCAGCGCCTTCAGCCACCTCTTCGTCAACAAGTGGCTGTGGGGTGCGATCTGCCTGACCCTGGTGCTCCAGGTCGCCGCGGTGGAGGTGCCCTTCCTTCAGACTGCCTTCTCGACGACGTCGCTGGACCCGGTCCACTGGGCGGTCGTCATCGTCATGGCCTCCCTGGTCCTATGGGTCGATGAGCTGCGCAAGCTCATCAGCCGACTCATGGCGCGGTAGAGAACCGATAGGGGCGCAAGGACCCGTTCACATCCGATTCAGTGGCCGGTCTGGTCGATCGACGGGGGTCAGCCGACGTCGGCGTTGCCGGAGAGGTGCCAGGTCTCGTTGGCCCAGGGGAAGACGTACTGCATGAGCACGTAGACGATCCCGGCGATGAGGATGAGTGATTCGATGGCCTTGAGCCAGGCCGGCCCGGGCAGGTGGCGCCAGACGAAGCCGTACATCAGTTGACCCCCGAATCATTGAGAACGGAGGCCGGGCGCCCCTCGGCGCGGTCCATCCAGTACTCGAACTTCGCGTGGACGATCCAGCGCTGGTCGTTGCCGAACTCGCCAGTGGTCGACCCATGACAGGTGGTCAGCGTGATGTACCGCTCGGTTGGCTGAACGTCGGGCTGGTTGGGCACCGGGGCGATGACCTCCACCTGCTCGGGCTGGACGAGCTCATGGCCGGTCACCTTGAACACGTACCAGGTATTGGCGGTGGAGACGATGATCTCGTCGCCCTCCTGGAGCAGGTCGATACGACGGAAGGAGTTGCCGTAGGTACGGCGGTGCCCGGCGATGGCGAAGTTACCGGGCTCCCCGAGCTGCTGGGTGTCGGGATAGTGGCCCGCGGCCGCCTGATCGAGGACATCGGAGCCGGTGCCCTCAAGGATGGGCATGTTGTTGTTCGTGACGCCGTACCACTTGGGGACGACGAGCATCCCGATGGTCTCGCCGTAACCGGCCTTGTCCATCACCGGAGGATCGTCGTAGTGCTTGGTCCCCTCGGTCTTCGGGGACTCGACCTGCGTGTCGTGGAACTGGGTGGCCACTGCCTGTGCACTGGCGTTGGCGTCGATGCTGGTCCACCACAGCTGCCAGCACAGGAAGAGCGCGACGACGAGACCGGCGGTGATGAGCAGCTCACCGATCCCGGTCAAGGTGCCATTGATGATTCGTACAGCTCGGCTCTGGCCAGACGCTCGGTGTCGTACAAGACCCCCTCTACCCATCACCCCTCCTCAAGATGAGACATCATCGGGTCAGCGGCCAGTCTAAGGCGACATGTCCCGTCCGTGACCAACCGGGAGTGGTGGACGTATCACAGAGCACACCGTGAGGAAGCTTCTCCGCATGTCCTAGGCTAGGACCAGATGTATTGCGGTGGCCTCGAACCGCCGTCCCCCAGCAGTGAGGAGACCCAGAGTGGCCTTGGAGAAGAAGTCCACAAAGGACGACGCCGACAAGAGCTCGGAGAAGGTCTCGAAGAAGAACTCGTCGTCGAAGAAGAAGCACCCTGAGCGCTCGGGCAACCCGGCCAAGTCCGCCAAGGCCCGGGAGGAGGAGTCGCGTGCTGCGGCGAACCGGGTCTCTCGCACACCCACGAGGGTCAAGGACACCGCCTCGCCGCGCTGGTACGCCCCCACCATGGTGACGCTCATGGTGATCGGGCTGCTGTGGGTGGTCACCACCTACCTGTTCAACGGCCTGTACCCGCTGCCGTACTTCGCCAAGCACCACGCCACCGACTGGTTGTTCAACGGCAACCTCTACATCGGCTTCCTCATCATGATGTCGGGCTTCCTCGGCCTGCTGCGCTGGAAGTAGCAGGGCCCCAGGCACCTCCGCACGACCATCTGACCACCCCGCAAGGCCCCCGAGCACCAGCTCGGGGGCCTTGCCGTGCCCGACCGGCCAGGGCCATCCCGGGCAGTCCACAGACGGCCTGTGGATCAGTGGATAGCCTCCTCCCCACAACCCACCCCGACTTTCCCCAAGTGTGGACACACTTGTGGATAACTACACCCATGTGTTTCCACACCTGTGTCCCCAGGTGTGGATGAACCACACGGGTGTTCTTCCACCGGTGTCGTTCACCGTCATGCGCCGCGATTCAGGACGATTCAGTGCGATTCACTGAGAGGCCGCACTTTCAGACGATGACGAGGGCGCGTGCGATGTTGAGTCCCACGAGCACCACCGCCACCGCGACGGTTCCGGCGATCCCCACCGACTGTCGCTTTCCGCGGGGGGCCCACGCGTAGATCGCCGCGACGATCCCTCCGACGACGAGTCCGCCGAGGTGCCCCTGCCAGGAGATGTTGGCCCCCAGGAAGGAGATGACGGCGTTGATTGCCAGCAACGCCACGATCCCCGAGGTGTCCCGACCGAAGCGACGCTGAACCACGAACATGGTGGAGAACAGGCCGAAGACCGCCCCGGAGGCCCCCACCGTCATCGTGATCCAGGAGTCGGTGCCCGGCCAGGAGAGCCAGTAGATCGCCGTCGAGCCGCCCAGGGCGCTGAGCAGGTAGATGGCGGTGAAGCGCCAGCGTCCGAGCACCGGTTCGAGGACACCGCCCAGCACCCACAGCGCCCACATGTTGAAGCCGAGGTGCATGTAGTTCGCGTGGAGGAAGGCGGTCGTCAGGAACCGCCAGGGCTCGCTCGCCGCCAGCTCTGGCACGAAGGCCAGCTGGAAGTCCAGGGCCGGGACGAGAATCTGGATCGCGTAGGCAGCAACGCACAGGCCGATGAGCACCTTGGTGACGACGGCGCCCGACACCACGGTCCCACCCAGCAGGGTGCGCGCCTGGCGCCGGCCGGCCTGCGACTGGCGCGCGCAGTCCACGCAGTGAACGCCCACGGTGCTGGGGACCTGGCAGGCGGGGCAGGTGGGCCGGTCGCAGCGCTGGCAGCGCACGTAGGCCACCGTGTCCGGGTGCCGGGGGCAGACCGGTGGCGCCTGCTCGGCGGACGAGTTCGTTGAGGTCATCGGGGAGGTACTCCTTGGCGGGTGACGGGCAGGACTGGGTACGACGACGCCGCCGGGACGCGGGTCCCGGCGGCGTCACAGGGGCGATTCACACCCGGTGCTGGTGACGAGTGGTGCCTTCAGCGACTTCCTCGCGACTTAGTCGGTGATGTCCACCGAGGTGATGATGACGTCCTGCACCGGACGGTCACGCGGGTCGGTCTCGACGGCGGAGATCGCGTCGACGACGGCGCGGGAGGCCTCATCGGTCACGGCACCGAAGATCGTGTGCTTGCCCTGGAGCCACTCGGTGGGGGCTGTGGTGATGAAGAACTGCGAGCCGTTGGTGCCCTTGCCCAGGCGGCGGCCGGCGTTGGCCATGGCCAGGACGTAGGGGGCGGCGAAGGTCAGCGAGGCGTTGATCTCGTCGTCGAAGACGTAGCCGGGGCCGCCGGTGCCGGTGCCCAGGGGGTCGCCGCCCTGGATCATGAAGCCCGGGATGACCCGGTGGAAGATCACGTTGTCGTACAGGGGCGCGTGGGACTCCTCGCCAGTACGAGGATCCGTCCAAGCCTTCTGACCGGTGGCCAGCCCCACGAAGTTGGAGACGGTCTCGGGCGCTTGCTCGGGGTAGAGCTCCAGGCGGATATCGCCGAGGTTGGTGTGAAGAGTCGCTTCCATAGGGGCCATGGTGGCATGTCCGCACGTCCATCGGGATGAACCCTGAGCGGCGTGCGGCACTGTTCACCCCAGGCAAAACGTCTGGACAACTGATGGGCCCAGTCGCCCAACGGTGCGAACATTGATGCACGTTGCACAACAACCGTCTGTATCCGTATCCGACCTGAGAGGCAACCATGTCCTGCCTGACGAAGACATGCTGCGACAAGAAACTTGACACCACTCATCTGCGGAAGGAAGCAGCATCCTTCGCCGAGTCGGTCGTCGACCAGGCTGAGAAGGCAGCCCTGTGGGCGGCTCCGCACGTGAGCAAGGCCGCCGGGGGCGTTGCCCGCGCCGCCAAGGACGCACAGGAGCGTCTGGAGCCGGTGGTCCACGAGGCCCGCTACCGGGTTGTCGAGGACTACATTCCACGCGCGCAGCGCGCCGCCGTGGCTGCCCAGACTGCTGCGGGTACGGACGGTACCCTGACAGAGCGCGCCCAGCGCGTGGCTGTTGCCGCAAAGTCCGCCGCATTGGAGGTTCCCGTGAAGAAGCAGAAGAAGCACCGCGTGCTCAAGACCCTGGGTTGGCTCGCCGTCGCCGGCGCGGCCGCCGCTGGCGCCTACGTCGTGTGGCGTCGTAGCCAGCCGGTCGAGGACCCGTGGGCCGAGGAGTACTGGGCCGACTCCACCGAGGATGAGGCCGGCTACGGCATCAGCCCCGAGGACGCTCAGGCCTGACAGCAACACAGACCTGTCAACGGCGGCGTCGCGCTGGTTTCCACCGGCGCGGCGCCGTCGTCGTCCCATAGGGCCGTCGCACTGAGACGCTGTGTCTCTCCCGGCGACGTCGTCGCACGCCGCGGGTAGCCTGGAGGCATGTGCGCGCTGTCCGTTCCCGCCATTGCCCTGACTCGCGGAACCAACGGGGAGGAGGTGCTCGTCCCCCAGCTGGGGTTGGGAACCTACAAGGTCTCCGACGACGAGGCCGAGCGCGTCGTCTGCGACGCCCTCGAAGTCGGCTACCGGCACATCGACACCGCCCAGATGTACGGCAATGAGGCCGGGGTGGGGCGGGCGATCAAGGCGTCCGGGTTGGCGCGCCAGGACCTGTTCATCACCTCCAAGCTCAATAATCCCAATCATCGGCGCGAGGACGCGCTGCGCAGCCTCGACGCCACCATGGAGGCGCTGGACCTGGAGGTCCTCGACCTGTTCCTCGTCCACTGGCCACTGGCGGACTCCCCCGGGATCGACCTGGTGGACACCTGGCGCACCATGATCGAGATCCTCCACAGTGGGCGGGTGCGCGCCATCGGGGTCTCCAACTACCAGCCCGAGCACCTGAACCGGATCGTGGAGGCCACGGGCGTGGTCCCGGCGGTCAACCAGGTGGAGCTGCACCCGTGGCTCACGCAGTCCGAATTGAGATCCGTCCACGAGCAGCTGGGCGTTGTCACCGAGTCCTGGTCACCGCTGGGCCGGGGCAGGCTGCTCACGGACCCGAAGGTCATCGAGATCGCGGACGCTATCGGGGTGAGCCCGGCCCAGGTCGTCATCCGCTGGCACCTGCAGAGCTCGCTGGTGGTCATCCCCAAGTCGACTCACCGTGAGCGCATGACCGCCAATGCCGACGTCGTCGGCTTCACTCTCGACGACGCTCACATGACGGCGCTGGACGCTCTGGACCAGGGGGTGCGCACCGGGTCCCACCCTGACCGGATCCAGGTGTGAGCGGCGCGCAGGAGCCGTGCACTCCTGCGTCGCTCCGGGTGTCGAGCCCGTTCCGTGTCAGGCCCGGTGGCGGTGGACCCGGAAGCCGGGTCCGATGTCGCCGGCCGGGACCATTTCAGCCAGCGCGGCCGGGTCGGAGAGCGAGCGCGCTGCGACGAAGCCGGTGACGGTGTCCACACCGTAGTCGAGGAGCACCGGGCTGATCGGCGTCGACGGGCCGACCAGAACGGTGTGCGCGTCACGGGAGAGCTCGATGAGCCGCGGTGCGGTCTTGTTGACGAAGCTCGATGAGGAGATGAAGACGACGTCGCACTCGGGCAGGACGTACTCGCAGGCGCTGTCGGGCCAGTCACCGGGCTGAAGATTGCGCTCGAGGCAGATGTACTCCCCGGCACCGGCCAGGGCGGCCTCGGCGAAGGGGAAGTGCCCGATCACTGCGACCTTCCTGCCGGCGATCCGCTCCCGGTAGGGGTCGAAGACCTGGCGCCAGGTCAGGCCCTCCCCGGTGGGCTCGAACCCGTTAGCGGCGGCCGTCTCCTCCCGCGAGTACCAGGAGTTGATGGCGGCCTGGCCGATGCTGGCCTCGGCGAGGTTCCAGGACTTCACCAGGGCGCCGACGTCGCGCAGCGGTCGTCCGTCGAGCGAGCCATCGGCGAGGGCCGGGCGGCTGCGAACATCCATGGTCCAGGCCGTGCCGACACCTCCGGCGGAGTTGAGGACACGGGTCCAACGCGGACCCTGACCTGACGCCCGTACGACGACGTCTCCGGGCAGTCCGTCAAGAAGCGCGTCGTAGATCTCCCAAGGCTGTGACATGACCTCATCCTTCTGCACCGGGTGGTAACTGAGCCTCACCTATCCTAAGCAGTCCCGACCGCCGGCGCAGCCTTTCGAGTCCGGCCGCCTCACAGTCCCCCACGACATCACGTCAGTGGGGACAGGCCTGAGCGGAGCTCTTCACACCGCGGCAGTGCGCGTATTACTGATGCGAAAGAACACCGATGCATTACTTTCCGACCGACGACGTGATTCATTATCGACACTCAACCGTAATATTGATTGCTGTTGAGTTGCAGGGGTCTTGGCCGGGCTCTCCATAGAATTCCTTGCTGCTACCGTGTCAAGGCCCATACCCCTAAGACTGAGGTAGCGCTTCATGCTTCGCCGACTTTTCGTCCGCTCACGTCGGAGGAAACTGACGTCATCACGTCAACCATCACACCAGTCTCGTCAGAGGCTGAAGAGTGGTGCCGCCGTCTCGGCAGTGGCTCTGATCGCTGCCGCACTGGGCACGGCGACGATTCCGACACCCCCGGCCGAAGCCATTCACGGCAATCCTTCCGGGGGGTCGGGAAAGTTCGCCCAAGTGATCGACTGGATCGACTGGACCGAGATGACCAACACCGTGCCGGGCAAGGGCATGGCGATCCTTCCTGATGGAAGCACCGGCGTGGTCTGGTCGACTCCGACACAGGTCTCCGGCAATATGTGGCGCACCAGTCGTTGCACCGTATCCAATGTGCGAACCACTGCTGTAGGGAGAAAAGAGTCGGGTCTACCCACGGATCGGGGCCTGAGCATCGGATACAGACCGGGTAGCTGGAGAGGAGATGGCCTGCCTCATCTTTATAATGACGGCACGAACTACACGGCCGGGGATATCAAAAGACCCAACGTGACCTCATCCAACCTGCCCCTGGGTATTGCCAACCTGCAGGACTCCTCAACCCACCAGTTCCAGGTTGAATGCAGTTCCTACCTCGTCACCTCCGCCTCCAAACCCGCGAAGAGCCAGTTGGAACGTCTCCCCGATAAGGTGGAGGTTCCCATGGAGGGCATGGTTTTCGCCGATGCGGAGTCCTCGAGCTGGCACAACCCGCACGGCCAGAAGGAGTACATCTCTGTTTCCCCGCTTCCCTACATCTCCGACCAGGCCGTTTCCTTCCGTCTATTGGAGAGCGCCCGGACAGAAGGGTGCACAACGAACTCCTTGGTGGGCAAAGTTACCGTCTCCACACCTTTCGGCTACAGGTCAGGCTTAAAGTTCCGCCCGGACAACGCCGAGTGCAGCTCGTTCTTCAACCCGGGTTATGGACCCTCCTCGGTCATGCTTCTGAGCAACACCCGTAGTGGCTACGTTGAGATCCACGGAGGCGGTAAGGGCGCCGTCGCCCTCGGCATCGTCTCCTACATGGACTACGGCGACGCACCTGAGAGCTACGGCACCGCCGGCAGCGTGTTCCAGCCCGCATGGAACGGCGGGGAGCTGTCTAACAAGGGAGACCGCAACATCGCTTACGGTGATACACCGTACGAGGGCGACCCCGGCGATTGGTACAACCTGAGTCAGGCCGCGGATCAGGGGCGCGTGGCCACCACCAATTCCGCAGTCGTGCGCCTGGGCTCCCTGACGGACCACAACAGCAGCATCCCTCACACCACTGACGCCTCAGGCGACGATACTGCCGATATCGATGACGAGGACGCCCTCCCTGCCAGTTGGGACCGCGTCATCTGGACCGACATCGGCAAGAAGTGGAGCCAGGAGATCACCTGCTCGGGCAACCAGACCAAGGTTGCCGGCTGGGTGGACTGGAACCGGGACGGCACCTTCTCCGCCGGCGAGCGCTCCGAGGTGACCTCCTGCTCCGACGAGGGCACGGCCACCCTGACCTGGACCGTCCCCAACGATGCCAAGCGGAGCACCATCAGCGGAGACGGTGCAGCCACCTTCATGCGTCTGCGCATCACCGGCAACCTGGCCAACGGTCAGGCGGCTGAGGACCCTCAGCCCACCGGTATCGCACTCAACGGCGAGGTCGAGGACCACCAGGTGCAGGTCCAGCTCCCCAACCTCACCATGGTCAAGGAGGTCGACAACACGGCGGCCGGCGGTCTGGGACTGGCCGCCAGCGACTGGACACTCACCGCTTCTCCCCAGAGCGGCACAGCGGTATCCGGAGCCGGTGGCTTCAGCGCGTCCTACCTGCCCCAGGGCAAGACGGTCCTGTCCGAGTCCTCCTCGTCGGCCAAGTCCGCCGGGTACAAGGCCACCATCACCTGCGCACCGCACCCGAACTCGGACCTGAAGACTCCCACATCGACCTTCGACACTGCATCGAGCACTCTGGACCTCGCCACGGGCGAGTGGATGACGTGCACGGTCCTCAACACTGCTATGCCTGGCCAGATCATCTGGAGCAAGGTCGACGATGCCGGCAACGCCCTGGCCGGAGCCGTCTTCGCTGTGGCCTCGAGCTCTCTGAATAACGGCCAGGTGGAGGTGACCGACTGCGCCACCGACAACGGCAAGACCGCTTGCCCCAACGGTTCCGTCGATCAGGATCCCCGAGCCGGATACTTCAAGGTCGTGGGGCTGACCTGGGGCGAGTACTCCCTCACCGAGACCCAGGCACCGACCGGGTACCGCATCTCCGGCGAGACGCTGACCAAGACCTTGGACGGATCGGCCCCCGCCGCCGGCGCCGACGACACCACCCCCACGCTTGATCTCGGTCAGATCATCAATACCCGGATCAAGGGGTCGGCCACCTGGACCAAGACCGATGAGCAGGGCAACGCCATCAAGGGAGCACAGTGGTCACTGACCCCTCTGGACTCCAACGGCAGGCCCTTGTCCGATCAGGCCCGCACCATCACCGACTGCGCAGGCACCTGCCCCCAAGGCAGCCTGGACACCGACGCAGCCCCTGGGGCCTTCAAGCTGGTGGACCTGGGTTACGGCTCCTACCAGCTCATTGAGACCAAGGCGCCGGCCGGCTACGTCCTCGACGCCACGCCCCGCACCATCACCATCTCCACTCCGGACCAGGTGGTGGCGCTGGGCAACATCTCCAACCGCAAGTCAGCGGTTCCCGCCATCCCCCTCACCGGTGGAAGCGCCGCCACCACCTACCTCATCGCCGGAGGGGCGGTGCTGGGGATCACGGCGCTGGTCATGGCGATCCAGGCGTACCGACGCCGTCGCGCCCTGAGCTCACGACTCGACTCATGATCTGAGCGAGCAGTCAGAACTCACCCGATGGGCTGCGGATGCTTCGGCGTCGGCAGCCCATCCGCACGAGGCATCGGACCGGAAATCTCACAGGAGCGGCAGGAGGATGTCGGTAACCGCGCGGACAGGCGGGGTGGTAGCCGGATCGGTGAGGTACTCCTCGACGATCGGATGGTCTCGCGGCTCCTCGCCCGAGCTCGGCAGCCACTGACCGTAGAGCCACAGGTAGGCGGCGTGCATCGAGGAGTACGGACCGATGTAGCGCATGATCGCGTACCGGCCGGCCGGCACTGTCCTCTCGACGAGGTCGTGGGGGATCTTCGTGCCGGGATCGACGACGGTTCCAGCCGCCGAGCGCAGATCGGCCCGGGGAACGGCGTCGGGATCGTCCTCATAGATGGCGACCATCGGGCTCCCGGCTCCCGTACGGTCTCTGACTCGACTGAAGGCCCGGCCGATATCCATATACGCCCCGCGATGCTCGGATGCAGCGAGTCGATAGCCGCACCGCGCCTCCACGCGCACCGGCCATCCCGGGACGTCTCTCACCGACGACGTCGAGCCTGAACCGCTGCTCGTCAACGCTGAGTCGGTCGACGCCGGGCGCTGGCCAGTGCGGAATCGGCTTGGAGTCGTCCCGTAGGAGCGGAGGAAGGATCGACTGAAGACCTCGCTGCCGGTGAATCCGGCTTTCCGGGCGATTCGTTCCACCGGCCATGAGGTCTCCCTGAGCATGGCGGCCGCCCGCTCCAGGCGGAGCCGGCGCACGGTCTGAGCGGCCGTCTCCCCGCGTACCGCCCGGTAGATGCGGTGCCAGTGGAAGCGGGAGAACCCGGAGACGTGCGCGAGAGTCTCCAGGCTGAGGTCGTCGTCGAGATGGGCGTAGATGTAGTCGGTGACGGCGTCGAGGTGGCGCTGATACTGATCCGCCCTCATCAGTCGGGCCGGATTCCGATGGACAGGTGGGTCGAGCCGTCAGGGGCGTAGTACTCGTAGTCGGCGCGGTAGTCGCGGGCCAGGTCGTCACGTGCCCAGATACCCGCCCACGCCTCGTAGACGCTCTCCGGGCGGGCGTCGACCAACGGGACGACTTCGTGAGTGGAAGCCGGGATCGTCACAACCACCTGGCCCGGGGGAGCCGGGCTTCCGGCCTCGATGCGCCTGCCGATGACGAGGGTGTAGACGCCGTCGACATCGTCTCCGGGAGTCTCGTAGTCGGTGTAGACCGCGTAGATGCCGGAGCCGACGCCCGGTTCCCCCGGCTCGAGGAGCCCGGCGTCAGCCGCGGCCTGCCAGTGAGGAGGAATGCTACGGGCCGCCTCGCGGTTCGATGTCCGAAGAGGCAGGCCGACGACGTCGAAGGACTCGATTGTTTCTCTCATGCGCACCATGATGCGCGCATGGCGCCCGGAGTTCACCGACGATTCTTGCGGACTTGGAGAGGCCGTCAGTCGTCTACGTGGGTCAGGACGATCTTGCCGGTGGTGGAGCCTGAGCGGACGGCGGTAACCGCCTGCGCGGCGTCCTGAATCGGAACTCGGTCGGTGACATGGACGCTGAGCTCTCCGGCCGCCACGAGCTCCACCGCACGCCTCAGGTGGCGACCGACGAGCGCCGGGTCCACCCGGCTGAATGCCCCGAGGTTGAAGCCGATGACGCCGATGCCCCGCAGCCACAGCGAGGTGGTACTCACCCGCTGATCCTCCGCCTGGGAGGCATCGCCCAGCACCAGGAGCCGTCCTGCCGTGCGCAGCAGATCGAGGCTGCGCAGTCTGGCCGGACCGGCCACCGGGTCGGCGATGACGTCGAACTGGGCGGGTTCGGCGTCGGCGAGGTCCTCGGTCAGCCAGGCCTCGTCATAACCCAGGTCCAGGATCTCCTGGCGCTTGGCCTCGCTGCGGGTGACGCCGACGACGCGACTCGCCCCGAGCAGGCGGGCCACCTGACCCATCTGCGAGCCGAGTCCACCGGCGGCGGCATGGACCAGCACGCTCTCACCGCGGCGCAGGCGGGCGATCTCCTCCAGGGCGACGAGCGCCGTCGTCGTGTTGGCGGGAACGGCGGCGGCCAGGACCGGGTCGAGTCCCTCCGGCAGCGGCGTGACGAGCTCGGCGGGCGCCACGGCCACCTGCCCGTAGCCTCCGCCCCCGGTGATGGTCAGGGCGACGACGGCGTCCCCGAGCCGGTACCCGTTCACTCCGTCGCCGAGGGCGCGGACGCGACCAGTCACCTCCAGCCCGGGAGTCCAGGGCAGGTCGATGGGCACGAAGCCCTCGGCGAAGAGCGCCTCGACATAGCCGACGCCGGCGTAGTCCACATCCACGGCGATCTGACCCAGTCCGGGCTCGGGTGCGGGCGCATCCTGGTACCGCAGCCCGGAGGGGCCGTCGAAACTGACGATCTGCATGGCCTTCATCTGAGACACCTTTCTATATCAGCAATCAACACTGTATCAGATATCTGATACTTGAGAAGAGGCGGTTCCCGTCATGATCCGTGGCGGCAGTTCCGACCGAGCGACCGCATCTCAGGGCTTGCGTCCGAGGGGTAGGGAGACGAACTCGCGCGTAAGGTACGAACACATGGGTGCACAAGCGCCTCACCCCACTGTCGCAACAGGCCCTGGGACGGGGACCCCGGTGACCGCTCCGCCGCTACTCAGTGGCGGAGTAGCCCCGCAGGACGGCGGTGACCCGCTCAAGCATCTCGGTGAGCTGCTCGCGCTCCTTCGCGGAGAACGCCTCCGCCATGCACCGCTCAATGCGCCGCGCGCCCTCATCGGCATGCAGAACCAGGGCCTCACCCTCGGGCGTCAGTGAGGCGATGAGGACCTTGGCGTGGTCGGAGGAGGGGTGGCGGGTGACGAGTCGCTTCTGCTCCAGCTTGGCAATGACGGTGGCCATCGTCTGCGGGGTGACCGCGGCGGCCCTGGCCAGCTGGGCCGAGGACTGCTCGGGCACGTAATACAGGGAGAGCATGGCGGCGTACTGCGCCACCGTGATGCCGAAGCTCCGCAGGGCCTCGGTCTTAGCGGCCATCATGGCCTGCTCCGCCGCCTTGATGTGCAGGCCCAGTCGCATCCCGGTGTCCTCAACGAACTCACGACGCCCCCGCCTCGGGGGCGGAATGTCAACGATGCGGCTCACAGTGGTCATCCTAGGATGCGTCGTCGTCGGGGAAGAAGATCTCCTCGATGGTCAGGCCGAAGACGCGCGCAATGGTGAAGGCCAGGGGCAGGGAGGGGTCGTAGCGACCAGCCTCCAGGGCGTTGACCGTCTGGCGGGAAACCCCCAGCTCCTCGGCGAGCCGGGCCTGGGTCCAGCTGCGCTGGGCGCGCAGCACCTTGAGATCGTTCCTCACCGGTACCGCCAAGTGGACCACAGCATCCCGACACCGAAGAAGAAGGCCCATATGGCGCTGACCCATATGAGGCTGACATGTGGTGCACCTACTTCCTCCATGAAGCTGTAAGCCATTGAGACGATCACCGTTCCTGCTGCGGAGATGACGAGCGCTTCCTGCACCTTGCGCGCCTGCATCTCATCGACCTCCCGGGACAACCTCATGAGGGCCCAGACGCAGATACACGCTCCGATCATGGGAAGCATTACGACGACGAAGCGCCACGGGTCATCTCCCATGGATCGTGCCCACCGTAAGCCGACCAGGACGCCGACGGAGTAGAGAACGGCACCGATGCCGAACCGGATGGAGTAGGCGACACCCACCTTGCGTTCAATGGTCATGACTGCCTTCCCTGGCTGGAGACAATGAGACGGAACGGTCGCTGTTTCCCGCCGACTCGCCCGCAACTGTCACCGTTAGTATAAAGCAAACTTGTCATTCAGTCAAGGTTACTTTCCTCTTCGACAGCGTTCTCCTGACCGCTGTTTCGTCGCCAGGTTCTGCCCCACTGGACTCCTTGGAGGAATTCAGCCCGGTGGTGCTCGATCAGCGGGCCGCGTCCGGCCGGGGCCCCCTTCAGGCCGGCTACTGCACGAGGGTGGGGGTGTACTGGCCAGGGGTTGTGCGTACTGCACGAGACCCGGACCTTCGTGGAGTACACCCGAATGTCGGCCAGTAGCACCCAGGCCTCGTGGAGTACACCCACGTGCTGGCGAGTCACATCCAAGGATCGCGCAGTACCCGCGGAGCACCTCTGCGTATGATCACCTCGGATATCGACGCTTCGCGCCAAAAAATCCGCTGAAGCAATGTGATATTGCTTCAGCGGATTTTACCAGTGGAGCCAACGGGACTCGAACCCGTAACCCCCTGCTTGCAAAGCAGGTGCGCTACCAATTGCGCCATGGCCCCTTTCGGGAGCGATCGTCCGATCGCGTCGGTTCTTAATCGACGGGATCAGTGACCTCGGCCCATGCGGCCCGCTCCATGCGAGCCGCCTCGAACCTGAGCCATGCGGCGTAACCGGCTGCGGCCAGGAACGAAAAGACCGCGGCTGATACGAAAGCACGGTTCCTCATGAAACCTCCTCATCGTCTCACCGCGGACGGTGGGCCTAGCTGGACTCGAACCAGCGACCTCATCCTTATCAGGGATGCGCTCTAACCGACTGAGCTATAGGCCCTTGCGACCGGAAGAGATTAACCTACCCGGGCACGGGAGACCAAATCCGATCACTCGTCCGCAAGCGTGAGATGGATCCCACCAACAAGGGTGGCGGTGATGTTGTAAAGAAAGGCACCCAGCGTGGTCAGAGCCGTCACGAGCACCATGTCCACCACGGCGATGATCGTGGAGACGGCCAGGGCTCGCGGCAGCTCCAGGTAGGCCACGATCGCGGAGAAGGTGTTGGAGCGCTCGCCGGCCACCGTCTTGACCAGGTCCTCGATGGTGGCGAAGACGTGCATGGCGTCCAGCATGAACCACACGACCGCCGTGGCCACGATAAGCATGATGCCGCCGGCGAAACTGAGCAGGAAGCTCGCCTTCATCACCGACCAGGGGTCCACCCGGGTCAGGGCCAGACGCACACGGCGCGGTCCGGCGATGGTCTTCTTGCTCTTCTTGCTCTTACCGCCCGGCGTGCTGCCGGAGGCATCCGCGCCGCCCACGATGGATTCGGCGCCTGTGGACTGCCCGCCGTCAGGGGACATGGGAACCGGCTGGCTCATGCTTCGACCTCACTCTCGTTGTCTTCCAACGCTACCGTGTCAGCCACTGAGTCTGCAGGAGAGTCATCAGTCTCACCTTCTGATGCGCTGCCGGCCGGAGCCTCATCGGCAGTGCCGGCCGACTCGGCGCTCGGGCTGCTACCGGCGGCATCGACCGCCTCCTCCATATCCCGCTCGGTGTTGCGGGCCACTGCGATGATGCGGTCCCCGGCGTCGGGCTTGGCGAAGGTCACGCCCTGAGTGGTTCGTCCGGTGCGCGAGACCTCGACGACGGCGGAGCGGACCACCTTGCCCGAGGCCATGATGCACAGCACCTCGTCACCGGAGTCGGTCACCAGGGCGCCCACGAGATTACCGCGCGCCTCAACGAGGTTGGCGACCTTGACGCCCAGGCCACCACGGCCCTTGACCGGGTAGTCGACGACGTTGGTGCGCTTGGCGTAGCCGCCCTCGGTGACGACGAACAGGTCGGCATCCTGCCAGGTGGGGTCGACGACATCCATGGCCAGCAGGTAGTCGCCCGGACGGAACCGCATACCGGTCACGCCGCTGGTGGCCCGCCCGGTGGGACGCAGAGTGCCGTCGTCGGCATGGAAGCGCAGCGACTGGCCGGCATGGGAGACCAGAAGGAGGTCCTGTCCCTTGCTCAGGAGCCTGGCGGAGACGAGCTCGTCGTAGTTGCCGTCCTCGTCCTGGCGCAGGTTGATGGCGATGACGCCGCCGGAGCGGTTGGAGTTGTACTCGCTCAGGCGCGTCTTCTTCACCAGGCCTCGACGGGTGGCCAGGACCAGGAAGTCGGCCTGGTCATAGTCCTGAAGCTCCATGACCTGGGCGATCTCCTCGCCCGGCTGGAAGGCCAGGAGGTTGGCCACGTGCTGGCCCTTGGAGTCGCGGCCGCCCTCGGGCAGCTCGTAGCCCTTGGCGCGGTAGACCCGGCCGTAGTTGGTGAAGAACAGCAGCCAGCGGTGCGTCGTCGTGACGAAGAAGTGGTCGACGACGTCGTCCTCGCGCAGCGTGGCCCCGCGGATGCCCTTGCCGCCGCGGTGCTGGGAGCGGTAGGAGTCGGTGCGGGTGCGCTTGGCGTAGCCGGAGCGGGTGATGGTGACGACCACGTCCTCCTCGGGGATGAGGTCCTCCATGCTCATCTCGCCGTCGAAGGGCACGATCCGGGTGCGGCGCTCGTCCCCGTACTTCTCAACGATCTCGGCGAGCTCGTCGGAGACGATGCCCCGCTGACGCTCCGGGGAGGCGATGATCTCGCGCAGGTCCTTGACCCGGGCGCGCAGCTCCTCGGACTCCTGCTGGATCTTGAGACGCTCCAGGGCGGCCAGGCGGCGCAGCTGGAGGGAGAGGATCGCCTCGGCCTGGGCCTCATCGACGTCCAGCAGCCCCATGAGGCCGGTGCGGGCCTCCTCGGTGGTGGGCGAGCGCCGGATGAGGGCGATGACCGCGTCGAGGGCGTCGATCGCCTTGAGCAGGCCCTCGAGGATGTGGAGGCGCTCCTCGGCCTTGCGCAGGCGGAAGCGCGAGCGGCGCACGACGACATCGATCTGGTGGGTGACCCAGTGGCGCACGAACCCGTCCAGGCTCAGGGTGCGCGGCACCCCGTCGACCAGGGCGAGCATGTTGGCCGGGAAGTTGTCCTGGAGCTGGGTGCGCTTGTAGAGGTTGTTGAGGACCACCTTGGCGACGGCGTCGCGCTTGAGGACGATGACGAGCCGCTGGCCGGTGCGCCCGGAGGTCTCGTCACGGATGTCGGCGATGCCGGTGACCTGGCCGTCGCGCACGAGCTGGGCGATCTTGTCCGCCAGGTTGTCGGGATTGACCTGGTAGGGCAGCTCGGTGACCACGAGGCACTGGCGCCCCTGGATCTCCTCGACGTTGACCACGGCGCGCTGGGTGATGGAGCCGCGGCCGGTGCGGTAGGCGTCCTCGATGCCCCGGCGGCCCAGGATCGTGGCGCCGGTCGGGAAGTCCGGGCCAGGAATCCGCTCGATGAGGGCGTCGAGCAGCTCCTCGCGCGAGGCGTCGGGGTGCTCGAGGTACCACTGGGCGCCGCGGGCGATCTCGCGCAGGTTGTGGGGAGGAATGCGGGTGGCCATGCCGACGGCGATGCCCTCGGAGCCGTTGACCAGGAGATTGGGGAACCGCGCCGGCAGGATGACCGGCTCCTGGTTGCGCCCGTCGTAGTTGTCCTGGAAGTCGACACTGTCCTCGTCGATGTCCCGAAGCATCTCCATGGCCAGGGGCGCCATCTTGCACTCGGTGTACCGGGGGGCGGCGGGCCCCAGGTTGCCGGGCGTGCCGAAGTTCCCCTGACCGGCCACCAGCGGGTAGCGCATCGACCACCACTGGACCAGCCGGGCCAGGGCGTCGTAGATGGCACTGTCGCCGTGGGGGTGGTAGGTCCCCATGACGTCCCCGACGACACGGGAGGACTTGGAGAAGGAGGCGGTGGGGCGGTAGCCGCCGTCGTACATGGCGTACAGGACACGGCGGTGGACCGGCTTGAGCCCGTCACGCACGTCCGGCAGGGCGCGGCCCACGATGACGCTCATCGCGTAGTCGAGGTAGGAGCGCTGCATCTCCATCTGGAGGTCGACCGGCTGGATGCGCTCGGGCCTGACGGCGTCGGTCAACCCCTCGTTGTCGATGATCTCTTCAACTTCGTCGCTCACAGGATTCCTTCGTGTTCAGAGGATGTCGCCGGAAGCAGGCCGGCGGTTCACGGGTCGCTCAGTGCCGGTCAGTGCCGGACATTGACCCTCAGATGTCCAGGAAGCGGACGTCGGAGGCGTTGCGCTGGATGAAGGAGCGCCGCTGCTCGACGTCGTCGCCCATGAGGATCGCGAAGGTCTCATCGGCGTCGGCCGCCTCGTCGAGCGTGACCTGCTTGAGGATGCGGGTCGTGGGGTCCATGGTGGTCTCCCACAGCTCGTGATCGTTCATCTCGCCCAGACCCTTGTAGCGCTGGATCCCGCCATCCTTGGGCAGGCGGAGGCCTTTGGCTTGACCGGCGGCCAGCAGCTTGTCGCGCTCGGCGTCGGAGTAGGCGAACTCGTGCTCGGCGTTGGACCACTTGAGCCGGTACAGCGGCGGCATGGCGATGTAGGTGTGGCCGTGCTCGATGAGAGGACGCATGTAACGGAACAGGAGGGTCAGCAGCAGGGTGGCGATGTGCTGGCCGTCGACGTCGGCATCGGCCATGATGACGATCTTGCCGTAGCGCAGCTTGGTGATGTCGAAGTCCTCACCGATGCCGGTACCGAAGGCGGTGATGAGGCTGCGGATCGTGTCGGAGGACAGGGCCCGGTCCAGGCGCGCCTTCTCCACGTTGAGGATCTTGCCTCGGATCGGCATGATCGCCTGGTGCTCGGGGTCGCGGCCACCGACGGCGGAGCCACCGGCCGAGTCGCCCTCGACGATGAAGATCTCTGAGTCCGCGGCATTCTTCGAGGAGCAGTCCCGCAGCTTACCGGGCATGGAGGCGGACTCCAGGACGCCCTTGCGGCGGGTGGCCTCGCGGGCCTTGCGGGCGGCCAGGCGCGCGGCGGCGGCCTGGGATGCCTTGGTGATGATGGCGCGGGCGTCGCCCGGGTGGGAGTCCAGCCAGTCACCGAGCTGCCCGTAGACGGTCTGCTGGACGAAGGTGCGGGCCTCGGTGTTGCCGAGCTTGGTCTTGGTCTGACCCTCGAACTGCGGCTCGGAGAGCTTGACCGAGATGACGGCCGTCAGGCCCTCACGGATGTCGTCACCGGTGAGGTTGTCGTCGCGCTCCTTGAGCAGGCCCTTGTCCCGGGCGTACTTGTTGACCAGCGTGGTCAGCGCCGTGCGGAAGCCCTCCTCGTGGGTGCCGCCCTCGGTGGTGTTGATCGTGTTGGCGTAGGTGTGGACCGACTCGGAGTAGGAACTGGTCCACTGCATCGCGATCTCAAGGCTGATGGAGTGGGTCTCGCCCAGAGTCTGCTCGGCCTCGACGTCGATGATCTCGGGGTGGATGAGCTCGGCCTTCTTGGACTTGTTGAGGAAGGCGACGTAGTCGCTCAGGCCGTGCTCGTAGCAGTAGGAGTCGGTGCGGAAACCGACCTCGGGGGCATCGGGAGCGGAGTCGTCACCGGTGATCTCGTCACCGGCGTCCTGAACGCCGACGCGCTCGTCAGTCAGAGTGATGCGCAGGCCCTTGTTGAGGAAGGCCATCTGCTGGAACCGACGGCGCAGCGTCTCGTAGTCGAAGTCGACCGTCTCGAAGATGCTCGGGTCCGGGTAGAAGGTCTGGGTGGTGCCGGTGGACTCGGTGGCCTCGCCCTTGACGAGCTCGGTGATGGGACGGCCGCCGTCAGCGAACGACATGCGCCACACGAATCCCTGCCGGCGGACCTCGGTGTCCACCCGGGTGGACAGGGCGTTGACCACGGAGATGCCCACACCGTGCAGACCACCGGAGACCGCGTAGCCGCCGCCTCCGAACTTGCCTCCGGCGTGCAGGATCGTCATGACGACCTCGACGGTGGGCCTGTGCTCGGTGGGGTGCTCGTCGACCGGGATGCCGCGGCCGTTGTCGCTGACGCGCACGCCGCCGTCGGCCAGGATGGTGATCTCGATGTGGTCGCAGTAGCCGGCCAGGGCCTCGTCGACGGAGTTGTCGACAACCTCGTAGACGAGGTGGTGCAGCCCGCGCTCACCGGTTGAGCCGATGTACATGCCGGGGCGCTTCCGGACCGCTTCGAGCCCTTCGAGGACAGTGATGTCCGAGGCTCCGTAATCATGATTCACAGTGGCGTCCTGGTCAGACACGTGTCAGTTGCTCCTCAATCTGTGCGCATCGGGACCCCGGTGGTCCGATGTCTCCGTCCGGGCCCTTCACACGACGATCCTGAGGAGGATCGTGCGCACACGTAGGTGGGTACATCAGGACGGTCCTGGGCGCACCTTGGGCGGTTTCACCGCATTCTAGCGTAGAAAGGCTCCTGACCCGCTGTGCAGGGGGCGGCTGGGAGCGTGCCCGTGGTCACCTCTGTTGCGCGTAGGTCACTGAACTTCGCAGTGGTTCGTGTCCGGCTCGTGTCTTTCCACCGGAGACGACCCGTGGCCGGGGCGCTGGCGATGATACCGCGGGACCGCTAACCGTATGTATCGCGCGGGCCGCGGGTGCCGCGCAGGCCGACGCCGCGGCGCTTCCAGGAGGGGCCGGCCGGCCCCAGGATCCGTAGCTCCACACCATCCCCGGTGCTGATGCCTCCGGCCTGGCGTCCGCCGGGACCGGAGCGCAGGGCCTCGACGATCCTGGCCTCGATGGTCGGCTGGAGGAGGCGGAGCTGCTGCGCCCAGCTCGACGACGAGGCGCGCAGGGTGATGCGACCGGCCTCGAAGGACTCGATCGTGCAGTGCTCGGCGATCTGGTCGCCCACGATGGCCTGCCATCGGGCGACGACGCCGGCCACCGCGAGCTTCCCGGCCCAACCGTTGTCGGCCACCATGCGACGCAGCTCGCGCTGCCCGGTGCGGGGGTCGAAGGGGGTGGGGCCGGGCCGGTCTCGCCCGCGCGCCAGCCCGGGGCCGCGGTCGGCCGGGTCGTCCGGGTTCTGTCCCAGTGCCCGGGCCAGCTCACGACGCCGGTCCCAGGGCGCTGTCTCCTCCGATCCGGCGCCGGCGGGGGCATCGCGGACCGGCTCTCGCAGCTTACGAGCCGGGACCCGGCTGTCTCCCTTCTCCCAGGCCCGGGCCCGCTGGCGGGTCAGGGGGCGTTGCGCCAGGACGTCGGGGAACGGATCGACGCCGCGGGCACCGTCCGCGGCGCCGCCCGCACCGACGGGGCTGTCACCGGTGGGCCGGGGCTGCTCAGCCACGGGTGACCTCGCCGTCGGCCACACGGTACCGAGTGCCGGCGAGCTCGGTGGGGACATCGTCGTCGACGGCGGCGGTCAGCAGGACCTGCTGGGCCCCGGCCACCATCTGGGCCAGGGCGCGGCGGCGCTGCTCGTCGAGGGAGGCGAAGACATCGTCGAGGATGAGGACCGGCTCTCCATCGCCACCGTAGGCGTCGACGTCGGTGCGCAGCATGTCGTAGGAGGCCAGACGCAGCGCGAGGGCCAGGGACCACTGCTCGCCGTGGGAGGCGAATCCGCGGGCGGGCATACCGGTGAGGAACAGGGAGAGGTCGTCACGGTGCGCCCCGACGAGATTCGCACCGCGGTCGATCTCTCGGGCGTGGAGCTCGCCCATGGCAGTCTCCAGACGTGTGGCGACGGCGGCCTCATCGAGGAGCGCCTCCTCACCGGCGAGCCAGGCCCCCTCGTCATGCGGATCGGGCTCCGGGGACCCCTCGTGAATCAGCAGGCTCGAACGGTAGGCGAGCTGAGCGAGGGAACGCTGCCCGGAACTTCCCGAGACGGTCTCGTAGGCGGAGGCCACCCAGGGGCGCAGACGCCGCACGACGTCGACCCTGGCGGTCATGAGCCGGGCGGCCGCTGCGGCGAGCTGGCCGTCCCAGACCTCCAGGGTGGAGAGCATGGAGGCGGTCGACGAGCGGGCAGCGCGCGCTGACTTCAGGAGGCTGGCACGCTGAGCGAGGATCTTGTCGTGCTCGGCGCGCACCCCGGCCAGGCCCGGGCGCAGAGTGACCACCAGGTCGTCGAGGAACCCTCGACGCACCCCGGGCTCGGCGCGCACCAGGGAGAGGTCCTCAGGAGCGAAGACGACGGCGCGCAAAACCCCGAGCAGGTCGCGGGGACGGCAACTGCCCCGGTTGAGACGGGCCCGGTTCGCCTTACCGGCGATGATCTCGATCTCCAGGACGCTGGGTCTCTCACCGTGGACGGCCCGGGCGCGGACGACGGCGCCGGCCGGCTGGGACTGGTCCGGCGTCGCCCGGCGCACCAGGGCGGTGTCGGCCCCGATCCGGTGGGAGGAGAGCGTCGCCAGGTAGACGATCGCCTCAACCAGGTTGGTCTTACCCTGCCCGTTGGAGCCGACGAAGGCGCTGGGGCCGGGCTCCAGGGACAAGACCAGGTTCCGGTAGGAGCGGAAGTCGTCCAGGGAGAGGTCAGAGACGTACATGCATCGTGGAGTCTCAGGCTCCGAAGCGGATCGGCATGAGCAGATAGCGGAAGGTGGAGTCCTCGGTGCCGCCGATGGAGTCCATTCCCGTGAGCACCGCCGGCTTCGAGGCGTGGGTGAAGTCGAGGCGGACATAGGGCTGGTTGAGCGCGCCCAGGCCATCGAGGAGGTAGCCGGGGTTGAAGGCGGTGGAGATGTCGTCGCCCTCGAGGTGGGCGACGAGCTGCTCAGTGGCCTGGGCGTCGTCGCCCTGCCCGGCGTCGAGCTCCAGGTTGCCCTGAGTAAAGGACATGTGGATGGGGGTGGAGCGGTCGGCGACGAGGCTGACGCGGCGCACTGCCGCCATGAGCTCGTCGGTGCCCACCGTGGCGTGGATCGAGGTGGACTCCGGGAAGAGGCGGCGCACCGGAGGGTAGTCGCCGTCGGTGAGCAGGGAGGTGGTACGCCTGCCACCGGCCTCGAATCCGATGAGACTGGAGGCGGCCGACTCACTGCTCAGGGCCACGGTCACGTCGCCCGAGGAGGTCAGTGACTTGGCGACGTCGGACAGGGTGCGGGCCTTGAGCAGGGCCGTCGTGGACAG
The DNA here is from genome assembly GCF_900323545.1 of Actinomyces sp. Marseille-P3109. Taxonomy (NCBI): domain Bacteria; kingdom Bacillati; phylum Actinomycetota; class Actinomycetes; order Actinomycetales; family Actinomycetaceae; genus Actinomyces; species Actinomyces sp. Marseille-P3109. Next base: position 2,599,419 of record NZ_OOHN01000008.1, read on the forward strand.
ATCCGTGCTGGCGGGCGACCAGGTCAGCTCCCGCATGGCCAGTCGGTAGCGGTCGGTGGCCATCAGCACCAGGGAGCTGCCCTCGACCTCTATCTGCACGCTGGTGAGCAGGGGCAGGGTGTCGTCACGGGAGGCCGCGATGGAGACCTGCGCCACAGCACGGGCCAGGTCGTGGGCGTCGATCGTTCCGGCGACGGCGGGCATGACCGGAAGCGCCGGGTAGTCATCGGCCGCCATGGCCGCCAGGGAGAAGCGGGCGGAGCCGCAGGAGACGGCCACCTTGTTGCCCTCGACCTCCAGGTCGACGGGCTTGTTCGGCAAGGCCTTGGCGATGTCGGCCAGGAGCCGTCCGGAGACGAGGACGACGCCGTCCTCCTCGACGTCGGCGGCCACCTCGCAGTGGGCGGAAACCTCGTAGTCGAAGGAGGCCAGGACCAGGCTGGAGCCCTTGGCCTCCAGACGCACTCCGGCCAGGACCGGCACCGGTGGGCGGGCGGGCACGGATCGTGCAGTCCAGGTGACGGCTTCGGCGAGGATGTCTCGGTCAACCCTGAGCTTCACGGTAGGTGCCTCCGTCATGGTAGGTCGGTCAGAAACGCTTCGCGGCACAACTGACTCATACAGGTGCGTGCATGCCAGCAGGTCGCCGGCAGGTAGTCGGCAGGAACCGCGCCGCTCGGAGCGCAGTCCTGGGTCGAGAGTGTAGACGGTAGACCGTACCAATCGCTCCCGTCACCAGGGATCGCCCATCCTCATTTCATGTGCTTCCCCGAATGACAAGTGCTCGGGGTCCGGGCCGGCCTCGTTGGCCGATCGTGCTTCGCGGTCTCATGTCACTTTGGTTTGTAGGTGTAGTAGCACGTGTGGATGCTGGGGATAACAGGATCTTTCACTGCGACGACGCCGGTCCCGTTGGGGAACGACACGTGGGTGGTTCTGGTGAGCGCACGAGGGTCTCGGTGGAGAGAGTGAATGACACCCATGTCATTCCACAGAGAGGGTGATCGACCTCCACAGCGACACGCTTGCTCCTCCACCTGCCGTCCTCAGCACCGTCCACAGCTGCGCTTGCCGGGCTCGGATCAGGCGGGTGACTGGGCGGCCTGCTTGATGCGGCTGGTCAACTCGGTCACCTGGTTGAAGGTGGAGCGCCGCTCGGCCATGAGGGTGCGGATCTTCTTGTCGGCGCTCATGACGGTGGTGTGGTCGCGCCCGCCGAACTCCCGACCGATCTTGGGCAGGGAGAGGTCGGTGAGCTCACGGCACAGGTACATGGCGATGTGGCGGGCCGAGACCATGGTGCGTGAGCGGTTGGCCGAGCACAGGTCGTCGATGGTGATGCCGAAGTAGTCGGCGGTCTGGGCCATGATGAGGGAGGTAGTGATCTCCTGGCCCTCGGGGTCGGAGATGATGTCCTTGAGGACCATCTCCGCCAGGGTCTGGTCGACGGGCTGCTTATTGAGCGAGGCGAAGGCCGTCACGCGGATGAGCGCTCCCTCGAGCTCGCGGATGTTGGTGGTGATGCGCGAGGCGATGTACTCCAGGACATCGAAGGGGAGATCGAGGCCCTCAGCGGTGCCCTTGCGGGAGAGGATCGCGATGCGGGTCTCCAGGTCCGGGGGCTGGACGTCGGCCAGCAGCCCCCACTCGAAGCGGGAGCGCAGGCGCTCGTCGAGCCCGCCCAGAGCCTTGGGAGGCTGGTCGGAGGTGAGAACGACCTGCTTGCCCGAGGAGTGCAGGGAGTTGAAGGTGTGGAAGAACTCCTCAAGGGTCGACTCCTTGCCCTGGAGGAACTGGATGTCATCGACCAGGAGAATGTCGACCTCGCGGTAGCGGCGCTTGAAGCCCTCCATGCGGCCGTCGTCCTGGTTGCCATCGCGTACGCAGGCGATGAAGTCGGAGACGAAGACCTCGGAGTTGACGTACTTGACGCGGATTCCCGGGTTGAGCGTCTGAGAGTAGTGCCCGATGGCGTGCAGGAGATGGGTCTTGCCCAGGCCGGAGCCGCCGTAGATGAACAGGGGGTTGTAGGCGCGGGCCGGGGCTTCGGCGACGGCCAGGGCTGTGGCGTGGGCGAACCTGTTGGACGAGCCGGTGACGTAGGTGTCGAAGGTGTAGCGCGGGTTGAGCTGGGAGACGTCGTGGGCCGCGGTCGGCGTGAGCAGTCCGGTGGAGCTCTGGGCTCCGGCGGTGCCGGGGTTGTAGGCCCCGGGAAAGGTGGGCATGGCGGGCGAGGGGGCCGAGGCGGCGGAGGCCTGGGAGCGGGGCATCGGTGAGGGGGCCGAGGTCGGGTAGGCCGACGGATCACTGAGCTGCTCGCTGTAGGCGGGCACGGCGGGGGCGACTGCGGGAATGGCGCGGGGCGGTGAGGGCGGCGCGGTGGCCAGGTTGACGGGCTCAGGAGCCACGGGCGGCATCGGTGCTCGCAAGACCTCCGAGGAGGTGTCGACCGTGACCTCGATGGGCATGGGGCGTCCCCAGACCTGGGTGACGGCGGCGTTGATGGGACCGCGTGCCTGCTCGACGATGTCCTTGGCGAAGGCCGACCCGACGACGAGGACGAGGGTGCCGTCGACGTCGATGAGGTGAGTCATGCGAATCATCGACATCTTGCCCTGGCCCAGCTCCCCGGAGCTGGAGAGCACCTCGAGGGCGGAGAGCCATTTGGTGTTGGCGGCGTCGGGCACGACGGACTCCTGATCGGCATGGTTGGTATTCCCTGTGATCGCAACCCGACCGGTGTCGGCCAGGGCACTGCGTCGATCATGACAGGGATGTGTGGGCCTGGCGAACCGGACTGTCTCGACCGGGCGTTCCATCATGCTGTTTCTCCACAGACTTGTCCACACCTGGGGACACAGCGAGCCATGACTCACAGGTAATCTTCAGAATAAACTCTGGTACTACTAGGGTTCTTGTCGTCCGATCGTGCGGCACCAGCCCGCGGAATGACAGATGTGTAGTGATTTTCCGAGCTATTGAGAAGATGCACACAGATCAGTGAGTTATCCACATATCCGCAGGATTGTGGACGGACTGCTTCCCACAGCGGTGGACACGAAGAGGCCTTGCCTGTGGACATGGTGTGGACGACGTCATCGGTCACAGTCGGCCGCATCCGTTTGACCGGCAAGAGGGCCAAACGTAGGCTGTTGCAGACGTTCGCGCGGAGTCACGTCCCGATCCAGGGGGCAGCCGTGCGAGCGACAGTGCCGCGAGCCTCGCGATGCACTGTTCCGATCACCTCAAGCAGGAGTTACGCCCGTGAGCAAGCGGACCTACCAGCCGAACAACCGTCGTCGTGCCAAGGTGCACGGCTTCCGTAAGCGCATGTCCACCCGTGCAGGTCGCGCTGTCCTCGCTTCGCGACGCCGCAAGGGTCGCGCTCGCCTCGCTGCCTGAGGTGCTCAGCGCGGCGCACCGGTTAGCGCGGGGTGAGGACTTCACTACCGCGATTCGTCGGGGTACGCGTTGCGGGAACCGCAGGCTGGTCGTGCACTACCGCGCCGGCGGGAGAGGGGATGAGTCCCCGGCTCTCGTCGGCGTCGTCGTGCCCAAGAAGCAGATCCCGCTGGCCACCCGCCGCAACCGTGTCAAGCGCCGCGTGAGAGCCCTCATGGCTCAGCGGGTCGGTGCGCTTGAGCCGGGCGCCCGCGTCGTCGTACGTGGACTCGCCGGTGCTGACGGCGCTGACAGCAGCATCCTGGGAAGGGACCTCGATCGGCTTCTGAGCCGGTGCCGTGAGCGCCAGGCCCAAGGGCGGCAGCGGTGAGACGTGCGGAACGGTGATGAGCGAGCGATGAGTGGATGGTTCACACGGGTCCTTCTGGCTCCAGTGCATCTCTATCAGCGCTACATCTCTCCGGCTCTGCCGGCGACGTGCCGTTACTACCCCACTTGCTCGACCTACGCCGTCACGGCGCTGGAGGTGCATGGCCCGGTCAAGGGCACGCTGCTGAGCGTGTGGCGCCTGCTGCGATGCAATCCGCTGACTCCCGGTGGAGTCGACCATGTTCCGGACAAGGGACGCTGGCGCTACCACCATCCCCGCGATATTCCCCGGTTCACAGTCGAAGAACCCTGATCGGTCCCAGCGGATCAGCTGGCCAAGCGCCCACTCGGACCCTGATCTTGCACTGATACTGCTCTCTTACGAGATCCTCATACAAGGAGTACGGATGGACACGTTGCTATGGCCCCTCAAGGTGGCCGTGGCCTGGGTCATGGTCACGATCCACAAGGGCCTGGTCCTCATCGGGTTCCCCGATGGGCCGGGTATTGCCTGGGTGCTGTCCATCATCGGTCTGACGATCGTGGTGCGGCTGCTCATCATGCCGCTGTTCGTCAAGCAGATCCGGGCCTCGCGCGGGATGCAGCTCCTCCAGCCGGAGATGCAGGCGCTCCAGGCCAAGTACAAGGGTAAGAAGGATCCCGAGTCGCGCCAGCGCATGAACGAAGAGATGATGGCGCTCTACCGCAAGCACGGGACCAACCCCATGGCCTCCTGCCTGCCGATCCTGGTGCAGATGCCCATCTTCTTCGCCCTCTTCCGCGTGCTGGCCTCACTGGGCGCCGTCGCCGACGGCAAGTACGGACGCCCTTCGATCGGTCCACTCACGCAGGCGCTGGCCGAGCAGGTCCAGAACTCCAGCGTCCTCGGCGCCAGCCTGTCCTCCTCCTTCATGGACAGTGGGGACAACACGCAGGTCAAGATCGTCACGGTCGCCATGATCATCATCATGTCGGTCACGCAGTGGTACACCATGGCGCAGCTGACGATGAAGAACATGTCGGCGGAGTCCATGAACTCCGACAACCCCATGATCCGGTCCCAGCGGATGATGATGTACGTGATGCCGGTGATTTTCGCCGTCTCCGGCGTCAACTTCCAGATCGGTGTGCTCGTCTACTGGGTGGTCTCCAACGTGTGGACCATGGGGCAGCAGTTCTTCACCATTCGTAATATGCCGGCACCCGGCAGCGAGGCCGAGAAGAAGTACCGCGCCCGGGTCAACGCCAAGCGGGCCCGTAAGGGCCTGCCCTCGCTGGAGGAGGAGGAGCGGGCCGAGGCGGTCGCGAAGGCCGAGGCCGAGGGGCGTACAGGTGGCCAGCGGGTCCAGCCGGTGCGCAAGAACCGACAGAAGAAGTCCGGTGTCCAGAGCGAGACTCGTACGGACGCCGTCGGCGAGTCCACCACCGACCAGGACATGAATGAGGACCTGGGCGACTCCGAGGACTCGGCATCGCCATCCTCCAAGAGTGGCGGTCTCACCGACGAGGAGATCGCCCGACGCCGTTACGAGCGTCGAGCCCGCCAGCGTCGTGAGGCGGCGGCTCGTCGCAAGGCCCAGGCCAAGAAGAAGCGCAATCGCTGAGAGTCGCTCAGCGGTGACACAACCCGGTTCCCACCGATAGATACGGATGACATCATGAGTGAGCAGCACAGCAACGACTCCTCCCACCACCTCGCGGGTCGCCCTGTGAGCAGCACCGTCTCGCGCCTCGAGGAGGAGGGCGAGGTCGGTGCCGACTACCTCGAGGAGCTCCTCGACATCGCCGACCTGGGCGGCGACATCGACATCGACATCGACCACGGGCGCGCCTCGATCGCCGTGGTCGCCTCCGAGGAGGGCGACGAGCGTGAGCTCGCCGATCTCGTGGGGCGCGACGGCGAGGTCCTTGAGGCGGTGCAGGAACTGACCCGCCTCGCCGTCCAGGCGCGCACCGGCAACCGTTCCCGACTCATGCTCGACATCAACGGCTACCGCGCCGCCCGCCGGACCGAGCTCGCCAAGGTCGCCCAGGAGGCGGTTACCAAGGTGCTCACCTCCGGAGAGTCCGTCAGTCTTGAGCCCATGAATCCCTTCGAGCGTAAGGTCTGTCACGACGTCGTCGCCTCAGCCGGCCTGGTCTCCGAGTCCGAGGGCGCTGAGCCGTGCCGTTACGTGGTGGTTCTGCCGGCCGACGAGGTGGATGACGTCGACGACGTCGATCAGGCCGGCGTCGACGTCGATGCCGAGTCCGCTGACGACCAGACCGAGCAGCAGGTCGGCGACGAGCTGGTCGTGGAGCGGTCTTAAGCATGAGTGACGAGCAGCGGGCCCAGGTGGAGCAGCCGACGCCGGAGATGCGGGAGATCTTCGGGGTCTCCTTCGCCGCGGCGGAGCACTTCGCGCAGATGCTCGCTGAGGAGGGTGAGCTGCGCGGCCTCGTGGGGCCGCGTGAGCTTCCCCGCCTGTGGAGCCGGCACATCGTCAACTCGGCCGCCGTCGTCCCCTTCCTACCGGCTCGCGGAACCGTGGCCGATGTCGGCTCCGGGGCTGGTTTTCCCGGCATCGTGGTCGCGTTGCTGCGACCCGACCTCGACGTGACGCTCATTGAGACGATGGAGCGCCGGACCCAGTGGCTGTCCGACGTTGTCGAAGAGCTGGACCTGGACAACGTGACCATCCGGCGGGCCCGGGCCGAGGAGATCAAGGACCGCTTTGACGTGGTCACGGCTCGCGCAGTGGCGAACCTGTCCAAGCTCGTGCGGCTGACAGCGCCGCTGCTGCGGCCGGGGGGCGCACTCCTCGCGCTCAAGGGGATGCGGGCGCAGGACGAGGTCGATGACGCCAAGTACGTGATTAAAAAGGCAAAATTATCAGTCGCTGTGGTTCATGAGGTAGTTACTCCCGGCGATGAAACCACTTCCGTGGTTGAGATTCGCCGCCCGAAGAACCGGTGAGATACGGCGCGCGTTCGGTGTAACGCGTAAGGATCGACGTGCTCGCGTAGACTCGTAACTGCCCGACTGGCTCGGGCAGATGGGTCGTCGTCCGAGGAGAAGCAGGTTTGTCCGGATCGTCTATCTTCGATCAGCTCCAGGCCGAGCACCTCGCTCTAGACGAGGTAGCGGGTGGAGAGTTCCCACATCCCGAGCGGACTCGCGTTATCGCGGTCGCTAACCAGAAAGGCGGCGTCGGCAAGACGTCGACCGCAGTCAATCTTGCCGCGGCCTTGGCTGAAGGCGGATTGCACGTACTTCTCATCGATGCCGATTCGCAGGGCAACGCCTCGACAGCTCTGGGGGTGGAGCACGACGACGACAACGCCTCCATCTACGACGTTCTGGTCGACGGAACTCCTATCAAGGATGTGGTGTCCAAGACCCGTTTCTGCGAGACCCTGTGGTGCGTACCGGCAACAATCGATGTTGCCGCTGTGGAGATCGAGCTCATTTCCACTGCCGAGCGAGAGTCGCGTCTGCGCCGTGCGTTGGTGGACTACCTGGTTTCACGTGAAACCGATGAACAGGAATCTCTCGATTACGTCATCATTGACTGCCCGCCGAGCCTCGGCATCATGACGATCAATGCCTTCGTCGCCGCCGACGAGGTCCTCATCCCAATGCAGGCCGAGTACTACGCACTCGAGGGGCTGGCTCTGCTGACACGCTCCATCGACAGGATCGCGCGTATCCACAATCCCGGACTGGGTGTCTCGATGATTGTGCTCACCATGTTTGACGGACGCACCACCCTGGCTCGTGAGGTGGAGTCCGAGGTTCGTTCCTATTTCCCTGATGCAACGCTGGACACCAAGGTGCCGCGTTCGATCCGTGTTGCCGAAGCTCCCTCCTTCGGCGCTCCCGTGGTGTTCTGGGATCCCCGGTCCACCGGCGCAATTGCGTATAAGAAAATGGCTCGTGAGGTCGCTCTGCGGGGCGCTCCCAGAAATGAAGGCGAGGAAGCCTAATGGCTCAGAAACGGCGCGGACTTGGTCGGGGTCTGGAGGCGCTGATCCCAGACGCTCAGAAGGAGAAGGTATCCGCGTCTCGTCCCTCCGACGTGTTCTTTCCCGACTCACGGGAAGCTGGAACACAGGATGAAGGCGCCGCACCACATGCCGATCACGCTCCGGAGACTGAACCAGCGGCGGAGGCACGGAGTACTCGCGACCTGACCGCTACTCTCCTGGCTCCGTCCCAACGGAAACGGGCTTCCAAGAGCCGTTCGACATCGTCCTCCAGAACGCCGGCGAAGAATAAGCAGACGACTTCCGTTTCACGTGAAACCACGGTGGATTCGGCTGACTCGACGGATGACGCGAAGAAGAAGACTCGGCGTGCGGTGTCGGCAACCACCTCGAAGAAGCACGCCCAGTCGGCCGGTGGTAAGACGGCTCCGAAGCGTCCTGCGAAGAGATCGGCAGAGACGACGTCGGCGACGACCTCCGTCGAGTCGGATGCCGCAGGCAAGGTAGAGGAGCAGTCATCGCGACCGGAGGCTGTTGAGGTACCTGCCGCAGTTGATGAATCGACGCACGATGGTGCGACCGGGGTCGACAATGCCGTCGCTGATTCTGTTTCTTCGGAAGAGGGTGAGAAGCCCGAAGAGTCCGCTGTTTCACGTGAAACAGAGGAGGAGCACTCGGTGAGTGCGGAGGCTGAACCCTCGCATTCCCAGACTGCGCAGTCTTCCGACGCATCGAATGAACCGGAGGGTCATGTCGAATCTCCTGGCGGCACTGACGACGAGGGCGCCACTGAGGGGAGCGATGGGCCCGATCTGGTTCCCGTTCCCGGTGCGCACTTCGCTGAGATTCCGGTAGGACTGATCCACCCGAATCCTCGCCAGCCCCGTCAGGTGTTCGATGAGGAGGATATTTCTGAGCTGGCGGCCTCGATCGCAGAGGTGGGGCTGCTGCAGCCCATCGTGGTGCGGCAGGTACCTACCTCTCCGGGAGAGGAGCCGCGTTATGAGCTCATCATGGGTGAGCGTCGTTTGCGTGCCTCCAAGGAGGCCGGCCTGGAGACCATTCCGGCAGTGGTCCGGGACACCGATGACGTTGACCTGCTGCGCGACGCACTGCTGGAGAACCTGCACCGGGTTCAGCTCAACCCGCTGGAAGAGGCCGCGGCCTACCAACAGCTGCTGGAGGACTTCCAGTGCACTCATGCGGAGCTGTCCGAGAGGATTGCCCGCTCGCGCTCACAGATCTCCAACACGCTGCGCCTCATGAAGCTTCCGCCGCTGGTCCAGCGCAGGCTCGCCGCAAATGTCATCTCGGCCGGCCACGCACGTGCCCTGCTGGGACTTCCGAATGCCGCGGAGATGGAACGGCTCGCGCAACGAGTAGTGGCTGAAGGGCTGTCCGTTCGCGCGACGGAGGAGCTCGTTGCTCTTCATGAGGAGTCGGAACCTGGATCGGATCAGCCTCGGGTACTGCGGGCCCGCAGCACCCCTCTCCCGGCTCTTTCGACGCGGCTCTCCGATGCTTTCGATACTCGCGTCAAGGTGACACGGGGGGCGAAGAAGGGTCGCATTACGATCGAATTCGCCGGGGACGAGGACCTCGCCCGCATCGTCGGGGCGCTGGCGCCGGGGACGTCGCTCGACGAGGAGTAGCCGACGTCGAACGTGAGAACAACACCTGGGGGCCGAGACAGAAACTGTCTCGGCCCCCACTTCTCGTCCTGAAAGGGTAAAGGAACCATGTTTCACGTGAAACGGTGCCGTTTGCGTTGCTGCGTTGGATCGAAGTGGAGTGTGCGAGGATCGCGTTTGGCTGCTTCAGGCATTGTTCCACGTGAAATCACGAGCGCCGTGGAGCGATGACTGACACCGCTGCGGGGATGCTTGTCTGTGAAGAAACCGTCTTGCTGTGGTCGTTCGTACCGACCTCTCCGCGGAGAACAGCACTACCTGTTTCATGTAGCCGCTGGCATCGTTGTGTTGCCGTCGAGGAGTCCCGAGATGACGATCCGGCAGTTGCGCTGGAACGCGAGACTATCCGGGATCGTCGAACCACTGGTTGGTGAATGGTGTGCTGGAGGGGAGAACCAGTTAGTCCCTTGATAGAGAGGAAGGCTTGCTCCACTCCCGTCGGTCGGGTGACGGTTCCTTTCGCTGAATGCAGTAGAGGCGTTGTCTTCAGCTTGCGGTGACACGAGAGCCTGCTCACCGAAACGGGAAGGATCCAGTCCTGAGTACACCTCTGTCTGAACCGCTTCATCGGGGTTGCTTGGTTCCACGTGAAACGCTTCTGCCTTGACAGCGGGCGGATCGATGTGGAGGGGGTACCCAGCTAATGCATGTGACAGAAAGTGCGGTACGACGCTGCTGCCTCCGTCCGAAGACAGTTTCACGTGAAACTGAGTGCGTCGCGTCGAGACATCCACGCACTCTGCTCTCAGGTAGCACGACTGAGAGCAGAGTGACGTTCGATCCCACCGCATTCGCTTCCCCGACGCGAATGCGTATTCCGGCGTTGGTTGGTAGTAGTCGGAGGAGGACCGATGGGCATCGCACATCCCGCATACGATCCTCAAGGAATTTGCTCGATGCAACGAATCGATGTTCGTTGGCACCGTGACGTGCTCCTTCACCCGTCACAACTCGGCACAACGATCCGACAGGAGCCTGTTGCAGCGGTCAGACCGAAGGGCTTCGGAGTGAACGGGTGCATGCTCACGATCAGTGCTGGTTGGGCTCTCGTTTCACGTGAAACCAGGTTTCACGTGAAACGAGCTTACGAGTGGCGGTGCGCTGTTCGGGCTGGAAACATCGCTGTTCGTCTTCGTGTTGTCTCAGCCTGAATCGTGTGAGGTAAGAGAATCAGCTGGAGCAAGCGGTCGCCCCTCCCTTTCTGTCGGTTGCCATGCGCTGCCCTGCATTAGGGAGACGTCTGGGACCTAGCCCCTAAAAAGCTCGAGGTGCTCGGTATGCACGACATCATGCGCAGACATGAGGAACATAGACAATCCGGACGGGTTGACTGATGATCGTTGTAGCACGTGTCTACTTTCGGTAGGGACAACAGCTTCCGAGGGTGACGTGCTGCCGTGGCTCTTTGAAAGGAGCGGGAGTTGCTGTCCGCCTGAGCCTTGAAGAGGCTGGTTTCACGTGAAACGAGCACTGCCACGCAATGAGGAGAATCAGAATTGATGCGGGGGTGTGACGACGGTGTCCTCTTCCCTTAGCCGATTGCCTCGGAGGCTGACGATGCGGAGGGAGGAGGCGCTTCAAGAGCGTGAAGGGGGAACCGGATTCCGCCACGCAGAACGCCGTCGTCCATATCCCCGGTCGCGGACCTGCTGAGAGGGAGAAGGATGTTCATGGAGCCCCGCGGGGATCGTCGACATGAGGGGGGCGTGCACCATGACGCTGACGAACGAGGCGTGCAAGTATCCGGGGATGGGAGTGAAGGGCAGGTCCTGCCGAACTTGAGTCGCGGCACGGCGAGCAGTGGGCCAGCTGGAGCGGATCAGGTGAATCGCCTACCGCCATTGCAAGAAGGGCAGGGAGCTCTCCTCGATGCGACGATACGGCTCTCGTTTCACGTGAAACTATCGATGCCTCGAGAAGGGGAACGTATATCGGATTGCAGTGACGGCGTAGAACTGTTGCGGACCTCAAGCGATAGTTTCGGCGACGTGCCCTAGGTCGTCGTGGCGGCACATGCTGTAGGCCGCCATGCAGGTTCGCTCACGTCAAGGAGGTAACGAGGCTTTCAATCTAGCCGGAGCTGGAGTAGATATCAGGTTTCACGTGAAACGCCGGTCCTTGTGTGACGCCTGCGGTCGATCTGCTGTTCGTGACAGGGGGTACGGTTCGGAGGAGAGTTCATGCAGCCAAGGCTCGATTTGGTTTCACGTGAAACAGAGACGGGACACTGAGTAGCAAACGATGGTTGAGGTGCCGAACCTAGTCTCCTACCGGACTACTAGGATCATAAGAGAACCGGGTACGCACTGGTCCTGCGATGGCGGCGATAGATCCCAGAGATGGAGTGCAACGGAAGCATAGGACGAGGATCATGCTCGTCGAAGGAAGGTGATGCGGACGACGAGTCCTTTGGTCGCTGAGAGACGAAGCGTAGGTGCCCGTCATTGTCATCCGACTCGCTGATGAGGCTTGAGACCCTCGTAGACCGGGCAACTCGATCATCATCGAGGGTTCCGCGTAACGGAGTAACGGACGAGGCCAATGGTTGCTATGGCCGGCGAGCTTGGAGCACGGCGTCGCCAAGGAGCCAAAAGGTCGGTGCTGTATTCGGCCTACTCGGAGGAGGGGCGACAGCTGAACGGCTGGATGGAGTCAAATGGTGTGTGGACTGAGTCCTGGTTTCACGTGAAACAGCAGGAAAGGTCGACTGAAGCGACGAGTCGTGTGCTACTGATTGGTGCTGCATTCTAAGACAGACCCTCTTGGAGTGATGCTGCCGCAGAACCCTGGTCAGGAAGTCGATCGGTCTGCTCCGTGCTCTCCCCATGGGACAGTCGGTTGAGACCTGAGAAAGGTAGCCCCTACTCCGCATGAGAAGGCTGCCTCGGGATCTGATGGCCTGTTGAAATTCGCTCGACGATCGACGAGTTAGGAGTCCTCCTTGCATCGTGGCGTGAAGGGCGACGTCGGGGCGCAGTGGAGGGACGTGAGTAGCCGTGAGAGCAGATCGCGGTACTGCGCGCCCGTGATTCCGGCAAGGTAGGTGTTTCACGTGGAACATCATGCGCCTGCTTCGCGAATCAATCGCTCGCTGAAAAGAACTCCATCTCATAGTCGAAGACACCGGAAGGATTGAACGCGGCGCACCGAACCACGCGCCTGCGAGGACGTCCAACGCTCCGATGACACATCGAAAGGACCTTACTGGAGGAAGCCGGCATAGGAGATCGCAGCAGATTTCCGCGTTTCACGTGAAACAAGGGAGCGTGTTGGCGCCATTGGTCCACATCCATCTAACGTGCCGCCGGGCGGGGGCGCCCCGATCGCCCGGTCCTTCTTGATATGCGCTCCCCTGGGGAAGAGCTTCCGGGGACGTTCGTCAGATCCACGTGAGGAGCATGCAGCCCGGTTTCACGTGAAACATGCAGAGATCCGTCGTCGTACCGTCGCGTACACGTTCCCTGAACGTCGTTGGATCCTGCCCACGGGTCGAGTCCTGCTCCGCGCAGTCAGGCGTGGAGAGTTCGACTGTCATGCGCCAGTGGTTAGTGGAGGCTACTCCCTGAATCATCTTGAGACGTATCCAAAAACGACGGTGGCTCCACTCGATCAGAGTGGAGCCACCGTTTCACGTGAAACCAGGAGCTACGGGTGCACGAGCGGATTTCGTGCCAGTGCGTCGTAGAGCCGCTCCAGATCTCCTTCTGCTTTTGCAGCGATCGGCAGTAAGGAGGTCTCCGTCATTCCGGGAATGACATTGACGTCGATGAACCAGGGTGTTCCCTCGTCGTCAAGAATGAGGTCGGTTCGAGAGAGGTTCCCGAGTCCGAGGATCTTGTGCACGGTGACGGCGGTGTTCTTGACCATGTCGATCACGGAGCTGTCCAATCGCGCGGGAACGAAGTACTCCGAGCGTCCTGGGTTGTATCGCGCATCGAAGTCGTACTGACCGTCGGTGACGACTTCGACCGGAGGCAGTGCACGTGGTCCCTCTCCCGTGTCAACGACTGACACAGCCAGCTCGGTTCCGGGAACGTAACGCTCAATGAGAGCCCGCTCGTCATAGGCGAAGCAGGCCACCATGGCAGACCGCAGTTCATCCGCAGTCGACGCATAGGACACACCGAGTCCGGAGCCCCCCTGATGGGGCTTGACGACCACCGGAAGGCCCAGGTGGCCGGCGACGACTGCCAGGACCTCCTGCGCCCCCAACTGACTGAAGTAGGAATGTGGAAGAGTCAACGAGTCAGGAGTAATCACTCCTCCGGTGCGGACGCTCGCCTTGGCGGTCGGTTTAAAGGATGCCCGCTGGCAGCCGTCGGAGTGGGTGCCCACATAAGGCAGCCCCAGTGCGATGAGCATGTTCTGCAGGCCCCCGTCCTCTCCGGGACCACCGTGGACCAGCGGCCACACGATATCGGGCCCGAAGGTCTTGAGCGAACCGATAGTGCGTGCGTCGATGTCCAGGACCAGGACGGTGTGCCCGAGGTGCTTGAGGACCTGGGCGACGCGGTGGCCGGAGCGCAGCGAGATGTCGCGCTCGTGGCTCAATCCGCCGGCAAGGACGGCGATACGGAGTGGAGACTGGTTCATCGTCAACCTCAGATCTGGTCGGGAGCGGGCGCGTGGACGCCTTCGGACGGACGGGAGCTATGAGTAGGACCGAACAGGTTCAGCAGCTCGAGATCGCGAGAGATGACGCCGGACAGTCGGCGTACGCCCTCGCGGATCTCGACGGGCTCGGGGTAGCAGAAGGACAGTCGCAGATGGTCCTGCCCTGCCCGGCCGCCGGCGTAGAAGGCCGTCCCCGAGACGTAAGCGACCAGGTTGGTCACCGCCCGCGGCAGCATGTCCTTCGCGTCGAGGCCCTCGGGGAGTCTCACCCACACGTAGAAACCGCCATCGGGGACGTTCCACAGGCACATCGGTAGGAACTCCTCCAGCGCTGCCACCATGGCGTCGCGACGCCCGCGGTACATGGCTCGGAAGTCCACGATCTGCTGCTTCCAGTCGAACTGGTCCAGGTACATGCAGATCGAGTACTGGCCCACCGAGGACGGGCACAGAATCGCTGCCTCCGAGGCCAGCTTCATCTTCTCCCTCACCGCAGGGGGCGCCACCGCCCAGCCCACGCGGTAGCCGGGCGCGAAGATCTTGGAGAAGGAACCGAGGTAGACGACGTCGTCGGGCGCGAGAGTCTTGAGCGCCGTGTAGGTCTGTCCCTCGAAGCCCAGCAGTCCGTAGGGATTGTCCTCCACGATGAGGATGTGGTGGCGTCGGCAGATATCGATGACCTGCGGGCGGCGCTCCTCGGTCAGCGTCACCCCGGCGGGGTTGTGGAAATTGGGCAGGCAGTAGAAGAACTTGATGCGACGCCCCTCGCGCTCGAGGCGGACGATCATCTCCTCCAGGGCCTCGGGGATGACGCCGTCGGCGTCAATGGGCACCTGCTGCACATCGGCCTGGTAGGTCGCGAAGATCGACAGCGAGCCAACGTAGGTGGGGGCCTCAGCCAGGATGACGTCGCCGGGATCGACGAAGAGCTCGGTGATGATATCGACGGCTTGCTGGGACCCGGTGGTCACGACGACATCCTCCGGATCGGCCTCAATGCCCTCCAAGGCCATGACCTCGGTGATCTGCTCCCTCAGTCGTGGCAGCCCCTGGCCGTTTCCGTACTGCAGCGCCCTGCCGCCGTCCTTGCGGATCATCGTCGCCGTGGCGTCGGCCAGTCGCTCCAGCGGCAGATCCTTGAGATTCGGCATTCCGCCGGCCAGTGACACGACCTCCGGACGTGAGGCGACGGCGAACAGCGATCGCGTCTCCGAGGCGCGCAGACCATGAGCTCGCGCGGCATAGTTATCCAGCCATGGATCGAGTCGGTTCCCCTTCACCTGATTGTTGTCCTCACTCACCTGCGGTCCTTCCTTGATCGCTGTGGCCGCGTCCGTGGACCCAAGTCTGCCACGCCACGACGGTGAGCAGGACAGGGCCAGGCCAGGAGAAATCCGCGGTGTTTCACGTGAAACACGGAACCTGGGCGGACCACCGTGGGAGGCGGCAGACGAGACCGCGCCGCGCATCGTCTCCGTGATGCGCGGCGCGGTGAGGAACGGTGTCCCGGAGGACCCCGCAGGACTCGATCCTGTTCAGGAGGTCAGAGCCCGCTCCTCGATGAGAGCGCGCAAGGGCGCCTCCTCATTGTCGATCGTCTCCACCTTCTGCGGCTGAGCGAGCAGATCGACGACGACGTCGGGCGTCTCGGGCTGCGTCCCTAGCGCCTCGGCGACGGTCTGCGGGAACTTCGCGGCCTTGGCGGTCTCCATGACCAGGGTGGGGAAACCCGGCTCCATGGTGCGCAGAGCCACCGTGACGCCGTCGGCCGTATGCGGGTCGATGAGCCGGCCTGAGCGCTCCTTGACGGTACGGATGGCCTCCAGCCGATCGGCGTGCGACGACGTTCCTGCGACGAAGCCGAATTCCTCACCCAGGCGCACGAGCTGGTCGCGCAGGTCGAGGGTGCCGGTGGTCTCCAGCTCGGCCCAGCGCTGCGTGAAGGCCTCCGGCCCCAGCAGGGCCCAGATGAAGCGCTCCAGGTTCGAGGCCTTCGAGATGTCCATGGACGGGCTGGAGGTGGCCAGCGTGTCCTCCGCCGAGCGGGGTCGGTAGACGCCGGTGGTGAAGAACTCCTCGAGGACGTTGTTCTCGTTGGTGGCCAGGATGAGTCGCCGGATCGGCACCCCCATGGACCGGGCCAGGAACCCCGCGTAGATGTTGCCGAAGTTGCCCGAGGGCACGCACACGTCGACGCGGTAGCCTGCGCGAGCCCCCTCCTCCACCGCGTCGGTCACTCGCAGCCAGGACCAGACGTAGTAGACGGCCTGCGCGGCGATCCGCCCGATGTTGATGGAGTTGACGGCGCCCAGGTGGTGGGTCGCCTTGAAGGCCGCATCATTGCTCAGGGCCTTGACCAGCGCCTGGCAGTCGTCGAAGACTCCGCGCACCGCGATGTTGTGGATGTTGGCGTCCTGGAGGGCGTACATCTGGGCCCGCTGCACCGGGCTCATGCGACCGGCCGGTGAGAGCATGAAGACGCTGACGCCCTCCTGCCCCCGGAAGGCGTGCTCGGCCGCTGAGCCCGTGTCGCCGGAGGTGGCCCCCAGGATATTGAGGACCTTGCCCTGCTTGGCCAGCACATAGGGAATCGCCTGCCCCAGGAATTGCATGGCCAGGTCCTTGAAGGCCATCGTCGGCCCCTCGGACAGGCCCACGAGGACCAGGCCGTTTGCGACGTCGTCGAGCCCGGTCACCGGGACGACCGGCTGCGGGAACCGGGACTCACCGTAGGCGGTCCGGGTCAGTGCGGCCAGGTCCTCACGTGGGATGTCGGTGGCGAAGAGCCCGATGACCTCGGTGGCCAGCTCGGCGTAGCCCAGGGGCCTCCATGCCTCGATCTGTGCCGGTGTGAGCGACGGCAGCCGGTCCGGGACCGCCAGACCGCCGTCGGGCGCCAGGCCCGCCAGAAGAACGTCCGTGAACCCGGCCGGCGCCATCTGGCCGCGGGTGGAGATGTACTGGGTGTGCTGCATGTGCTGCCTTCTTGCCGTGTCGCATGTCGGGATGCCACTGCGATTCCGGAGCGATTCTACGGGGCTGCGGCCGAGGGGGACAGACGCGGTCAACCAGGCAGGGGAGGTCATCAGACAACTCGTGGTCCCACGTCATGCGCATGGACGACGGACACCGCGACGCCGGCCTCATTCATCACCTGGTGAAAGGTGGCGAACGAAGCCGGCGTCGCGGCTGATGGTCAAGGCTGGTGGCAGCCCGGTATCAGGCCAGGACCTTCTCCACCTCGGCCTTGAAGGAGGCCTTGGGGCGCGAGCCGCTGAACTGGTGGAAGACCTCGCCGTCGCGCACCACCGCGAAGGTCGGGATGGAGCGCACGCCGTAGGAGCGGGCCGTGGCCGGGTTGGCGTCCACATCCACCTTGACGAACTTGACCTTGTCACCGAAGTCGGCGGCGACCTCGTCTACGATCGGCGCCATCTGGCGGCAGGGGCCGCACCACGCGGCCCAAAAGTCGATGACGACGGGGACCTCGGACTTGAGGACCTCAGCCTCGAAGGTGGCGTCGGTGACATCGAGTGCCTCGGACATGGTTTTCTCCTCGAACGTTGTGGATGGGTGAGTCGGGATAGCGCAGCGCAGGTCCTCCGACGACGTCGGGGCCTGCCTTTCGCTGAACTGAGCGGCCCGGTCAGGCCTGCAGGGTGGTCAGGTAGTGCTCGGCGTCCAGGGCGGCGCGGCAGCCGGAGCCGGCGGCCGTGATCGCCTGCTGATAGGTGGGGTCGGCGACGTCACCGCAGGCGAAGACCCCGGGAACGCGGGTGCGCTGCGAGGGAACCTCGACCTTGATGTAGCCGGCCTCGTCGAGTTCGAGGACGTCGGAGACGAGCTCGCTGCGCGGAATCTGGCCGATGGCGACGAACAGGCCGGTGGCCTCGAGCCGGCGGCGCTCGCCGGTGACGGTGTCCTCCAGGGTCACGCCGGTCAGCGAGTCCTCGCCGTGGAGCTCGACGACGCGAGAGTTCCAGGCGAAGGAGATCTTCGGGTCCTCCTGGGCGCGCTTGGCCATGAAGGCCGAGGCGCGCAGCTCGTCGCGGCGGTGGAACACCGTGACGGAGCGGGCGAAACGAGTGAGGAAGGTGGCCTCCTCCATGGCGGAGTCGCC
Source organism: Actinomyces sp. Marseille-P3109 (assembly GCF_900323545.1). Classification (NCBI taxonomy): domain Bacteria; kingdom Bacillati; phylum Actinomycetota; class Actinomycetes; order Actinomycetales; family Actinomycetaceae; genus Actinomyces; species Actinomyces sp. Marseille-P3109. Next base: position 2,617,581 of record NZ_OOHN01000008.1, read on the forward strand.
GCCGCCGACGACCACGATGTCCTGGTCCTTGAAGAAGAACCCGTCGCAGGTGGCGCAGTAGGACACACCGTGCCCGGAGAGGCGCTCCTCCCCGTCGATGCCCAGGTGCCGGTACTCCGAGCCGGTGGAGATGATGACGCTGCGGGCCTCGTAGACGCCGTCGGGGGTGGTGATGCGCTTGACGTCGCCCTCCAGCTCGAGGGCGGTGACGTCCTCGTAGCGGATCTCCGCACCGAAGCGCTCGGCCTGCTCCTGCATCCGGGTCATCAGCTCGGGGCCCATGATCCCCTCGATGAAGCCGGGGTAGTTCTCCACCTCGGTCGTGTTCATCAGGGCGCCGCCCGCAGTCACCGAACCGGCCAGGACGACCGGTTTGAGCTGGGCGCGGGCCGCATAGATGGCGGCCGTGTAGCCGGCGGGGCCGGAGCCGACAATGACGACGTCGTGAATCATGACTCTCCTGACGAACGGGCGGTGGTCACGGTGAGCGACCGCCTAGTGCAACTAGTAATCAATATGAGCTGTTCCCAGGGAGACTCTTATTTGAGGGTGATCTCCGTCGCAGCAGCCTTGTAGGCGAGCTCACCGGCCACATTGTTCTTGGGAAGCTGAGTCACCCGCAGAACGATCGTGCTGGACTCCTGAGGCTTCTGAATGTCGAAGGTCGTGGTTCCCGAGGCAAAGGCCCCCTCGGCGAGCAGCGTGCCGCCGCCGGGGTTGTTGATGTCCGTGGCACGAACCTCGACATGCCCTCCCTCATTGGTGCCCTGAAGCTCGATCTGTGAGACCTTGGCGGAACTCTTGAGCTTGATCTCGATGTCGATCGGCTGCGTCAGATCGGGGCTGCTGGTGTAGTGAGAGGTCCAGGCACGCGCCGTGTCTCCATCTGTGAGGAGCCTGGCGTTGTCAGGGGCCAGGGCACTGGGGTTGTTGGTGACCGTGACACCGGCGATCTCGGGCGTGGCCGCAGGAGCCTTGGTGGTGGGAGCCGGCTGCTGCCCGCCCCCGTTGCCGGCGTCCTGGGCACTGGCCGAGGGAACGGTGTCCGCAGCTGCGCGGTCCTTGTCCGCGAAGGGGATACCGATCGTCTGGTAGACGATGTAGCTGGCCGCCACCAGCGAGACCAGGACGATGAGGACGAGCGTGACCAGGATTCCGTTGGTGGTCCGCTGCTCCCGGCGAGCCACGTCGGGATCGATCTCCTCCTCATCGCCGTCCTCGAAGGCCGGGAAGCTGCCGGTGAAGGGCTCGGCGGGAACCGGTGCGGGCCCAGGGACCGTCTCCGAGGCGGTGGAAAGGACGTTCGGGATCGGGTTCGCCGGCCCGGTGACCTGCACGTAGGTGTGATCGACCGGCTGCTCCTGCACGGTCGGCGAACCGGGCTGCTGCGACTCGACCGGCGATGCGGGAGGCGCGGCCGCTGCCTCCTCGGCGACCGGCGAGTTCTCGATGGCGGCGGTCGGTGCGTGAGCGGCATCAGTACCGGCGGGTGCGGACGGCGGCTGCGGACCGGGCTGAGCGGGCGCTGACGAACCGGCTGACGGGGCGACCGTAGCCCCCTTGCCGACACCACTGCGCCGCAGCCGGTCCAGGACCCCACGAGCCGCGCTGGCGACACCGGCTCCCGCGGCACTGACGGCCGCGGTGGCACCGGCATTCGCGGCACCGGCCCCGCCCGTGGCCGACGACGGACGCTGGACGGCATGGTCCGGCGTCGTGCCCGACTCGTGGTAGCCGACCACCGGATCCCAGGTACCCAGCGAGCGCGCCACCTCCGCCGCTGAGATGGGCGGCTGGCTGCTCCAGGTGCGTTCGCACAGCTCGTCCAGGATCGGGTCGATCCGCGGCACCAGCGTGGAGGGCTTGACCGGGACCCCGCCCAGTCGTGGCGCGGAGGGAATTCCCGGACGCTTGCCCGGCCACCGGCCGGTCAGGCCGTAGTAGAGGATCTCCACCAGGGCACGGGCGTCGGCGCGGTCGGCGGCCGACGGGTCATGGCTGGCCACCCGGCTCTCCAGGTCCAAGGCGGCGGCCTCGATCCCCAGGCCACTGACCTTGACCATGCCGTCGGGAAGAACCCGGATGGACTCGGGAGACAGGTTGAGGTGGTGCAGGCCCCTGCGGGCACCGGCGTCGAGCGCCTGCGCGGTCTCTCCGATGATGGCGCGCACCTGCGCCGGGGGCATACCCCGGGAGACCAGGGAGGAGAAGGTGCGTCCGCTCAGTGGTTCGGTGATGATGACGGAGGGCTCGGCGCGCTCAACGTCGTAGACCTGCTGGAGGCGCTGGTCCTCGACCAGGACGGCCCGGCTGGCCGACTCCAGGACGTTGTCACGGTGAAGCGTCGCGTCGGTGAGAACCAGGATCGTGACGTCTCTATCCAGGATCGTGTCAACGCCACGGTGCCTGATGATGCGCGGCAGCGTGGTGGACAGTGTTCCCAGGAGCCCGTAGCGACCACTGCCGATAGGCGTCGCCTCCGACATGCGTCTCCTTCCTTGAGATGGTTGTCCATCTGAACCAGTTGACCCCATCGTAACTGTCTGGGGGCTCCGAACTGGGGTGATGTGGCTCGTGTGGGCCGGGCTGTAGGACGACTGGACGGAAGGCGGCCTTGCGGGCTCGCGGGAAGGCGGGATGCTGGCGGGTAGTGAGGGCGGGATACTCCCGGGAGTGTTGGGCGGGAAGCGCCCGGGGACCTGGGAGCGGCGGGAGGCGTCGGCCGCGTAGTCGGCGCTCGTGGGCGGCGGTGGAGCCGCTGCCTGCGAAGGCGCCGGTGGCGGGGGTGCGAGCGGGTAGACCGGCTGACCGTCCCGGGTGTAGCCGGCAGGGGCCTGTGGCGACGAGCCGTAGGCGGGAGTCTGACCCATTTGACCCGGTTGGCCCCAGGGGTGAGTTCGCACCTGCGAGCTCGACGACGCCACGGGTGCAGGGGCGTGGGTGGCGCCATTGGTGTAGCCAACAGCACTATGCACGTCCGGGCCCGTCGAAAAACCCGACGGGTCGGAAACGGACTGCGTCGCCGGCGGAGGCGGCGGTGCCGGTGCTGGCGCCGGGGCGACGGCGGGCATCTGCGCGGTGGCCTGCGTCGTGGGTGCCGGCGGGGACAACCAGGTCGCGATCGCCAGCACCACCCGTCCGGGCGCACCGGGCAGCCGACGACCGACCGTGGACAGGATCCGCGAGAAGGGCCGGAAGGCGACGGCGATCTCCTCGATCCCCACGACGCGACCCATGAGCAGGTAGATGATCGACATGACGGCAGCCACGATGACGATGTGCCCGAAGGCCGCCAGCATCTTGGCCAGGGAGGAGTCGCCGTCGATGTTGCCCATGACCAGGTTGAGGACGATCCCGGCGATGACCGCCGGCGCGACCGCCACGACCAGACGCAGGTGGGTGGTGATGATCTTGCGGCCGTCGAGGCTGGGCAGGTGGGAGCGCATCATGGGGATGACCGCCACGCAGCCCCCGATCTGGCTGATCGTGTTGGCTGCGCCGGCCCAGGTCATCCAGTGGTTGGCCGGGGCCACGAAGTAGGCCATGACGCACAGGACCACCGGGATGACGCCGACGACGACGTCGGCCAGCAGCAGCCGCTTGGTGTCGGAGTAGGCCAGCATGACCCGCTGGGTCCCGAACCAGATGCCCTGCGGGACGATGCCCAGCGCCAGGGCGATGAGCATGGGGGCGCTGGCCTGGGCCTCGGGCAGGGTGATCGACGGCGTGAAGAGCTGGAGGGCCGGGACGGCCAGGACGCAGATGCCGGCCGTTGCCAGGACAGTGAAGACGCCCGCCGAGCGCAGCCCCAGGGAGAGGTCCTCGCGCACGCCGGCGCTGTCACCGGCCGCGGCCTTCTCGCTCATGCGGGTGAACAGGGCTGTGATGATGGAGGTGACCACCAGGGACTGGGGCAGCATGTACACCAGGTAGGCGTTGAGCCACATGGTCGTCGAGGGCACGATGACATCGGCGTACTGGGGCTGCTCGGAGGCCGTGACCGCGTAGGACCCCAGGTTGGAGGTGATCCAGTTGCTCAGGCTGGCGACGCCGACGCCCGCCAGCGCCCACAGGGCGACCTTGACGGTCTTGCCCAGCCCCAGGCCCCGCACCCCGAAGATGATGCGAGGTCTGAAGCCGGAGCGCACCAGGGGGATGTAGAGAATGATGGCCTGCGCCGCAATGCCGAGGGTTGTCATCGCTCCCAGGAGCATGGTCCTGGACGAGATGAACGTGCCCCAGCCGTCGCCCCAGATGTCGGGACTCTGCCCGGCGGTGTAGCGGCCGTAGACATGGAGGTAGAACAGGATCGAGGCGATCGAGATGATGTTGTTGAGCACCGGGGACCACATGTAGGGCCCGAAGCTCGAGCGCGCGTTGAGCACCTGCCCCCACAGGGCGTACAGGCCGTAGAAGAAGACCTGCGGCATGAACCAGATCGCGAAGGCGAAGGACAGTGAGCGCCACTGCCCCTGAGCCAGGGAGTTGGCGTTGAGGGTGAAGATGAGAGGCGCGGCCGCGGTCGCGATGCAGGTGACCGTCAGCATGAGCGTGGCCGCGGCGGTCAGGAGCCGGTTGACGACCTCCTCACCGTTGCGCCGTCGGAGCGCCTGGACGATCTGCGGCACCAGAATGGCGTTGAGGATGCCGCCGATCATCATGTTGTACAGGTAGGTGGGCAGGTTGTTGGCCGTGTTGAAGGCGTCCGCGGCTCCCGAACCCGTGGCGCCCAGCGCCATGACGATGAGGGCGTTGCGCACCATGCCCAGGACGCGGGAGACCAGCGTCCCCGAGGCCATGATGGCCGAGGAGCGTGCCAGCGACGCCTGGCTGCGCCCCTGGGAGGAGGAGCGCCGGGCTCGTGCGTGCTTGATCATGCTCATGCCGTCTCCTGTGCAGCCGGGGTCACCGCGGTGCGGCGGCCTCGTCGTACAGTTCTCACAGTACCGATCACCACGATGGAGACCAGGACCGCGACGATCACGCCGGTTCCCCTGCTCTCCCAGTCCGCGCGGACCCGCATGTGAACGGTGGTGGGCGTGCCCACGGTGGTGCCGTCCGCGGCGAGCACCTGCACCGTCAGGCCCACGTCACCGGAGCCGACGGCCTGGATCGGCACCGTGACCGTGGCCTGATGGTGGGCCGGCACAGTCACGGTGGTGGTGCGCGGGACCTGGAGGCGCTTGTTGTCCGAGACCAGGTAGACCTGGACGGTGACGTCCTGGTCCAGGGACGAGGTGATCCGCACCGGTAGCTGCGCCTCAGAGCTGATGAGGTTGATGGTCGACGACGGCACCGCGGCCAGCGAGGAGGTCACTGCGCTCCCGGCGGCCTCGGCGGCCGGCACCTGGGCGCTGCGGGCCTCGGGGTCGGCCCGCCATGAGGCGGAGGAGACGACGGTCTCCAGGTCCGTGTAGTCACCCAGCAGTGCAGCCGGGTCGGAGAGCACCGATGAGATCGACTGGAGCGTACCGGCCGTGCCCGCGGCAGCGGCGAGGGTCGCGGTGGGCAGCTCATCGTCGTCGGTCACCTTGTCCGGCGGCTCGGAGCGCTCGATCCCCGAGGTCCCCTCATCGACGGCCTCGACCTCCGCCTGAGCGCGCTCCTGCAGGACGCCCAGGTTCTGGGGCTGGGTCCAGGAGGTGGAGCGCAGGGCGGCCAGGCGCTCCTGCAGGGCGGAGGGATCCGTGGTGGAGGCCTCCTGGCGGGGCAGCGCCACGACGATGTCGCGTCCCAGGGCCGGGGACTGGCGGGTGAGGATCGCGCTGTTGCCGCGCAGCAGCTGGCGGGTGTCGAGCTCTGCGGCCTGAGTGGTCTGTGCGGTCTGGCCGGTCTGGCTGGGTGGGGTCGCCTGCTGGCTCTGGGATGAGGCGTCTGCCTCGGAGTCCGTGCCGGCCAGGGACTCCGACAGGGACTGCTCGGGAAGCAGGACCGCACGGTTGTCGAGCGCGCCGAGGCCGGAGGGGGTGTAGGTGAGCTCCTCGGCCAACGGCAAGGAGGTGGGCGAGGCGATGACGGTGGATGCCGACTGCGGCAGCGCCTGGGCCGTGGTGGAGTCCATGACGCTGGAGGCCAGCCAGGACAGCGACGTCGGCGCCCCCGCCTTGGCGATGGCCGACTCCCGGGTGCGCTGCGCGGCGGTCTCGATGAGACCCGTCTGCTGCAGGTGCGCCAGCGCGGCGGTATCCGAGTCGCCCCACGGCAGGGCCACCAGACCGCCGTTGCCGATGGCCCGCATGACGGCGGCGGAGAGCTGGGTGACGTCGTCGGGGGTCTTGCTGCTCGACGACGCGGTTGCGCTCGCCGACGGAGACGACGAGGCCGATGAGCCCGATGAGCCGGAGGACGGCGAGGAGGCTGAGGACGACGTCGATGACGACGGGTCGGCGGAGGCCGAGGGGGCTGACGCAGACGCAGTGGGCGATGCCGACGTGGACGACTCAGCACCCTGAGGCGCCTGAGGGGCCGCGTCCGGAGTCGAGGGCTGGGAGCCGCCGTTGCGGGCCGCCTCCTCCAGGCTGGCGGACGTCACGCCCAGGGCCTCGACCAGCGCCGGGTCCACGGCCACCACAGTGCCGTCACCGGCCAAGCTCAGCAGCCCCAGCACCCGGCTGTGGATGCGGGTGAGGGTCTCTGCGCGCTCCTGGGTGCGCGGACCGGCCAGGACCGCCGCCTCCTGCGCGGAGGCGGTCACCGGGATGAAGGTGGTCAGGCGCACCGGCGCGACGGAGGCGCCGCTGTCCCACACGAGGACGCTGCGATCCTGGGCCAGGGGCGAGTCCTGGGACTGCAGGCTCACGGCGATGCCGCGCGGTCCCCACTGGTCGTCACCGGTCAGCGGCAGCTGGTCGGCCGGGATCGTGACGGAGAACTGGGTGACCTCGCCCGGCTGGAGGTCGCGTCCCAGCGGGACCGTGAACGGGTCGGACAAACCGGACTCGTCAGTGCCGGCCAGCCACTTCCTGAGACTGTGGCTCGTGACCTCCGTGGACCGCTGGACCCGGGCGGCCAGGTCCACCCCGGTCAGGACCTGGCCGGTCCCGTTGGTGATGGTGCCGGTCAGGGTCAGGTCCTGATCGCTGTGAAGCACCTCGGGGGTCAGCGCGTCGATACTCATCGTCACCTGGTTGGCGGCACCCTCGGTGTGCGGCGCCACCGAGCCCTCGGCACCCTGACCCGGGTTCTGGGTGGACGGGCTCGTCCTCGTCGCCGAGGCCGATGATGAGGACGACGGCGTCGGCGGTGCGGACGGCTTCGCCGGGGCGACCGGTGCGATCTCGGTTGAGATCCCGCCCGGGATCCCGCCGGAGGCCATGACGACGCCGGAGATCGGGCTCGCCTGAGCCGCCGGTGGGGTGGTCAGTGGCAACGCCAGCAGGCTCACCACGCCCAGCAGGGCGACGATGGTCACCATCGCACTCCTCCGCAGCCCGGAGCCCAGCGTGGTGACCACCTTCGCGCACAGATCGGTGGCGCCGGTCATCCATCCCCCACCAGGATGTCCCAGGCCGCGGCCACGATACGGCGCTCATTGGGGTAGGCCAGGCGGTGGGAGACATCGTCCAGAGCCACCCACTCGACGTCCTCGGCCTCGTGGTCCGGGTCGTTCTCCGTGGTCAGGGTCCCGCTGACCGCCTCCAGCAGGAAGTGGTGCACCACCTTGTGGACGCGGTGCTCGTGACCGGCGAACCAGTAGTCGATCGTCGCCAGGTGCCGAAGAACACGGCCGGTGATGCCGGTCTCCTCCATGATCTCGCGAACCGCCGCCTGCTCGGGGGTCTCGGCTCCCTCCAAATGGCCCTTGGGCAGGCACCACTCCAGGCGGCCGCCGCGGTTGCGCCGCGCAATGACCGCCGTGAAGGCCTGACCGTTCTGGACGTCAACGACCAGGCCGCCGGCACTGGTCTCGTTGACGATCGGCAGAGCGCGTGCACTCGCCCGATGAGCCGGGTTTCCGGCGCGGGGCGTGCGAGTGCGTGGCGAGGGCATAGGGACACTCTAGGGCGTCGAGGCCGCCGGATGCCTCTGGCCGAGTACGTCGTCGCACACAACCGCGCCGCCCGTAGGCGGCCTGTGTGACATGTGGGAGACGGTCCTCACGACGGTACCTGCGGCACGGTGCGCGACAGCGCCGTCGTCACGGTTCATGGCAGGCTTGGGCCGATGACTGCGCACCCCGATTCCGTCGATCCCACCGATCTCATGGACGCCTCCGCTGACGACCGCGGCCTGACGCCACGGGCCCGCGCGGCCCTCGAAGGGCTGCCCCCCGCCCTGGCCGCCCTGGGGCACGCCTTCGCGCGCGCCGGTCATGAGATCGCCCTCGTCGGCGGACCCGTGCGAGACGCCTTCCTCGGGGTCGCCCCCCACGACCTGGACCTGACCACCTCGGCGCGCCCCGAGCAGACCGAGGAGATCCTGGCCGCCTGGGGCGAGACCACCTGGGATGTGGGCCGGGCCTTCGGCACCATCGGCGCGCGCAAGGGCTCCACCATCGTGGAGGTCACCACCTACCGCACCGAGGCCTACGAGGTCGGCTCGCGCAAGCCCCAGGTCACCTACGGCGACACCCTCGCCGGGGACCTCACCCGCCGTGACTTCACCGTCAACGCCATGGCGCTGCGCCTGCCCGACCTCGAGCTCGTCGACCCCTGCGGCGGCCTGGCGGACCTGGCCGCCGGGGTCCTGCGCACCCCCGTCAGCGCCGAGCAGTCCTTCGACGACGACCCCCTGCGCATCATGCGGGCCGCCCGCTTCGCCGCTCAGCTCGGCTTCGACGTCGAGATGGACGTCATGACCGCCATGGAGGAGATGGCCTCCCGCCTGGAGATCGTCTCCGCCGAGCGCGTGCGCGCCGAGCTCGAGCGACTGCTCATCAGCCCCTGGCCCCGGCGCGGACTGGAGCTGCTGGTCCACGCCGGCGTGGCCGACGTGATCCTGCCCGAGCTGAGCGCCCTGCGCGAGACCATTGACGAGCACAAGCGCCACAAGGACGTCTACGAGCACACCCTGACCGTCCTGGACCAGGCCATCGACCTGGAGACCGGCCCCGACGGCCCCGTCCCCGGCCCCGACCTGGTCCTGCGCCTGGCCGCGATCCTCCACGATATCGGCAAGCCCGCCACCCGTCGCTTCCTTCCCGACGGCACCGTCACCTTCCACGGCCACGACCACGTCGGCGCCCGGATGACGGCCAAGCGCCTGCGGGCGCTGCGCTTCGACAAGCAGACCATCAAGGACGTCTCGCGCCTGGTCGAGCTCCACCTGCGCTTCCACGGGTACGCCGACGCCGCCTGGTCGGACTCGGCCGTGCGCCGCTACGCCACCGATGCCGGTCCCCTCCTGGAGCGCCTCCACCGGCTCACCCGGGCCGACGTCACCACCCGCAACCGTCGCAAGGCGGCCATGCTGGACCGCGCCTACGACGACCTCGAGGAGCGCATCGAGGCCCTGCGCGCCGCCGAGGAGCTGGCCGCTATCCGCCCGGACCTCGACGGCGGCCAGATCATGGCCGAGCTCGGCGTGCCCCCCGGTCCGGTCGTCGGTGAGGCATACCGTTTCCTCATGGACCTGCGCATGGAGAAGGGACCGATCGGCGAGGACCTGGCCCGTCAGGCACTGCGCTCCTGGTGGGCGGCCCGTCAGAAGAGCTGAAGGCGGTGAACCGATGACGCCGGCGCACAGGCAGGACGAGACCGCGAGGCCGGGCCGACCCAGATGAGACCGGAGAAGATGCTTGAATCATCACGTGAGCTGCGGGTCGGTGTTGTCGGCATCGGAGCCCGCTGCTACCTGGCGGCGCTCGCGGACTCCTCACCGGTGCCGGCCCGGCTCGTCGCCGCGGCCGACACCGCGCCCGACGCCGCCGCGCGCGCCGAGCGCCTCCTGCCCGAGGGGATCGCGGTGGTGGCCGACCACCGCGACCTGCTGGAGTGCGGGCTCGACGCCGTCGTCCTGACCACCCCCGATGACACGCACGAGGAGCTGGCCTGCTTCTTCCTCGAGGCCGGCGTCCCGGTCTACCTGGAGAAGCCCCTGGCCATCACCATCGAGGGCGCCGACCGCATCCTGACCACGGCCCGGCGTACCGGCACCCGCCTCTACGTGGGTCACAACATGCGCCACATGGAGGTGGTGCGACTGCTGAAGTCAGTCATCGACTCCGGGCGGATCGGGGCGCTCAAGGCCATCTGGTGCCGTCACTTCGTGGGCAACGGCGGCGACTACTACTTCCGAGACTGGCACGCCGAGCGCCGCCACGTCACCGGCCTGCTGCTGCAGAAGGCCGCTCACGACATCGACGTCATGAGCTGGCTGGCCGGCTCCGACCCGGCCCGCGTCGTCGGTATGGGCGGGCTCATGGTCTACGGCGAGGCCGAGCGCCGAGCCGCGGGCGGGAGCGCCGGCACCGTCATGCAGGACTGGTTCAGCCTCGACCACTGGCCGGCCGACGAGGTCAACGAGCTGAACCCGGTCATCGACGTCGAGGACCACTCCATGCTCATGATGACCATGCGCAACGGGGTCATGGCCTCCTACCAGCAGTGCCACTTCACCCCTGACTACTGGCGCAGCTACACGGTCATCGGCACCCGCGGTCGGGCCGAGAACCTCGGCGACGGCGCCGGCGACGTCGTCAAGGTGTGGACCGAGCGCACGGAGCACTACGCCGAGCGCGCCACCGAGGAGTACGTCATCGCCGAGGAGGGCACCGGGCACGACAGCGCCGACCAGCTCGCCATCAACGAGTTCCTGCGCTTCGTGCGCGCCGGCGGCCTCACCGACGCCTCCCCGGTCTCCGCGCGCGAGGCGGTCGCGGCGGGCGTGCTGGCCACCCGGTCCCTTCGCTCGGGGTCCATGCCCTACGACGTGCCCGAGCTCGACGCGGATCTTGCGGCCTACTTCCACCGGGGCCAGCAGAATCCGCACTCACCGACGTTTTCTTCATAAACTGCACGGAGCCGCGTCGCCTATGAAGAAGACGTCGATAGGGCGGCGCCATCACGTACAGTGCGAGCCGGGCGGGGCCGGGGTTTCGCGGGGACCTCGCTCGCAGGCAGGATTAGGCAGGATTCGAGGAGAGCGCATGATTCACCACATCACCTTGACCGGGCGCAGCATCGCCCTGGCCTGCGACGGCACGGTGTCCACCCAGCACGGGGCCGGCGGCGCCACCGGCGCGGTCTACGTGGAGGCCTCGCACCTGACCCTCCTGCACGACATGCGCGACGGCGAGTTCTACCGCACCGGCCAGAACTCCTGGTCGCCGTCGGGATGGCGCCGTCTGAGCGAGGCGCCGATGCGCATCGCGGGCCAGCAGCGCCGTCGGACCGCCGACGACGACCCCTGGGACGACCCGGTCCGCCACCACTCGGCCTGGATGGCGGTCCTGGAGGACTCCGCCGGGGCGCTGCTCGTGGGCTGCCTGGACGGGCGCACGCCGCGGGTGCGTGCCGACACCGCGGTCCTGGAGGCCTTCACCGAGTCCGGCGATCCGGCGCGCTGGGTGATCCTGCCCGGTCCGGCCACCGCCGTCATGGCCCGCTACGCGCGCGAGCTCGGCGAGAGCCTGGGCAGCCGGCCCGTTGAGCCGCAGAGCGTGTGGTGCTCCTGGTACTCCTACTACGAGGGCATCTCGCAGGAGGCCCTTGAGCGCGAGATCCCGCAGGTCGCCGAGCTGGGCTTCAAGACCCTCCAGATCGACGACGGCTGGGAGGTCGCGGTCGGCGACTGGGAGGCCGGCGAGAGCTTCGGCGACGGCATGGAGGCCGCCGCCGCCCGGATCCGCGAGGCCGGCATGCAGCCGGGCCTGTGGGTGGCGCCCTTCATCGCCCTGCCCGGCTCCCGGGCGGTGCGCGACTACCCGGAGATGTTCGTCCACAACGCCGACGGCGGACTGGCCGTGGCCGGCTCCAACTGGGGCGCCGACTACTACGCGCTGGACACGACCCACCCCACCGCCCAGACCTACGTGCGCAAGCTCATCGCCAAGATCGTCCACCGGTGGGGCTTCAGCTACCTCAAGCTCGACTTCATCAACGCCGCCGCCATTCCCGGATACCGCCACCGGCAGATCGACCGCGAGGAGGCCTACCGCACCGGGCTGCGCCTTGTGCGCGACACCGCCGGTGACGAGACCTTCCTCCTGGGGTCCGGGGCCCTCATCATGCCCTCGCTCGGGCTGCTCGACGCGGTGCGGGTGGGGCCGGACGTGGCCCCCATGTGGGAGAACTACGCCTCCGACGACTTATCCGACGCCAAGGCCTACAACGCCCTGCACGCCGGCATCAACCGGCTCTGGCTGGGGCGGGTCATCGGGGTCGACCCCGACGTCGTCTTCTTCCGTCACCGCCGCAACCTCCTGGACGACACCCAGATGCAGTGGCTGCGCGACGTGGCCGAGGCCAGCCGCTACCGGTGCCTGTCGGACCAGATGACCTGGCTCGACGACGAGGAGAAGGAGGCCGTGCGCGCCTACCTTTCCGCCGAGGACGAGCCCCTGGAGATCCTGGGGCGCTACCGCTTCAGCCTGGGTGAGCGCGAGATCGACCTCACCGAGGCCATCGAGGGAACGGCGTCGGCCTACCCGCTGTGAGGCGGGGCTGAGACGGCGTCGGGGCTAGGAGTCGGCCGGGGTCAGCCGGGTCCGATCGAGAACGTACTTTTTCCGTGAGGACTGCGTTCTCCCGCAGACCGCTGCGGTCCGTCTGCAGTCGTCTGTGGGAGAAGTACGTCCCCGAAGCGAATCGCAGTCCCCGATGCGTGCACCGGGGACTGCGTCGTCGGAACGGTCGTCGGAACCGTCGCCAGAAAGGCCGGCCCGCCCTACTTGGTGGGTGTGCGGCCCAGGGTGAGGTAGCCGGGGAGCGTCTGGTCCTGGCCGGCACTGGAGAAGCGCAGCGGCTGGCCCGACTCCAGCGGGTTGACCACGCGCACCAGGATCGTGTTCTCACCGGCTGGGTCCTCCGGCAGCTGCCCGGAGAAGGTCTGGGTCTTACCGACCTCGATCTTGCGCAGGTCACCGCTGAGCGTCGTGCGCCCGACCTCCGTTCCGGTCGAGGTGTTGATGGCCACCGTCTCCACGCTCCAGTTGTAGTAGAAGGGGGCCACCCCGTTGTTGGCGATCTGCACCTCGACCTTGCCGTGGCGCATGCGCCAGCGCGCCACCGACAGGTCGTAGCCGGTCTCGGCGGAGGCCTGCACGGCGCGCTCTCGCTCAGTGCCGCTCAGCGTCGTCGTGAAGGCCCAGTTGTCCACCAGCCAGCTGGCGTGCGTGGCCTTGATGGAGGCGTCGATGTCCACCGTTGCGCCGTTGGAGCCCGAGGACATGCAGCTGCCCGGGTTGCGCACCGAGCACTCCTGGATCCCCGGGTAGACCTCGCCGCCGATCGGGTACTGCTGCCAGGCCTGGTCCGCCTTCGCGTTCTTCAGCTGCGGCAGGAAGTGCCAGTTGGCGGTCCCCGTGGTTTCGTAGCCGAAGGAGTCGTCGTGGTAGCCGACGCCGCACTTGACCGTCTCCGCGGACGGGTAGCGGGCCATCGTCGGCGTCACCTGGAAGGCGCTGTCCCAGGTGTCGATGAGGGTGTTCTGGTTGGCCGTCGAGGGCATCCAGTTCTCACCGGAGGGGTTCTCCCCGGAGACCTTACCGTTCATCGGGTAGGTGTGCCCCTCGCCCCAGAAGCCCACAAGGCCGTGGGTGATGAAGGCCAGGCGCGCATCGCCGTCGTACTGCTGGCCCAGGGTGGAGACGAAGCCGGTGAGCATCGACATCATCTCGGGGTCGTTGTAGTCGGGTGCGAGCGACTGGCCCGGCGCGTTGCCGTAGACCGTGTACTCGTGGGTCGGGACCTCGTGGGAGCTCAGCATGTAGGCCGGCATGCCGCTGGGGCGCCCGGGGTAGTCGACGTAGAAGCGCAGCACCGCCTGGTGCCCGCGTGAGGCGATGGCGTTGAGGTGCGCCTCGAGCCTGTCCCACGAGTAGGAGCCGGGCCCGGTGACGACGTCGCTGACCGGCAGCGTCAGCCACTCCATCGTGTAGGGCGGGGCCGACTCGGGCAGGCCGGGCGAGTGGGAGGCGTCCGACGGCGCGAAGGGCATCATGCCCTTGAGCGGGTTGGACTCGGGTGTGGTTCCCGCCGAGACCTCGGTCCAGGCCCGGCTGCAGTTGCAGGCCCGGAACCCGGTCGACAGGGACACGACGGCGACGAGCGCCATGATGATGACGCCGAGGCGCGGTTTGCGGCCCTTGCGGAGCCGGTTGAGCATCTGACGGCTCAGTGCCTGACGGCTCGGTGTGCGGGGACGATCTGTGCCTCCGCCGTTGGAGGGCGCTTCCTGCGTGGCTCCGAAGATGGGAGCTTCGGAGGCTGACGAGCGGTTGTCGTCGTTCTGTGATGTGATCATGAGAACTTTTAGGTAGGCGTGAGGGTGAAGGCAACCCTACCGGTCAGTCGGTCGACGTCTCTGTGCTATCGCTGACAACGTGCAGAGTTGACAGGCATGAAGCGCTGTGCTTCTTCGCACGGCGCTGGGTGTCATCAACCTGCGTGGGGTTGGTGAGATCCAGATTACTCCGCTTTTCAACGGTCGTACGTCACAGTCATGTCGCTGAGCGTCACGACTGGGTGTCGGCCGTGGAGGGCGCCCAGTGCTCGCGAGGGACCGAGGGGATGGGTTGAGGGCGCGGGGCGTCGTCGTCGCCAGGTGGGACGAGATTGCCGCTGCGCGCATAAGCGGCAATGATGACTCCGTGCGCGTCTTCAATTTCTCCGCCGGTCCCGCCCAGCTTCCCCTGCCGGTCCTCGAGCAGGCCGCCTCCGAGCTCACCAGCTGGGGCGGATCGGGGATGTCCGTCCTGGAGGTCTCCCACCGCGGAGCCGACTTCGTGGCCTGCGCGGCCGATGCCGAGGCCACGCTGCGCCGACTGCTGTCCGTCCCCGAGAACTACCGCGTCCTCTTCCTCCAGGGCGGGGCCAGCGCCCAGTTCGCCGGCATCCCCCTCAACCTGACCGCCCCCGGTGACACGGTCGCCTACCTCAACACCGGCCAGTGGTCCGCCAAGGCCATCAAGCAGGCCGGCGCCTACGAGCTCGACGTCGTCGTGCCCGCCGATGAGGCCGCCTCCTCCTACACGACCACGCCCGAGCCCGGCTCCTTCGCCGTCCCCGAGGCCGCCCGCTACCTGCACTACACGCCCAACGAGACCATCGGCGGCGTCGAGTTCGACTACGTGCCCGACGCCGGCGACGTCCCGCTCGTGGCCGACTTCTCCTCCACGATCCTCTCGCGGCCCATCGACGTGAGCCGCTACGGCCTCATCTACGCCGGCGCCCAGAAGAACATGGGCCCCTCGGGGCTGGCCGTCGTCATCGTGCGCGAGGACCTGCTGGGGCGGGCCCGCCGGGTGACTCCCACCGTCCTGGACTATCAGAAGATGGCCGACGCCGACTCCATGCTCAACACGCCCCCCACCTTCGCCATCTACCTGCTGGGACTCATCGGCCACTGGATCGAGGACGGCGGCGGCCTGGAGGCGATGGCCGAGCGCAACCGCGCCAAGGCCGAGCTCCTCTACGGCGCCATCGACTCCTCCGACTTCTACGCCAACCCGGTCGAGAAGCGCTCGCGCTCCTGGATGAACGTGCCCTTCACCCTGGCCGACCCCGCCCTCGACGCCGACTTCCTGGCCGGCGCCCAGGCCGCGGGCCTGACCAACCTCAAGGGCCACCGCTCCGTGGGCGGCATGCGCGCCTCCATCTACAACGCCATGCCGATCGAGGGCGTGCGCGCCCTCATCGACTACATGACCGACTTCGCCGCTCGGGCCTGAGCTCCCCTCCGGCTCCCTCTGTCCCTCGAGCCGCAGCCGGCTCCTTCCTTCCAGACCGCCCTGAAGAAAGTACTTCCGTGACCACCAGCACCGCTGACCACAAGTTCCGTATCCGCACCCTCAACGCCATCTCCGGGGCCGGCCTGTCCCGCCTGCCCGACGAGCTCTACGAGGTCGGCGGCTCCGTGGAGGACCCCGACGCCCTCCTGGTGCGCTCGGCCAAGCTCCACGACACCCCCATCGAGGACTCGGTCCTGGCGGTGGCCCGCGCCGGTGCCGGCACGAACAACATCCCGGTGGACGCACTCACCGAGCGCGGCGTGCCCGTGTTCAACACCCCCGGAGCCAATGCCAACGCCGTCAAGGAGCTGGTCCTGGCTGGCCTGTTCATCGCCTCGCGCAATCTCATCCCGGCGGCCCGCTTCGCCCACACCCTCGAGGGCGACAACGCCGAGATCGCCAAGGCCGTCGAGGCCGGCAAGAAG
Source organism: Actinomyces sp. Marseille-P3109 (assembly GCF_900323545.1). NCBI lineage: Bacteria > Bacillati > Actinomycetota > Actinomycetes > Actinomycetales > Actinomycetaceae > Actinomyces > Actinomyces sp. Marseille-P3109. Next base: position 2,633,895 of record NZ_OOHN01000008.1, read on the forward strand.
CAGTTCGTCGGCTTCGAGCTGCCCGGCCGCACGCTCGGCGTCGTCGGGCTGGGGGCCATCGGCGTGCAGGTGGCCAACGCCGCCCTGGGGCTGGGGCTCAACGTCGTCGGCTTCGACCCGGGCATCTCGGTGGAGCACGCCTGGCACATGAGCGCCGAGGTCGAGCGGGCCGACTCCATGGAGGAGGTCTTCCGCCGCGCCGACATCCTCACCGTCCACGTGCCCCTCATCCCCGCCACCCGCGGACTGGTGAGCACCCAGCGCCTGGCCCTCATGAAGGAGACCGCGGTGCTGCTCAACTTCGCGCGCGCCGAGATCGTCGACACCGACGCCGTCGTGGCCGCCCTCGACGAGGGCACGCTGCGCGGCTACGTGTGCGACTTCCCCTCCACGCAGGTCCATAAGCACCCCAAGTGCATCTCCCTGCCCCACCTGGGTGCCTCCACCAAGGAGGCCGAGCGCAACTGCGCCATCATGGCCGCTGACTCCCTGCGCGGCTTCCTCGAGGACGGCCAGGTGCACAACTCGGTCAACTTCCCCGAGGCCGTCATGGCGCGACAGGAGGGCACGCACCGCTTCGTCATCGTCAACCGCAACGTGCCCAACATGGTCGGCCAGGTCTCCACGATCGTGGCCCAGCACGGGCAGAACATCGCCAACCTGCTCAACAAGTCGCGCGGCGAGCTGGCGGTGACGCTGGTCGACATCGAGGGCGAGATCGACTCCCAGATCCTCGATGAGCTGCGCGCGATCGACGGCGTCCTGTCCGCCCGCGGCATCTGAGCGCCGTCCGCCTCCTCATTCTTCAACGCCCGTCCCCTCACACGTCTGCGGGCGCCTGCCGGCGTCCGATCCCCGCGGCCACCTCGTCCATGAGGTCCAGGACGTCCTGAGCCCTCCATGCGCGACGGCCCCTGGAGACCTGGTAGCCCCGAACGACGTCGGCGGCCTCCAGGCGCTCCAACGCGCGCCGCGCCGCCTGCTCCGACACCCCCAGTGCGGCGGCCGCCCCACGAACGTCCATCACCGGCTGGGAGACCAGCAGACGCACGAGATCCCGGTCGGGGGTCCCGGCACGCGAGGACACGCGTTCCTGCATCTGCGTGTGCATGTCGTCGAGCTCCCGGCCCGCCCAGGACCCGAGCTCCGCCGCGCGCCGCGCCGCCTCGATGAACAGTTCCACCACGGCCAGTGGAGATCCTGACCGGTACTCGTCCAAGGCCTGGAAATAGGTCTCCACGTTTGTCAGCAGGATCGCCGACAGCGGCAGCGGCGCGGTGCGGGACAGCCCTTCCCCCGCCAGCAGGACGTGCACGAGAGCCCGCCCGGTGCGGCCGTTGCCGTCCGCGAAGGGATGGATCGTCTCCAGCTGGGCGTGCGCCAGCGCCGCCTTGGTCAGCGGCGGCAGATCCGGGCGCCGCATGAAGGCGAGCAGGTCCTCCAGTGCCGCCGGCACCCCCTCATGGTGAGGAGGGATGAACAGGGCACCTGCCGGGGACAGGTCCGAGCCGCCGATCCACACCGGTTCCTGTCGGAGCCTGCCCGCGATCGTCGAGTCCGAGCTCTCCAGCAGAACCCGGTGCATCGACAGCAGCGAGCTGAGGTCCAGCGGCCAGGGTGCCCCGGCGGCCGTCTCCATCGCCCGGGTGTTGGCCACGATGAGGGCGGCGTTGCCGCTGCTGCGGTCCTCGCCGAAGGCCTCCTCCTCCACGATGCGCCGGGCCGACGACGTCAGCCGCTCAATGCGTGAGGACGCGCTCGACTCACTGCGCAGGAGCAACGCGGTGAAGGGAAGGAGAGCGGAGGCCGCGGTCGCGTCGAAGCGCGCCACGGCGGCCACCGCGGCTGCCTCACGGGCCATGACCGCCGTCGGAAGGGTGACGACGGCCTCAGCGATGGGCGGCGCCACGGCTGCGTCGTAGGTGGCCGGCAGGCGAGAACGTTGACGAGCGCTGAGGATGGCGCCGTCGCGGGGGCGCCAGGGCAGGGTCTCCCAGGTCACGCGCGGCCACGAGGCGATGCCGCCCGAGCTGGCGGCTGCGGGCTCCTGGTTCATATCTGACACCTCCTGACAATCTGATGACATTTCACCACCATAAGTGTCAACAGATGTTGTGTCGACTCCTCGTGGATCCTCCTTGGTTGGTGGCCGGGGACGATCCATGCGGCGGGGGACAATCCGCACAGCCGCGGACAAACGGCGCGTGCGGGGACAGGATTCCCGTCCCCGCACGCGCAGAACGCCCCCGGCCAGTTGTGGACCGCACCCGGACGCGCGGAATGTCCCCTTACGCGTCAGACGCACCCGTGGGCACTGTGGAGCGTCAGAGATTGTTGACCCAGGCCCGGCGGTGTCCGAACAGCGAGAGGGTGGGCTTGTAGAGGAGCACGTACTGGCCCCCGGCCGACACGTCGGCGTCGAAGCAGACATCGCCACTGACCGAGCCGCCCGCGATGAGCTTGGATGCGGACAGGTGGTTGCTCGAGCCCAGGAAGCCGCTGTTGCTGATCGCCCCGGCCGGGTCCTGCAGCGTGAAGTCCAGGGCGTTGACGTCCAGGGTGTTCTTGGAGCCGTTGGTGATCGTGATGGTGGAGCAGGCGGTGGGGCCCAGAGTGGCGTCGCCCGCGGACACGGGCGTGGCGGTCACCTGGATGCCGTCGTCGTCGATCGCCTCGCCCGCATGACCGACGACGTCGCCCTTCTGCATCCCGGGGAAGCTCAGGCCGGAGTCGCTCTTGCCCGCGTCGGCCTTGCCCGCGTCGTCGGCCTGAGCCGGCTGCTCCGGGTTGGGTGCCGCGGCGGAGTCCTGGCCGGCCGTCTCCTGCGGGATGGCGCTGGCCACTGACTGGGCGACGGGCGAGGGAGCGGCGGCGCCGGATTGCCCCGAGCCGTCGCCACCGTTCAGTGCCGAGGCGATGACGCAGACGCCGACGAACGCACCGATACCAGTGAGGATCTTGTGGCGGGCGAACCAGGAGCGCTTCGGCTCGGGAGCAGGACCGAAGGCGGGCGGCATGGGGTACCCCGGAACGGGAGTGCCGGCGGGCGAGGGCGGGACTGGGCTGGCTGGGCTGACTGGGTTGGTCATGATGGGGTCCTTCGAGATATGGGGGGAAGGCGCTGAGCGGGACGCGGCAGCGCCGGTACTGGTTTGAGTCATTGCTTGAGCTGACGGGATCAGCTGACGGGAACAACGATGGCCCCGGAGGCGCCCCGTGCACATCGACCGATGAGTCTGAGGCGGCTGTCCAAAAGGGCACTCATCGCGCCTGTCCAAAAGGACGGCGGTGCCGGCGCTCCATCGGCCTGAATCGTGTCCTATCGGGTGATCTCACGTGTCAGTGCCCGGCTCTACAGTGAGCACATGTCAGTCCCCGGCTATCCCGCATACTCCACGCCCCCTGCCTCTTCCGCCTATCCTCCGCGTCCGACTACCGCCGTCGGAACGGGGCCGTCCTATCCGGCGCCGATGCCATCGGTCCCTGACGGCGTCGCCCCCCTCGCCCCAGCGAGTCCGGTTCCTTCGATGGCGGCGTCCCTGTCGCAGTCGCAACGCCGGGCCCTGGAGGTAACCCTCGCGGTCCTGCGCTCCGCGGGCCTGTTCGCCCTGTGTTTCCTGGGGGTCGTCATTGCGCTGGGATCGCGTTTCGCTCATGAGCAGGTCCTCAAGGAGAGTCACCCACTCCTCGACGCCGCCGGAATCCTGATGGGGCTGGTGCTCCTCGTGGCGGTCTTCCTACGCCGGCGCTGGCCGGTGACGATCACGGTCGGCTCGGCGCTCGCGGGCATCGCGGCCGCCCTGGACACCACGTTGGGACTCATCGCCTTCACCACCGTGGTGCGTCGGGCCCGCTCCCTGCGTGACCCCGTGCCCTGGGCCACGGGCGTGCTGCTGGTCATCGGCACCCTTGTGGCGCTCTTCCGCGACGCGAGTTACGGCTCCACCGGGAACTCGATGATCGGCAATCTCACCTCCGGATCCCCCGACCCGCATGTCATCACACGCGTCTCGACGCCGCAGGTGCTGTTCCTCACGATGGTGGCGATGGCCCTGCCGATCGCCGTCGGACTGTGGCTGCGCGCGCGTGACGGGGAGAAGGAGGCGCGGCGCCGGGCCCGGGAGGCCGCCGACGCCTCGGCCCGCGCAGAGCGCACCGCCCAGGAGCAGACCCGAACCTCGACCCGTCTGGCGGACACCGTCAGCCTGCAGGCCGAGCGCGAGCGGGTGGCCCGCGAGGTGCACGACGGACTCGGCCACCGCCTCTCACTGCTCGCCCTTCACGCCGCCGCCCTCGAGCAAGGGGTGCTGGCGACGTCGGACTCGCAGGACGGCTCGGCTCCGGCGGGCACCTCGGATAAGGATGATCCCCGGGCCGCCGCCCAGCGTGTGCGGGAGGAGGCCCAGGGTGCCATGCGGGACCTGCGCTCCCTGCTCGCCGTGCTGCGTGAGCCGGTGGGCGCGTCCGAGCCCGCCCCGCGACTGGAGGACCTCAAGGAGGTCGTGGACGGAGTACTCGCCGCCCGCCAGCCGCTGAGCTCATCGATCTACCTCGATCGCGCCTCCGAGGCCGACGAGGTGCTCTCCCGCGCCGTCTACCGGATCGTCCAGGAGTCGCTGACCAACGCCCGCAAGCACTCACCCGGCATGAGCGTCCAGCTGCGCGTCGAGGGAGGGCCGGAGGCCGGCATCGACATCACCTGCGCCAACCAGATCCCCCGTCAGGAACGGGCAACCGAGCAGGGCGCCCAGGCTTCCAGCACGCCCCCTGCCGACGACGTCGGCTCCGGGGCCGGATCCGGGGCCGGCGACTCCCAGGGCGGCTCCGGCCTGAGAGGTATGGCCCGGCGGGCGGAGATCTGCGGAGGCACGTTCCACGCCGGCCCCGACGGCCGCGGCAGGTTCGTGGTGAGCGCGCACCTGCCCTGGCGCTCCGCGGACTCCCGCCAAACCGGCCGCTGACCCGCCCGGGCCTCGGGAGATATCGGCGAGGGCGCTGGCCAGCCGGCCTGAAGAAACAGTGCGCCTGGGCCGTAGGGATGGTGTACCTGGCGGCGCGCGCACCTAGGCTGGCCCCGTGCCCCACCCGTGCCACCGGTGTCCCCTGTCCGCATCATCCTCGTCGACGACGACCCGCTCACCCGCGCCGCCATCAAGCCGCTCCTGCGGCCGAGAGAGGACTACGTGGTGGTCGCCGAGGCCGGAGACGGCCGTCAGGCGATCGACGCCGTCGGTCGCGTCGAGGCCGACATCGTGCTCATGGACCTGGGCATGCCCGTCATGGACGGGATCGAGGCCACGCGCCAGATCTGCCGGGCGCCGCGCCACCCCCACGTCGTGGCCCTGACCACCTGGGACGTGGACGACGCCGTCGTGCGGGTCATCGAGGCCGGCGCCGTGGGGTACCTGCTCAAGTACTCCGCCTCCGAGGAGCTCGACGCCGGGCTGCGCCGGGTCATGGCGGGCGAGTCCGTCCTGTCCCCGGGGGCGCTGGCCGAGCTCCTGCGGTACGTGCGCTCCCAACCGACAGCCGCGGCCCCGGTGGCGGCGGCCTACGACGCCCGTGCCGAGGAGCGCGGGCGTGCCGTGGCGCAGGCCAGGCAGGCCGCGGCCGGGCTCAGCAGGCGGGAACTGGACGTCATCGCGGCCGCCGCCGAGGGGCTGACCACCGAGGAGATCGCCAGCAGGCTCTACATCTCGCCCTCCACCGTCAAGACCCACCTGCACAGTGCCCAGGACCGGGTGGGCGCCCGCAACCGGGTGCACCTGGCGGTCCTCGCCGAGCGCGCCGGCCTGCTGGGGTGACAGTTATGCAACTGGCCCTTGAGACTGCGACGTCTCAAGGGCCAGCCGTATGAGCGAAGGATCAGATCGAGTCCAGAACGGGAGCTCTTCGATGATCAGTTGCCGCCCCCGCCACCAGGAACGGGGTTGGCTGGTTGCTGGTGGCCATTGTCTCCCCCACCTTTACCCGTGGAGACCGTGAGGTTGACACTCGAACCGGCAGGAACCTGAGTGCCGGCTTTTGGCTCCGTGCCGATGACCTTTCCAGAATCCACCTTGTCGGAGGACTGCTGGACCTGGGTGCCGACGGTGAGGCCGACATTCCGCAGTTCTTCAGTCGCATCGTCGACTGTTTTCCCGTTGAGATTCGAGGGGACGGTGACCATGGCGGTCGGCGTCGGTGTCGGCGTGGCTGCCGCCCCGCTGGAGAAGTGCACGGTGACCGTGTCTCCAGCCGAGGCGCTGGAGCCTGCGGCCGGGTCGGAGGAGACGGCCTTGCCCTGCTCGACGTCGGCGGAGGTGACGTCGTCGCCCCGCTTGAACTTCAGGCCGGCGTCCTCGATGGTCTTCTTGGCCGTGGCCTCGTCCTGGCCGGAGACGTCGGGGACGGAGGCTTTACCGGTGGACACCACGAGGTCCACCGTGGTCCCGCGCTCGACGGAGGTGCCCGACGAAGGGTTGGTGTAGATGACCCGGTCCTTGGCGATCGAGGCGGAGTCCTCCTGGGTGACGTTGCCGGCCTCGAGCCCCGCATTCTTCAGGGCGTCGCGGGCCTCGCTCTGGGACTTGCCCTCCAGGTCCGGCACCTTGACCATGGCCGAGCCGGTGGAGAAGTGGACGGTGACAGTGGTGCCGGCCTCGACCTTCGTCCCCTTCTCGGGATCGGAGGAGACGGCCAGGCCCTCGCTGACGGTGTCGTTGGCGACCTCGTCCTTGGCGAACTTCAGGCCGACGTCCTCGATGGTCTTCCTCGCCGATTCCTCATCCTGACCACTGACGTCAGGCACGTCCACCTTACTGACGGTGGCGCTCGGCGTCGGGGTCGGCCGGGTGTCGAAGGCGCCGGAGGCCCACCGGCCGGCGACGACGGCCAGGGCCACGAACAGCAGGAACACGAGGATCCAGATCCAGGCGTGGCTCTTGGGCTTCTCCTCGGGCTCCTCGGCCGCCTTCGCCGCGGGCGTCGGGGAGGCCCCGGAGGGCACCTGGGCGAAGGCGGAGGTGGGATGGACCGGCTCGGCGGCCGGTGAGGCCATGACCGAGGTGGCCGGGGACCAGGAGTCGGCGGCCGGAGCGGCCACCGACATGCCCCGCGCGGCCGCCTGGAGATCGGCACGCATATGGGCGGCGTCCTGGTAACGGTCCTCACGGCTCTTGGCCAGCGACTTGAGGATCACCCGGTCCAGGGACTCGGGGACGTCTGCCGCCAGAGAGGAGGGCCGCTTAGGGATCTCCCGCACGTGCTGGTAGGCAATGGCCACCGCGGAGTCGCCCTGGAAAGGCGGCTGACCGGTGAGGAGCTCGTAGAGGAGGCATCCGGTGGAATACAGGTCCGAGCGGGCGTCCACGGACTCGCCGCGGGCCTGCTCCGGTGAGAGGTACTGGGCGGTGCCCACCACCGTGTGGGTCTGGGTCACCGTCGAGGCGGAGTCCTCGATGGCGCGCGCGATGCCGAAGTCCATGACCTTCACCGCGCCGGTGGAGGTCAGCATGATGTTTCCGGGCTTGATGTCGCGGTGGACGATGCCCACCCGGTGGGAGTACTCCAGGGCGTCCAGGACGCCGGAGACGATCTCCACCGCCTCCGGGATCGGAACGGCCTCGCCCTCGCTGAGGAGCTCACGGACGGTGTGCCCCTCCACATACTCCATGACGATGTAGGGGACGGTGCGGCTGGCGCCGCCGGGTTGAAGGAGCTCCTCCTCGCCGGAGTCGTAGACGGCGACGACGGCGGGGTGGTTGAGCGCGGCTGCGGACTGGGCCTCGCGGCGGAAACGGGCTTGGAAGGTCGGGTCGCCGGCGATGTCGGAACGCAGCAACTTGATGGCCACGACCCGCGACAAGCGGGTGTCGTAGCCGAGGTGCACCTCTGCCATACCACCACGTCCGATGAGGTCGCGGATCTCATAACGGCCCGCGAGGACCTGGGGGAACTGACTGGTCACAGTACCTCCTTGACAGGGATGCTCAGCATCAAGGCTGGCATGACCTGATGCGCATGGGCAAGCGTACCCGTGCTGTGCAGGGTGATGACGACGAGGGCCAGGATGAGGACCCTCAGGGTCAGCAGGTTGAGACCGAGGAAGGACCGGCCCGAGGCGTGCCGGGCGGTGCGCGACGGCGTCGGCTCCTCGGCGGCGTGACGGCCGGGACGCACCGCGGCCGGCTGCGGCAGCTCGCGGGTCTGCGGACCGCGCCGACCGGTGGACTCCCAGCTGAGCGCCTCACGGGGATCCCAGGAGTCCGTGGGCAGGTTCACGACTGCCCGGTCCAGGGCGCGGGCCACCTCGCGAGCCGAGTGCGGTCGGTCGGCCGGCTTCTTGGCGAGCAGCTTGAGGACGATCGCCTGCACCTGCGGCGGGACGGCGTCGGGAAGGGCGGGGACCTCCTCATTGACGTGAGCGAAGGCGATGTCCACCTGGGTGGCACCGCTGAAGGGACGGCGCCCCACCAGGGCCTCGTAGGCGATGATGCCCAGCCCGTAGAGGTCGCCGGCCGGGGTGGCCATGTTGCCCATGGCCTGCTCGGGGGCGAGGTACTGGGCGGTGCCCATGACCATGCCCGAGGCCGTCAGCGGGCGCTGGTTGATGCCGGTGGAGATGCCGAAGTCAGTGAGCTTGGCCAGGCCCTCGCGGTTGATGAGGATATTGGAGGGCTTGACGTCTCGGTGGACGACGCCGGAGTCGTGGACGACCTGGAGGGCGCGGGCCACCTGCGCCAGGATCGGCAGGATCTCGGCGGGGGACAGAGTGCCCTTCTCGGCGATGATGTCGGACAGGGCACGGCCCTGGACGAGCTCCATGATGAGCCAGCCGGTGCCGTCCTTCTCCCCGGAGTCCAGGACGACGGCGAGGTTGGGGTGGCGCAGGCCCTGGGAGTTCTTGGCCTCCGCGCGCAGACGGGACAGGAAGATCTCGTCCCCGGTCAGCTCGGGCCGCAGGATCTTGGCGGCCACGGCCCTGCCCGAGCGCAGGTCGGTGGCGCGCCACACCTGGCCCATGCCGCCCAGGGCGATCTGCTCCACGAGCTCGTAGCGGCCCTGGAGCTGGAGTCCGGCGAATGGCTTCACTGATCCACCGCCGCGTCGATGACCTGGGCGGCGACGGGGCCGGCCACCTTGCCGCCGGTGGCGCCGTCCTGGGTCTCGGCATTGCCGTCGAGCACGACGGCGAGCGCCATCTGGGGCTTGTTGATGTCCGTTCCGGCGAAGCCCACGAACCAGGTGGTGGGACCGCTGTCCGATCCGGTCTCAGCAGTACCGGTCTTACCGGCCACCTGGACCCCGGCGACCTGGGCGCTCGTGCCCGTGCCCTCGGCGACGGCGGTCTGCATGAGGGAGGTCAGGGACTTGGCGGTGGCGGAGTCGATCGGGGTGCGGGCCTCCTTCTTGGAGGTGGTGCTGATCTCGTTGAGGTCAGGGTCCAACGTGCGCGAGACCAGGTAAGGGGTCATCTGCTCCCCGTTGTTGGCCACGGTGGCGGCCACCATCGCCATCATCATCGGGGTCGCCTGCACCGACGCCTGGCCGATGCCGGCCATCGCGGTCTGCGCCTGCGAGTCGTTGTCCGGGTAGACCGAGGGGGTCACCTTCAGCGGGATGGACAGGTCTGAACCGAAGCCCCAGTTCTTCGCCTCCTTGGCGAGCTCCTCGTCTCCAACGTCCATGGCCAGCTGGGCGAAGGGCGTGTTGCAGGACTCGGCGAAGGCGTGGGAGAAGCTGGTCCGTCCGCCGTCACAGGACTCCCCGTTGTAGTTCTCCAAGGAGTGGCTGGTGCCCGGCAGGGTGATGGTGTCGGGGGCGTCGACCTCGGCGTCCGTCGTGATCTTGCCGGTGCGCAGCGCCGCCGCGGTGGTGATGATCTTGAAGGTGGACCCCGGAGGGTAGCGGTTGCCAGCGATGGCCCGGTTGTCCAGCGGCCGGGAGGAGTCCTCGCTGAGAGCCGTGTTGGCCTCGTTGGCGGCGTTCCCGTCACGGGTAGCGAACGCGGACGGGTCGTAGGAGGGCGAGGAGACCATGGCGAGGATGGCCCCGGTGCTGGGATCCAGGGCGACGACGGCGCCCTCGCGTCCGGCCAGGGCGTCGTAGGCCGCCTCCTGGATCTCCGGCTTGATGGTGAGCTCGACCGCGCCGCCCCTCTGGGAGTCGCCGGTGACAAGGGTCTTGATCCGCGAGGAGAACAGGGATGGGTCGTCGCCGTTGAGTACGGAGTTGCCCTCCTTCTCCATGCCGGTCATGGAGGCGAAGGCGGGTGAGAAGTAGCCGGTCACCGGGGCGTAGAGCGGCCCGTTGGCGTAGACCCGCTGGTAGCTCTCCGAGCCTTGGCCGTCGTCGGACTTCTCGGTACTGGCGATGGCGGTGCTTCCGGCGAGCAGGATCGGGCCGCGCTCGGTGTCGAAGTCCCGTTTTACCGTGCGGCGATTACGTGGATCAGAGTTGAGGGCGCCGTTGGCGGACAGCGGCTCCCAGACGGCGGGGCGGGCCAGGCCCTGGACGCTGGTGACGGACAGCGACAGCGCGGCGAACATGACCAGCACCAGGAAGGCGACCTGACGGATCTGTCGATTCATGGTTGCTGCCTCCTGTCGCTGTCGTCAGTGAAACCCGGGGCGCGCGATGAGCGCAGCGTCTCCCCGTCCGGTGCGGTACGCGGTGGGGGCGGCGCCTCCGGGCTGACGGTGACCGTGCGGGCCGCGTCGTCAAACGCGTTGCCCGGGGACGACGCGGCGGGCGGGAGAGCGTAGCCGTTGGCTGCGCCGGCCGGCTCGGCTCCGGCGCCGCCGTAGCCTCCGGTGGGACCGTAGCCTCCGGTGGGAGCGTCGGTAGGCGCGTCGTCGACGGCGGCCTCGGCCGGCTCCTCGGCTCCGGCGTCCTGGACCCGACGGCGCAGAGAGGTTGGCAGCTCGGCGGTGTCGATGATCCGGGGGGCCTGGGTGGCGGGGCGGCGAGCGGCGTCGGACAGGCGCAGCAGGAGGGCCAGGATGACCCAGTTGGCCAGGAGCGAGGACCCGCCGTAGGCCAGGAAGGGCAGGGTGAGCCCGGTCAGCGGGATGAGTCGGGTCACGCCGCCGATGACGACGAAGATCTGCAGGGCGATCGCGAAGGACAGGCCCACGGCCAGGAGCTTGCCGAAGCCGTCGCGCAGCGAGACCGCGGTGCGCAGCCCCCTCTGAATGAGGACGAGGTAGAGCATGAGGATGGCGAGCGTGCCGGTCAGGCCCAGCTCCTCGCCCAGCGAGGCGAAGATGAAGTCGGAGTTGGCGAAGGTGACGAGCGTCGGGGAGCCCTTGCCCCAACCGGCGCCCATGAGCCCGCCGGTGGACATGCCGAACATGCCCGTCAGCAGCTGCCAGGAGCCGCCGGCGGCGTTGTAGACGGCGTTGTCGGTGGCGTGAAGCCAGCCGTTGATGCGCTGCTGGACGTGGTGGAGGTGGGTGGCCGCGAACCAGGCCGCCGGGAGGAACAGGGCGGCGCCGATGAGCAGCCAGGAGGGCCGGTCGGTGGCCACGTACAGAACGACGACGAACAGGCCGAACAGGAGGACCGAGGAGCCCAGGTCCTTCTGGAGGACCAGGACGCAGATGCTCACGCCCCACACGATGAACAGGGGACCGAGGTGCCGGGCGCGGGGCAGGCTCATCCACAGGAACTTGCGACCCGCCAGGGCCAGGTTGTCGCGGTTGGCCACCAGGTAGGAGGCGAAGAAGACCGCCAGGAGCACCTTGGACAGCTCGGCCGGCTGGAAGCTCATGGGGCCGATCCGGATCCAGATCCGGGCCCCGTTGATGCTCTGGCCGATGAAGGGCAGGAAGGGCAGGACGAGGAAGACCAGACCGGACCACATGGCCCAGCGGTCCCATCGTCGCAGGCGCCGGTAGTCGCGCAGCAGGAAGAGCACGGCGCAGAAGAGGATGACGCCCAGAAGCGTCCAGATGAGCTGCTTGGATCCGACGTAGAACTGCCACTGCTCGTTGGCCTCATACGCCAGGTCCAGGCGCTGGATCATGGCCAGGCCGATCCCGTTGAGCGCCACCGCCGCCGGCAGGAGGACCGGGTCGGCCCACGGGGCGGTGTAGCGCACCCACAGGTGCATGAGGACGGTCAGACCGAGGAAAGCGCCCCCCAGCATGACGGTCTGCGCGGGGGAGGAGCCGGTGCGGTTGAGGGCGGTGAGCACGAAGCCGCCCAGGCCGAGAACCAGGGCGAAGCCGAGCAGCACCGCCTCCGCCCACCGGCCCGAGTGCCGCGCGGTGCCGGCGGGCTGGATCGTCGCAACGCCCGCGGGGGCGCCGAGGGGGCCTGGTGCTCCAGTCATCTCATCCCTCCTGCCCGGCCTGATCGGGCTGAGCCGGATCGGCGGGCGCCTCCGGTGCGGGAGTGGACGCTGGGGATGATGTCGGGGAGGGCGTGGCGCTGGCACTCGGAGAGCCCTGCCGGGAGCCGGCCGGCTTGACGTGGGAGCGGACCGTCTTGTCGACGTAGGTCTTGGCGGCGCTCATCGAGTCCTGAGCAACGGTGTCCTCCAGGCGCTCGCGAATGTTGTCGTCGAGCCTGTTCACCGGCAGGTCGGCATAGGCCCTGACCGAGTGGCTCAGCTTGAGGGGGCCGATGGACTGGGGGATCCCCTGGTAGATGGCGACCTGACCGTCGTAGGTGGAGACGTAGTAGCGGGTCTGGGTCCAGCGGTAGAACAGGGCGCTGGCGCCGACGATCGTCACCAGCAGGACGAGGCTTCCCACCAGGACCCGACGGCGGTGACGGCGTCGGGCCTTCTCCTGGGTGGCGGCCTCGGCGGCGATGGCCTCGTCGACGTCGGAGGAGTCCTTCGTGGACGTGGAGTCGGGCTGATCCTCCAGGGTGGCCATGAGGGCCGCGGCCTTGGCGGCGGGGCTGGCGCCCTCAGTGTCCTTGGCCTCGCTCTGGCCTCCGGCCTTGCGATGGGCGGCCGCCGCACGCTCCTGGGCCAGGCGCTCGGTGGCGGCGCTGCCCACCACCTGGGGGACGGTCTGCGGCTCGGGGTCGTCCTTGACGACGTCGAAGACGACGGCGGTGACGTTGTCCGGTCCGCCGGCGCGCAGCGCGAGGTCGACGAGCTGGTCCGCGGCCTGGCCGGGGTCGGCGACTCCGGCCAGGACCTCTCCGATGGTCTCGGCGGTCACCGGGCCGCTCAGGCCGTCGGAGCACAGCAGCCAGCGGTCGCCGGGAACGGCCTCGCGGATCGACTCGTCGAGCTGGACCTCGCCCTCGGTGTCCCCCAGGACGCGCAGGAGGACCGAGCGCTGGGGGTGCTGGCGGGCCTGGTCGCGGGTGAGGCGCCCGGTCTCCACGAGGTACTCCACGAAGGTGTGGTCGGTGGTGACCTGGGTGAGGGTGCCGTCGCGCAGCATGTAGGCGCGCGAGTCGCCCACGTGGACCATGGCGAGCTTGTTGCCGCTGCGCATGACGCCGATGCAGGTGGTGCCCAGGCCGGCGAGGTCGGGGTCCTGCGAGGACAGGGTGACGAGCTCGGTGTGGGCGGCCTGGACGGCGTCACGCATGAGGCCCAGCAGCTCGCCGGCCTGGTGGGAGTCGGCGTCCAGGGGCATGAGGTGCTCGACGGCGACCGCCGAGGCGATGTCTCCGCCAGCGGGTCCGCCCATCCCGTCGCACAGGACGCACAGGTGGGGGCCGGCGTAGCCCGAGTCCTGGTTGGACTGGCGGACCAGGCCGACGTCGGAGCGCGCGGCGAAGCGCAGGGAGATGGTCATGAGCGCAGCTCCAGCGTCGTTTGGCCGATTCTGACAGGAATGTTCATGGGGAGCTCCACGGCGCCGTGCACGGGGCGGCCGTCCATCATGGTTCCGTTGGTGGAGCCGAGGTCCTCCAGCCACCAGGCGCCGTCCTTGGGGAAGACGCGGGCGTGGCGTGACGAGGCGTAGGAGTCGTCGAGGACCAGGGTGCACGAGGGCGAGCGGCCGATGATGATCGACGAGGGGCTCAGGGGCACGGTCGAGCCGGCCAGGGGCCCCTCGGTGATGACCAGGCGGGTGGCGCTACGGCGTCGGCCCCTGGGGGGAGGGCCCGACGGCTGCTCGGAGGCGCCCGCGGAGCGTCGACGCGACGGGGCTGCGGCGGGGGAGTCGGCCATGTCTCGCCGCATGACGCGCACGATGAGGTACAGGAAGAACCACAGCAGGACCAGGTAGCCCAGCCGTAGGATCGTGAAGGCGAGTGCGCTCACCCGTTGACTCCGCTGTTCTGGGTGCCGTCCCAGAACAGGATCTGGGTGCGGCCGATGGTGAGGGTGTTGCCGTCGACGAGCGTGACGGCGTCGACCCGCTGGCCCTCGACGAAGGTTCCGTTGGTCGAGCCCAGGTCGCTGGCGATGGCGTTGCCGTGCGTCAGGCGGATCTCCAGGTGGCGGCGTGAGACGCCGGAGTCGTCGACGATGATGTCCGCCTCCGATCCGCGCCCGATGACGGTGACCGGGCCGGTGAGCAGGTATCGCTGGCCGTTGATGTCGACGATCGGGTGCGCCGGGGTGGCGGTGGCGGCGGCGGCGGGGGCGGCGGCGCCGCGTCGCGTCGAGGACTCGATCTCGATGGCCGGGGCGTTGGGGTTGTTGTTGATCAGGAAGGAGACCTCGACCGGGCCGACGAAGGAGTAGCCCTGGTCGGCGGCGTGCGAGGTGGCCACCTCCTCCATCTGACGCACCATCTCATCCTGGCCCCAGGCTGTGATGCGCTCGATGCTCGGCGGGGTGAGGTGGATGCGGAAGATGTTGGGAACCACTGAACGGTCGCGCGCGAAGGACGCGGCGCGCTTGTCCATGGTCTCGCGGAGCTTCGAGGCGATCTCGATGGGCTCGATGTCGTCCGAGAAACGGGACATGGCGCGGTTCGTGACGTTCTCGACGCCCTTCTCGAACTTGTCCAGGAATCCCATGGACAGTACCTCCCCCAATGTGGTGTGGCGGCCCCCGGGATGGAGCCGGGAGGCGGGACTGCCCCGCCTCGCTTGGGCCTGCACGGACCTGCTCGCAGGCCGATACCGTTCTCCCATCGTAACGGTATCGAAGACATTGCAGGGAAGACGGCCCTGTCTGTGTGAGGTAATTGTGTCGTGAGCGGTCTCACGGCCCGATGTGGGGCTGGGGATTGGACGAATGTGGTCCCGGCGGGCTATTCTCATGCTCGCTTCTCGCGCGAGTGGCGGAATTGGTAGACGCGCACGGTTCAGGTCCGTGTGATCTTACGATCATGGGGGTTCGAGTCCCCCCCCGCGCACAGAACGGAAAGGCCCGGGCCGCAAGGTCCGGGCCTTTCGCTGTCCGCGGCGTCCCTGTCGTGCGGTCAACGCCGTCGGCCTTGGTGCGGATCAGCGGCTCGGTGGCCGTTGCGGACGTACTTCCGTGGTGAGGACTGCGTTTCGTCCAGGATGACTGGGATCTGGGCGTTGCCGTCTTTGAGAGAACGCAGTCCTCGTGATGAAAGTACGTCGTCGTTCCGGTGATGACAGGGGATTCAGGTCGAGGCGGACCGGCTCATGCCGAGGCGGACCGGGGGTGCAGGCGGCGCAGCAGGTACCAGGCGGCCAGGGCCCCGGCCCAGGCGCCGACGGCGTTCTGGCCGACATTGGCCAGCGAGGGCCTGCGCTCCAGCATCGGCAGGAGGCTCTGGAGCACCTCGGCGCTCAGCCCGACGACGCAGCCCACCAGCGCCCACATCCACCAAGGAACGTCCCGCCAGCCCGCGACGGCGCAGAAGGTGGCCGGTGCCAGCATCACCAGGTTGAGGATGACGTCCTTGCCCTCCGCGCTGAGGAAGGCCGGCCCCAGCGAGTCCTTGAGCTCGGCGACGTCGTGCCCGGAGGGCCACACGACCGCCACGCAGACGACGGCCAGCAGGACGACCGCCGCGACGCGGGCCATCCGCTCGTGCGGGGCACGGTGCGGGTGCGGGCTCTCGTGGCGCTGGTGGGAGAGCGCTTGAACGAAGGGTTCGCGGTCAGCCGAGATGTCGGTGGGGGTCTCGGCGGGAGCCACCGAGGGTGCCTCGGGGGAGGTCTCGGACGTTTCGGGGGAGTCAGCGGATGCCAGGGGCGAGGGTGCGGATTGCTGGGTGAGCACGCGACGCTACCGCCCGCCCTCCGAGGAACCCGGAAGGCGGGCGGTAACGATCGCAGCACAAGGGTGTGCCCCGGGACTCAGCAGCAGCGGGTTGAGATCTCCGTCTCGGCCTGCCTGGCCCGGGCGCGCCAGAACTCTCGCTCGCTCATGGGGCCGTGCCCCGGCTCATGCCCTGACCCGTGGGCGCCGTCGGGGCGGCTCGGGCAGCCGGCGTGCTCGCGGGCGTAGCACTCCAGGTAGCGGTCGTAAGCCGACTCCCCGGTCATGTCCCGCCACAGGGCGCGGGCCCGGGCCAGGGCCTCACGCACCTGACGACGGGTGCCCGGTTGCCCTGCTGCGTGCTCCGCGGACCGCCCTGCCACCTGATCTGTCGGCTGCGTCGTCGGACCGGTCGGCGTCATGACTTCTCCGCGTGGGCCCGCTGGGGGATGAGGGCCGGGTCACCGACCTGCTCGTACTCCTGGGAGACCTTCTTCATGAGCGAGGAGGCGACCATCGTCTCGGGCGCGTAGAAGTTGGACTCCTGGTACGGGTCCTCCGACGTCGTCGTGTCCCGGTTGCGGATCGTGTTGATGATGCGGATGAGCGCGCACACCATGACGAAGGCGACCATGACCAGGAAGATGATCGACAGCGTCCCCTGGATCATCGTGTTGCGCACGATCGCCCGGGTCTCCTCGATCTTGGCCGGGTCGGTGAGCGTGGGCAGGAGCGCCTTGGCGTTGCGGTGCTGCTGGAAGTAGCCCACGAGCGGGTCGGTGGAGAAGATCTTCTGCCACGAGGCCGTGAAGGTGACGGCTGTGTCGAAGGCCAGCGGGATCGCGGGGATCCACACCCACTTCGTATAGCCCTTGCGCACCACCATGACGGTGACCACCAGCAGGGCCACGGCTGCGATGAGTTGGTTGGCGATACCGAACAGCGGGTAGAGCGTCTGGATGCCTCCACGAGGGTCGGTCACGCCCATGAGGAGCAGGGATCCCCAGGAGGCGACGACGACGGCCGTGGTCCCCCAGGCGCCCACGTGCCAGGACGGGTCCTTGAACTTGGGGAAGGCGTTGCCCAGCGCGTCGGAGAGCTGGAAGCGGGCCACGCGGGTGACGGCGTCGACGGCCGAGAGGATGAACAGGGCCTCGAACATGATGGCGAAGTGGTACCAGAAGCCCATCATGGCGCGCCCGCCGCCGATCTGGTGGAGGATGTGGGCGATGCCCACCGACAGGGTGGGGGCGCCTCCGGTGCGCGAGACGACGTTGGGCTCACCGACGTCGCTGGCCAGGCGCTCCAGGGCCTCGGCGCCCGTGTAGGTCTTGGGGTTGCCGTTGTCATCCCAGGATTCCCACTCGGGGTTGAGCTTGCGGCCCTGGGCGTCGGTGACGCCGAGCTTGGCCACGGCGGCCTCGGCGAGCTTCTCGCAGTGGTGCTCGGGGTCGTCGGTGGTCTTGCAGGGGGCTGCGGCGACCGTCTCGGGGCCGGCGATCTTGTTCATGGTCGCCGTCGAGGTGTTCATGGAGAAGTAGACGCCCGGGCTCAGGGAGACCGCGGCCGCCAGCGCCATGATCGCCACGAAGGACTCCATGAGCATGCCGCCGTAGCCGATCATGCGGACCTGGGTCTCCTTCTCCACCATCTTGGGGCTGGTGCCCGAGGAGACCATGGCGTGCATGCCGGACAGGGCCCCGCAGGCAATGGTGATGAACAGGAAGGGGAAGAGGGTGCCCGCGAAGACCGGGCCGTCGGTGTTGAAGGCGAACTCGGTGACGGCGGCCATCTCCACCAGTGGGCGCACGATGATGATGCCCAGGGCCAGGATCGTGATGGTGCCGATCTTCATGAAGGTCGACAGGTAGTCGCGCGGGGTGAGCAGGACCCACACCGGCAGGACCGCGGCCAGGAAGCCGTAGATGATCATCGCCCACACCAGGGCGGTGGGGGACAGGTGCAGGTAGTGGCCCAGGGAGGACTCGGCCACCCAGCGCCCGCCGATGATGACGGCGATGAGCAGGCCGAAGCCGGCGAAGGAAACCTGGGTGATCTTGCCGGGCTGGACGAAGCGCAGCCACAGGCCCATCCCGATGGCGATCGGGATCGTCATGCCCACCGAGAAGACGCCCCAGGGGGAGGCGGCCAGGGCGTTGACGCAGACCATGGCCAGGACCGCCAGAACGATCATGAGCATGACGAAGACGACGATGGTCGCCACGATGCCGCCGATCTTGCCGATCTCGTCGGTGGCCATCTGGCCCAGTGAGCGGCCGCCGCGGCGCATGGAGAAGAACAGGACGAGCATGTCCTGGATCGCACCGGCCACGAGCACGCCGATGATGATCCACAGGGTGCCGGGCAGGTAACCCATCTGGGCGGCCAGGACAGGGCCCACCAGCGGGCCGGCGCCCGCGATGGCCGCGAAGTGGTGGCCGTAGAGGACGACGCGGTGGGTGGGGTCGAAGTCGCGGCCGTTGTTGATGCGCTCGGCCGGGGTGGCGTTGGTGTCGTCGGGGCGCATGATGCGCCGCTGGACGTAGAGGGCGTAGAAGCGGTACCCGATCGCGTAGGTGCACACGGCGGTGACCACGAACCAGATGGTGTTGACGTGCTCACCGCGCACGATCGCCAGCATCCACCAGCCCAGGACGCCCAGGGCAGTGATGACCACCCACGTGGCGATCCTCGCGGGTGTCCATCGATTGTCAGGACGTATGCCGACCGGGACGCCGTCGGCGTTGCGGATGATCCGTTTCTCCTCCTCCGGTGAGTAGGTGGGTAAGGAGGCTTCTTTCTGGGGCATCGGGATTCCGTTCTCGTCGTCGAGAAAAGGTGTGACGTCATCGTCTCCGGTGACCTATCCAGGGTATTCCTCCTGGTGGAATAAGGGAAGCAACCGATGCGCCTGACGACGAAAAGTAGATCGCCATGCCGAGTGCCAGCTTATTTGTCCCATCAGTTGGAGTTAACTCTCATCGGTTACCCGCCTGCTTCGCGCGCGACGTCGGCCAGGGCACGCCCCGGCGACGCGTCTCCGTGTCCAACTGAGGCCTGGCGCCGGGATCAGCGCACGGAACCATGCGGCTACCCTGGCGTGGTGTCCATGCTTCATCCCGTCCTCGACGTCCTTGCGCAGGCGCCGATCCTCACCGTCTTCCTCGTCATCGGTCTGGGGACCGCCGTCGGGCAGGTCCCGCTCGGGCCGATCCGCTTCGGGGCGGCCGGGGCGCTCTTCGTGGGGCTGGCGGTCGGGGCCCTCGATCCCCGCCTGGGCGCGAACCTCACCCTGCTGCGAAGCCTCGGCCTGGCCCTGTTCTGCTACACCGTGGGCCTGGCCGCCGGCAACACCTTCTTCCGCGATCTGCGCAGGCAGCTGCCGCTCATGGCCCTGTGCGTCGTCGCCCTCGTGCTCGCCGGCGGGGTGGGCGGTCTCTACTCCCACCTGACCGGCGTGAGCCCGGCCATGGACTCCGGCGCCTACGCGGGCGCCCTCACCTCACCCGTGCTCGACGCCGCGATCGAGGCGGCGGGAACCCAGGAGCCCGCCGTCGGCTACGCCCTGGCCTACCCCGTGGGCGTGGCCGTCGCCATCCTCATCGTGGCCGGGGTCGTGGGCCGGTCCTGGCCCGGGCGGCGCGACCCGCGCCCCGCCAGCGCCGACGGCATCACCGCCACGAGCGTCTACCTGCTCCAGCGCGTGGCCCTCGGCGAGATGGAGGCCTTCAAGGAGGGCCGCATCCGCATCTCCTACCTCGAGCGCGACGGCGACACCCGCGTCGTCGCCCCCGGCGAGGAGCTGCTGCCCGGGGACAAGGTCGTCATCGTCGGGGCCCCGGCCGCCGTCGAGTCCGCCATGCACGACCTGGGCACCGGGCTCAACAAGTGCCTGGCCAAGGACCGCAGCGTCGTCGACTTCCGGCGCCTGACCGTGTCCTCCACGCGCGTGGCCGGGCGCACCATCGCCGAGGTGGACATGCCCGGGCGCTTCCAGGGCGTCATCACCCGCGTCAAGCGCGGCGACCTGGACCTGCTGGCCCGCGAGGACCTCGTCCTGGAGCTCGGCGACCGGGTGCTGGCGGTCGTGCCCAGCGATGAGCTGGAGAAGGCCGCCGACTGGTTCGGCGACTCCGAGCGCTCCATCGCCCAGATCGACGCCTTCTCCGTGGGCATCGGCATGGCGCTCGGCGTCCTGGTGGGGCTGGTCGCGATCCCGCTGCCCGGCGGGATCACCCTGCGGCTCGGGGTGGCGGCCGGGCCGCTCGTCGTCGGCATGGTCCTGGGCTGGGTGGGGCGCACCGGCCCTTTCGTGTGGGGGCTGCCGCACGCCGCCAACGCCACCATCCGCCAGCTGGGGCTGCTGTTCTTCCTGGCCGCGATCGGACTGGCCTCCGGGCCGGACTTCGCGGCGTCGGCCTTCTCGACGACGGGCCTCAAGGTGGGGGTGCTCGCCGCCCTCATCGTGGTGGTCAATGCGATCGTCCTGCTCGCTGGGGCGCGCTGGGCCGGGGTGTCGGCGCAGCGCGCCGCCGGGGGCCTGGCGGGGCTCGTCGGGCAGCCCGCGATCCTCGCCTTCGCTCTGTCCAAGCGCGACGACGAGCGCATCGAGGCCGGCTACGCGACCCTGTTCGCCCTGGCCATCGTCGTCAAGATCGTCATGGTCCAGGTCCTCGTGGCGCTGTAGCACGGATACGGTCGGCCGTTCCTGCCTTCCCCTGCGGCCGGGGACATTCCGCGCGGCCGGGCGCAGCCTGAGCCGCGTGGGGACATTCGACGCCGTCGGGGACAGAAATCCTGTCCCCGTACGCGTGAGATGTCCCCACCCGGGGAGGGCGGGGTGAGCCGACGCGAACGATCAGTCGGCGGCGTCGCGCTCGGTGAAAACCTCGCGGGCCACGAAGGTCGCATTGAGTGCTCGCGGGAAGCCGGCGTAAACCGAGGCGTGCAGGATCGCCTCAATGATCTCCTCGCGGGTCAGACCCACGTTGAGGGCGGCCCCGATGTGGATCCGCAACTGCGGCTCGCAGCCGCCCAGGGCCGTGAGCACGCCGATCGTGACGAGCTGGCGGCTGCGCGGGTCCAGGCCGGGGCGGGAGTAGACGTCCCCGAAGCCGAAGGCCGCGATGTGGTGGCCGAGCGCCGGGCTGATGTCCGCCAGCGAGTCGATGACGGCCTGGGCCGCCTCACCATCGACCGAGCGGGCGACCTCCAGGCCGCGCTCGCGCCGGGCCAGGTTCTCGGGGCTGTCGACGTTGTACTGGGGGCGAGCGGCTTCAGTGGTCATGAGGGTTCTCCTTGTCGGTTTGTCGGTACGAGTGCGTTGGGAGCTGGTGGTGCCTGTCGGGCGTCTTGACGCGGTTCGTGATGTGGCGCCCGTTGGAGTCCCGAGGGCGGCGGGCGCTGAGGGTGGTGCCGTGCGTACCAGCTGCGACGTCGGAATCGGGCGAGGAGTGGTTGTCCCCAGCCGCCCCGCCGTCGATGTCATTGACGTTGCCGACGCCGTCCGTGGTGGCCCGCTCCTCCAGCTGTCGGGTGTAGACGGCGATCTTGTACTCGGTGGCGGCCAGTGCGAGCTGGAGCCCGTCGATCCGGACACGCAGGTCGTCGCGGTGCTCGGTGAGTATGGCCAGGCGATCGGGCACCGTGTCCCGGCCGTCCTCGACCATGTCGACGTAGCGACGCAGGTCGCGGATCGGCATGCCCGAGGTCCGCATCCGGGTGAGAAAGACCAGGCGCCGCAAGGCTACGGCATCGTAACGACGGTGCCCGAAGGCGTCACGCCCCACCCGCACGAGCCCGATCCGCTCGTAGTAGCGCAGCGTGTGTGCGCTGACCCCCAGGTGAGCGGCGGTGGTAGCAATGTCCCAGCCGGCCTCTCCTGGCCAGGTCTCCGGCCCGACGTCGTCACTGGGTGGAACGGAGGCGAGTTGAAGCGCCTCGTGGAGTCGGACGTCGTCGGGCTCGCTGCCCGGAGCGGTCGCGCTGGTCATGATGCAGACCGTAGGACGTCGAGCGCGCTCGAAGACAAGAGCAGCCGGAGCGGCGACCCTGGCGGCGTTGTGGGGCTAGCCTGGCCGCATGCTTGTGGCCTTCTCCGTGTCCCCGACCACCACTGACGCGCCCGACGGCTCGGTCTCCGAGGCGGTGGCCCGAGCCGTGCGCGTGGTGCGCGACTCGGGCCTGCCCTATGAGATGACCTCGATGTTCACCACGATCGAGGGCGAGTGGGACGAGTGCATGGACGTGGTCAAGCGGGCCTGCGAGGCGGTCGCCGAGGTGAGTCCGCGCGTGGCGCTCGTCCTCAAGGCCGACATCCGCCCCGGCTGGACCGGCCAGATGACCGCGAAGGTCGAGCGCGTCGAGGCTCGGCTGCGCCAGGCCGACTGAGCCGCCCGGCAGACGCCCGCAGCTTGCCCGCTCCCTGCTGTCGCCGCGATGTCGCGCCCAGAAGCCCGTGCCGGCCGGCAAACCGACAAATTCTTCATAAACGACGCGGCTCCGGGTCATCTATGAAGAATAGGTTTATCTATGAAGAAAATGTCGGTGAGTCCGGCTACGAGACCGCCAGGTCCTTCAGCCACTGCTCGATCGAGCGCGGCCGGAGTCCCAGGAGCTCCTGGGCGCTGCCGTCCTCGGCGATGGTGCTGCAGTCCTGCGTGTTGAGGACCTGGTAGAGCTCGACGACCGGCGCCGCGGCCGGCCCGAAGAGCGGCGTGATGAGCTCGCCGAAGGCCTCCGGCGTGACGCCCTCGAAGCGGACCTCGCGGCCCAGGCGGCTGGAGAAGGACGCGGCCAGGTCCGGTCCCGTCAGTCCGGGCAGGTGACCGACGGCGACCGTGCCCGTGGTGGGGGAGGCATCCGTGAGCAGGCGGGCGACGACCTCGGCCACGTCCAGGTGCGAGCTCCAGGAGACCGGGAACGACGCCGGAAGCGGGTAGCGCAGGACGCCCTCCTCACGCACGGGAATCAGGACGACCGGCAGGAGAAGGTTCTCCAGGTAGAGGCGCGGGGCGACCACGGCCGTGGGGACGCCGCTGCCGGTCACGCCGTCGATGAGCGTCATGACGGGGCTGTCCGCGGGCGCCTGCAGCGGTGATCCCGGCTGGTCGACGATCTGCCCGCTGGTGGAGATGACAACGCGACCGGGGCGGGCCCGAGTGACGGCCTCGACGACGGCCCGGGCCTGGGCGGCAGCCGCCTCTGGTGCGCCCATGGGCAGGTGGACGAAGACGCCGTCGGCGCCCTCGTAGGCGGAGGCGAGGGAGTCAGCCGAGGCCAGGTCGACCTGTCGAGCGGCGATGCCGGCGGGAACGGTTTCAGGGTGGCGGACCGCTGCGATGGCGGTGCGCCCGGCGGAGGTCAGAGCGGACAGGACGGGAGAGCCTTGAGCGCCTGTGGCGCCATGAATGATGTCAACCATGGCGCCATTAGTGCATACGGTGCATCAGTTACGTCAACTGCACTATTGGGGTAGGTTTCGACGTCATGAGTGAGGTCGATCTTCCCGAGTGCGGGGTGGCGAGGTTCCTGCTGCTGTTCGACGGGCCGTGGGCGACGCTCATCGTGCGCGAGCTCATGCACGGCCCGCAGCGCTTCGGGGAGCTGCGCGCCGCCCTGCCGGGGATCAGTGCGCACACGCTGACCAGCCGGCTGCGGATGTTCGAGTCGCGCGGGATCGTGACCCGGAGCGCCTTCCCCGAGGTGCCGCCCCGCGTCGTCTACGAGCTCACCGAACTGGGCAGGAGCCTGCGGCCGGTGCTTGACGCGATGAACGAGTGGGGCGTCAGCTGCCCGACGTCGGCCTTCACGCCGCAGCGCGACTCGCGCCGGTGAGGCGCGCCTGCGCCAGGCTGGCAAACCGACCAAAACTTCATAAACGACGCGGCTCCGGGTCGTTTGTGAAGAACAGGTCGATCTATGAAGAAAAAGTCGATGAGGTGCGGGGGCGTCAGCTCCTCAGCTGAGCAGAGCCAGGACGACCGCGGCGCTGCGGGCGGCGGCCTCCTCGGCGGCGATGTGGAAGTCCTGGCCCGCCTCGGGGCCGCACAGGTCGGACACACCGCGCACCGAGACGAAGGGGAGATCCGCGCTCGCCGCCACCTGTGCCAGCGCCGTCGACTCCATGTCCGTGCTCAGCGCCGCCGGGAAGACCTCGCGGGTGTCGGCCACGTTCGCGGCCGTCACGAAGGAGCTCCCGGCCAGCATCTGGCCGACGTGCAGGTGTGCCGAGTCCGACGACGCCGTGGCGTCGCGCAGGGCCTCCGGGCCCACCTGCTCCAGGCGCTCCAGCAGGGCCGGGTCCCCGGCGAAGGTCTCCGGCTGGCCCGGGGTCTGGCCGCGGACGTAACCGAAGGCGGTGGCGTCGGCATCGGTGTAGGCCAGGCTCGCCGAGGCGCACACGTCCCCGACCTCGACCTGTCGGCCGAGCCCTCCGGTGGTTCCCGCCGAGATGACGGCGCCGGGGCGAACCTGAGCCAGGGTGGCCGCCAGCGCGCTCGCGGCCGCCACGAGCCCGATGCCGCTGCGCACCAGGATGAGTTCGCGCTCGCTGTCGGGCAACTGGAGTGACCAGGCGCGTGCAGCGCCGAGCAGGGCCGGAGGCCGGGCCCACTCGCGCTCGGGCAGGGCGTCCAGGAAGGGCTGGGCCTCCTCGGCCATGGCGCAGGAGACGATGACGGGCGCGGCACTGGTGCGACTCACGCGCTGAGCCTACAGAGGGCGCCCGAGCCCTGAAAGTGTCCAGACGGGACGGCTTTGACGGTTGATCGAATCCGGTATCTGTAAGTAACAGGGCGATGACCTGGGCTTTTGTAAACCGCGGCGCGGCTGCTGTGATTCAAAGTCGTCCCGTACGGACAGATTCGCCGCATGGCAGCTCTGTCGGGATCATGCCCCTGAGGACATGCTGCGGTCATACGTCCATGGGTCAGGAGTCGGAACGTCTGACTCCTGGAGCGGGCGGATGCGGCAGACTGCGTCCGCCAATGATCCATGTGGCGACTTTCCTGGTTTGTCTGCCGTGCTCGTTCTGCTTGGAACCTATGGGGTGAGGGCGCCATCGCCCCACCTGGAGTGGATGATCGGGGTGATCCCCATGCGCATGGCGACGGGGGCGACAATCTCGACCGTGCTGTGCTGGAGGACCTGTCGGCTGGTCAGATGCAATGGGACGTGGCTTGCGCTGACCGCGGCCTGGTCGCGCAGGTGGTCGTGCTCCCAGTCGAGACGGGAAGAGTGGAAGGCGTAGCCGTCCGTCTCAATGAGAAGCGCTGGGTGGCTGCCTGCTCGAAGCGCCTTGGTGTCGGGCGTGAGGCCGGAGACGAGGTCTTGTGGGTGAGCCGTCAGCACCATGTCCACCTCTCCGACACCAGGGACAGACACTGCCGTCGCTGGCCGGTATCCGGCCTCTTCCAGCTCGTAACGGGCGATCGTCTCCAGGAGAGAGCGAGCGTCGGGATGCGAGCGCGACACAAGCGTACGGGTGCGGCGGTTTCGCGGACCCTGTAGGAGGCTCTCGAGCTGAGGGCGGGTAGTCAGACTAAGTCGAAAGGCTGCATCGAGTGCGATGAGTGCATCAAGCTCATCCGCGCAACGCAGGTAACAGATGAGTGCCTGCTCCACGGGTGCCACCGGTGCCGCATCTGCGGCGGGGAGAATGAGGCCGCTCAACCGATGGGTGACGACGCGCCCGATTGCGTCCGGTATGTGACCCTGGTTGCAGGGGATGGCGATATGCAACGTTGTGGGCGCTGATTGCAGTGGCAGGCCGTAGTGCTGCATCGCATGGGCGCAGGTGATAACACCCCTGATGCGTCGGCAGAGGATGAAACGAGGGTCGGCGCTCTTCAGCGCGGCCACGTGGTTCGGGTGAAGGGTGATGAGCCCATCGGCGGCGGCTCGGGTGGCAAGACGACGTTCGGTCCGCGTGCTGCACAGCGTGCTCAGGCGCGCTGCTCCCTGGTGAGCGGCGAGTCGCGCCAGCAGCTCCTCGATTCTGGATGACTTATCCATACGTAAATGATGTCAAACATCATCAAAGTATGTCTCGTTGGAGTGGGGGGTGTGGATTGAGGTGGGTCCGTTTTGTCCAGATGGGACGACTTTAGCGGTTGATCGAATCCGGTATCTGTAGGTAACAGGGCGATGACCTGGGCCTTTGTAAACCGCGGTGCGGCTGCTGTGATTCAAAGTCGTCCCGTACGGACAGATTCGCCGCATGGTGGCTCTGTTGGGGCGCTGTAGAGAGTGTGCAGTGGGAGTCGGCTGGTAGCTGTGGCCTTCTGTCGCCGGGGATGGTGTCGATGTGCACCGTGTGAGGGGGCGGGATCCGTCGCTTCGACGGGAGGCAGGCTCTGGTGCGGAGCGACTCGGGCGTCGTCAGCGTTCGTCGGTGTGCTCAGTCCGATGATGACCGCCTCGATGAGGTCGCGCAGCCTGGTGCCGTCGATGTTCTCGGCGATCGAGTCCATGAAGAGCAGGCTGACGATGTCGCCCAGGCTCGCCGTGGGAACGGTGGGGCGGCGCCCCATGCGGGCGAGAACGGTTTCCCGCTGGCCCGCACCCAACCGCGTGGAACGTCCCCGGCGGTGAGAAGGGTGCCGGTGGAAGGTGCGTGAGGACGGCTAGCCGGCGCCCTCCTCGCCTCGGGACGCCGTGGCCGCGGTGACGGCGGCGGCCGGGTTGATGGGCAGCGCCCGGTGCGACTGGTCCCGGCGCAGGAGGAAGTTCCCCAGCCGGATCGGCCAGGCCATGTGGTTGATCCGCGGCCAGCGCAGCATGACGTAGTCCACGGCGTCGTCGACCTCCAGGCGCCGCGTCGAGTTGCCGACCCGCACCCACAGCGCCGCCCCGTCGCGCCCCTTGGCCGGCTTGAGGTAGACCGGCAGCGGGGACGGGGGCGCGGTCACCCGGCACACCTCCGCGGTCCCGTCCGGCGTGGGCGCGAAGTCCACCTGCGGCAGCGCGGCGGCGTTCGTCCCCATGCGCGTGCGCCACATGCCCCGCAGCCACAGCTCGAAGCGGTCGGCGTCGGGCTGCTTGAGGGTGGAGTAGTCCGGCCCCAGGCCGATGAGGGTGCCGTCGTCGTCGACCCCGAGCAGGAGCGTGCCGCCCGCGGAGTTCATGAAGGCCGCCACCGTCTTGGCCACGACCTCCTCCATGGCGTCGTCGCGCTTGTCCGTGCGCAGGTTCCAGCGGGCCGAGGACTTGAACTCCAGCCGGTCGGACTCGCCCATCTGGGCCACCTCGGCGATCGGCAGCAGCGTGCGGTGGTGCTGGAGCCGGGCCAGCATCGCGGAGGCCCCGAGCAGCACGGCGGCCGCCACTCCGCAGGAGGTTGCCAGCATCTTGACCGAGAACAGGTCGCCCTCATCGAAGAACCATCCCGACAGCAGCAGCCCCAGCCACAGCCCGATGAGTGCGATGAGGGTGGCCGCCGAGTCCGACACCGTCACCCTTCCTCGCAGCAGGAACCGCGTCACCCGCCCCACGAGGTAGGACAGCAGGAGCAGCAGCGGCTGGGCGATCACCCACCAGATGAGGATGGGGTTCGCGGGATTGGCGATGACGGTGCTCTCCATGGTGGTCAATGGTTCTCGTTGCTCTTCGGGAATCGGGAAGTCGGCGGATCAGCGCCCCGGTGGGCGCGTGCGGGACGGCCTCAGGGTACGGTGCCGGCCCGCCGAGCCGGGCTCGACGACTGAGCGCGGCATCGACCCCTCACTGTGCCGGGCCCGGGGTTGCCGGGCCGTTAGGGCCGCGCCGGGGGCAGCCCCAAGCCGGGCGGGGACATGCCACGCGCAGGGGAACAGGATTCCTGTCCCCGTGCGCGTCGAGCGCACCCGACGGCGCCGATCGTCCCCGGCGGCCTGATCAGCCCGATCCGGCTGCTCGGGCGCCTCAGGCCATGACCCGCGTCCACTCCTCGCGGGCGGCGAGGAAGCCTCGCACCGCCTCCTGGGCGGCGGCCAGCGAGTGGTTCGCCCCCCAGCCGCACTGGACCTCGTTGGCCGCCGGCACCTCCTCGGCGTCGAGGATGTCGCGGAAGGTCGCCTCCAGCAGCGGCAGGAACTCCTCGGTCTCCATCCCCAGCATGAGGGTGTAGAAGCCGGTCTGGCAGCCCATGGGGGAGAAGTCGATGAGCCGGTCGGTGTGGTTGCGCATGAGCTCGGCGCTCAGGTGCTCGATGGAGTGCACGGCCTCCATCTCCAGGTGCGCGCGGTTGGGCTGGCAGAAACGGACGTCGTACTTGACGAGCACGTCCCCGCCGGGCAGCTCCTTGCGGTCGGCCACGCGCACGTAGGGCGCGGCGACCTTGGTGTGGTCCAGGTTGAAGGACTCGACGTTCATCCTCGGCGCGTTCTGCTCACTCGTGTCGCTCATGGGGTCAGCCTACGGGGCCGGAACCAGGCAGGATGGGGGCATGACTCCACTGGCACGCATCGTCGCGGGGCCCGACGACGCCCCCACCCTGGTCCTTCTCCACGGCATCACCGGCTCCGCGGTCTCCCTGGCCGAGGCGATCGACCACTGGGTGGCGCGCGGCTACCGGGTCGTCGCGGTCGACGCCCGCGGGCACGGCCTGTCCCCACGCTGGGAGCCGGCCCAGCTCGAGCGGGCCGGGGAGGTCCTCGTGGAGGACCTCATCGCCGTCCTGGAGGACCTTGCCACCGCCTCACGCGGCCGGGCCGCGCTGGGGCTGCTGACACCGCCCGCCCCGGTCGTCATCGGCCACTCGATGGGTGCCGCCACCGCCATGGTCGCCGCCGGGCGCCGCCCCGACCTGGTCACCGGCGTCGTCCTGGAGGACCCGGCCCGCTTCGGCACCCGCGGCCCGCGCGAGCTCTTGGCTCGCGGTGCCGCCCGGGAGCGGGCCCGTGCCGCCGAGGCCGACGACCTGCCGTCCGCCGTCGGTCGCGCTCTGGAGACCATGCCCGACGTCGAGGCCCTCCCGGGCGTATGGGCCTCCCAGCGCACCGATCCGGCCCTGCTGCTCTCCGGCGTCGTCACCCCTGAGGTCCCCTGGGACGAGGCGATGGCTGCGCTCGAGGTCCCCGCGCTGCTGCTGACCGGCGACCGGCCCGGCAGTGCACGTGTGGGCCGCGAGGGTCTGGAGGGCGCCGCTCGCAACCCCCACGTCACCCCGGTGCTCGTCCCCGAAGCCGGCCACCAGGTGCGCCGCAGTGACCCGGAGGCCTTCTACCGCGCTGTCGACGAGTGGCTGACCGGGCTCATGCCGGTGGGATGAGACCGCAGGAACCTCGGAGGAACGCCGCAAGAGCGCCTGAGAGCCGGAAGAGACGGAGAACTCCCGCGGCGCGCAGGGGCTGCGCCGCCGGCCCACCATGCGCCCGTGGGAGGATGCGGACATGGCAGCTGTGTCCGAGAAAGCCCGAAAGGCATCCGTCCCCGTCCCCGGGGAGCGCACGCAGGGGGAGACCATCGCCTTCCTCCTGGCGGCGCTGGCGATCGGGTCGGTGGGGCTCTACCTCATCAAGGACCTCTTCGCTCCGGCCTTCTTCGCCCTCACCCTGGTGGTGACGGTTCGGCCGCTGGTGTCCTGGATGACGCGCCACCACGTGCCCCGGGTGGTCGCGGCGGCGACGGCGATCCTGCTCATCTTCGCCTTCGTCGTCCTGCTGTTCGCGGCCCTGGCTGTCGCGGTCGCGCAGCTCGTCGACACCCTCCCGCAGTACGCCCCCAAGTTCCAGGCGATCTGGCATCAGGCCGAGGCCCGGCTCAACGGCATGGGTGTGGACCAGTCCACGGTGCTCAAGCAGGTCACCGACGTCCTGGACACCTCCCGGCTCGTCATGGTGGCGCAGGCGATTCTGGGGCAGGTGAGCTCGGCCAGCGCGATGCTCGGGGTCATGGCCATGGTGGTCGTCTTCCTCATGTTCGATACCGCCAAGATCGAGGTCCGCACGGCGGCCCTGAGCGTCCTCAAGCCGGGCATGGCCTCCGCCCTCGTCTCCTTCTGCGAGGCGGTGCGCTCCTACTGGATGGTCTCGACGATCTTCGGCCTCGTCGTGGCCGTCATCAATGTGCTGACCCTGTGGTACCTGGATGTGCCGATGGCGATCACCTGGGGCGTGGTCTCCTTCATCACCAACTACATCCCGAACATCGGGTTCGTCCTGGGCGTGGTGCCCCCGGCGATCCTGGGCCTGGTGGACTCCGGGCCCTGGACGGCGCTGTGGGTGGTCCTGTCCTACGTGGTGGCCAACTTCGTCATCCAGTCCCTTGTCCAGCCCAAGTTCACCGGGGACGCGGTGGGGCTCAACACGACGACGACGTTCCTATGCCTGCTGTTCTGGTCCACCGTCATCGGGGCGCTGGGGACCATCCTGGCGGTGCCGCTGACCCTGTTCGTCAAGGCCATCCTCATCGACTCCGATCCCCGCTCGCGCTGGGTGGGGATCTTCCTGTCCGCCGGCGACTCGCCCGTGCGTGACCCCGATGAGCTGGATGAGGACGTGCTCGACGAGCTCGACCTGGACGGCGACGGCGTCGGGGCGGCGGATCCCGACCACGGCCGTCCCGTCGTCGAACAGGCCGTCGACAAGGCTGAGCAGCCTGAGAAGGCGGGGGGTGCCTGGGATTCTAGGGAGACGGTCGAGAGGGCCGACGGCGTCGACGGCTCCGGGGTGTCCGGCAGCCATCAACGCTCCCAGGCGGACTGATCGCCTGGGTGCGCCGGTCGCCTCAGGGGATCGGCGACTGCGTGTTGCATCGAGGACGTACTTTCATCCAGGATGATGCGTCCTGACCTCAGTCATCTGCAGCAGAACGCAGTCCTCACGCGGAAAGTACGTCCTCGCTGATGCGATCCCCCGGGTCGGGTGACCAAGACCGGGCCCTCGGGCTCAGCCCTCGGCGCGGCCCTGGCGCCAGTAGCCCATGAAGGCCACAGAGCGCCGGTCGATGCCGCGCTCACTGACCAGGTGGCGGCGCATCGTCCGCACCGCGGCCGCCTCCCCGGCGAGCCACGCGTACAGGGTCGTGCGCTTGAGCGCGTTCCCGCCCTTGGCGTGGCGCGGCACGTCCCACAGCAGTTCGCGGTCGACGTCGATCTCCTCGACCTCCTGCGGCACTCCCATCGGGCACAGCTCCTCGGCGGCCCGGCGCACGCCCTCGGTCAGTACCTCACCGTGCGCGCGCCCCTCGCGCCCGGTGACCCGCACCTCGATCCCGGGGTGCGTGGGCAGATAGGGGGCGTCCGCGTCACCGGGCATCTCGACGACGGCGACTCCCCGGGCGCTCGCCGGCAGGCCCTCCAGGATCCGGGCGATCGCCGGCGCCGCCGTCTCGTCCCCGCCCAGAAGGAAGCGCTCAGTCACCTGCGGCGGCACGAAGTCCACGCCCCCGGCGTCGCCGTCCCACTGTCGGTTCGGCCCCAGCAGGACCGCCCCGCTACCGACGACGGCGTCGAGAACCCACCGCGCGGCCGGGCCGAGCGGGTCGTGCACCACCATGTCGACATCCACCTCGGTTCGGGGCCCGGCCGTGCCGCCGGGATCCGCGGCGTCGTAGCGCACGGAGCGCGTCGTGTAGGTGCGGATCGGGCATCGGTGCTCCTCGGGCAGCTTCATCATCCGGCCGTACCAGTCCTCGCCGTCGGGCAGCTGCTCATAGCCCGACGCCGGCGCCGGCAGCACCAGCTTGATCCGCTGGTCCCAGCCCGGGTCGGCGTAGTGGATCAGATCGTGCCCGATGAAGGTGAAGCGCCGCATGGACGGCGTCACATCGTGGATCGCTGCCACCGTGACGTGGAAGAAGCGGAAGGGGGAGGTCGGTGAGGCGGACGGTCTGGCTGGGCTCATCTCGGGGCTCCTTCGTGCGGCTGAGCGTACGCTTCGGGGGCCGTGCCGCTAGAGAGTCTGATTGAGGCGGCTGCGAGGCGGCGGTTGTGCGTGTGGGCGTCTATTCCTGCTCCTCCTCCGGGACCGCGGCGCCGCACGTGATGGCGGCCCTGGGGAAGGATGAGGGGCGTGCCCAAGACCGGGGCGGTGATGACCTCGGAGGACAGGCCGAACGCGACGACAGTAACCCAGGTAAGGCGCACCTAACAACAGGGTGGTTGGTGGAAGAGAGCACGTTGACGCCGTGTCGTCTTGCATGAGGCCGCGAGAAAGGGCTGGGCGGTTGGAGCGTCGTCGTCTGCCCGGACGGCTCGACGCGGCTCAGGGCTGACGGGCCAGGTCCGCGGCACCGACGAGCCCGGCCTCCTGGCCGCCCTCGGCCAGGACCACCGGGATGGCGGGGCGGCTGGCGCCCGCGGTGAGGTTGGCCGTGAAGGCCTTGCGCGTGGGGGCCAGCAGGATCTCCCCGGCCTCGGCCAGGCCGCCGGCGATGACAATGACCTCGGGGTCCAGCAGCGCGCACATGTCCGCCAGTCCCACCCCCAGCCAGTGGGTGAGCTGCTCGTAGCACTCCAGGGCGGCCGGGTCCCCCTCGCGGGCGGCCGCGGTGACGGCCTTGCCGGAGATGTGCTCCGGGTCGCCGCCGGAGAGCTCGATGATCCGGGCCGCGTAGGCCGGGCGGAACTGCGCCAGCTCCCAGCCGTTGACGCCCAGGGCCGTGCCGGCGCTGTAGCGCTCCAGGCAGCCGCGCAGGCCGCAGCCGCAGGGCCGCCCGCCGGGCACGACGGTGATGTGCCCGATCTCCCCGCCGAAGCCTGCCGCCCCGCGCAGCAGGTGCCCGTCGACAATGATCGCCCCGCCCACACCGGTGCCGATGGCCACGATGAGGGCGTTGCGCTTGCCGCGGGCTGCTCCGAAGCGGGCCTCGGCCCACCCGAAGGCGTTGGCGTCGTTCTCGACGACGACGGGCAGACCCACACCCTCGGAGATGACGTCGCCGATCCGCATCCCCGTCCAGTCCAGGTTGGTGCCGTGCATCATCGTGTTGCGGTCGGAGGAGACGAAGCCCGCCGCCCCGATACCCACGGTGGCCGCATCCGGGAAGTCCTCGTGCAGACGCCGCACCACCGTGGTGATCGTGTCGATGATCGCCTGGCGGTTGGCGGCGGGGGAGTCGCGCCGAACCGTCTGGAGAACCTGTCCGTCGTCGTCGACGACGCCGGCCGCGATCTTCGTCCCGCCGACATCTACTCCGACACTCAGTGCCATGCTCGCGCTCCTTGGTTGAACGACCGTTGTTTACGTTGCCATGCGGGTTGCTGACCGTCCAGCAGACCGACGATTGGGGTGAGCTGATGAGATGAAGAATAACGTCCCCCGGCCCGCCATGGTGGCGAGTCGGGGGACGAGGCGGCGAGGTTGTCAGCGCGTCGCCGTCGGCGCCGCGGAGGTCTTGGAGGTTTTGGAAGTCTTGGCCTTGGCGGCCTGGCTGTTGATGACGGCCTTCATGTAGTCGGCGTCCTGGTAGCCGCCGATGAAGGTCTCGCCCACGATCATGAACGGGGTGCCCGTGATGCCGATCGAGTGGGCGTGGTTCTTGGCCTCGGTGACCGCATTGACGGTCTCAGTAGCGTTGATGTCGGTGCGGAACTGCTCGATGTCCGCCACCCCGGCCTTCTGGGCGAAGGCGACCAGCGAGTCCTCGGTGTACTCCGGGTGGCCCTGGGGGTCGGCGGCCGCGTAGACGGCGTCGTGGAACTCCCAGAACCTGCCCTGCTTGGCGGCGGCCCGGCCGGCCTGGGCGGCCAGCGGTGAGGTGGGGCTGATCTGGGCCAGGTCGCGCCACTCGATGCGCAGGGTGCCCCGGTCCACCAGGTCGGTGAGTTCGGGCTCGACGTTCCGGGCGAACTGGGTGCAGTAGGGGCAGGCGAAGTCGGAGTAGACGACCATGACGACCGGGGCGTCGACCTTGCCCTTGGCCTGGCCGTCGGCGGGGTCGCGGTGGGTCTCGGAGTGGATGAGCTCCAGGGTCTGCGCGTCGGGGACCGGTGGCGCCGGCGTCGGCTCGGGGACCGCTGTGGCCGAGCCGTTGGTGCCTGTCGAGCCGGAGGAGGCGGAGGCGGTGGCCGCGCCTCGGTGGTGCTTGGAGGTGACGTTCTGCAGCAGCAGCGCGGCGATCACGGCCAGCACGATGGCGATGACCACGAGGATGACCACGACGGCGCGGTTGCTCTTCGACTGAACCGGTGTCGGCGAGGGCGGCTGAACACTCATGGCAGGGAGTCTCTCAGAGGAGCGCCACCCCGCGACACGCCTGATAAGGCCGGTGGAAGCCCACTTCGTCACAGCCGTCTCAGCGGTGTCTCGGCAGCGGCCCCGACCTCACGGGCTGCTAACGCTCGGCTCACCCCCAGCCGGTGCCGGGCAGGAAGACGGCCCGTCGCACGCATCCCGACGGATTCTTCATAGACGACACGTATACGTGTCGTCTATGAAGAATCCGTCGAGATTGAGTCGGGGTCCCCGGTCCGGAGCAGTCCTAGTGCAGGGCGGCACCGGCGGTGAGGCCCAGGCCGACGGCGCCCAGGGTCGCCGCCGTCATGAGGGCGGTGTGCCCGAGCGCCGGCCCCCACCGGCCCGCCAGCAGCAGCCGCGCCCCCTCGACGCAGGCCGTGGAGAAGGTGGAGTACCCGCCCAGGAACCCGGTTCCCAGGACGGTCAGCGCCGTGGCCGCCCAGGAACCGGAATCCGGCGGGCTGCCCGCCCGGCCCACGAGCAGACCCATGAGGAAGCAGGCCGTCATGTTGACGACGACGGTGCCCCAAGGCATCCGCGGCCCCCGGCGTGTGCCGGAACGACGCCGTTTCGAAGCCGCCCCTGAGACGGCTGCGCTCACCCGGTTCACCTGGGTGTCAACGCTCCAGCGGCAGGCCGCCCCCGCTCCGCCGGCCAGCGCCAGAGGGAGCCAGTCGGTGAGCCACCCCACCAGTCCGGTGGTCACGGTCCCGCTCATGACGCCTCCTGGAGGGCGGAGCCGCCTTGACGGTCCCGGCGACGCAGCCGGCCGGCCAGCCACAGCCCGACGGCGGCCGCCGCGAGCCCGGCAGCCATCGACCCCAGGAGGTAGGCGGCGCCAAGAGCCGGGCGACCGGCGGCCCCGCCGGAGGCCAGGAGCCGATGGCTCTCCAGGATGAAGGTCGAGTGTGTCGTCAGCCCGCCCAGCACCCCTGTGCCCAGGGCTAGGCGCAGGCGGGGGCGTTGCTCGCCGAGCGACCCGAGCAGCAGTCCCAGGACGAGGGCGCCGACGACGTTGATGGCCAGCGTCGTCGTCGGCAGGTGTCCGGGGGCGGCGGGCCGGGCGTGCTCGAGGGCCGCGCGCACCAGGGTGCCCGCGCAGCCGCCCGCGGCGACCAGGGCCAGCGAGCCGGCCAGCGAGGGGAGTCGTCCGGGGGCGGGGAGCCGCCTCAGTGCCCCGACCGGGACCTGCCCGGGAGCCCGCCCCGGGTTCGGGCGCTGCGTCAGGTTCCGCCTCAGTCATTGCGCTTGGCGATCTGGAAGCCGTTCTTGTTGTAGATGACGGTGTAGGTCGATCCCTGCTTGGAGTGCTGCTCGCCCCAGGCGGCGGCGTCGGAGACGCTCCACTGGTTGCCGCCGCCGTTGCGGTTCATGACGACGTAGTCCTTGTCCGGGCCGCTCGTCCCCATCCAGGAGACCTCGGCCCGGGGCACCAGGTAGGCCAGCATCGACAGGTCGGTCACCACCGTGGACCCCTCCGGGATGGCGGCGATGACCTCGCGGGCGGTGGACAC
The DNA here is from genome assembly GCF_900323545.1 of Actinomyces sp. Marseille-P3109. NCBI lineage: Bacteria > Bacillati > Actinomycetota > Actinomycetes > Actinomycetales > Actinomycetaceae > Actinomyces > Actinomyces sp. Marseille-P3109. The sequence continues at coordinate 2,669,654 of NZ_OOHN01000008.1, forward strand.
CCGCCGCGCCTCGGGATCCTCCTTCTTGGTCTGGGCGTTGGGCGTGTTGAAGTTCTGGTCGGTGGCCTTCCACAGCGGCAGATAGGGGGTGGTCACGACGCCGGTCGCCACGACGGTCAGGATGCTCGCCGCGGCCACATAGCGGTGCCGCAGCGGCACCGAGAGCCAGGCGGGGTAGACGTGCGGACGCCTGCGCGGCCTGTCGCCACCGCTCGCGTCGCCCTCACCGCCTTCGTGATCGTCACCGCCCGCCTCCGCGGAGGTGTCGTCGCCGCCGGCAGCACGAGCCGGGGAATCGAGGGCGTCCCGGCCATCAACCCCCACCTCCCTGATGGGCCGGCCGGCCAGGTAGGTGCCGTGCGCGCGGCGGCGGGCCACGACGTCAAGCAGCGCCCCGATCGCGATGGGCATGAGGGTGACGTTGTAGTGCCAGTTGTCCCACACCCAGTAGAAGTCCACCGACCCCAGGAAACGCCACGCCAGCGTGGGCAGCACCACGAGCAGCCAGGGCGAGGTCACTCCGGCGACGCCGCTGGTGAGGACCAGCATGATGACGACCTTGATCTTCTGGGTCAGGGCGTCGGGATTGGTGGGCTTGTTGTCCGAGCTCAGCCCGTAGTCCCACACGCCGTTGATGTTGAAGGCCGGCAGGAACACCAGGACGGAGAAGAGGAAGGCCGCGACCCCGCCGACGATCATGCCCACACCCAGCCGCAGTCCCCGGCGCCGGTTGCGGGCGTCGGCGGCATCGCCGGCCTCGTCGTCGGCTCCGTCGGCACGGGGTCCTCCGACCGTGCAGGTCCGGTACCAGGCCGGCACCATCGAGGTGAGGATGACGGCCACCCCGATCATGAGAACCGTCAGCCCCATGTCCTCCTTGACCAGGACCAGCGGCGCCGACCAGGCCGTCACCGCCACCCAGCGCCGCTCCACGAAGGCGACCGAGGCGTAGGCCAGCATCGGCATCGCGAAGGCGACCTCGTGGAACTGCGCGGCCACGGCCCCCTGCATCCCCCAGGACAGGACGTAGACGAGCCCGAGCGCGCCGCCCACCCACTGGTTCGTCAGTCGGCTGGCCAGACGGGTCAGCGGCCAGGCCGAGACCGCTAGCAGCAGGTCCTGGGTGATGAGCAGGCTCAAGGGGGTGGGGAAGAGCCGCCAGATCGGCCCCAGCAGGATGAGGATCGGGTGGAAGTGGTCGCCCAGGAGATTGAACCCGTCTCCCTTGACCGGCACGATCGGTGCCTGGAGGTGGGCGTAGGCCTTGGCCATCTCGGAGAAGATCGCCAGGTCCCAGCTGGGGACCTGCTTCATCGTCTCCCACTGGACGGTCGAGTAGTAGATCATTACCCAGGCGCCGATGACGACGACGATCGCGGCCGGAAGCGAGTGGCGGAGCTGGTCCCTGAGGTTCACGGCGAGGTTCACGGCGCTGAGCCTACCCGTGTGAATCAGGGATGAACCTGGTACCGCTAGGCTCGTGGCGTCACCCACGATCAGGAGACGAGATGTCCCAGACGCCGCAGCCCGCCGAAGCCAGTCCGGCGGCCGACTCCTCAGCGCCGCATCAGCGGCCTGGCCTCGACCAGCTGGTGGAGCACGACGCCGAGCCGCAGCTCCAGCGCCACCTCACCAACCGTCACATCCAGCTCATCGCCATCGGCGGGGCGATCGGAACCGGCCTGTTCATGGGCTCGGGAAAAACGATCTCCCTGGCCGGCCCCGGTGTGTTCGTCGTCTACGCCGTCATCGGCGCAGTCCTCTTCCTGGTGATGCGGGCCCTGGGCGAGGTGCTCCTGTCCAACCTGTCCTACAAGTCCTTCGCCGACGTCGCCCACGACCTCATCGGGCCGTGGGCCGGTTTCTTCGTGGGCTGGACCTACTACGTGTGCTGGTTGGTGACGGCCGTGGCCGAGGTCATCGTCATCACCGGATACGTGGGGTACTGGTGGCCGGACCTGCCGCTGTGGGTCACACCGGTGGTGACCGTGGCCCTGCTGTTCGGTCTCAACCTCGCCACCGTCAAGGCCTTCGGGGAGATCGAGTTCTGGTTCTCCATCATCAAGATCGTGGCCATCATCGCGCTCGTCGTCGTCGGCGTCGTCATGGTAGTGATGGGCTTCACGGCTCCCAACGGGGCCCACGCCCAGATCTCCAACATCTGGAGCGGAGGCCTGTTCCCCAACGGTCTGAGCGGGTTCTTCGGGGCCTTCCAGATCGCCATCTTCGCCTTCGTGGGCACTGAGCTCGTGGGGACCGCGGCCGCCGAGGCCAAGGACCCGGAGGTCACCCTGCCTCGGGCCATCAACGCCATCCCCGTGCGCATCGTCCTGTTCTACCTGGGGGCGCTCGCGGCCATCATGGCTGTCACTCCGTGGCAGGAGATCAATCCCAAGGACAGTCCCTTCGTGGCCATGTTCGCCCTGGCGGGGCTCGGCGTGGCCGCCAGCGTCGTCAACTTCGTGGTGCTCACGGCCGCGGCGTCGTCGGCCAACTCCGGGGTGTACTCCACCTCCCGGATGCTGTTCGGCCTGTCCTGGGCGGACAACGCGCCCCACATCTTCCGCAAGCTGACGACCCGCTCGGTGCCGGGCATCTCCCTCATCGTCACCTGCGCCAGCCTGCTGACCTCGATCCCGCTGCTCTACACCTCCAAGTCCATCATCGAGGCCTTCACGACGGTGACGACAGTGGCCAGCGTCCTGTTCATCCTCGTGTGGTGCGTCATCGTCATCTCCTACCTGCGATTCCTGACCCTACGGCCCGAGCTCCACGAGGCCAGCACCTTCCGCCTGCCCGGTCAGCGCGCGGCGGCCTGGCTGTGCCTGGCCTTCTTCGCCTTCGTCATCTGGACCCTTACCCAGGCCCATGACACCCGGGTCGCGGTCTTCGCCTCGCCCCTGTGGCTGGTGGCCCTGGGGGTGGCGTGGGTCGTTCACAGCCGCCGCCCCGCCCGGCAGGAGCCTCAGCCGTGACCACCTCCGGTGACGGGCGGGAGGCGGGGGACTCGACGTCGTCGGCCTCCTGGGAGGACCTGCTCGCCCAGGCGACGGGTGCCGTCCGCCGGTCCGCCGCCTTCGCCCTGAACCCGGGCGAGGAGCTGCGCATCGAGGCCAAGGCTCACCGCAACGACCTGGTCACCCAGGTCGACCGCGGCGTCGAGGAGCGCATCGCCCGTCACCTGGAGACCACCGGCATCCCCATCCACGGCGAGGAGGCGCACCGCGTCGAGGACTTCGAGACCTACCGCGGCCGGGCCTGGGTGCTCGACCCCATCGACGGGACCCTCAACTATGTGTCCACCCACCGCGACTGGGTCGTCTCGCTCGCCCTTGTCGACGACGGCGTGCCCGTGCTGGCGGTCCTCGCCGACCCCGTCGCCGGCCGGCTCTACACGGCCATCCGCGGCCGGGGCGCCTGGGTCGAGCCGCTGACGGAGGGCGCAGCGGGCGCTGACGGCGATGCACCGCAGGCCCTGGGGACGGTGGAGAACCTGCCCCTGAGCGAGGGGATGGTCATCGCCCACTATCAGCTCACGCGGCACGCGGGCATCGGTCGGGCCATCGAGGCCTCGCGCGGCATGCGCTGCTACGGGGCGGCCGCCCTGGAGATGACGGAGGTGGCCGCGGGCGGTGCGGTCGTCTATGTCCAGCCGCTGCTCCAGCCCTGGGACGTCGCGGCCGCCGCGCTCATGTGCACCGAGACCGGGGTGGTCCTCACCCGGATGGACGGGGCGCCCTTCGACGTGCGCCGCGCCGGGTCCCTGCTCGTGGGCACCCCCACGGCCCACGCCGAGGTGCTGGAGCACCTGCGCACCACCGGTGACTGAGGCTTGCAGGGCCGGGCTGCTCCGCGCGGTCGTACCTTGGGGCGCGCGTTCGAGGGGTAGAGGGTACGAACGGGCGACCTACCCTACGAACGCGCGGCCGCTCGGGTCTCGCCGTCGGCGCACTGACAGCCGCGCCTTTCCACCAACAAATTCTTCATAAACGACCCGGAGCCGCGTCGTTTATGAAGAATTTGTTGATGTTGGGCCTAGGGTCCGGCTGCTGGCCGCACAGCCCATGGCAGGCGAAGGAGCGCGGCGCGGCGGCCGCAGGTGGCCTTTGTAGGATGCCGGGCATGACAAGAACAGTGAGGCGTCGGCCGGCCGATCCAGGAAGTGCCGTCTCGGCGAGGGCGTCTGCGGAGCCCATGGCGACAGGAGGCTCGGCACGCCGCCGTCGAGTGGGGGTCGGCGCTCTAGCGGTCCTTATCGGAGGGTGCCTGAGCGCCTGCGGGGCGGGACTCGTCCCCGCATCAGGCGGCTCGACCGCCGTCAAAGGCTCGATTCCCCCGGGCCTGGAGTCCTTCTACCAGCAGACCGTCGACTGGTACCCCTGCGGCGCCACCGGCGGCATGGAGGCGGTCTCCGAGACTGCCCAGGCGAGTGCCGCCACCACGGCCGCTGCCGCCACGACCTCGGCGGAGGCAACGGCCGCCCCGGGCTCCGGCAGCGCGACCGGGACGGGCGACGCCTCCGACGGAACCGACGACGCCACCTTCGACTGCGCTGTCGTCACCGTCCCCCTCGATTACGCCGATCCTCAGGGTGAGACCATCTCGATCGCCATGAAGAAACGTGCGGCCACTGGCGGCCACCCGCAGGGCACCCTGTTCATCAACCCCGGTGGTCCCGGGGACTCCGGGGTCGCCTTCGCCGAGCAGGCGGGCACCTCCTTCGCTCCCGAGCTGCTCAGTGCCTACGACATCATCGGTTTCGACCCGCGCGGGGTCGGATCCTCCACGGCCATCACCTGCAGCGACACCGGTGACTCGACCGGCTCCGATGACCCCTCCGCCTCCGGGGACGCCTCGGCGTCGCCGTCGGCCTCGGGCGAGCCGTCCGCGGACACTGAGCCGTCCACAGCGGCGTCCGCCGACGTCGCCTCGAGCACTGACTCCTTCGAGGACTGGTCGGAGGCGACCCGGCAGTCCTTCCAGGAGCTGGGTGACCAGTGCGCCGCCGGCACCGCGCCCGCCGCCCTGCTCGACCACGTCGACACCGTCTCCGCCGCCCGCGACCTCGATATCCTGCGAGCGCTGGCCGGCCAGGAGAAGCTGACCTACCTGGGCTTCTCCTACGGCACCTACCTGGGAGCCGTCTACGCCGAGTACTTCCCCGCCAAGACGGGGCGCATGGTGCTCGACGGCGCGATCGACCCCGCCCTGTCCCTCGCCGACCAGGGACTGGGGCAGGCCACGGGCTTCGAGCAGGCGCTGCGCACCTACGTCGACTACTGCCAGGCCTCCACCGGCTGCCCACTGAGCGGCGGTACCGACGCCGGAGTCCAGCAGATCCGCGACCTCATCACCTCCGCTGACGGCAGCCCCCTGCCGACCAGCGACCCGGGCCGCACAGTGGCCGGTTCCGACATCGTCAGTGCCCTGAGCGAGTACCTCTACTCCTCCGAGCAGGCCTGGGCACCCCTGACCAGTGCCCTGGACCAGGCCATCAACCACCGCGACGGTTCACTGTTCGCGGTCCAGGAGGACCAGGCCGCGGCATCGAAGGACGACGGCGGTGGCGCCTTCCAGGCCGTCACCTGTCTGGACTACCCGGTGGAGGGCGACACGGCCACCTGGGCCGCGCAGTACGAGGAGGCCAAGCGCGTGGCCCCGATCTTCGGGGACTCCTCGATCGGCATCGATCTGGCGTGCAGCGTCTGGGGGCACAACGGGACCCGGAAGCCGGCGCCGATCCACGCCCACGGCGCCGCGCCGATCCTCGTCGTCGGAACCACCGGCGACCCGGCCACCCCGTACTCGTGGGCGAAGTCCCTCGCCGATCAGCTCGACTCCGGCCGGCTGCTGACCTGGGAGGGCACCGGGCACACCGCCTACGGCGGCGACGCCCCCTGCCTCAACGACGCCGTCAACACCTACCTGCTCACCGGCACCATGCCCGACGAGGGCCTGACCTGCCACGGCGACGAGTAGCCACTGCGTAGGCGGGCGGTCCGGGCGTCCCGGCCCGCCCGCGCGGAGGCAGCGCCCTCAGATCCGGGTCGGGTGGGGCTCGCCGTCGGTGCACTGACGGCCGCGCCTTTCCAACAACAAATTCTTCACAGACGACACGGCTCCGTGTCGTCTGTGAAGAATTTGTTGTTGGGCCTGGGTTCCGGCTGCTAGCCGGCGGCGGACACCTGCGTGGTGAAGTCCTCCTTGCCCTGGTTGTCGGTGACGACGGCGGTGACGGAGACCTGCTCGCCGGCAGGGACGGTGGTGGTGGCCTGGGCGCCGGTGAGGATCTCCTCGGTGCCGTTGGCGTGCTGGACGTACCAGTCGATGTTGGCGACTGCGCCGTCGGCGTCGGTGGAGGCCGAGGCGTCCAGGGAGAGCTGGTCGCCGTCGCGGGTGAGGGTGAAGGCGCCGGTGGGGCGCATGTTGTCCAGCTGAGCCGGCGCGGCGGCGGGCTGGTCCTGCGCGGCCTCCTGACCCTGGGCGTTCAGGGAGTCCATGATGGAGGAGGCCATGGCCTTGTGGCCGTCGGCGTTGGGGTGGAATCGTCCGTCGTCGATAAGGCTCTGGAACCAGGAGGTCTGCTGGCCGCACAGCTCGTGTCCGGCGAAGGCACCGGAGGGGTCGGCGAACTGGTAGCCGTGGCGCTGGGCGGCGGCCCCAGCGGCGGCGTTGAGCTCGTTGGTCTTGGCGTTGATCCAGCGTTGGTCCACCTTGGTGACGCCCTCGCAGCGTCCTGGGACCGGGAGGATCTGGCCCGCCCCCTGCGGGGCGAACATGCGCGGGTATCCGACGGCGACGACGGTCGCTTTGGGAGCGCGGGTGGCGATGTCGCTCATGACGGTGTCATAGCTGTAGACGCCGTCCTGCTTCCCCTTGCCGGCCAGCGCGTCGATGGTGGAGTCGACTTGGTCGGTGATCTCCTTGTTGCTGGAGCAGTTGGAGAAGGGCGCGGCGGTGACGCACTTGGAGAAGATGGTGGCGAAGCCGGCGTCGTTGCCGCCGATGGAGAAGGTGACCAGACCGGTGGAGGCGCTCAGATGATCGAGTTGGGCGGGTTCCTTCCAGGGAGTCCGGGCCTCGTAGAAGTGCTTGGTCCAGGATCCGGAGCAGGCTCCGAAGTCGAGTGTCTTGCCGGTCCGGTCGGTGACCTGGTGGACGTAGGCAGCGGCGGCTCGCTTGCACCGGTTGCCGCCTTCGATGTTGGTGCCCTCGGCGTAGGGAGGCGCCCCGACCCCGGAGGCGTAGGAGTCGCCCAGGGCTACATAGTTGCCGGTGGGCAGTGACGGGGCCATGGGTGCCGAGTAGACTGAGGGGCCGATGGCGGTGAAGGCGGCCAGCACCGTGACCAGTAGGCCGAGGTGGGGTGTGAGGCGTCGCGTACGGCCGACAATGGTGGTCGGTGGTGCAGATAGATCGATCAGTCGGTTCGAGAGCGATAGGCGATGTTGACTCAGCAATGTCGGACCTTCTTGCTCAGTCCTATGAGGACTTGTATCTGCTGTGAGGATATGCGTTTGTCTAGGTCAGAGACTGGTGCCCCATCACCAAAAATGTGGCCAGTCAAGATCTTTGCTGAAAGGGGCAAGAGCGAGTGAGAGAGCGAAAGCGAAGTGAAACATCATCGTTCCTTTCCGGATATCGGTGCTGGTGACGCTCTAAGTATCTCCTGCTGGATAGTGGCGTGAATCACCCATCCGGATAGGTCGATCGGGTGATTCCGCTCAAATCAGATTGTGCTGCAGGGCGTACACTACTGCTCCCACCCTGTCCTGGACTCCGAGCTTGGCGATGATCGCGGAGACGTGAGTCTTGATGGTGGCCTCACTGAGCCCCAGCCGGGTTGCGATCTGCTTGTTGGTCTTGGCGTCGACGACAAGCGTCAGCACCTCCCGTTCTCGTTCTGAGAGGGTGATTCCGTGGGGGAGTGGAGAAGTGCTCTGCTGTGTCTGAGTCTGCTTCGAGGTGGACTCTGAGGGCTGGGCAGAGCCGTTTGCCCATAGTCTGGCCTGGTCGCTGATGATGGCCGATGAGGTTGGAGACAGGACGAGATTGCCTGCGACCGCCTGTCGGATGGCGCCGGCCAAGGATGATGCGCCATCCTCCTTGGCAACGAATCCGCGTACCCCCAACGCCATGGCGTCGTCGACGATGGAGTCGGCCGTGAACGTGGTCAGGATAAGGATCGCAATATCCGGGTTCTCCTCGAGAAGTGCTTTAGCCAGCGCAAGGCCATCCATCTTGGGCATCTGGATGTCCACGAGAACGGCCTGGACCTTGCCGTCGACCTCCGAGGAGTGGAAGAGGTCGAGCGCCTCCTGGCCGTCCTTGGCTGTCCAGGCAACAACAATGTCGTCATTCTTGGACAGGAGATCTGTCAGCGTCTGACGAACCAGGGCGTCGTCGTCCGCGATACCAATGCTGATCATGACTCATCCTCGATAACGAGTGTGGGTGACTGTGAGAGAGGGATGGAGGCGGATGTCAACCAGGTGCCGTTGTCCATCAGTGTGTCCAGTGAGCCGCCGATGGTTGAAAGTCTTTCTTTCATACCAAGAATCCCCATCCCGGAGGAGGGGAGTCTGTGCTGCGAAGAGGAGACCCCATTGGTCACCACCAGGCGAGCCTTATCCACGTCCTGGTTCAGGGTGATGGTGACTGGCCGATCGTGGTCCGCATGCCTAAGAACGTTAGAGCTCATCTCCCGAAGTACCCGGGAGAGGATGGCGGCTTGAAGACGGTTGTAGTGCCCATCTCCCCTGCACTGATAGATCACGGAGTAGCCGGATGCGGATAGGTCGTCGGCGACGGCGCGCACAGACTCCTCAAGATCCAGCACAACGGTTCCCAGCCCGGTGATACTTGCACGATCGGTGTTCTCGTCGTTGTTTCGTAGGGCTCGAAGCACGAGGCGTAGCTCGTGAAGCGAGTCGGCCGCGGTGGACTCGATCGCGGCGAACTCTTGCCGTGCGGCGGCGGGGTAGGAGGAGTCCGCGGCTGCGCGTTGGGCCCGCAAGGCGGTCTGGGACATCGAGTAGGCGACGAGGTCATGCATCTCACGCGCGATCTCCTCGCGGATAGAAGACAGCTGCTCAGTGGCGGCGGAGATCTTTTGACGTAACGTCGCCTCCGTGCGACGCATCATTGATCCGGGAAGAAGGGTGCAGGCTGCGAGGAACAGCTGTGATGCCGCCACTGAAATAGGGCCTGTAGGGGTGATGATCGCCAGCGGGACGATGAGAGCAAGAGTCAGCGCAATCCGCAGAGGGAGGAACAGTCCCAGATAGAAGAAGAAAACGGCGTTGGTTATCACCGCATCGCTGGCGGGAACGTGCGGCACCTGAAGGAGCACGATCCAGAGGGCCAAATAGCTGACAGATCCCGATATGGGGTATGCAGGAATGAGGGACAGGGTGATAACTGTTAAGAGAAGAAAGATGAGGCGTTCTGTGCTGGGTGAGTTGACGAGGGTGAGCATGAGTACCAGGTTGATGACACCAACTATGGATCCGATAGCGGCATATCGCTGCCGGGATCGGGATGCACTCCATAGATGCACGCCCGTCCACCAGTGGTGGCGGGTGGTGGTGCCTCCTGAGAAGTTGCTCACAAAACTTTAATACCGGATGGATTGTTGGTGTGTCAAGCGGTTTTCGTGAAAATGAAGGTGGGATTGACATAGTCCGTCGCGCCGTTTATCTTCCCTAGGGTTGGGGCTGGCTGCTGTGGTTACACGGGTGTCGTGGCGGTGGCGCAGGTTGTGGACACCGATATCGTCATGGGCTTTCCTGTCTGGGCTGTCCATGAGACGCATTGCGGACTTGACGCCGAGTAACGCGAAGGATGGGCGGTGATCATCCAGGCCGCCGGCACCCTCCGTACCCTGCTGCAAGTTTTCAGCACACCCAATGAGGACGCGGCCGGCCGGTGATCGGATGAGATCGGTTGTCTCATCCATCGAGAGGGATGCCCTCATTGGAGTGTGTGTCACCGTCGATTGACAGCGCCGAGGATGACGCTGATGTGGTGGGGTAGAACTGGATTGGGGGTGGAGCGTTGAGCAGCCAGAAAGAGGCTGGCGTCCTTGAGGTCGTTGACGAGGTCCTCGGGCGTGACGAGATAGTGCTCGGAGATGTACTCCTTGTCGCGGCAGCGCAGGATGGTGCGCCGCCTGCGACCCACATGGTCGATCTCCTCGGTGAGGCATGTATCTGGCTGGAGCCGGATTGTGCTGGTTGCGGCTGCCGCAGGCAGTACTTGATCAATGGAGGCGATGAGGGCGCCACCGATCGCCATATGGGCGGCCGCGCATCGTATGGTGGCTCGTCGCTGTTCAGGGTTCAGGAGGGTGATGGATGCCATGGGGAGACAGACGGCCTTGAAGGACTCCTTGATGTCGAAGGAGACCATGTCCGCCTGCTGGATCTCCACCCGGCCTGCGATTCCCGATTGGATGGCCTGCCGTTCAGTCAGTCGTTCGGCGAGAAGACTGAGCACATCGATGCTGAGGTCGGTGGCGAGCACTCGGTGCCCAGCGGCCGCCATGGGCACGGTGACACGCCCCGAGCCGCAAGCAAGTTCGAGGACCCGCAACCCGGCCAGTGCCTGATCGGGCAGGATCTCGAGAAAATCAAGGATTGAGGCAATCTCAGTGTCGTCCCGGTGCGTAAGCTCGTGGCGACGTCGAGCACCGGTGCCGAAGGAAAGGCTGGATTCATGGCCCGCTGCTCGTACCTCAACCATATGAATCACCTCCTGAGGTTCTGTGGGGTGGTTGGCCGACTTGACCTCCAGATGCAGGCCTGAGCAGCAGGGGGCTTCGGTCGGATCGAGCCAGCGGTAATCGCGCTGCGCAGGGCGCCGAGGGAACAGGTATGGGCTGCGGCGGTTGCGGCAGGCCGGAGTCTGGCCCGCACCTGGAGTGAGTAACAAAATTGGCGACAATGGCGTTTGGACATCAGTTTGTCCTTCCCTATCGGAGGAGCAGGATGCTCCCGATGTCAGAGTTCAATGACGGTAAGAGGCTTATTCATGGAGTGAGGAACCTCAGCGTCCGAAGAGCACCCAGCAGGCAGTCCACCAGTCAGTGCTCAGTGCTGCTTCCTTCTTAGCGCTCGCCTGCTGAGGAGAACGGTGGCAGTCATGAGGATGGTGTTCCAGATGAGGAACCAGGCGATGCTCGCGGGCGTGGGTGTGGCCAGTGAGCGGGCCTGCATGCCAATGGTGACCTGGGAGTATGGGTAGAGAGGACTCAGTGGCGGAGCGACAAGGAGGATGGCCAGGCTGAGGAAGGAGGCTCCTATGCCGGTCAGGACAGTGGTGGCGAAACTGGGGACGTAGATGCCGACGAGCAGTTGGGCGGCGGCGATGGTGAGGGCTCCGAAGGTTCCCAGGAGGGCCCAGGTGGTCATGGTGGCGATATCAGCCGGGGTGAGGTGGAATCCCAGGGCTGCGCTGGCAGCCATGACGAGCAGGAGGAAGGCCATCTGGCAGTAGAGGGCGAACAGGGTGGTCAGGATGAGCTTTCCGGTGTAAGTGGTGATGGTTGCGCCGTAGGTGGCCATGCGGCGCCAGTTGTCGTGCTCGTGCTCCATGCGGGTCAGTCCTGCGGCGCGGAAGGTAATCAGCATGGGGAGGAAGAGGGTACTCCACATCAGCGCGCCTTGGCCCCACACTACCTGCCAGGTGACGCCCTGATCGCGGAAGATCTTTGTGTAGCCCAGGTATCTGAACACGCCGTTGGCGGTGTTGAGGACGGCCAGGGCCAGAGCGAAGGTGGCCAGGATCCAGGGTCGTCTGGATTTGGTGCGCTCGATGGCCAGGGGCAGCAGGACCCGCTCGCGCAGCCGACTCGTCCTGGTGATGGTTGGGCCCGTCTGGGGGAACTCGGGCATACCGGCGGGTGCAGCGGTGTTGATTGCTGCGGTCATGGTGGTCTCCTCTTCGTTCTGGTTGGATGTCGTTTCCTGGTGAGTCGGGGGTTTCTAACGCGTGACCTGTCGATTAAAGGCGGCCTGGGCCAGGGCGGTGGCGGCTAGGCCAATGACGATGACGATGACGATGTAGGCACCCAGGTGGTCCACTGGGGCTACGCCGGTGGTGGTGCCCTTGCCGAACACCAAACGCACAGGAGAGAGAAGCGCAGGGTACTGCCAGGGCAGAACGGCGGCTACTGAATTGGGCATAATGACATCGGTGAGGGTGCCGAGTAGGCCGCCCAGGGCGCCGACGCTCAGTGTCAGGGCCTGGCGATGGACGAGCAAGGCCAGGACCAGGTGGATGGCGGTCATCGCGATGTTGGCCACGAGCAATCCGCCCAGCCAGGTCGCGGTCATGCCTAGGTCGGTGGGTACGCCGTTGGCAGTGGCCACCAGAGTGGTTGTGGCCACCAAAGTGATGACCGGGACCGAGCAGATGGCCAGGGCTGTGGTGAGCTTGGCCAGGAACAGGGAGGTGCGCGACTGGCCGTCAGCGAGGAGCTGGGACAACATGGTGCTGTCGTGCTCGGTGGCGGCCAGGCGGGAGGCCACCACCGCGGAGATGATTGGAGCGACCAGGTTGTGCACGTCCGTGGCACTTCCAATGGCGTAACCTGTGGTCGCCGCGACACCGCTGGGTGCCTTGGCCAGGCTGATGACTGTGAGCGCTGTGGCCCAGACCAACTCCAAGCCGGTGGCCAGGAGAAGGGTCAGCCATAGACGCGACCTCTTGAGCTTGGAGATCTCCAGTCCTAGGGCTTTCATGCTCCTACCCTCCTCATCCCCTGGTAGGCGGCCTGCTGGGCTGGTGCCTGGTAAGCAGCCTGGGTGTAAGTGGGCGCCGGTTGGGCTGGGGCCCGGTGGGGTCCTTGGATATCCGAGTAGCCGGGTAATGGTGCCTGGGACGGAGCGCTCTGCCTCTGGACTGGCGGCTGACGGACGTGAGCGGGCTGGTGCGGCGCTCCGCGCGGTGGCTGCTGCTGGGTACTGGGCTGGCCCTGCGGGGCTGCCTGCTCGGTGATGTCCAGGAAGATCTGCTCCAGGGAGCGGCGCCTCAGCTCGACTCGGTAGATGCTGGTGCCTGCGGTGACCAGGGTGGTGACCAGCCGGGCGACGTGATCGTCGTCGTATGCGGGCATGATGATCTCGCCGCCCTGGACTGAGCTCACCCGCCATCCCTGAGTAGCCAGGGTCTGGGCGGTGGGGACCGCCTGTTCGGGGCGGGTGCGCACCACGATGTGGCCGGCCTCGGCCAGGGCAGACAGAGGACCTTGGTAGAGCAGATGGCCATGGCTGATGATGCCGATGGTGTCGGCCATCTGCTCGATCTCGCTGAGCAGGTGACTGGAGACCATCACAGTGATCCCCCGGGAGGCTGGCAGGCTGGTGATCAGCTCGCGGATCTCGTGAATACCGGAGGGGTCCAACCCGTTGGTGGGCTCGTCCAGGATGAGGAGCTCGGGCTCTCCTAGCAGGGCCATGGCCAGACCCAGCCGCTGCTTCATTCCCAGGGAGTAGTTCCGTGCCTGTTTGTTGGCTGCGTGGGACAGGCCCACGGTATCCAAAGCCTGGTCGATGCTAGCTGCGCCCAGATGCTTGACCCGGCGCACGATGTCAAGGTTCTCTCGCCCGGTCAGGTGACCGTAGAAGGAGGGCTGCTCGATCAGGGAACCCACACGAGACAGCGTGCGCCCGGGTGAGAAGGGCTCCCCAAAGACCTCCACGCTCCCGTTGGTAGGGCGGGTCAGCCCGAGCAGCATCTTCATCGTGGTGGACTTACCTGCTCCGTTGGGGCCGAGGAAACCGTAGACCTGCCTGGCAGGAACCTCCAGGCCGACACCACTGACTACCTCAGCATTTCCGTACTGCTTGGTCAGTCCCGTACTGCGCACCACCAGGTGCTGCCTGGTATTCAGCATTGCTGCGCTCCTTTCTGATTTCGTCGCCGCCAAGTGCGGCGACATCGACTGCATGATTTGAGAGGCGTATCCACGATAGCACCGTTAAGAAAATCCATGTGAATGATTCTGGTCCTACGACTGGGCTAGTCGATCGTCGTATTGACGTTCTGGAGTTGGGGTGCTCAAAGACGGTAGGTCTCGGTCGATGGTAGCGAGATGCCGTCCACCTGTTGTGTCGACATCAGGAATCAGTGGCGATATCGCGCGCAGCAAATGCTGGCAGCCTGTTCAGAAAAAGAGGTCGTCCATGTGGGTCACCATATTCGCTCCCTTGATGGTGCGCGGGGACGCGCCTAGCGTCGGTACCGAGGTTCAACTCCTGAGTCGCCAGTCTTGGAGAGTCTGGCGTCCGTTGAGCCGCCACAGGATTCGTCGATGATTCATCGATGAGCCGACAACATGAACAGCACCGTTAAAGGCCGGTGCGAACTCGAAAGGAGAACATCATGAGCAACATCAACATGCAGGCAGTAGCTGCCCTCGACGAACTGAGTGACGCGGAGCTTGACCAGGTCCTGGGGGCCGGCGTTGGCGTGTTCTACACGCTTACCCATGAGTGTCACATGAACAGTCTGCAGCGTAGGCTCACGTGCTGCTCGTAAGTGCGCCCTGCCCTCGTAGATCTCGAAACTGATTGTGGGTAGGCCGGGCCGCCTGCCCGGCCTACCCACAATGCTCATCAAATATCGACAACATGAACGGCACCGCTAAAGAGTGGTGCGAACTCGAAAGGAGAACATCATGAGCAACATCAACATGCAGGCAGTAGCTGCCCTCGACGAACTGAGTGACGCGGAGCTTGACCAGGTCCTGGGGGCCGGCGTTGGCGTGTTCTACACGCTTACCCATGAGTGTCACATGAACAGTCTGCAGCGTAGGCTCACGTGCTGCTCGTAAGTGCGCCCGCCCTTAGTGGGCCTCGGAACTGATTGTGGGTAGGCCGGGCCGCCTGCCCGGCCTACCCACAATACTCATCAAATATCGACAACATGAACGGCACCGCTAAAGAGTGACGTGAACCCGAGGGGAGAACGTCGTACGTCTCATTCGCAGGCTGAAGCGCGTGCTTCCTGATTTGGGTAAACATAAGCGATTAATGCGGCTGTCAATAATCCTCTGGGAGTAAGATTATGGGTCATTCACCTGAGATTCCGTTTTGTGCCTATGTATCCCTGTGGGGTGAGGATGTGGGTTCTTTAGCTAGGCGGTTCCTGCCTCCTCAGTATCTTCAGGGAGAAATTCTGGCTATAGTCGGTCCGGTTCTGGTGTATCTCATCAACGAGTACCGACTGCAGGATCAGCTTGACGGGGACTCCCCGCAGAAACGTTACCGGGACTTCGAGGCCTTAGCCCGTCAGAAGGTGATCCCTGATGTCGCCTCCAGGTTCCCGGAAGTTCTTGAGCGCCTTCATTCACGGCTCGACTCTCTTGAGTCCCTGTGTGCCACGGTGCGTCAGCGCTTCAATGACGACTATGAGTCACTGGTAGCCGAGTCAATCATTCCGCCGGAGGCCTCCGATCTTCTCCAGATCAAACCGATGGGAGACCTTCACGATGGAGCCGCCACGTGCAGGCTCTCCCTGAGTGGGGACGCGACTCTGTACTACAAGCCCCGGGAGTCCTCCGGTGAGCTCCTGGTGCAGGCGGTCTCCGACACGGTCGCGGCGGCGGCCGGCATGAGTGCGCTTCGAGTAACGCCACGGCTCAGTGCTTGTTCCGGGTACTCCTGGGTGCAGGAGATAAAATCCGAGCCGTGCTCAAATAAAGACGCGGTGAACGCCTACTACGAGAGAGTGGGGCACCTGCTCCTCGTGGCCTACCTGGTCGGGCTGACGGACCTTCACCATGAGAACATCCTGCCCGGAGCCGGCACCCCCTGCGTCGTCGACGCCGAGACCATGTTCAGCACCCCGTTGCGGCAGCCTGTCTCCATCACGCAGGCGATGCGCGATGTCAACGGCTCCATCATGTCCTCCGTCAGCGGCTCAGGCATGCTTCCCGTCGGTACCGGTAACGAGATGTACGGGGGTGACGTCAGTGGACTGTCCCAGGGCAGGTGGCAAAGAGAGTCGCGGGCGCTTGTCAACCTCGGCCGCGACGACGTCAAGTTCACCAAGCAGGTTCTGGAGCACACTGACACGTCCCATCTGCCGCACGTCGTCGAGGACGGTGAGTCCACCGCTCTGCAGCCGATGAACCACGTCGATGCCATAGTCCGGGGCTTCACGAGGTCTTACAGGGCGGCGGTAGAAGCCCGACGGGATATTGCTCTGCTGGTGGCCGACCGCGCCCCCAACGTCCAGTGCCGGCTTCTCGCCCGCAGGACCGCTGAGTACAGCATGTTCATGAGCTACCTGTGGTCCGTCACCAGGATTGGTCGGCAGGAGGAGATCTATGAGTACCTTCGCCGCCGGTCCGAGGGCCTTTCCGAGCAGGTCGTCTCCTCTGAGATTGCCCAGATGAACGAGGGCAGCATTCCGATCTTCTGGTGCTCGGGAGACTCCACGGACGTCTATGACCCGAGCGGGGCGTTGGTGGCCAGTCTGGAAGCACCTCCTACCCACGGCGTGTACTCGGTCCTTGACGCGCTTGGCGACGATGACCTTGCCCTCCAGCAGAGGCTCATCCGCTTCGCCTTTGACAGCGAAACGACGCTGTCTCTCCAGAGTCCCCGGCGTATGAGGTACGAGCGCGGGCTCCAGACACCCGCGCACTCTGCGTACGAGGGGGCGAAGGACCTTTACAGGACAATATGCAAGTCTGCGGTCAGCTCCGAGTCGGACGGCTCTGTCAACTGGCTGAGTCTGGCTGTCGACGACCACGACGCGCTGGAGCTGCGCCCGCTCGCGGGGTCGCTCTACTCGGGAACACCGGGGCTCGCGGTGGGGCTCCTGAGCTACCGTGAGCTCACTGGCGACCGCAGCATGGATCCTGTGCTGCGCAGCATCGGCCGGGAGGCTCTCGAGTCCTACAGGCGAGGTCTAGCCGCGAAGCAGGCGCTCTTCTCCTACTACAACGGGACCCTGGGGTACCTTCCTGTTCTTCGAGCTCTTGGCGCCCAGGGCCTGACAGACGCTGACGCGGACCAGCTGACCCATGACTTCGTGGACACGTGCGCCTCGGTCCCTCTGGACGACCTTGATGCGGACGTCATCGGTGGGGCCGCCGGGACGATCATGGCGCTGGCAACCCTGCCGGACCGTCAGCAGGCCGAGCCGGTCATCGCTCGACTGGCCGACTACCTGGCCGGCCTACGTGACAGCGGCTGGGCCGTTCCCAGACCCCGGGCCATCGACAATGCCAGCTTTGCCCATGGTGCCAGTGGGGTCGCCACCGCGCTGCTTCATGCCGCCGTGGTCACCGGTCGTGACGAGTACCGCGACTCCTGGAGGGCGGCCTGGAAGCACGACGAGCGCTTCCGGCGCGGGGACACCTGGGTGGACATGCGCCGAGACGACGGGCTTCCCAGTGCCAACTGGTGCCACGGACTCACCGGGCTCATGCTGGCCAGGTGCCGGTGGCTTGACCTTGACGACGAGCACGACCTGCTCTCACCCGACGAGCGCGCAGCCGTCAGTGACGAGCTGCTGCTTGCTGCAGACGGGGTCGAGAAGTACGGGCTTGGGCTTGACACCTTTGCCCTCTGCCACGGCGTGGCAGGAAACCTTCTCGCCCTTGAGAACGTCGCCCACCGGCTTCCAGGCAGGTCCTGGGAGGATGAGTGGACGAGCATGAGTAGCTTCGGGATCGCCAAGGACTGGCTGTGCGGCCTGAGTGACCACTTCCAGTCGTACTCCGCGATGAGCGGGCTGCCCGGCATTCTGCACGCACTCGCCGAGCACGCCATGCCGGGCAGTCCCATGTCACCGCTGCTCCTTCCAAGCCTTGACTGGGGTGGTACCCGTGCGCGTTAAGTTCCGGATGCAGACTGGAGAGCAGGACTGCCTTCTTGCCTGCTACTCCATGGCAGTCTCGTCCCTGGGGATCGACCTCCTCCCTCACGAGCTCTACGACGGTGATGCACTGCCTGCGGATGGACTGAAAGCCAGCTACCTGAGGCAGATCGATCAGTCCATCGGCACCCGCACCCGCGCCTACCGGGATCCCGGGGCAGAATGGACACGTGAGGTGTTCACCTCCTTCAATGGCCCGGCGATCGCGCACTGGAACTCGAACCACTTCGTCGTGGTCGCCTCGATGTCACGTACCCACGTCCGCGTGTTAGACCCTGCTCTTGGCAGACTCCGTCTACCGCTGGAGGACTTCTACCGCTCCTTTACCGGAGTGTGGATCCTCGTCGAGCAGGAGCGTCCTCCGGCTCCGGCGCCCCGTTCTCGGCCGCCTTCCGCTGTCCGGGTCTTCTTCTCCCGGCACCTGTGGCTGCTGTTCCTCGGTCTGACGATCGGTCAGGCAGCCTCCATGGCAGTTGCCACCGGGGTGCGTAGTGTACTCGGTGCAGAGTATCTCTGGCCGATCACTATCGGCCTGGGAGTGGTGCTTGTCCTTTTGTACCTGGCGTCCGGCCTGATGCTGACTGCTGCTCAGCGTGGTCTGACGGGCAGGTTTGAGCGGCGCTACTCGGAATCACTCTTCCGCTCGGTGCTGAGGCGCCCCTACCTGTTCTTCAAGAGCCAGACCGTCGGTTCCCTGATCGAGGTCATCAGTCTGCGGGGAACGATCAGGGATGTCATCCTCTCCTCAGCGATCCCAGCTGCCATCAACTTCCTCTCCGTCATGGTCCTGGTGGTCTACCTGGCGTGGATATCCATGCCCCTGACCCTCCTGACGTGCGGGGTATCGCTGCTGTTCAGCATCCTGGCTGGACTTGCCGTCCAGAGGGAGCGTGACGCCAGTCAGAACTATGTCCAGCGCCAGATCGCCTTCACCTCAGCCATTCAGCAGGATATTCACTCTGTGGATGAGACCAAGGTGACCCGGACGGAGGACCAGGTGGCGGCACGCTGGTCAGCGGAGAACAATCGTCTGGCCGAGGCGTTCAAGACGACCCTGGGCGCCCAGAACCTCAGCGCGGGAGTCCAACGCGTCTACTACGGCGTCTCCCTGGTCGTCGTCGCGGCCTTCAGCGTCAGCCTCTACCGTTCGGGGCACGTCGGCATGCCTGATGTGGTGCTGTTCCAGTCGGGGGTGGGCATGCTGGCCGGAGCGACATCGGAGCTTCAGACTTTCTTCGTCTCCTGGGCAAAGGCTGCGGTCTTTGAGCAGAAGCAGGCTCCTCTTCGGGAGGAGCCCGAGGAGCAGCGCCGCGACGTCGTACTCGCTGACTCGCCGGCGTTCATCACGGCACGCGACCTGTCCTGCACCTACCCAGGTGGTGAACCGGTCTTCGCTCCTATCTCATTGACCATCGGTCAAGGAGAGCATGTGGCCATCATCGGGGAGTCAGGGTCAGGAAAATCCACCCTGCTGCACGCGCTCATGGGCCTGCTGCCGCACGACGGAACGGTCCAGTACGGGGACGGGTGGGACCGGTCAGGGTTGGGGGTGGTGCTGCCCGGCATGTCGCTCTACACCGGCACTGTGCGCGACAACCTGGTAGCTGAAGGCGTGGACTGCGCCGAGGCCGACATCTGGGAGGCACTCGCTGCGGTGAACCTCGCGGATACCGTCTCCCGCCTGCCTCGGGGGCTTGACTCCGCTGTCTTCGAGTCCGGCCGGAACTTCTCCTCTGGGCAGGCGCAGCGGATGCTCGTGGCCAGGTCCCTCATACGAGGCCGCCACTGCATCTTCTGGGACGAGGCGCTCAGTGGAGTGGACGCGAGCACGCGCGAGAGCATCTACCGGAACGTCTTCCAGTCCGACACGTACCGTGGCGTCACGATCATCGCTGTCAGCCACCAGATGGATATTCTGAGCCGGGTTGACCGAGTCGTTTATGTCAAGGGCAACCACAGCGCGCCGGTTATCGGCGTGCCGACCGCCCTGGAGCACACGAGCAGGCGGTACAAGAGGTTCGTTGCCAGCGCTAATCTGCTCGCCGCATAGACGTGCAGCCGAGCGCCCTCTCCTTTCGTCGGCGCGGAAGGCGTCCTCAGCCCCCTCGGGTGTCGGATCGCTCAAGCGCCACGGAGGTGGCCAGGACGACGACGGCGCTCAGGGCCGCACTGATACCGACCGTGACGGCAGCACTCGTCCAGGTGAGCTCCTGGGCGGCGAAGACAAGGGTGGCACCCTCGCTGGTCGCGCCGATCTGCGTCGTGCGGGTGACCAGGGCGTGAGGCAGGAGCCAGGCCGCCGGAATGTGCAACAGCAGCGCCGTCGTCCCCGCTCCTGTCAGCACCAGGCCGATCGCCACTGGCACGGCGAAGGACCGGGTGAAGGCCGACAGACCCGACTGGAGAGCGCACACGGGCGCGCAGGCCACCGCGATCAGCAGCCCCGCCACCAGGTACCGCAACGGCAGAACGCCCGGCAGCCCGAGGACGAGTGACCCGACGGCGGTCGCGGCCAGCACCAGGACGAACTGCATGACGGCCGCGAGCAGCCAGGAAGCGATGGTCTTGGCCGCCACCGTCCTCCACGTGGGGACGGGCGCGCTCATGAGTGCCAGCCCGTTGGACCCCTGGTGCTCAACCCGCCAAACGAGGGACGCCAGGACGCCGAGGGATACGGGGAGCAGCACCATCCCGTAGAAGCCGATGGACCGCACCCATAGGAGCTGCCAGTCCGTGGGACGCACGAGCACGCACGCGCAGAGGACCGAGACCGTCGGCAGCACGAGTACCACGCCCCAGCTCGCCGAGCGGCGCAGCTTGAGGAACTCGATGATGATGGAGGACATCTCACACCCCCTGATGATCGAAACAGCTAGTGACCAGAGCAAACAGCGCGCCCCCGACGCAGGTCAGAACCGTGAGGCCGACCAGGTGCATATCCAGGTCGATCAGATCCGTGCCGGCGAAGTCCGCCGGGACGATGAGCCCGTAGGCGGTCCACGGGCTCAGGTACCGCGCCCACATCGGCATGGTCGGAGCGAAGACGCTGAGGAGAATGCCGATCAGCCCCACCGCCAGCGGCCCGAGCTGGTTCTCCACCCGCGCCGAGGCGAGCAGCTGCGCGCCCAGCACGGCGAGGTTGATGACCGCCAGGCCCGCTACCAGTGCGAGCAGCCGGGGAACCGGCACCGGTGCCGTCAGTCCGACGGCGCGGCCGACGATGACCACGAGCGCTCCCCAGGCCGCCGGGATGGGGGAGATGAGCAGCCCCAGGGCAAGGAGCTTCGCCCGGCACAGCCGGCCCGGGGTGGTGCCCGCGGTCGCCGAGGACATCCAGCCCTGCCCCGAGTGCTCCACCTCCACCTGACGGCTCGCCATGACGGCCAGGAGAAGCGGCGAGGTCAGTCCGACGGCGCCATGGAGACTCGCCATGAGAAGCCGCCACCCGTCGCCGTCGGCGTCGAACCGGTGGTCGACCAGCCCCGAGTTCAAGGCCGACAGAACACTGAGCGCGCAGACCCCCAGCAGGAGGAGCGCGGCGATGAGCCCGATCCTCAGGTGGTGCATCTTGGCGTACTCGTTGCGCACGGTGCGCACTGTCATGGAGGTCCTCATAGCCCGCCTCCTCGGGTGAGGGCCATGAAGACGTCCTCCAGGGTCCGCTCCTCCTGGCGGACCTCGTGCACCCCGATGCCCTCGCGGACCAGGAGGGCGACGACGTCGGCCGTGGCCTGCTGGCTCAGGCCCGGGACGCGCAGGAGCCCGTGCTCGTACGCGGACGCTGTACCCCGAGCGGATAGGAGGTGGGCGGCAGCAAGAGGGCGCGAGCAGGCCAGAAGCGTGTCCGGCACGGAGGTGCTCATGAGCTCGGCGCGCGTGCCCTGGAAGAGGAGCCCGCCGCGCGAGACGATCCCCAGCACGGTGGCGACGCGGTCGATCTCGCCCAGCAGGTGGGAGGAGACGATGACCGTGACGCCGTCGGCCGCCAACGACCTCAGGAGCCGGCGGATCTCCTCGATTCCGGCGGGGTCGAGGCCGTTCGTCGGCTCGTCGAGGATGAGCAGCGAGGGCCTGCGCGCCAGCGCCATGGCGATGCCCAGGCGCTGCTTCATGCCCAGGGAGTACTCGCGGACCCGCTTGTCCATCTGCCCGCCCAGGCGAACGGTGTCTACCGCATGCTTGACGTACCGGTCGGGAAGATCGAGCAGGCGCTGGACGATCCTCATGTTCTCGGCGCCGGTGAGGTGCCCGTAACCGGGTGGGGACTCGATGAGCGAGCCGATATGGGCCAGGTGCCGGCGTCGAGTGCTCCGGTTCATCGGCTCCCCGCCGATGAGCACCTGGCCGGCGCTCGGCTGTACCAGGGACAGCAGCATCTTCATGGTCGTGGACTTGCCCGAGCCGTTGGGGCCGAGGAATCCGTAGACGGAGCCCCGCGGTACGCGCAGGTTGAGGCGGTCGACGACGGTCCGCTGCCCGTAGCGCTTGGAGAGATCGATGGTGCGTACGAGGTCGTTCATGCCCCGAGCCTCCCCGCCGGGGCGGCCTCCCGCCTCCGCCGCGAGGAGCAGCCTCGACTATGCAATGCGCATAGAGGGGGTTGAGGGTGGTGGTGCCGCTCTGAACCTGATCCGCCCATCAACCGGCGGGCTCCCGTTGACACCGGCGAGGCCTGCGGCGGTATCGACAACCTACTTTCTGGTCGAGAACTGCGCTTTCTCGCAGGCAGCTGGGCCCAGGTCGCTGCGATTCGCAGACATCTCGTATGTTGTTCTGGAGGCGTTCACACGGCGTTCTCCAGTGTCAGCAGCGCATACTTCACGTCCAATCCCCCGATGTAGCCGCCTAAACTGCCATCAGTGCGCAGCACGCGGTGACAGGGCACCACCACCGGCAGCGGATTCGTCGCGCAAGCGGTTCCGACCGCGCGGACAGCCTTCGGGTTGCCGACGCACTCGGCGACCTCCTTGTAGGACTGCGTGTGTCCGTAACCGATGTGCGGGAGGTATCGCTGGACGACCTGGCGGAATCCCGACGACAACGTGTAGTCCAGCGGAACGTCGAACACACGCCGTCTACCTGCGAAGTACTCGTCCATCTCGGCGGCAACTACATCAAGTCTGCGGGGTGCTTCCAGTACTCGCGGGCTGATCCTGGTTGCCAACGTCTCCAGCGCGGTGTCGAATCCTTCACGTTCGAACGCCACTCGTACTAGGCCGTTGTAAGTCGCCGCGAGCAGCAGCGGGCCGACGGAGGTGTCGATAGTGCGGTAAGCGACTTCCAGTAGACCATCGCGATCAGCCGCGGCTGTGAGTCGGGCGTGCAATCTGTCCAGATCGACACGATCGACCGGGAATGGGGGGGCCATGTCCGCCGTCTGCTCGGTGTCGGCAGGACGAATACCTTCTCCTTTGGTCATATCGGTCATCGAAGTGCTTCTCTCGTCTGTTCTTCCGCGTAGATCTTTCTCAAGTTCCTGATGCCGTCGGCCGTCGCACGACGCACCGCCTCGGTGCTGCCGCCGATCAGCGCTGCTGTCTCCGCATGTGGGAGCCCTCCGAAGTAGTGGTAGGCGACGGCGAGGCGTTGGCGCTCCGGGAGAGCTGCGACAGCCGACCAGACTCCATGCTCGTCTTCATCGGGATTCCCAAGCGGTGACCGCTGCTCGGGAAGATCCTCGGCGGGAGTCGCGTGACGCGCCCTGGCTCGGAGGATATCGATCGTCTTGCGCTGGGCGACACGGACCAGCCAGGCTTCGATGTTCGTGTCGTTGCTCAGGTCCGGCCAGGCGCGCAACGCGGCCAGGAAGGTTTCCGACCAAGCATCTTCCGCGTCTGGGCTTGGACCGAGCACGGCACGACACACTCGGAACACGGTCTCTCCATGTTCCTTCACGGCTTGTTCGAACGGATCTTTCATCTTCATCCCAAGGTATACGTAGGCGCCGGGGGAAATGCGAGCCCGGCAGTCTCAGGTCGCTCATGGCGACAAGATTCCGCTGCCGACCTTGATGGGATGGCCGACGAGCGAGTGAAGAACGGCTGTCCAGGTCGGGAGGCGGCCTGGACAACCGTCGCTACTCACCAGGGGACGATGCCGTCGCTGTCGATGAAGGTACCTGAGCGTGCGTCGTCGGGCAGGGTGGCGGCAGACACGACGACCTTGGCGGCTTGCGTCACCGTCAATGGCGCTTGCTCCCGGTTGATGGGAGTCAGGTCGGTCTGTACGAATCCGGGGCAGACCGAACTGACCTTGATCGAGGTGTCGGCCAGTGCCTTGGCGAGCATGATCGTGATGCTGTTGAGGGCTGCCTTCGAGCTCTGGTAGGCGGGCACGATCATGTCGTAGTAGGGGGAGCGTGGATCAGTTTGATCGGTGAGCGATCCCATTGTCGACGACACATTCACGATCCGCCCCTGTGGGGACCTTCGTAGTTGAGGGAGGAACGCCTCCAGCACGGCGACCGGTCCGAAGACGTTCGTAGCGTACGTCTGCTGGAACAGGCCCAGATCGACAACTTCAGCGGCCTGGCTGGTTGCTTCCGGGAGCACACCGGCGTTGTTGATCAGAATGTCTAATCCACCGTGATGCTCGTCGATCCAGGCGGCTGACCGACGGATGGATGGTGGGTCAGTCACATCGAGTTGAACCGCGGTCGCCCCGCCGCCGATTCGACGTGCGACCTCAGCCCCATCGCCCGCTTGACGAGCGCCGACGACGACGGTCATACCTTGACCGGCCAGTTCCTCGGCGACGGCGCGACCCAGGCCGCGATTACCTCCCGTTATCAGGACTGTGGTCATAATTCCTCCTCCTGGAGTGCTAGTGAGCGCGGGTTGCGCGCATTCACCGGGTAGTCGCGTCAGAGACTCGAAACGTGAGATGCGTGTGAGCAGATGCTCGAACGCATCGTCAATGTCAGAGGAGCAACGGTGACCATGCCTTGTGCTTACGGCTCCGCGTACCCGTTGGGCGGCTCGTCCCGATCCGCCCGGCCTGCGTCTTTACGCGGGGTGACCAGGCCCGACTCGTAGGCCAGGACGACCGCCTGCGCCCGGTCCCGCAGCCCCAGCTTGCTCAGGATCCGGCTGACGTGAACCCGTACCGTCCCCTCGGCGACGCACAGGTCGTGGGCAATGGCCTCGTTGGACAGCCCGCGTGCAACGCGCGCCAGAACCTCGCGCTCGCGGGCGGTCAGGTCCTCCAGGGCCCGAATACGGTGATCGCCGTCGTCGACCACTGGGGGCGGGAGGGCGAAGTGCTCGATGAGCCTGCGGGTGGTGGAGGGCGCCATGACCGCGTCGCCGGCGTGCACGTGGTGGATGGCGGCCATGAGCTCCTCCAGGGACGCGTCCTTGAGGAGGAAGCCGCTGGCGCCCGCCCGGATCGCCTCGTAGGCGTACTCATCGAGGTCGAAGGTGGTCAGGACGATGACTCGGGGGCCGCCGGAACCGCCCTGGACGATGGTGCGCGTCGCTTCGATCCCGTTCATCCGCGGCATGCGCACATCCATGAGGACGATGTCCGCCTCGACCCGCTCGATCAGGTCGACGGCGGCGCGTCCGTCCTCCGCCTCCCCGACGACTTCGACGCTCTCCTGGGTCTCCAGCAGCATGCGGAAACCGAGTCGGTACATCTCCTGGTCGTCGACGAGGATGAGTCGAAGAGTCATGCGTTCTCCTCAGTGCGTTCCGGTGCCGACTCTGGAGACGCCAGGGATTCTGGGGACTCCGCCTCCGACCGCTCCTCCCACGGCAGCACCGCTCGGAGGCGGAAGCCGCCGTCTCGAGGTCCCGCCTCCAGGCTGCCTCCGTGGGAGGTGACCCGCTCGCGCATGCCCCGGAGGCCGTGACCGGGAACCGCTGGCACGGCGCTCGCCGCGGGCAGGCCTCCGCCGTCGTCGAGGACCTCGACGACGATGCCCGCGGGCTCCCGGCGCACACGGACCTCGACGCTGCTGACGGTGCCGGCGTGCCGACGCACGTTGGCCAGTCCCTCCTGGACGATCCGGTAGACGGTCAGGCCGATCCCTGCCGGCAGGTGCAGGGCGTCCGGCATCTCGAGTTGGACCGGAAGACCCGTGCCCCGGGCCTCGGCCACCAGCTCCGCCAGATCCCGCTCGCCGGGCTGAGGGGCATGCGGAACCTCGTCCTCGCCACGCAGGACGGCCAGCATCCGGCGCATGTCGCCCAGGGCCTCACGCCCCGTGTCACGGACGCGGTGCATGGCCACCGCCGCCCGGTCCGGATCCGAAGCGGCCGTCGCTGCCGCGCCGTCGGCGACGACCACCATGACCCCCAGGCCGTGGGAGACGATGTCGTGGATCTCGCGGGCGATTCGTGAGCGCTCCTGGCGCTCGGCCTGCTCGTGGCGCAGCGCGGCCTCGCGCAGCCGGTACTCGGTGTTGCGCGCCAGGGCGGCCAGGTGGGCGCGGCGCGTGCGCTTCAGCACGCCTGCGGTCCAGGCCCACAGGACGGCGACGACGCAGAGCGCGGGCAGACTCAGGCGGCTGTACCCCATTCGGAGCACAGGGATGAAGGCCGCAATGACCCAGGCGACGACGAGCGCCGCGCAGGGCAGGGAGATCGCCGATCGCCTGGCGGCGGCCAGGTGGTGGACCAGCAGCGCCAGCAGGAGGTCCGCGGGAAGGACACTGGATCCGGGGCCCATCGGGAGCTGGGCCCCGGCGAGGAGAATCGCCACCGTGAAGGCGGCCGTGGGGGAGTGGTGTCGCAGGAGCCAGCACAGCCCGAGTCCCGCACTGACTGTCTCCAGCAGCCACAGCTGCGCTGTTGAGGCCGTGGTGACCGGCAGGACGAGCTGGTTATAGGCCAGGATGAGGGCGAGCACTGTGAGGTCGACGGCGCGGCGGTGACGCTCCAGCCATCGCTGGGGCCAGGGCGCAGAAACCTCCCCCGGGCTCGACGATGGCTCGGGCCTGTGCTCCATGCCTTCAGGCTACGGGGCAGATGCCGGCCGTCGTCGATATCGTTAGCCTGAGCCCGGGTGCACTGCACGAGCCTCGGGGTGCACTGGTCAGGGGTTGTCCGTACTCCACGAGACCCCGACCCTCGTGGAGTGCACCCACCTCCCGGCCAGCAGCGCCCGGACCTCGTGCAGTGCGGGCGAGATGATCGCAGGGTGCCGGTTGGGACTCGGAGCGCCGCACCTCGTCGTCGGACCTACAGGTCCCCGACCTTCTGGAGGCGCTGGAGGCTGAGCCAGCCCACGGGGATCGGGATCCAGAAGGTCACCAGGCGGTAGACGATCGCCGTGGACAGCGCCACCCCGTAGGGGACGCCGGCGGCGACGAGCCCCGCGGTCAGGGCGAGCTCGACCGGCCCGATACCGCCGGGGGAGGGCACGATCGAGCCCACCGTGTTGGAGGCCAGGTAGGTGATGGCCAGGACCGCGAAGGGCACCGTGTAGCCGAAGGCCCACAGGCTCGCGCTGAAGGACAGAATGTAGGACAGGCTCAGCATGAGCGCGCCGCCCACCCCCAGGGCCAGGCGCACCGGGTTGGACATGACCCACACGAGTCGTGGCCACACCTGGCGGTAGGTGGGCTCGATCTTTGCCCACGTCCAAGCGCGCGCCCGGGGAACGACCAGCACGACCGCCGCCAGGACCACGATCACGCCCGCCGCGACCAGCATCCAGCCCGACGGCAGGGTCAGCCCCGTGGACTGCCCGGTCATGGCCGCCAGCACCACGAGCAGCACCACCGTGACGATGAACTGGACCACCTGGACCAGGGCCACCGTGGCCACGCCGACCGCCGTCGGCACCCCCTTGCGGTTGAGGAAGCGCAGGTTGATGGCCGCCCCGCCCACACCGGCCGGTGCCACGAGCGAGACGACGGCGCTGGCCAGGTGCACCTCGGTGGAGCGCCACAGTGAGAGCCGTGCGGGGCTGAAGGCCACCAGCGTCAGCCCGGCGCCCACGTAGGTCGCCACGGAGAAGGCCAGGGCCGCCAGCATCCACCAGACGTTGGCCTGTGAGACGGCGGCGCTGACCTGCTGGAAGTCCATCCGCGCCATCAGCGTCCACCCGGCGACCAGCCCGACCACAACCAGGAGGACAGTGCGTGTGGAGAAGCGGCTGAGGCGGGCCGGCTCGGCGTCGGCCGTGGGTGTGAGCGCCACGAGGGCGTCGCGCAGGTCCTGGAGCACCTGGCGGCTGGCTCCGCGCCTTCCCATGACCTCGCGGGTCTGGCGCGGCAGCGCCACCCGCTGGAGCATGGGGGCGATCGAGGCCAGTTGCGCGGTGGTCAGCGAGCGGGAGGCTGCGTCGATGGCCCGCTCGGCGCCCACGGTCAGGGCGGTCAGGGCCAGGGTCTGGGCCAGGTCCACGCGGCGGGAGAGCTCGGAGGAGATCGTCTCGCCCGAGGCCCAGTCCAGGAGCCACAGCCGCCCGGTCTCGTCGAGGACGACGCTCGAGGCGTCAATGCTCCCGTGCGCGAGTCCCGCGGCGTGGGCGCGCTGGAGCTGGTTCCACAGCTGGTCCAGGATGTCGTTGTCGACCTCGGCCCCCAGGTCCTGGATGGAACGGGCACCGACGACGTGATCGGTCACCAGCAGCACTGACTCGGCGGCCTCGGCCATGCCCAGCAGGCCGGGGGTGCGCACGCGGGCGCGGCGCGCCTCCATCGTCATGAGCGCGGCGTGCTCGGCCGCGGGGCGCAGGGACAGGTCGCGGGTGGGGGACAGGCCCTTGACGCGGATCTGGTCCCAGATGTTGGACAGGAACCCGGCCACCTGCCGGTCGGAGTCGAGGAGGGTGACGTTGCGGCGCTCGCCGGCCGAGTCCCACACGGCGTACATCCGGTGGACCGAGGCCCGCTCCTGGGACAGGGCCTCGCTGGAGGCCTCGGCCAGGACGGCGGCCAGGTCGACGTCGGTGGCCGGTCTGATCGTGTTGGCGTCCGCCGATCCCGACGACGTCGGGTCGAGCGGGGAGGCGGCCGGTCCGGGAGCTGTATCCTTGGTCGCTGCGGTGACTGGCTCGGTGTCCGGCGTGGACACAGGCCCGGTGGAAGGCTCGGCGGCTGGGTCGCCGGCTGGGTCGGCGACCCCGCCGAAGGGGTGAGCGGGGGGCGGCGTCTCAACCGCGGTCTGCGGGTCGGTCGGCACTTCGTCGACGCCGTCCGTCGAGGCGGCAGACGCCAGTGAGTTCTCCCGCACCTGCTCACGGACCTGCTCGGTGTAGCCCAGAGGCGCGTCAGTGGTGACGGTCCAGGCGCGCGCCTCTGGGGCCCGGTCCATGCGGACCACGCGCACTGCGTCGATCCCGGCCCGGCGCAGCGCGCGCACGAGCGTGACCCCGTGAGCCCGGCGGTCCTCCACCCCGAAGACGTAACGGACCAGCAGGCCGACGGCGCGGCCCAGGAGCAGGGACAGTACCGCGCCGGGCAGGGTCAGGGCGCCGCGCAGGACCGCCAGGCCGAGGACCACCCACATCGCCGCCCAGCCCGAGCGCATCGTGGTCGAGCTGTTGCGGTCGCCGGCGCCCGTGAGCAGGCCCGCCATGGAGGCGAAGACCGTGGAGATGCCCAGCTGGGCGGTGCCCGAGGCGGTGACCGTCAGTCCCATGACCAGGGCGGTCGGCCCCCACGTGACCAGGCCGGTCATGGCGGCGAAGGCGACCACGTACCCGGCGAACCCCGACAGGACGGCCTGGCCGCAGGAGCGCCAGGAGCGGCGCAGGAGGCGGTCGAGCAGCACGGCCAGCGGCACGATGAAGGTGGTCAGGCCCTCAATGGCCTGCAGGGGGAAGACGAGGATGCGGCGCAGCACCACCGCCAGGGCGTTCTGGACGTCCTGGGTGACGCCGGTCGTGGTCTGGCGGGCGTAGATCGCCAGGATGAGGACGGCGCCGATGCCCAGGAGGGTCAGGGCCAGGTCGAGCAGGTCCTCGGTGCGGCGCAGGCGGCGCGCGGTGGTGTCCACCAGGAGCGTCGTCGAGCGCGGGGCGGTGGACTCGGGTACGGGGGAGGGCCCGGGCGCCGGAGCAACGCCGATGACCGGGATGCCGACCGGTGAGGTGGAGGCCGACCCGGCCGACGGCGTAGAAGTGGCTGATGGGGCGACGGCGTTGGGCGGCTCGACGAGCGTCGGGGCATTGCCGAGTCCGCCGGCCGGCGGGGGTGAGCCTGGTGCCGCATCTGTCATGAAGCCGATTCTAAGAGGCGAGCCTGTGCAAGCCCTCCTACGCGGGAAGGACCCGCGTGCAGAGGTGTCGATGCCAAAGTAGTTTGCGCTACAAACTCAAAGGCGCTATCCTGAAGGTGGTTTGAAACGCAAACCACTCTGAGTGAGGGGGTTCATGATGAGTGCTGCGACTCAGCACCACGAGGTTCCGGCGGGGCCTGAAGAGGCTCTCGCTGTCGTTGACGCCCAGCGGGAGAGCTATCTCAAGCGCCACGAGGTCAAGCCGGCTCCGCTCCTGGTCGCCTGGGGGCTGGCCTGGCTGGTCGGCTATGCCGCGCTCGCCCTCTATCGCGAGCCGGACTACGGCCTGCCGCGGGCGCCGTACCTGTTCTTCTGCAGCTGCCTCGCGGCGGCCCTGCTCTTTACCTTCGCCTACATTGTCCCCAAGGTGCGCGGCATCCGCGGCCGAAGCAGCCGAGAGGGCACCTACTACGGCCTCGCCTGGGCTCTCGGGATGCCGCTGGGCGCCATCATCCTGAGCCGGGTGAATGCCTTCCTGGCCACCGTCAACACGGCTGAGGCCAACGAGGTCGCGAGCCTGGTGTCCAACGCCGTGCCCTGTCTCATCGTCGGCGTCATTTTCCTTATGAGTGCCGCGCTGTGGGACGAGATGGTCATGGGGGTCCTGGGCGGCTGGATCCTCCTGGTCACCCTGGTGGTCACGATTGCCGGTATGCCGTGGGCCTGGTGGATCATGTCCGTGGCTGGTGGGGGTGGCATGCTGGTGGCCGCCGTCGTCAGTGCCGCGGCGAGAGTGAAGCGAGGTGCGTGACATGTCCAGCGAGGCGCGGATGGGGCGGCCTGGAGGGGCGGTGGGCTCTGGGACGTGGGCGGCGAGGCCGGCCGGAGTGGCCGCCTCCGGCGTCGACATCGATCCGGTCATCCATGCCCAGGCCCGCCTGCGGATCATGGCGAC
This sequence comes from Actinomyces sp. Marseille-P3109, assembly GCF_900323545.1. Taxonomy (NCBI): domain Bacteria; kingdom Bacillati; phylum Actinomycetota; class Actinomycetes; order Actinomycetales; family Actinomycetaceae; genus Actinomyces; species Actinomyces sp. Marseille-P3109. The sequence continues at coordinate 2,700,671 of NZ_OOHN01000008.1, forward strand.
CCTGGCGGCCGTGCCCGTTGGGGACGAGCTGCACTTCCCTCGTCTGCGCGAGCTGCTGGACATGACGGCCGGCAACCTGTCCACTCACTTGTCCAAGTTGGAGGGGGCGGGCTACGTCCAGCAGAACAAGACCTATGTCGGACGCAGTCCCGCCACCTACTTGGCGCTGACCTCCGAGGGGCGGGTCGCCTTCGAGCGATACGTGCGCAACCTGCGTGCCCTGCTCGACGCCTGAGGTGGAGCTCCTGAGTCCTGACAGTTTAGTGCCCGTTTGGGGTGTCAGATCTCGGGGGCGATGTCTAGCGCGTTGAGGATGGTCTGGGCTTGGGGCGTGAGTGGGTGGCTAGCGGTGATCGTCTGGCCGGCTAGGTGGATCTGGGCGGTCTGGATTGGTTTGAGTGTATGGATGATCTTCTTGATTGATGTGCCGGTGGTGTCTTGGAGGTAGCGGGCGACGGCGAGAGCGGTGATCACCATGGTCAAGTGCGCTTCGATGGAGTCTTTGCGGTGGTGGAAGATCGGGCGGGCGCGCAGGTCGTGCTTGCTCATTCGCCATGACTGCTCCACGTGCCACAGGCTCCGGTAGGAGCTGACGACCTCAGCAGCATTCATGCGCTTACTTGTCATATTGGTGACATAGCCCTTCAGGCCCGCTGTTGCGCGGGCCCGCTTGAGGGATGCCTCATCAAGTGACAAGTGGTCTGCGGATCCCTTCACGAACCTGGGGCGGCGGGCAGTCTTCTCGCCGTCGATCACAGCCTTGGCCTTATTCTCCTGCGCCGTCAGGGTCGTGTTGTCGTGGGCGAAGCGCTTGGCGCTGTAGTGCCACACGACCCGCCACGACTCCGGGTTGTCCTGCGGCGTCCAGGCCGGGCGGCTCCTGACCTTCGACCTGCCCTTGAGAGACTTGATTCCCTTCCTGGGAGTGGTGGTCTCGATGATCTGGCCATCGGTATAGGCCTCACCGTGGAAATGCGTGTGCTCGGCCAGGTCCCAGGGCGCCTTGGTGGTCTTGGACCCGACGATGAACGACAAACCAGCCTTATCCAAGGCGGTCAGGTTCGTGTAGGACATCATGCCGGCATCCGCCACCACCACCAGGTCTGCCGGATCGACACCATGGGCGTCCAGGAAGCCTTGGACCGTGGGTACGATGGTCTTGGTCTCGGCGTGGTTTCCTTCCCAGCACCCCACCTGGAGGGGGAAGCCGCCTCTATCGACGAGCATGCCGACCGTGATCTGCGGATCTACCCTGCGCTCTTTGGAGAAACCGACCTTGCGCAGGTCATCCTCCGTCTCCGTCTCGAAGTACAACGTGGTCACGTCGTATAAGACCAGTGAGAGGTCACCGCAGGCGTTGACACGCTTGTAGAGGGCGGCCTGGATACTGCTCCTCCAGTCATTGTCGACGCAACTGGCCAGCGACCGGTAGAGCGTACGGACCGTCAGCGGCTGAACCCCGATCTCGCCCAGCACCCGCGGAACCTGCGCCTTGCTGGTGGGCTCCACCAGCCGTGCGAAGACCATCTGCTTAAAGCCCTCATCGCCGTCGACCGCCTCGCCCAGACCAAGGACCTCCCAGGCATGAGACAGGACCTGGATCAGCAGCGCGCTCGTCGTAGCGCCCATCAGGGCGCTGCCCGACACGATCGGCTTGGGCGCGCCGACCAGGGCTTCCAGGTCCAAGCTCGTCTGGCCCGCCTGAGCGATCTGGCGAGCCTTTTCCATCAGGACGGCGAGCTCGGCCTCATCATGAGCCGAGCCAACGTGCTTAACCATGCGCCTACCGCGGCTCTTGAACACGACCTTGACCGCCGTCGCCCCAGAAGACGTCACATAAGTGTTGATCGAAGGCGTCACCCACCAACCCTACACACCCCGAATTAGTGCCCGAACCAACTCAGCCACCCGCACAATCCCAACGAAAACCCACCACCAACACCTTCAACCAACAAAAAAGTCAGGAGTCAGGCTCGACGCCTGAGGTGGAGCTGTCTGATCTCGACCAGGGGGTACTAGTGATCGCTCGGCCGATGCCGCATCTCCCTAAAACTAGCTGACCTGAGAACGCCTGCACTTACCTGTGCCATTGGCGGTCTCGATTGACACTGCCGGCATGGGTACGGTGATGGAGTCGGCGTGCTCGGCGCTGCTGTTGCGGGGCCGTCTTGCCTCCTCACTTCTGAGTCACTTGCCTGGGCGGGAACCTAGGGCCGGTCTGGTCGTCTTGGATGCGATAGTGGGCCAATGGAAGAGCTCTGGCCGGTGCAGGTGTTCATGGGCGACATCTGTGCTTAAGCACCGTCGCCAGCCGAGACGGAACCGCAGAATTCCGGGGATCCCCGCCGAGTATGTCGATGGCTGGGGTGCCAATGTCGGCTGTGTGGACAACGAGTCGCGCGCGTGATCGCGTCTGGGACCTTTGCGGCAGATCTTGATGCCCTGTCTCTATCTGCCCCTATCTGGCCCCTCCTGACTTCTGCGCAGGGTCCCGGTGGCACTGCCTCAACGCTGAGGTTGGCCCGAGCCCTTTTCTCGGGGTGGCCTACTGCACGAGGGTGGGGGTGTGCTGGCCAAGGGTTGTGCCTACTGCACGAACCCCCACACCTCATGGAGTATCTCCGACCCTTGCCCAGTGGCCCCCGACCCTCGTGCAGCACACGCAAGGCACCACCCAAGCGACCGAGGCATCCTCCTGCTGGGTGGGTGAGCGCCGACAATCAGACCCGATCCCTCCGCCGCACCTGCGTCTTCAGATGTCACGATATTTGAAACTCTCAGACGTCATGAGACAACACGCTGCTGTGGCAGGCTCTGCGCGGAGCCCACGTCCATCTGGGCTGGGGGAGGCTATCGGTGGCGATTGGGCTTGTGGTCGGATAGTTGCCGCTCGTGTGATTGAGTCGGCCGATTCGCGGACTGTATGCGTTCCCTTTCGAGACCTGCTTCCACCTCATTTAATGAGGCATACATCAATTCCCGGACCCGTTCCAGGCCGCGCTGCTGAGTGAGCTCCTCACGACGTTCAGGGTGATCGTTGTAGAACACTAAGAGTTTATGTAGTTGCTCGCACCCGAGAGGTAAGCCGCCTATTGAGAAGTAGATCGTCTCGCTACTCGTTGCCAGTAGGACGCGGGGAACTCCTCTTATCGTTCTGTATTTCAGAAACGTAGGTGAAGAGTCCCAGGAGACGAATTTGTGACGAATCCCTGCTGGCCGCAGAAAAAGACCGTGAGGAGATACCTCGAAGGCGGGAGCTCCGGGGCGATACAAGGGAGTAGCGGTCCATGCTGATGCACAGAAGGCTGTCAACAGGAGTGAGAGCCAGAACGCTCTGGCATCACCCGACTCGTCCAGGTCGGAGAATACTGCGAGACATAGAGACAACAGTGATGACAAAGTCATCATTGAGTTCACAAGAATCTCGCCAGTCTCGCACAGCCAAGACGGAACGAATTTGACACGAGTTCCATCACAGCGCCAACGTCGTTCTGCGTGGCGTATTTGTGCGTATATAATGCATCTGTGGAGTCCATAAGCAATGCAGGAGCAACCTACGAGCATCAGCCATGCGGTGAATGCGATGGATGAGTGATAGGCAAATGACAGGAGCACCAGACCAGCCCCGGTCATCAGTATTATAAAAGCCTCCAGGCCCCTTACCTGGTCTGCATGTCCATAATTTTGCACTGCGGATTTGTCTCCATCCATGGGGAAGAGCTTCTGAAATAGAGTCATTCAAACACGCTCCTCCTTGAGTTGAGGTGATGGTCTCTCACCGTCAGCCGGTTCAAGTCGACCGAACACGGGCATGGTCGCTACATCCAGTTCGTGTGTCGCCCCACGTACCCGGAAGCGAAATGCTATGCATCAGCCACCCCGTTCTTCGCGGAGCCCGCGGTATCCTGCGCCCAGTTGGTCGTGCCGTCCACTGCCTTCGATGCTCCATCTTTCACTTCTTTCCAAGGGTGGTTGATCTGTTCACGATACTTCAGTGGAACCATGTGGTTGTAGGCCCATCCAGCACCTACAGCCGCAACAGTGCCTGCTGTGATCACTGTCGCGGCAGCGACTTCCTCTGGAAGCACGGCAGCTGCGCCGATACCCGCGACGGTCGACACCTCCACTTCTGCGGCGGGAGTTCCCATGGCCAAATCGGGCTCTTCGCAGTCGAGGGTGTAGTCGGGGTTGCTGCGTCGTTCCCGGTGTAGGGGTCGAGGTCTCCCGAGGATGGAAGCTGACGCTGTCCATCCGGGAGACCTTGACGTGCCTGACGTTACTTTCGCTTGCCCTGACCTGAGCACGGTTTGTCGGCTTGATGAGCGTGGTCTTGAGGTCACGGGGCAGCGGCTCGAACCCGACCGTGCGGTGCTGGCTTGCCGTGTCGTTGGTCCCGACCAGTAGTGGTGTCGCCGGTGCGGCTGTGAAGGCGTGCCGCGTGACAGTGTGATCCGGAGGCCGGTGCACGAGCCGTTCGGGTGGCTGGCCGACCGTGCTGGAGGTGACTCTGCGCCGTTACCGGTGCACCGGCTGTGGGCACGTATGGCGTCAAGATGCCGGCCGTGCCGCCGAGCCGCGGGCCAAGCTGTCGCGACGTGGGCTGCGGTGGGCACTGGAAGGCATCGTGCACCAGCACCTGACCGTGGCCCGTGTCGCCGAGGGTCTTGGGGGCGCATGGCATACGGCGAATGAAGCGGTCCTGGCCTAGGGAAAGCGGGTGTTGATCGACCACCCCGACCGGCTCGACGGCGTCATCGCGATCGGCGTGGACGAGCACGTGTGGAGACACACCAGGCGCGGCGACAGTGGAGAAGAAACGCGTCATCGGACCCCGACTGACCACCAAACAAGGCCTGCGTGATTGAACAACTCGGTGGCCCTCGAGGAATGGCTACGGCGTCAAATATCAAGCTGCTGAGAGTCATCACCAAGGCATCCTCGCGCGGCGCGACCGACTTCGCCGACGCGATCACCGCCGCATTGGCGCAGCAGACCGTCGTCGTTGCCGGAACGGCCGCCGCCGAACAAGTCCTTCCCGGGTTGGCAGCGTCGTTGCGGCAGGTCCTGGACCAGCGGGCCGAGCTCGCTGGTCAAGTCGAGAAAGTTGTTGATGCTCACCCTCTTGTCGAGGTCCCTGACCTCGATGCCAGGCGTCGGGGTCAGGACCGCAGCACGGATCCTCCTCTACGTCGGTGAAGCCTCCCAGTTCCCCACAGCCGGACACCTCGCCGCCTACGCCGGCTTGGCGGCGGTCACCCGACGCTCCGGCACCAGCATCCGAGGCGAGTTCCCAGCCCGCTCCGGGAACAAGCGCCTCAAACGAGCCCAAGGCAAGAAACACAACGCCGCACTCATTTGCCTGTCCCGCCGCCGCGACGTCCTGTTCGCCATGCTCCGCAACTAAGAGCCCTACCGCGTACCTGCCCCAGCACCCGATCCTCTCGCGGCTTGACGAGGAACATATGGATATCCCCCCATTACCAGAAGCTGATGGATGTGTGCCGAGCGCTGGGGTGGTGACGCCCGAGGATCCATACCCGACGTGGCAGACAGCAGCCGCGCCAGTGGTCATCGCGCCGCTGTTCGTCTTATACGACCACACCTTTCACCCTGCGGGCAGTTTCACGAAAGAGGAGGCACTCTCTGTCGCGGCGTCCGTTGGCGTCGTCTGCACTGAGGAGTACTTCCCTTCCTGCGTCCGGATCCTTACCCCCGTGAGGACTGGTGTCGTGCGCGGCTCGCATACACACGAAACCGGTTGGCCTGCCTCAATGGGGTGCCCACAGTGCTTGTCAATCACTGGCCACTACACCGCGAAACCACGCAGATCTTACGTCACCCCGAGTTCGGTCTGTGGTGCGGCACTGACCAAAGCGCACGGTGGCACATCGAGTACAACGCGAAGGTCGTGGTGTACGGGCACCTGCCCATTCCTCGTACCATCGAGCTCTCTGGCGTCCGCTTCGAGGAAGCGTCGGTGGGATACCGTGGGAGTGGAAAGCTCAGCGGGCACGCAGCGACTGGTTGCGTGAAGTGCTACCCGGTGTACCGAATCAAGGCTCCGAAGAGGCTTAGAATCTGACGGTAACGACGAGAGGGGACGACGTTGATCGAGGTTTCCGCCGAACAGGTGCTTGCATGGCGGCTGCACAGGCAGTACCTGGAACCGTTGACGGACGCAGGTCCTGTTGAGATCGTCGGACGGCTCTGCGGTACGCAGGCGCAGGTGGCTTCCGCTGCTGAGACCGCTATCGCCTTACGGCAACGTGACCCGCGACCTGAAGGGATCAAGCGTGCTTACTCCGACCGCTCGCTTGTCAAGACTTGGGCGATGCGCGGAACGCTGCACGCGATGCGGTCTGCGGACGTAGCGGAGTACCTATCGCTGCTAGCTAATGCTCGTACGTGGACCAAGCCCACCTGGTCACGGCACTTCGGCGCTACGCCAGAGGAGGTTGAGCAACTGACGGAGTCTGTCGCTGACCTTCTCGATGGTCAGGTACTGTCTCGCGATGAGCTAGTGAGCGAACTGGTTCAGGACAAACGGTTCAAGGGGATGGAAGAACAACTGCGCTCCGGGTGGGGTGCTCTGCTTAAGCCTCTCGCATGGCAGGGTGCGTTGTGCTATGGCCCGAGCCGTTCTTCGAAGGTGACATTTACTAACCCCACCAGTTTTCTGAAGAACTGGAATGGGCTACCTGATCCTGTGGAGGCAGCACCAGCGGTCATTAAGCGATACCTCTCCGCCTATGGCCCAGCGACCCCTGAAACCTTTGACGCGTGGCTTTCGCGCAACAGCAACAAGAAGTCAACGCTCAAGGGCTGGTTCGCTAGTCTTGGCGAGCAAATCGTCGAGGTACGGGTGAAGGATGAGACACGATATCTGCTCGCCGAGCATGAGGACGAGCTCGCGGCCACCCAGCCCAGCCGCGCTACCCACCTCCTAGGAGCGTTCGACCAGTTCGTCCTTGGTCCTGGGACTAAGGACACTCACATGCTGGCGAACAAGCATCGCTCGTGGGTGAGCAAGGCTGCGGGTTGGATCGCTCCTGTCCTGACCCAGGGAGGGCGGATCACCGGCGTCTGGGAAATAGATGACGGGAATCTTGTCGTCACCCCGTTGCCAGGTGAGCAGGCGCCGCCGTCCAAGGTGCTGGAGGATGCAGCTGCGCGGCTTGCAGTGGTGCATGGTTTGGTGAAGGTGACACTGCGGGTAAGATGACCCCCGCGGTGTCACCGCACCATTCCGTCTAGTTGGAATAAGCGCTTCCTCGGTGATTCTACCGCCTGTTACAGCAGATTCGTGACAGACGCAATCCGCTCCAAACCGGCTGACCTGGGAAGCTCTGCTCTTACCTGCGCCGTTGGAGGCCTCGATCGACTTTGCCGGCATGGGGGCGGTGATGAAGTCGGCGCGCTCGGCGCTGCTATGGCAGGCTCTGCGCGGAGCCCACGTCCATCTGGGCTGGGGGGGCTATCGGTGGCGATTGGGCTTGTGGTCGGATGGTTGCCGCTCGTGTGATTGAGTCGGCCGATTCGCGGACTGTATGCGTTCCCTTTCGAGACCTTTTTCCACCTCATTTAATGAGGCATACATCAATTCCCGGACCCGTTCCAGGTCGCGCTGAGACACTAACTCGTTACGAAGCTCGGGACGCGTACTGTAGAAAAATAACAGTTTACGGAGTTGTTCATAACCTAGCGGCAAACTCGATATCGAGATGTAGAACGGCCGTTACTCGCATCAATCAAGGTGTGCGGCATCCCCCTCACGCTTTTACGTCCCACCACGAAAGGGGAAGCATCCCATGCCACATAGGTCGGGTGGATGCCAGAACGCCAAAAGTGAATTCCTGCGGAGTCTACTTCGATTGCAGGCCTCCCAGGTCGGTTGAATGGCGGATCTAACCATATCATGGCTGCGATAGCACCAAATACTGATGAGTGAATCAGTACCTTCCAGCTTACAGCGTCCGCAAAACGCGCAGATATCACCGTTGCGCACGGTATCAAGGTCGACATCGTCGCCACAAGGCACGAGATGTACTTTCCGGAATGCAGCCCTACTGCGGAAAAAATTCCACCCCCTTGGAAGAATGACGCCACCTCTTTTCTGACTTCGCGGCACCATATAGGGTCAGAAAATTTGCCAACCCTTCCAATGTGCTGCCAGCGCCTAGTAAAGAAAAGAGAAAGACAAGGGCAGGACTTGATGGTCGATGGCTTAATGAAATCAACAAAAGGCTGATTCCCGCTATAAGTATGCAGAATGATGCGCGAGAGCGTGCTGCATCAACGTGTTCACAGTCACGAATTTCAGGAAACATAGTGCGATCCATGGCAGCAAGAAATGGTACGCATAAATCTCTTTCGATTGGATTCGGCCAACGTAGTTGTTGGAAAGTAGGACACTCTAGTTTTTAGAGCTCAAGGACGACTGTTTGAGTTGAGCTATCTCCGACAGCATGAGAAGCCAACACATAGTTTCCAAAGTAGATTCTATGTCAAATGCTTCGATGAGCAAACGATGAGGAGCGTCAGCGCTGCGAGCTTGATCCGGCGTAGGGCATTGGGTGTTAGAACCGACGCGGTTGCCAGATTCCACCCGACCCTGCACCGCCCGGGCTCAGGCATCCGATGCGCACCTCGGTGATGGAGAAGAGCCCCGCGCACCAGGGTTTCGGCCTCGCCGGCATGCGCGACCGGGTCGCCTTCGAGCGGTACGTGCGCAACCTGCGTGCCCTGCTCGACGCCTGAGGGCTGAGGCGGCCAGCCTCGGTCAGGGGTGTTATTGACCGTACGGTCAGAGTATGGTGTGAAACAAGTCTCATAGGTGGACGCCGATGACGGTGCTGCTGTGAGACGACGTCGTAAGGGTCGGTCGGTACCCGCCGGCCGACCGGGCTCCGGGGTGGGCCAACCGCCCGCCCCGCCATTCCCGTCATCATGGACAACCCCCAAGGACATGCCATGCTTCTCAGCTCGAAGACCACCAGCTCGCAGACCGCTCCCCACTCCATCCACCCGTCCGCCCACCGGCTCAGCCGGCGGACCCTGCTCAAGGGCGTGGGTGGGCTCGCCGCCGCCTCCTTCGTAGGGGGCGGTGCCGTCGTTGCCGGATCGGCCCCGGCGCAGGCCGCCCTCAACGTCGCCGAGCACGAGGATCAGGGCCGCATGCAGTACTACAAGCTGGCCACGCCGTCGATCGGCTGGTTGCCCCGCGTCAACGTGCTGCTGCCCGACGCCTATGACGCCTCGCGCCGCTACCCGGTGCTCTACCTGCTGCACGGCGGCGGCGAGGATTACTCGACCTTCGACACGAAGTACGACATCCGCAACCACACCGCGGAGCGTGACCTCATCGTCGTCATGCCCGACGGCGGGGCTGCCGGCTGGTACTCCGACCCCGAGTCCTCCAACGTGGGGCCGCGCAACTGGGAGACCTTCCACGTGGACGAGCTCATCCCCTGGGTCGACGCCACCTTCAGCACCATCGCGCAGCCCGCCGGGCGCGCCGTCTCCGGCTTCTCCATGGGTGGCTTTGGGGCCCTGAAGTACGCCGCGAAGCATCCCGAGCTCTTCGGGTCGGTCTCCAGCCACTCCGGGCCGGCCGACCTGCGCATCCAGGACGGCGCGGTCGTCCACTGGGCGAATTTCACCGCCGGTGCCACCGACCTCAAGGGCGGCACGATCTACGGGATCCCGTGGGACCAGGCTCGTGTGAGCGCCGACAACCCGGTCGAGCACGTGGAGAGCTACCGGGGCAAGCGCATCTTCCTCGTGTGCGGCACCGACAGTGACCGGTACGAGAGCATCGTCCTGCCCAGCCAGCGGAGCTTCGAGAAGGCGCTCGACGGCGCCGGCATCGGCTATGAGCGCTACGAGGACACCGGCACCCATATCGTGCGCTGGGGCCGCGTCCAGCAGGACATCGACTCCATGCTCAACTTCCTCACCAAGGCCGGGTGAGGGTCAGGCGACCGCGCTGTGGGCCGCTTCGTTGAAACGTCGTCGGCGACTGCGTTTTTCATCGGGGACGTACTTTTCCCGCAGATGACTGAGATCTGCCCTCAGTCATCTGCGGGAAAACGCAGTCCTCACGGGAGATGTACGTCCCCAACGGTGCTGGGCGGGCGCCCTGGGCTGGTGTGCTAGCGCGCGCCGCCGGTGCGGCGGGAGACGAGGGCCAGCAGGCCCCACAGGACGGCACCCAGGCCCACAATCGCGACCAGGAGAGGAAGCATGCTCGCTGCGTCCAGTTTCCCGGCCGTCGACACGGCTGACGATCCCAGGGTCAGGGTCTTGCTGAGGATGCCCTGCGGGACGGCGTAGGTCAGGGGGCTCTGACTCGCCATGAGGCCGAAGCTCACGACGCAGCCGAGGAAGGCGACCGCCACAGGTGCGGCGAAGGATCGCATGAGCATGCTCAGCAGCGACTGCACCGCGACCAGTGGCGCCGCCGCCACGACCGCGAGGAGACCCGACACGATGAAGGCCGTAGGCATCGCGGGCCCCAGTCCCATGACGAGCGTCCCCGAGATCCATGCCAAGACCACGAGGATCACCTGCATCGCCAGCACGGGCGTGAAGAGGATGAGGGTCTTGGCCAGCGCCACGGCCGTCGGAGAGTGGGGGGTGGTCCGCATCGCGTTCCAGCTCGTGCCCCGGTGCTCCACCCGCCACACGGTGGAGGCCAGCAGGGCCACCCCCAGTGGGCAGAACATCATCGAGTAGAAGAACGTCATCTGCGAGGTGAGGGACACCCAGGTCTGGGGGAAGGTCTCTCGGTTGCCGTAGAAGTTGAAGGTGCCGGTGATGACCGCCAGCAGCGGCAGCAGGACAGCCACCACCCAGGCCGAGGAGCGCTTGAGCTTGATGGTCTCGGCGGCCAGCAGGGAGGTAAAGCCGCTGCGGCCATTGCTGCCGCTGCGGCCCGGCGCTGTGGACTCGGCCGGGGCGGGCCGGGCGCCGGGCTGGGCCGGGGCGGGCCGGACGAGGCCGGCGCCGCGGGGCGTGGCGGAAACGTTGACGGGAGTGCTCATGGGGATCACCTCTCGATCCGGTCGAGCCGGCGGGTTGCGGCAGTGAAGATGACGGCGGTCAGGACGAGAAAGCCCACGACCCAGCCCATGGGGACCTGGACGTACTCGTAGGCGCCGTGGCCGTCCACCATGGATACCTTGGCGGGCGTGATGGCGGCGTAGTAGCCCCAGGGCAGCAGGCGCGCCAGCGCTGGTGGCGCGAGCATCATGTAGACCCCGATGAAGCCTCCCAGGAGCCCCGCGCTCATGACGACCAGCTGGTTCTCCACCACGGCCGCGAGCCACAGGTGATAGGCGCACATTGCCGTGTTGACCAGGGCGAGCAGAAGCATGTAGGTGACCCAGGGACCGACGTCGAGCGGGAGGGAGAGCCCCACCGTCCGCGCCACGAAGATGAGGGCGGCACTCTGAATGACGGCCGCGGGAGCGATGAGGAGCGTCAGCGCGGCGAGCTTGACCCGGCACAGGGCGCCGGGCGTCAGGCCCGACGTCGACGCCAGGTTCCACCCGGCCCCGCTGTGCTCGATGTCGGTCTGCCGGCTGGCGAGGACCGCCACGAAGATCGGCTGCGTCAGTGCGTTGAACAGGGCCATGGCCAGCAAGAGGCTCGCCCACGGCTGGCCGGCCGGGTCGGCGAGGGAACGAATTTTCGACTGGCTGAACAGGTCGATGCTGCTCATCGCCACCGAGGCGATGACGAGCAGGACCGTGATCAGCAGTACCCGCAGCCGGCGCATCTTGAGGAGCTCGACGCCGACCGACTTGAGGAAGCCGGGCGCGGCTGAGTCGTGCAAGTGGTGCGAGCTGCGGCCCGACGTCGGGGTACCGGGTGCGGGGACGGGCCAGGCCTGGGTGCCGCCTCGTCGGCCGTCGGTTCCGGCTGCGGTGGGGGACAGGGCGGAGGTCGGGGCGGAGGAGAGTGCGGCGCTGCTCATCACAGCACACCTCCCCGGCCGGTGAGGTCCATGAAGACGTCCTCGAGGCTCTGAGTCTCGCGTCGCACCTCGTGCAGCTCGACGCCGGCAGTCACCAGCCGGCTGATGAGCTCGGCGACCGCCTCCTTCGACATCCCCGGGATGCGCGCGCCCTGTGGTGTCAGCGTTGGGCCGGTGACAGCGCCGGCGGTTGGGTTGGGTGAGCCGGGCGCGCCGGGGTTACCTGCCGCCGTCGACGCCATGGGAGTGAGAGCCTGCGCCGGCACGAGCCCGGCCAGGATCTGCGGGTCCAGGACGGCCTGCGGCGTCGGGGTGTCGATGAGGATGTCCGGCACCGAGCGCTCCATGAGCTCGGTGCGCGTGCCCTGGAAGACGAGGCGGCCGCCCGACAGGATGCCGAGAGTGGAGGCCATGCGGTCGATCTCGTCGAGCAGGTGGCTGGAGACCATGACAGTGATGCCCTCGCCGGCGAGCTCGACCAGCAGCCGGCGCACCTCCTCGATACCGGCCGGGTCCAGGCCGTTGGTGGGCTCGTCGAGGATGAGCAGCTCGGGCTCGCGGGCCAGCGCCAGGGCGATCCCGAGGCGCTGCTTCATGCCCATGGAGTAGGTGCGCACTAGGCGGTCCTTGTGCTCGGTCAGGCGCACCAGCGCCAGGGCGCGGCTGACCTGATGGTCGCTCAGGCCCTGCATCTTGGCGGCGATCCGCATGTTCTCGGCCCCTGTGAGGTGGCCGTAGCCGGGCGGGGTCTCGATCATGGAGCCGGTGCGCGACATGATCTGTCCGCGCGTGCCCGAGGTGAAGGGCTGCCCGAGCACGCTGATCTGCCCGCGCGTGGGAGCCAGGAGCCCCAGCAGCATCTTCATCGTGGTCGACTTGCCCGAGCCGTTGGGGCCGAGGAATCCGTAGACGGCCCCGCGCGGCACCACGAGGTTCAGCCCCTCGACGACGGTGCGCTTGCCGAAGGTCTTGGTGAGGTCGTGGGTCAGGACGACGGCGTCATTGGCGGCTTCGGTGTGTGTGGGGCCGACCTGCGGGAGGGGAGCCGCCAGGGCGGGTGCTGAAGCTGGGGAGGCGACGCCGGGTGCCGTGGTCGCCATGGGGCCACCGGGCGCCGGTGCGCCGTCGTTGAGACTCAGCCGGGGGAAGGGCTGCTGGACGGCCTGGGCCGGGGCTCCCGGGTGGGTCTGGGGCGCTTGGACCGGCTGGGAGGGTGAGGCGGGGGGGGGCGTCTGCTTGACCGCCCATCTGGTGCTGTTCACGGAGTTCTCCATCTTCTTCATCCTCACTGGGCTCATCGCGGTGGAGACGACCCAGTCCCGCCTGGAGGCGCCGTGGCGGTGGGTGGGGCTCGTCCTCGAGCTGGTGGGGGCTGCTGTGGCGACGACGCGGGCGCACGGCCTCATCGGTGACCAGGTCCATGCCGGTGCCGGACGGCTGATTCTCCTCACCAATGCCTGGCTGGTGGTGGCGGTGGCCGCGTTCGTCGGCGCCGCACGGCGCCGCAGCCGCGACCGCTACAACCAGGCCTTCGAGCGGGCTGCGGTGCTCGAGGCGCAGCAGGCCACCGAGCGGCGCCTCGCGGTCATCGAGACCCAGCAGCGCATCGCCCGCGATGTCCATGACCTGCTGGGCCACAGTCTCACCGTCATCGCCATGCAGGCCGAGGGTGCCCGCGCCATCCTGGCCACCGACCCGGCCGCCGCCGACGAGGCCCTGGCCGTCATCGGGGAGACCTCCCGCCGCTCCGTGGACGAGGTGCACGCCCTGGTCGACATGCTGCGTTCCGAAGACGGCGCCGCCGACGTCGATGCGGCCGCCGCGCCCGGTTCCGGCTCCGCTGCTGGTAGTGGCTCTGTTGCCGGCGCTGCCGGTGCGGGCGGTCCCGCTGCTGCCGGCCGTCCCACCGGGGGTACCGGCGGTACCGCCGGCACCGTTGACGCCGGGGCCGAGGACGGTGCTGAAACCGGAGAGGCGACGTCGGACCAGCACGTGGAGCTCCTGCGCGAGCCGGTGCGCCAGGCGCAGCGGGCGGGACTGCCCGTCACCCTGGAGACCGACCCGTTCGGCCGGATCCCGCCGGCGACGGCGCAGGTCCTCCACCGGGTGGCCCAGGAGTCGCTGACCAACGTGCTGCGCCATGCCCCCGGGGCGGCCACGACCGTCTCGCTGCGCACCGAGACGGGCCGTGTCGTCCTCGTCGTCGAGAACGCCCCGGCCCCGCGGGCGCCAACGGGAGACGCGGGCCCTGCGCCGAGGAACGACGACCGTTCGCATCGCGCGGGCGTGGGGGAACAGGCGGACGCGGTGCCTGCGCAGACACAGCACGAGTCGGCTTCGGTGCCCCGCCTCGCGGTGAGCGCATCCGCAGATCCGAAGCACCGCGGCTTCGGCCTCATCGGCATGCGCGACCGGGTCACCGACCTCGGCGGCTCCTTCACCGCCGGGCCCACCCCCGAGGGCGGATGGCGGGTGACGGCGGAGCTTCCCACCTCTGCGGAATGAGAACCAATCGCGCTTATATGGCGAACCTCGCAGGGCGTCGTCGGTACTTCGTCGGCACAAAACCGCACGGGCTGAACCTGGAGAGCGGATACTTCCGGTGAGTCGACGTCAAGGAGGGGAGGCGCCCGTGATCCGCCTGGGTCTGGCCGATGACGAGCCGCTGTTCACCATGGGGCTGGCCATGCTGCTGGGGGCGCAGCCGGATATGGAGGTCGTCTGGAGGGCCGTTGACGGCAACGACGCCCTCATGCGCAACGCCGCCGACCCGGTCGACGTCCTCCTGCTCGACGTGCAGATGCCGGGCCTGGACGGCCTGGCCGCCACCCGCGAGCTCATGGCCCGCGGCATCACCGGACGAGTCGTCATCCTGACCACCTTCGACACCGACGGCTACGTCATGGGCGCCATCGAGGCCGGTGCGGCCGGCTTCCTGCTCAAGAACACCCCGCCCCAGGACCTCATCACCGCGATCCGCACCGTCCACGACGGCGACTCCGTCATCTCCCCGGGGCCCACGCGCCGGCTGCTCACCGCCGTGCGCACCGGTCAGGTCAGCGGCGCACGATCCGGGGAGGGCGCCGGGCGCCACGCCTCCGAGGACTCGGTCGAGGCGGTCCGGGCCGCCGAGGCCTCCCAGCAGGTCGCCGCCCTCACCCAGCGCGAGCGCGAGATCCTGGCGCTCATCGCCCTGGGGCTGACCAACCAGGAGATCTGCGACCGCGAGTGGCTGTCCATGCCCACGGTCAAGACCCACGTGAGCCACCTGCTGTCCAAGACCGGCTGCCGCGACCGGGTCCAGCTCGTGCTGCTGGCCCTGCGCGGCGGCGTCGTCGACCTCACCGACGTCCTGGGGCGGGCCTGAAGGTGAGTGCTCAGGCCGCCTGCCGCTGCACCAGGACGGCCACGGTGCGCGCCGGCACCGAGATCGTGCCGCTGGCGCGGTCGAAGCCGGTGCGGCGCACCACCTCGTCGGCCCCCTCGGCCTGGATGGGGGAGAGGCGGAAGTCCCGGCCCGCCAGATCGGGCAGCGGCTGAGTGAGCGTCTGCCCGGAGGCGTTGATGACCACCAGGACGGCGTCGAGCTCGGGGTCCACGTCGTGTCCGCCCCGGGTGTCGTCGATGAGCATGACGATCACCCCGGCCGGTGCCCCGAAGCCCGCCCCCGGGAAGGTCAGCTTGTCCCGGATGAGTCGCGTGGAGCCCAGGCTGAACAGCGGCGTCGAGGCGCGCAGCCGCAGCAGGTCCAGGGCCTGGGATCGGGCCGCCGCGATCTCCTCGGGCGAGGGCCGCAGCCAGGCGTCCTGCAGCAGCGGCCTCTGGATGGCCCAGGACCCCTCGTTGCGACTGGCCGGCGGCAGGCCCCGCCCGAAGCCGTTGGACTGCCCCGTGAAGTCGATGGCGTTGAACCAGTCGCCGGAGTTGTAGGAGTCCCGGTCCAGGGACTTGGAGCGCAGCAGCTCGGTGCCCGCGCTCCAGAAGGCCGGCGACTGGGCCAGCGTCACCGTGGCCAGGCACACCGTGTTCATCCGTACCCGCTCGGCCACCGGCATGCCCTGGGGAAGCTTGTAGGCCAGCAGGTCGTAGAGCGTCTCGTTGTCGTGGGCGTCGACGTAGTTGACGTTCTCCTGGGGGTGGGAGGCGAAGGCCGCCGGCGCCCCGTTGTGGATGAGGTCGATCCCGCGGCGCACCGTCCCGTCCGAGATCGTCATGACATAGTCCTTGAGGTTGCCCGCCAGCCCCAGGCGCACCAGGTCGGTGCGGTGGGCCAGGTCCGCCGACTGCTCGTTCCAGGTGCGGTGGTCCAGGCCGCTGGGCTGGGTGAGCAGGCCGGTGCCGAAGCCCTGGAAGACGCGGTGGTCGGGGTCGAAGGCGCCCCCGCCGTGGACGGCGTCGCGCAGGCGGTCGTTGAAGGCGCCGATCCCGGTGCCGTCGAGCTGACCCTGGGTGGCCTGCACGAACAGGGAGTTGCCCGCGACCTCCCCGAAGTTCCAGCCCTCCCCGTACAGGTAGATCGAGCGGCCGTCGACGCCGTCGTCGGCCACGGTCAGCTCATCCAGGGCCGCCCGCACGCGCTCCATGACGGCGCGCGGGTGGTGGCCCATGAGGTCGAAGCGGAAGCCGTCGACCCGGTACCAGCGGACCCAGCGCACCACCGAGTCGACCATGAGGCGCTCGCACAGGGCGTTCTCGGTGGCCGTGTTGGCGCAGCAGGTCGAGTTCGTCACCCGCCCGACGGCGTCGAGCCGGTGGTAGTAGCCGGGTACCACCCGGTCCAGGATGCTGAGCGGGTCCTGCCCGCAGGCGGCCGTGTGGTTGTAGACCTGGTCGAGGACCACCTGAAGGCCCAGGGCGTGCAGGGCCCCGACCATCTCGCGGAACTCGACGATGCGCGCCCCGCCGTCCTGGTGACCCTCGGTCGCGTAGGAGCCCTCGGGGGCACCCCAGTGGAGGGGGTCGTAGCCCCAGTTGTAGGCGTCGTCGTCGGCCACCTCCGCGACGGCGGCCTGCTGGTCGGTGGAGGCCGGGTGCGCCTCTGAGGGGATCCGCGGGGAGCGCTGGGCCCGACGGCACTCGGGGATGGAGGCGATGTCGAAGGTGGGCAGCAGGTGGATCGTGTTCATGCCGGCCTGCGCCAGCTCGGCCAGGTGACGCACGCCCGCGGAGTTGGCCACGGTGAAGGCCCGGTAGGTGCCGCGCAGCTCGGGCGGGACGGTGTCGTCGGCGGCGGAGAAGTCCCGCAGGTGGAGCTCGTAGATGCTGCGGGCCGAGTCGTTGCGCACTGCTGGCGTCGGGGTCTGGACCCACTGCTCGGGGGCCAGGCGAGGGTCGGCCAGGTCGACGGCGACCGAGCGGGTCGAGTCCGTCGTCAGCGCCGCCGAGTAGGGGTCGGTGACGACGTTGGTCTCCACCTGCAGGGTGGAGGGCACGTAGACCCGCACCTCCCACAGGTACTGGCAGCCTGCAGCGATGGGGGAGTCCGGCCGGCTCTGGTCGGGTTCGCTCGCTCCGGTTCCTGCCGGCTGGTCGGGCCGGTTGTCGACGACCCAGCGGCCGTCGCCCATGCGCACGGCCGGGGTGCGTCTCGGCGGGCCGGGGACTTCCGGCACCGAGCCCAGCGGGTCGCCGGTCTCCCAGGTCAGCAGGGTGACGGTCTGGGCAGTGGGCGCCCACAGGGCGAAGGAGGGGCGGCCATCGCGGAAAGTGACGCCCAGCTCGGCGCGGGTGGCGGCCTCGGCGTAGAGGTGATCCAGGAGGATGGCGGTCTGCACCCCGGTGAAGGCGTCGAGGCGGGCACCGCCGACATCGGCGGCCTCGGCGGGGGCGGGCACCCCGACGTACTGGGCGACCGAGACCTGGCCGGTCAGGGCGGAGGCGACGGCGTCGTCGTCGAGCAGGGGGGTGCCGGCGGCGTCGGTCGCGCTCAGGGCGATGCAGCCCTCCAGGTGGGGGTGGGCGGCGAGGACGTCGCCCGGCAGGTTCCCGACGATGCGCAGTGGCGTGACCGCGGGGGCGGGTATGCCGTCCGCGCCCAGGATCTGGCCGTGGACGGCCGCCGCGCCGCCGTCGGGCGCCGTGATGAGACGCAGGGCGAGGCCGGAGCCGGGGACGGGCTCGCCGGCGTCGGTGACGACGTGTCCGCGGTCCATTCCCATGGGCAGCAGGGACAGCGGCCACGCCAGGAGGGTGGGGGCGATCCAGTAGGCTCGCTGCTCCTCGCTGCCCGCCACGGGTGGGAAGGCCGCGGTACCGTCGAGTGTGCAGGTGATCGAGTAGGTGAAGGTCATGGTGGTGTCCTCCCGAACGGAGGCGCCCAGGGGCGCCGCCGGTCCTGCCGGTCGTGTCGCGTGCGGCCCTGTGGGGGTGGGGGCCGCGAGTGGTTCCGTTCACCTCGTAGTCTCCCCTGGGCGGCGGGCCCCTGTCACCCTGACCTGAGTCCTGACAGTTTAGTGCCCGTTTGGGGTGTCAGATCTCGGGGGCGATGTCTAGCGCGTTGAGGATGGTCTGGGCTTGGGGCGTGAGTGGGTGGCTAGCGGTGATCGTCTGGCCGGCTAGGTGGATCTGGGCGGTCTGGATTGGTTTGAGTGTATGGATGATCTTCTTGATTGATGTGCCGGTGGTGTCTTGGAGGTAGCGGGCGACGGCGAGAGCGGTGATCACCATGGTCAAGTGCGCTTCGATGGAGTCTTTGCGGTGGTGGAAGATCGGGCGGGCGCGCAGGTCGTGCTTGCTCATTCGCCATGACTGCTCCACGTGCCACAGGCTCCGGTAGGAGCTGACGACCTCAGCAGCATTCATGCGCTTACTTGTCATATTGGTGACATAGCCCTTCAGGCCCGCTGTTGCGCGGGCCCGCTTGAGGGATGCCTCATCAAGTGACAAGTGGTCTGCGGATCCCTTCACGAACCTGGGGCGGCGGGCAGTCTTCTCGCCGTCGATCACAGCCTTGGCCTTATTCTCCTGCGCCGTCAGGGTCGTGTTGTCGTGGGCGAAGCGCTTGGCGCTGTAGTGCCACACGACCCGCCACGACTCCGGGTTGTCCTGCGGCGTCCAGGCCGGGCGGCTCCTGACCTTCGACCTGCCCTTGAGAGACTTGATTCCCTTCCTGGGAGTGGTGGTCTCGATGATCTGGCCATCGGTATAGGCCTCACCGTGGAAATGCGTGTGCTCGGCCAGGTCCCAGGGCGCCTTGGTGGTCTTGGACCCGACGATGAACGACAAACCAGCCTTATCCAAGGCGGTCAGGTTCGTGTAGGACATCATGCCGGCATCCGCCACCACCACCAGGTCTGCCGGATCGACACCATGGGCGTCCAGGAAGCCTTGGACCGTGGGTACGATGGTCTTGGTCTCGGCGTGGTTTCCTTCCCAGCACCCCACCTGGAGGGGGAAGCCGCCTCTATCGACGAGCATGCCGACCGTGATCTGCGGATCTACCCTGCGCTCTTTGGAGAAACCGACCTTGCGCAGGTCATCCTCCGTCTCCGTCTCGAAGTACAACGTGGTCACGTCGTATAAGACCAGTGAGAGGTCACCGCAGGCGTTGACACGCTTGTAGAGGGCGGCCTGGATACTGCTCCTCCAGTCATTGTCGACGCAACTGGCCAGCGACCGGTAGAGCGTACGGACCGTCAGCGGCTGAACCCCGATCTCGCCCAGCACCCGCGGAACCTGCGCCTTGCTGGTGGGCTCCACCAGCCGTGCGAAGACCATCTGCTTAAAGCCCTCATCGCCGTCGACCGCCTCGCCCAGACCAAGGACCTCCCAGGCATGAGACAGGACCTGGATCAGCAGCGCGCTCGTCGTAGCGCCCATCAGGGCGCTGCCCGACACGATCGGCTTGGGCGCGCCGACCAGGGCTTCCAGGTCCAAGCTCGTCTGGCCCGCCTGAGCGATCTGGCGAGCCTTTTCCATCAGGACGGCGAGCTCGGCCTCATCATGAGCCGAGCCAACGTGCTTAACCATGCGCCTACCGCGGCTCTTGAACACGACCTTGACCGCCGTCGCCCCAGAAGACGTCACATAAGTGTTGATCGAAGGCGTCACCCACCAACCCTACACACCCCGAATTAGTGCCCGAACCAACTCAGCCACCCGCACAATCCCAACGAAAACCCACCACCAACACCTTCAACCAACAAAAAAGTCAGGAGTCAGGCCTGATGGTGGGGGTTGTCCTGCGCGACCTGCGGCTCACGGTCCGCCGGCATCTTGCGCCCGCTAAGCATCTCTCGTGCTTGCCCGCCAGTGGCCCATTACCTTGTCGGTGGCCCTGGCCCAGCCCCCGGCCCCCACCGCAGGTAACCGCCAACAATGTAACGGGGGAGGATGATTTCCTCTCCTGATTCCAGGGCTAGTTTTGCGGCTCGTCGGTCGACGGTCTCGGAGGCAAGGATGACTAATTTTCAGAGTGCCGCTGTTTCCCGCGAAAAGTTAGTATCTATGTTTGTCGAGTTATGCCACTTGATTTCAGTGATATCCCTTGAGTGTTGTTGATGTTGTTGGCAGTAGTATAATGCAATGAAAGTCATTATCGCTTTTTAGAGTGTACCCAAAGCAGCGAAATAATATGACCTCATTTTTGAGTTTGTGAGTAACCTCATTCTATCCAAGTCCATCAGTGCATGTATCTTCAGATTCTTGGCCACTTTGCTGAAATTTGATTTTTACGCAAGTGTCACCCTCGGCGCTGATCATGTTCGACCAAGTGTTTTGCCCAGAATTATCGCCATCGAATCTGTGTGCGGTCGTTACCGGGTCTCCCGGAGATCCTTTACGCCATACCGTCAGCCTATTTTTGGCTCCGGTCTCCCCTTCCCATTTCACCCAGTTAGAACGACATTTTGGTGAATATACGAGGGTGAGAGTTCCGCTTTCTTCTTTTACTTGAACGGGAATGGTTCTAACGGTCACGTGATCACTGTAGCAGTTCGTTCCATAAGGGTCTTTATTTCGGCAAGATTCTTCATTGCAAAACGGAGAATTCGCTTGCTTCTCAATGAAGTATACAAGGGTTGACGAGGCTATTAGGCATGCAACCGCAATAATCGCTGAACCTAAAACAAGGCATGCGGCGATCAGGGAAGCCATCCGTCCTCTTGCGGCGCTATTTTTGAAACTGGACTTTCTTATGGTGAAAATCATTTGCGACTACGTCCAAATCTATTAATAGTAGACGCCACTAGAGTGCGTGCGTAATTAATTAACATGATATATTTTATTTTTCTTCTACCGCTGATGGCGGTGCGATAATAGCGCCAGAAACAGTATGGGATAACGATTGCTCCGAGTAATATGTAAATGAGAATTAGTGCGATAATAATATTTCGGCAATCCTCGAGTTCTGCAACCGGAGTTGCTGGAGCCGCCTGACGTGCTATATCAAGTGCCTTGTCGACGCGTTCCATCATTGAGTAAGTGATTTCTAGAAATGATGACATCAGCATTACCCAGGCTAGGAGTGACCCTATAATTGTTGCGGACGATACCAGGTGTGCTGTATTTCTAGGGGCGTGCAGGCCTTGTTGGAATCTATGTATTCTGGTTCTCTTTGCGGTTATGCTGCGGCGTCGAACTGCCCTAAATGTCATAATCGCTTCCCTTCCACTCAACTCTAGTGCTCGTGTTTACGCCATAACTCCTTACATCCGCTCCAAAACTGTCATACGGTATATAAATACCCACATCAATGGGTGGCGCCCTTATTTTTTACGTACTATTATGTAGTCCCACTAATGGGGTGTGTGCGTTTGTGATGACAACTTATGAACCCAACGTGTCTGACGGTTGGCGAGCGTCCGTCGCTCGCCGGGGTGTTGTTTGCGCGGTATCGTAGCCTCGTGGCTAACGAACGTTCACCTTCGACGCGGGACAGGCTGCTCGACGCTGCCCTGGAGAGGTTTTCCCGGGATGGCTGGGGCGGCACTTCCATCCGCGACCTGGCCCGCGACGTCGGCGTGCGCGAGGGCTCGGTCTACAAGCACTTCGCCTCCAAGCAGGCGATCTTTGACGCCCTCGTCGACCGGGCCGACGCGCGCATGGCCGAGGTCGCCGCCTCCCTGGGCGTCTCGGTGGCCTCGCCCGACGCCGCCCTGCCCGGCTACCTCGGCATCGGCGAGGACCGGCTGGTAGCCGTCGCCGAAGGGTTCTTCGACGCCGTCCTCCACGACCCCGAGCTTGCGGCCCTGCGCCGCCTGTTCATCGTCAGCCAGTACCGCGCCCCCGAGATCGGGCGTCGGCTGCGCCACTACTGGATCGAGCAGCCCATCGCCTTCCAGGCCGAGATCTTCGCCGGGCTCATCCGCGTCGGCGAGTTCCGGACCGGTCTCGACCCGCAGGCCGCCGCGCTGGCCTTCTTCGGGCCGATCCTCGCCCTGCTTCAGCTCGCCGAGTCCGGAGGTGATGCCGAGGAGCGCGCGCGAGCCCGGTTGCGGGCCTATGTGCGCCACTTCGGGACTACCCATCGCCGTCAGATGCCGGAAGCAGCGGGGTCGGCGGTGTCGGATCAGGTGAGTGAGACGTTGGATGAGGCGACGAAGCCATGAGTCGGTACCGCGCGGTGGTGCGGGTGGTCTTCGCTGTCGCCTTCCTGGGCGGGGCGCTGGTCCACCTCTACTTCGGGCTCTTCTCGCCGCACAGCTACGCGCCCTTCGCCGACACGGTCCTATGGCCCTGGCTCGCAGAGCTGTGGAGGGGCTTCGTTATGGCGAACATCGGCTGGCTGAGCCTGCTCACGGCCGTCTTCGAGCTTGCGGTTGGCCTCGGGCTGCTCGCCCGTGGGTGTGCACGAAGGGCGGCAGTCCTGGCAGCGCTGGGGTTCTTCGCCTTCATCCTGGTCCTGGGCTACTCCTGGCCGGCGGATGGGTGGTGGGAGGACTTTGTGAAGAATCGTGCCGGGACCCTGGTCATGGCGGCCGCACTGGTGCCGCTCCTGAATGTGCCGGAGCGGTCGCCTCGCACGTAACGGGTAGCCGTCTTCGTCGCCGCATCAGGCGCCGCGGGTAGCTTTTGTGCTCACATCTGCGGCAAAGGCCTCAGCCAGACTGGAACGCGCGAGAGCGAACCGCATGATCCCGCGGTTCTGTCGACGGCCCGCTCGGGCGCCAGGCTCCTTTGCTGCAGATGTGGACATTCCCCCGTCTGTCGTGCGCAGCTCCGGCCGCATACGACTGGACCGGCCCACCCAGAACGCGGGGCAGACCGGGCCGGACCGTCGAGTCCCGGCTGCGGTGGGCCGTCTCGCCTACTCGCTGTTCCCAGCAGGGCCGAGGTCGTCGGTCGGCTCGGTGTTGCCGTTCTTGCTGCCACCCTCCCCACCGTCCTTGCGCGGCCGACCCCGCCCGCGCATGGGGGCGGCCTTGACGCCGCGTCCGGCGTCGTCGAGCGCGCGGCGCAGAAGGACCTCGATCTGTGCGTTGACCGAGCGCAGGTCGTCCGCCGCCCACTTGGCGATGGCCGAGTGGACGGCGGGGTCCAGCCGGAGCAGGACCTGCTTGCGCTCTTTACCGGCCACGGCTCAAGCGTAGAGGGAGCCGGTGTTGACGACGGGCTGGGTGCGCTGGTCGGAGCAGAGCACCACCAGGAGGTTGGAGACCATCTGGGCGCGGCGCTCGTCATCCATGGTGACGATGTCGTCGGCCTCGAGGCGCTTGAGGGCCTGGTCGACCATGGTGACGGCGCCCTCGACGATCTGTTCGCGGGCGGCGATGACGGCGCCGGCCTGCTGGCGCTGGAGCATGGCCTGGGCGATCTCGGGGGCGTAGGCGAGCGAGGAGATGCGGACCTCGACAATCTCCAGGCCGGCCAGCGCGACCCGGGCGGCGACCTCGGCGGCCAGCTCGGCGGAGACGACGTCGGTGCCCCCGCGCAGGGAGGTCTCACCGGGGCCGGGCTCGTCGTAGGGGTGGGTGGTGGCCACGTGACGCAGCGCAGACTCGGCCTGCGCCTTGATGAAGTCCTCGTAGGCCTCGACGGCGAAGACGGCGCGGGCGGTGTCGGCCACCTGCCACACGACGATGGCGGCGATGTTGACGGGGTTGCCCTCCAGGTCGTTGACCTTGAGCTCATTGGTCTCGAAGTTGTGGACCTTGACGGAGACCTTCTTGCCGGTGGTCAACGGTGGGACGAGTGCGATCCCCGTGCGGCGCACGGTGCCGATGTACTGGCCGAAGAACTGGCGGACGCTGGTCTGACCGGGGACGACGATCACCAAGGAGCTGGACAGCAGTATGGCCGCGAGCACGACTCCCACGGCCCCGCCGATGATCCGGGTCACCGCCCCCGGCTCACCCGCGTCGGCGGCCTGGGCGCCAGTGCCGATGAGGACGACCGAGCCCGCCATGACCGCCAGCAGCAGGAGGAGGGCGAGGAAGGCGGCGGCGGGGCCGGCGGCGCGCGCGGGCCTCTCCGTGATATCGACGCGGCCGGAGGAGTGCTCCGGAGCATTGGACCCTGGGTCCGAGAGCACGGGCACGGTGGAATTACTAGCAGCAGTGGAGCTGGTGGACATGTGGCCTCCTTGGTGGCTAGCAAAATGATATCTATTTTTTTGCCAGGCGCAACTGCGAGACGACGGCGGCGTGTGGAGCGAGGACCGCGCCGCCCGCACAGGAGCCGTCCAACGCACAGGAGCCGTCCACACAGACATTCTCGAACGAGATCGACGGTGCCGCCGTCGATCTCGTTCGAGAATGTCGATCTCGTCAACCTCGACGCAGGAGCCCACCCCCTCAGGGCTCCAGCTGGCGGACGACGGATCCGGTGACGCGAAGCCCCCTCCCATAGAACCAGCGGGCCAGCCTGCACAGCGCACCCTCGGACTGCGGAGCCGAGGGGAAACCGGGCTCGACCCGATCGACGAAAGCGCCGATATCGCCGTCGGGCGGAACCGGAGCCACGATCGCGCCCGCCTTCACCGCGGCCTGCGCGCCCTCGTCGGTGCAGGCGACCACCAGGCAGCGCCGCACCGGAGCGCCAGCGCCTCGAGTCGCCCACTGGACCGTGCGGACCGCGGACCGGTGGGGCAGGACCCGCCACGGGATGCCGTGCCGGTCCAGCGCGACGATGACGTCCAGGCCGCCGTCGGGGACGGTGTCGCCCGCCGGATCAAGCGACTCGAACAGGACGGCCTGCGCCTCCGTGATCCTCATGGAGACCACCCCCTGGCCGAGGCCAGCAGGCCGCGCAATTCATCCAGGTCGCGGCACACGACGTCGCCATCCTGAGCTCCGCCCACAGCCACGACGACGGTCCCCGCGG
The DNA here is from genome assembly GCF_900323545.1 of Actinomyces sp. Marseille-P3109. Classification (NCBI taxonomy): domain Bacteria; kingdom Bacillati; phylum Actinomycetota; class Actinomycetes; order Actinomycetales; family Actinomycetaceae; genus Actinomyces; species Actinomyces sp. Marseille-P3109. The sequence goes on from NZ_OOHN01000008.1 coordinate 2,725,908, forward strand.
CCCGCGCCGCCGCCAGACCGGGGGCGGAGTCCTCCACCGCGGCCGCGCACCGGGGCTCCACCCCCAGGCGCCGCGCACCCAGCAGGTAGCTCTCCGGGTGGGGCTTGCCGCGCTCGACGTCGTCGCGGGAGACGATGACCGGCGGATCCAGGCCGGCCGCCCCCAGGCGCGCGCGGGCCAAGCGGGGGTGGGCGTTGGTGACGACCGCCCAGGGCAGAGCCCGGTCATCCATCCAGGCGATCAGCTCCAGGGCGCCGGGGGCGGGCCGGACGCCATCGGTGTCCGCGCACTCGCGCTCCAGGTGGGCGGCGACGTGCCCGGCGAGCTCGACCTCGCCTATGCCCGGCAGGAAGCGCCGCACGGTAGTGGCAACGTCCGAACCATGGCAGACCGCCAGGACGTCGGCCGCCTCGACGCCGTTGGCGCGGGCCCAGGCGGCCCAAGCGGCCTCGACGGCATCATCGGAGTTCACCAGGGTGCCGTCCATGTCGAGGAGAACAGCACGACAGGGGGCAAGATGGTGGGTGCATGCGCTCATGCACCTATTAAACTCGCGCTCCGATTAAAATACTAGACGAGGGACCGGAGAAGCTCATGCCACAGCCGACGCACCCGGCACAACGACGCGGCACCGCCGATCGGCTCCGCTGGACCCTGGCGGTCGACGTCTGCGCCCGGGTACGCCGCTCCCCCGGCATCACCCGGGCGCGAGTCGCCCAGGAGCTCGGGATCTCCAGCGGAACGGCCGCCGATCTGGTGACGCGCATGCGCGAGGCCGCCATCCTCAATGAGAGGACGCCGGTCCCCCACGGCCGGGGACGGCCCACCTCGGAGCTCACCGCGCACCCGGAGGGCCCACTCGTCGTCGCCATCGAGATCACCGCCACCGGCTGGCGGATGGCGACCGCCGGCCTCGACGGCCGCCTGACGGCCACAGCCTCCGCCCCCCACCGCGGCCGCGGCCCCGACGTCGTGCTGGCCCCGATCCGCCGAGCGGTGGCCGCGGAGGCGAACGGCCGCCCGGGCCGGGTGCGGGCTGTGTCGGTCGCCGTGGCCGCCACCGTCTGCGAGGGAACCGTCGTCCAGTCCTCCGTCTTGGATTGGGACCAGGTGAGCCTCGCCCCCCTGGCCGTACCGGACACCGCCCTCCTCGTCGCCAACGACGCCACCTGCGAGGCCCTGGCGGAGTCACGCCGCGGCGCCTCGCGCGGCGCACACAGCGCCCTGCATCTGACCGTGCTCACCGGCGTCGGCGGGGGGCTCGTCCTCGACGGCGCGCCCGTGCTCGGGGCAACCGGACTGGCCATGGAGATCGGCCACCTCCCCCTGGGCGACCCGGAGGCGGTCTGCGACTGCGGCGCGCGGGGCTGCTGGGACACCGTTCTGGGGACCAGGCCGCTGGCCGGGCGGCTGAGGGCCGAGGACGACTCGGCAGCCGGTGTTGGGGCGATCATCGCCCAGGGGGACCCCGCCCATCGCCCGGCGATTGAGGCCGCGTCCGCGAGCCTGGGCAGCGGCCTGGCCGGGCTGATCAATATCACCGACCCCGACGTCGTCACCCTCGGCGGGATCGGGCCGCTTCTGCGCACTCATTCGCCCGAGGCATTCGAGGAGGCCCTGGCGAACGGCCTCATGCGATGCCTGCGCGAGGACCGGCCGAGGATCGTCGTCGGCGAACTCGGGTCCGACGCCGCACTGGTCGGCGCCGTCGAAGCCGCCCTGGACGAGGTGGCGAGCCCCGCCGGACTGGCTGCCTGGGCGACTCAGGGGCAGTCCGACCGGTAGGGTCGGCTGCCCTCCCCTTTTGCACCCCGACCTCCTCCGCCGCCCCTCTTGCCCTCTCGCACCTTCCGCCAACCTTCCCTCGCCCTCGACCTTCCCCAACGAGATCGACGCAGGAGCCCCGCCTCCGCCTACCCCCTCACGCCGAATCTCGCCGAGATCGGTCGAACTCCGCCTCGAGATCGGTTCGAAGCGCCCGCCGGGCGCCGCCCCCTTCGAAGCCCGCCTTGGGGAGCCGGTCAAGATGCCCGCCGGCGCACTCGCACCGCCGTAGCCTGACCCCATGACCACCGACGCCCCCTCGCTCTTCGACGCCGCGGCGGAGAGCGGCGCCCCCGCCGTCGCGGACCCGACGCGACCGCTGGCGGACCGGCTGCGGCCGCGCGCGCTCGACGACGTCGTCGGCCAGGAGCACCTGTTGGCCCCGGACGCGCCACTGGGCCGCATGGTCGAGGCGGGCCGGCTGTCCTCCGTCATCCTGTGGGGGCCGCCGGGCTGCGGGAAGACGACGATCGCCCGACTGCTGGCGGAGCGCACCGGCCTGATCTTCGAGCAGATCTCGGCGACTTTCTCGGGAGTGGCGGATCTCCGCAAGGTCTTCGCCACCGCTGCGCGCCGCCACGAGCTCGGGCAGGGCACGCTGCTGTTCGTCGACGAGATCCACCGGTTCAATCGCGCCCAGCAGGACTCCTTCCTGCCATACGTCGAGGACGGGACGGTCGTGCTGGTCGGCGCGACCACGGAGAACCCGAGCTTCGAGCTCAACGGGGCCCTGCTGTCCCGCTGCCAGGTCCTGGTCCTGCGCCGCCTCGACGACCACGCCCTGGCCGTCCTGCTCGCCCGCGCCGAGGCACTGACCGGCAGCCCGCTCCCGCTGACCGAGGCCGCCCGCGCAGCCCTGATCGTCATGGCCGACGGCGACGGCCGCTACCTGCTGAGCATGGTCGAGCAGATCGTGGGTTGGGCCCGCCTCAGGGGTGCCGGTGACCGGTCGGCCCGGGGCGCCGAGAACGGCTCCGGCCACGACACCGGGGACACAGGAACGCCCGAAAGGCCCCACTCACCCGCGGACCCCGACGCGCCGGTGACACCCGGCTCGCCCACCGGGCCGCTCATGCCCGCGGACTCCGACACCGACCTGCCGGCCGGAACCGGGGTAACCGACGACGCCCGGCAGACCGACGCCGGGGCAGCCAACGCCGCTCCCAGCCGGACTCTTCTGGACGCCGAGGATCTGACCGCCGTCGTCGCCTCGCGATCTCCCCTGTACGACAAGTCCGGCGAGGAGCACCACAACCTCATCTCAGCCCTCCACAAGTCGATGCGCGGCTCCGACCCGGACGCCGCCCTGTACTGGCTGGCGCGGATGCTGGGCGGTGGCGAGGATCCGCTGTACGTGGTGCGACGGCTCGTGCGCTTCGCCAGCGAGGACGTCGGCATGGCCGACCCGGCCGCGCTCCAGATGGCGCTGGCGGCCTGGGACGCCTATGAGCGCCTGGGCTCACCCGAGGGGGAGCTCGCCGTCGCCCAGGCGGTCGTCTACCTGGCCACCGCGCCCAAGTCGATCGCCGTCTACCGCGGTTACGGCCGGGCGGCGCGCCTGGCGCGCGAGACCGGTTCGCTCATGCCGCCGGCCCACATCCTCAACGCTCCCACCCGGCTCATGAAGGAGCTCGGCTACGGCGAGGGCTACGAGTACGACCCGGACACGGCCGACGGATTCTCCGGCGCGGACTACCTGCCCGACGGCGTCGAGCGCCAGCCCCTCTACGAGCCCACCGCCAACGGCCACGAGCGCCGCATCCGTGAGCGGCTGGAGTACTGGGAGGGCCTGCGGGCGCGCAAGCGTTGACCTCTCGACGCCGAGCCCTGGCATCGAGCCGGGCATTCTTCGCGTAGCCCTACAGAAATTCTGCCCGGCTACGCGAAGAATGCCCGGCTCGGCGGGGTGGGACGGCAGCGTGAGACGGTGGGGTGGGATGGAGCGGAGCCGCTACTCCCCGCCGCGGCGCACGGCCTCCAGCATGAGGGTGGCGACGTCGGTGACCCGCACGTCCGCGCCCTCGGAGGCGACACCGTCGGAGAGCATCGTGGTGCAGAAGGGGCAGGCGGTGGCGATGACCTGTGCGCCGGTGCCGATGGCCTCGCGCGAGCGCTCGACGGCGATGCGCGTCCCGATCGTCTCCTCCATGAAGGCGCGCGCGCCGCCGCCCCCGCAGCAGAAGCCCCGGTCGCGGCTGCGCGGCATCTCCACCGTGGTCGCGCCGGTGGCCTCCAGCAGCTCGCGCGGCGGGGAGTAGACCTGGTTGTGGCGGCCCAGGTAGCAGGCGTCGTGGTAGGTGACAGTCGGGACAGTCGGCGCGCTCGCCGCTTCACTGGCCGCCTCCCGGTCCGATGACGCCGCAGCCGGGGATGCCGGCTGTGGCTCGGCGGTCTCGGTGCTCGTCAGCGGGGCGTCGGCGGCGGGGGCGCCGCCGCCCGTCTCGGAGGCGGGTGTCGACGTGGCTGGGGCTGCGGAGACAGATGAGTCGTCAGGCGCCGTCGTCCCGCCCGCCGCCTGCGGCGGCAGGGGACGCAGCCGCCCCTCGCGCACGAGCCGGTTGAGCAGCTGGGTGTAGTGAAGGACCTCGTAGCGGCCCCCGATCTGCGGGTACTCCCGCGAGATCGTGTTGAAGCAGTGCGCACAGGTCACCACGATCCTCTGCGCCCCGGCCTCGTTCAACGTCTCCACGTTCTGCGCGGCGAGCATCTGGTAGAGGATCTCGTTGCCGGCGCGCCGGGCCGGGTCGCCGGTGCAGGTCTCGGCGTCGCCGAGGACCGCGAAGCTGACCCCCGCGGTGTGCAGCAGCTCGGCCACGGCCCGCGTCGTCTTCTTGGCCCGGTCCTCGTAGGCACCGGCGCAGCCCACCCAGAACAGGTAGTCGACGTGCTCGGCACTCTCGACGTCGTCGCCGATGACCGGCACCTCGAAGTCCAGGTTCTTGGCCCAGTCCATGCGCTTGCGCGCCGGCAGCCCCCACGGGTTCCCCTTGGACTCCATCTTGCGGAACATGCCGCCGAGCTCCTTGGGGAAGGCGGACTCCATGAGCACCTGCTGGCGGCGTACGTCGACGACGTGGTCGAGGTGCTCGATGTCCACCGGGCACTGGTCCACGCAGGCGCCGCAGGTGGTGCAGGCCCACAGGACGTCGGCGGGGATGACCTCACCGGCCAGGGGCGCAGGCCGCGTGGCCACGCCCGTCTCGGTGGGGGCGGCCTTGGCGGCCAGCAGCGCGCCGAGCACGTCGCCGGTGTGGGCGGTGCCCGGCTTCAGCCCCAGGTTCGTCTCGCGCGCCAGGCCGTCGTGCATGCCCAGCGCCTTGCCGACCAGTCCGCCGGAGGTGGGGCGAGAGGCCACCATCTCCTCGGTGACGTCGTCGGGCTCGACCCCCAGGGCGCTCGCGGCCCGCAGGTAGGGGGCGGCCGCCGCGTGGTGGTCGCGCAGCGCCATGACGAACAGCTTGGGCGAGAGGGGCTTGCCGGTGTTCCACGCCGGGCACAGGTCCTGGCAGCGGCCGCACTCGGTGCAGGTGGAGAAGTCCAGCAGGCCCTTCCAGGTGAAGTCCTCGATACGGCCCACGCCCAGGCGCACCTCGGGCCCCTCGCCGGAGTCGGCGGCCTCCATGGCCTCCTCCAACGTGTCCATGGTGGCCTCGGTCAGTGGCTCGTCGCCGATCATGAGCGGCTGGAGCGGGCCCAGCGCCTTGGTCCCGTCCGCCTCGCGGCGCGCGTAGACGTTGAGGATCGCCAGGAACCGGTGCCAGGCCACGCCCATCGAGGGCTGCAGGCCCACGACGACAAACCAGCTCATCGACAGCACGACCTTGATGGTGGCGACGATGAGAATCGCGTTACCCAGGGCGCCGGTGCTCAGGGGGCTGAGGAGCGGGCCGGTCCAGGCCGTCAGCGGGAAGTGCGTCCAGGAGGCCAAGGCGCGCTCGGCCGGGTCCAGGGAGGCGGCCAGGTGGGCGTGCTCGAGCATCCGCAGGGCCAGTACGCAGGCGACCACGCCGATGATGGTGGCCTCGACGAACTTCGCCTGGGCCGACGTCGACCCGGCGAAGCGCGAGGTGCGCGGGCGCTTGCCGCCGTCGGAGTCGGGGGCGTAGGGCGGGGCCGCCCGACCGCCCCGGGTCAGGCGCCAGCGCAGGATCGTCAGGCCCACGATCCCGACCGTGGACAGCCAGGCGATGAGCTCGACGATCCAGGCCCACCAGGCGGCGTGCCCGATGAGTGGCAGCGCGAAGCCGGCCCCGCCCAGGACCTGCCCGTAGCCGGCCACGAGCGTCAGGAACAGCAGCGGGAAGGAGACCATGACCAACCAGTGGGCGGCCTTGATGAAGGGACGGCCCTTGAAGGCGGTGTGGCCCACGAGCGCGCCCAGCGTGAGCGCCAGGCGCTTACCGACCGGGCGAAGCCGCTCCGGCGCGGCCGCGCGACCCACGGCCATGCGGGCGGCAATAGTGAAACAGGCGCGTGCGAAAACTGCGATACCGATCGTCGTGGCGATGACGACGATGACGACACAGACAATCTGCACGGCATTCATCGGGGTGGGCTTCCTCAGGTTTCCGAAGGCGAAGGCGGAAGCGCTGGGGGTGGGCCGGTGGCGCCCCGGAGGGTCGCCTGCGCGGCACACCGTTGGCGCTCCCGCCAGCCTACCCGCGGGCCGGCGGGGAGCCGTGATCGGGCGGGTGAGCCGCGCAGGCGGCACCGGAGTCGGCGATGAGCGAGCCGCGAAAAAGGGGTGTGCCGACCCCAGGAAAGGATCGGCACACCCTGAGAGTTCTCAGTTGCTGATGGCGCGCAGCGCGTAGGGGGAGTCGGGGCGGCGGGCGCTGTACCACTTGGCGGCCTGGCGCAGCCCGAGCTCGCGCACCAGCGTGATGGTGGCCCCGGAGATGACGGCGAAGGCGACGACCTCGGCCAGCTTGTAGTTGAGCAGCTGGTCCTCCTCGCGCGGGGCGGGCCTGCCGGTGATCGCCCGCCAGCCGAGGGCCACGACCTTCTCGGCCACGAACCCGGAGGCGAGCGTGGCCACGGCCGCGGTCGCCTTCCACATGAAGTCGGTGGTCTGGTCGATCTCGGCGGGGTCCTGTGCGCTCATGAGTCCTCCTTGCGCCCCGGTCGGGCGGCGTCGTGGGTGCCTGCGTGCTGGTGGCGGGCCGATGGCATCGGCCCGTTCTGTCCTGATCATGCCGCACCTGCGCCGACGGCGCAGCCAGTCCGGGCCCGTGTGGCGCCCTTCAGCCGATGAGGCCGGCCTGAGTGCTGAGGATCAGCAGGGCGTACGGCACGACGAAGACCCCGGCGACGGCGGCGCAGACCAGGGCGGGGCGGCGCCGGTAGGTCAGGACGGCGATGTACTCGCGCAGCCAGGCGTTGACGATGTAGAACCAGGCCGTGCGCGACGGTGTCACCGCCCACGGCACCCCCATGTCGGAGGCCAGGATCGCGGTGCGCACCGCGTGGAAGGAGCTCGTCACCAGCAGCACCTGCGGGTCGACCATGCCGTGCTCGGCCAGGAGGTCACGGGTGTAGGCGATATTCGTGCGGGTCGTCGTCGAACGGTCCTCCAGGAGGATCCGCTCGGACGGGACGCCGCGGGCGATCGCGTAGTCGGCCATGGCCCGGGCCTCGCTGATCGGCTCGTCGGGGCCCTGACCGCCGCTCATGACCAGCAGCGGCACGCCTGGGCGCAGGGCGTCCTCGTCGCGCCAGGCGTTGATGCCGCCCGTGATCCGCGAGCCCAGCAGCGGCCCGACCCGCCCGTTGATGAGCCCGGCGCCGTGGACCACGACGACGTCGGGGTGCGGCACGGTCCGGCGTCCGCCCCAGATCCGCTGCACCACCGTCTGCGCCAGGAAGATGAGGAGGAAGACGCCCAGGTAGGCGCAGGCGCAGAACATGAGGGCGGCGAGCAGGAGGGCCCAGGGGTTGGCGGTGGCCACCAGGGCGGCGGCGGCCACCGGCGTGGCGATGAGTCCCAGACCGGCCGCCAGGCACAGCAGGTTGCTCAGGCGTCGGCCCTCGCGGCGGATGAGGACGACGCCGTTGAACATGAGCAGGAACGGCATGAGGGCGATGAGAAGGAAGAAGGCGACGGTGCCCAGCCCCACCGGGATGCTGAGGGCGGGGATGAGGAAGGCCAGGTGGAGCAGTGCTCTCACCGCGGAGCCGGCCAGGAGCAGGAACAGGATTCCGTTGCGCAGCCGGCGGTTGTCGCGGCGTCGCGAGATCGCCAGGAGCACCCACCACGGCGCCAGGGCGGCGATATCGATTAGCGGAGCGGAGAGGAACCAGGGGGTGCTCATGGGGTGGGCTCCTCTCGTGGTGCGGGGGTGGTGGGTTCTTCTTGGACGCGAGGGAGGCGAGCTCCTCCCGGCAGGGGGAGAGACGGTGGGGCCGACGAGCCGGCGCTCATCATAGATCCGGAGCCGGCGGGCGCCGCCCTGCGCTCATGTGATGAGGCTAGGAGGCGGCGGTGGGAGAGCGTGAGCGCCGTCGGGACGATTTCGTGGCGTCGTGCTCTCCATCCTTCGGATGACGGCGCCGAGTCCGGTTCCTCCCTAGGGGGAGGTCGCCGAGCCCGCCCGCGCGGGAAGCTCACGCCACGATCTAACGCACGGGTCTGCCCAGGTGGGCGCGGTCGTAGTCGGCCTGGGCCTGGGCGATGTCCTCCCGATGAGCCAAAGACCAGTCGGCCAGGGCGCCCAGCAGATGCGTCAGGCTCGTCCCCAGCTCGGTGAGCCGGTAGTCGACCTGGGCGGGAACCGTGGGGTAAACCGTGCGGTGCACCAGCCCGTCGCGCTCCAGACGCCGCACCGTCAGGGTGAGCATGCGCTGCGAGACTCCGCCGACGGCGCGCTGAAGCTCACGGAAGCGCAGCGGACCGCGCGTCAGCTCCACGATGACCAGCAGGGACCACTTGTCTCCCAGTCGGTCGTGGACCGCCCGGATGCCGGGATCCTCCCGGTGCGCCCGGGTGCAGCGCTCCAGAGGCGCCGGATTGGGATCGCCGGTGGTCACATCGCTGTGCGTCGGTGACAAGAAACTGCCTCCTTGTAGGTGCGTGCACGATGCCTCAGGCTCATGCGCAGAAGATTCGGTGGCCGCGGGAGCCGGCTTCCGGAGCGCGGTTGAGTCTGAAGGAGCCTACTCATGATCATGGTGACCGGTGCGAGTGGACGGTTCTCCTCAGCCGTCCTGGCGGAGCTGCGCGCTCGCGGCATTCCGGCGGTGGGCGGCAGCCGCACGCCGTCGGCGGGGCAACGGCATGTTGACTTCAGCGTCCCGGACAGCCTGGACTTCAATAGCGTCGACACCCTGCTGCTGGTGCCCGCCGGGGCGCAGGAGGACGACCGGCAGATCGCCTTCAACCGCGCCGCCGTTGAGGTCGCGGCGCGCGACGGCGTCTCCCATCTCGTCTACACGAGCCTCACCGGCGCGGGCGACCACCTGTCAATGGCGCTGCCGCACCGGGTCACCGAGCGAATCATCATGGCCAGCGGCATGACATGGACCATTCTGCGCAACGGCGTTTACGCCGAGATTCTCGGTGCCCCGCTCTCGTGGGAGAGACAGCAAGAGGAGCCGGCAAGGATCGTGTCGCCTCTGGGTGACGGGGCTGTCGCCGCGGTGGCGCGACGAGACCTGGCCCGCTCGGCCGCCTCGGTCCTCAGCGACCCGAGCGGGCACAGGGAGAGGGTCTATGAGATGGTGGGAAGTCGTGCGGTGTCCGCTGCCGACGTCGCAGGCCGCCTGGGCTGCGAGGTGAGGGACATCGGCCTGGGCGAGTACCGGCAGCTGCTCGCCGGGGGTGGGATGCCGGCCTTCCGCCAGTCCCTGATGCTCTCGATCTCCAGCGTCATCAGGCACGGGTTCCTGGCCAGGACGGGTGATGACCTCCCGTGCCTGCTGGGCCGGGAGCCCACGGACCCGCTCGCCGTCGCGGCCCAGGTTATGGCCGCTCGAGCCCCAGCGTCATAAGACATAAGGTCGGTGGGCTTCAGTGGATGGGATGGCTCCGGAAGTGCGCCGGCTGTCAGGCCCGCGCGGTCGTACCTTATGTCGCGCGTTCGAGGGGTGGAGGGTACGAACCGGCGACCTACCCTACGAACGCGCGGAAGGTCGAGGCGCCATGGCCGCACTGCCGGAGCCGCGTGAGGTGCGAAGTCGGCGCAGGAGTGCGTAAGTTGGTGTCGGCGGGCGGTGTCGAACTACAGTTGACCTGCAACGACAGGGGAGCGCCCCGTCGTCGGTCCGGCCGCGACTGGTCGGTGGGCCGACGCCGACGGCGCTGAGAGTGCGGAGCCCCGCAGACCCTCGAACCTGCTCCGGTTAGTACCGGCGAAGGAAGTCGAGACCATCTCCCCGGTGCGCCGCAGGTAGCCGCCGGGCCCTCCGGAGAACCATCCAGGAGGCACACATGAGCATCCAGTCCACCCGCCGCCCAGCCCTACCGGCCTCGTCCGCCCGGGCGCCGCTGCCCGGCCGCCCCCGCCCGGCTCTGAGCCGCCGCGCCCTGCTCGCCGGAACCGCCGCCGGCGCCGTCGGCCTGAGCCTGGCCGCCTGCGGCAAGAGCAAGAAGACGGACTCCAAGACCGTCACCGTCGTCACCCACGACTCCTTCCACGTCTCGGACGACCTCATGAAGGCCTTCACCTCCGAGACCGGCTACACCCTCAAGGTCGCCACCTCCGGGGACGCCGGCGCGCTGGTCAACAAGCTCGTCCTGACCAAGGACGCGCCCCTGGGCGACGCCGTCTTCGGCATCGACAACACCTACGCCTCCCGCGCCCTCGACCAGGGCGTCATCGACACCTCCGCCACCGTCACCCTGCCCCAGGGCGCCGAGGGCTACGTCGTCGCCGACACCCCGGCCCTCGCGCCCATCGACGTCGGCGACGTCTGCCTCAACATCGACACCGGCTACTTCACCGGCAAGGGCCTCACGCCCCCGGCCACCTTCGAGGACCTCACCAAGCCCGAGTACAAGGGCCTGCTCGTGGCCATCAACCCCACGAACTCCTCGCCCGGCATGGCCTGGCTGCTGGCCACCATCGGCCACTTCGGCGCGGGCTCCTTCGCCGACTACTGGAAGCAGCTCGTCGCTAACGACGTCAGGATCGCCGAGGACTGGACATCCGCCTACGAGACCGACTTCTCCGGCGGCGGCAAGGGCACCTACCCCATCGTCGTGTCCTACGCCTCCTCGCCGTCCTTCACGGTCTCCGACGACGGCGCCTCCAGCTCCACCTCCGCCCTGCTGGACACGGCCTTCCGCCAGGTCGAGTACGCCGGGGTCCTCAAGGGCGCCGCCAACCCCGAGGGCGGTAAGGCCTTCGTGGAGTGGATGCTCTCCAAGGCCGTCCAGGAGGACATCCCCGGCCAGATGTACATGTACCCGGTCCTGCCCGACGCCGCCCTGCCCGAGGCCCTCACGAAGTTCGGGCCGCTGTCGAGTGCTCCGGTGAGCGTGGAGCCCAAGGAGATCACCGCCCACCGCGAGGAGTGGCTCAATACCTGGACCGGGGCCGTCGGCAAGTGACCGCGCCGCGCGAGGAGACCTCTGGGGCCGACGTCGTCGCGCCAGCCGGCGCCGGAGCCCCCCGGTCCGCGGAGCCGGCCGGTCCGGCTGGGGCGGCTGGACTGCCGGCCGGGGGACGCATCGGTCGGCGAACCGGCGGCCCCCGGCCGGGCTGGGGCGAGCGGGTCGGCTGGACCCTGGCCGTCGTCGGGCCTCTGGCCTTCCTGGCGGTCTTCTTCGCCTGGCCCGTGGCCACCCTCATGAGCCGCGGCCTCGCGCCGGACGGCGCCCTGGACCTGAGCGGCTTCGGCGAGGTCCTCACCCGCGAGCGCACCTGGCGGATCCTCACGCAGACCCTCGCTCAGGCCACGCTCGCCACCGCCGTGTGCGTGGCCCTCGGCATCCCCGGGGCCCTCGTGCTCTACCGGCGCACCTTCCCCGGCCGTGACCTGCTGCGCGGAGTGGTGACGGTGCCCTTCGTGCTGCCGAGCGTCGTCGTCGGCGTCGCCTTCCACGCCCTGGTCACCCGCGGCGGGCCCCTGGAGGACCTTGGCCTGGACGGGACGCTGAGCGCGGTCGTGGCCGCGCTGGCCTTCTTCAACTACGGGCTCGTCGTGCGCACCGTGGGCACCATGTGGTCGCGGCTCGACCCGCGCGCCGTGGAGGCCGCCCGGGCGCTGGGGGCCTCGCCGATGCGGGCCTTCGCCACCGTCACCCTGCCCGCGCTGGCGCCCGCCATCGCCTCGGCCGCCTCCCTGACCTTCCTGTTCTGCGCCACCGCCTACGGGGTGGTGCTCGTGCTCGGCGGGGTGGGGATCGGCACCATCGAGACCGAGATCTACCGGCTGACCACCCAGTACCTCGACCTGCGGGGCGCCGCTGTCCTGTCCGTGGTCCAGCTCGGCGTCATCGCGCTGGCCCTGTGGGTGGCCGAGCGGGCGCGCGCCGCCACCCAGACGCGTCTGCGGCTGCGCACCGAGGCGCCCACCTCGCGGCTGCGGGCCGCCGATGCCCCCGCGCTGGCGGTCACCGCTGTCACAGTCGTGGGGCTGCTGGTGGCGCCCATGGCGGTGCTGGTGATGCGCTCCCTGCAGCGCGACGGCGCCTGGACGCTGGCGAACTACACCGACCTGGGCACGACCGGCGGGCGCAGCGCCCTGCTCGTGACCGTGTGGGAGGCGGCCGCGAACTCGGTGAGCGTGGCCGTGGCGGCCGCGGCCATCGCCCTGACGCTGGGGGTGGCGGTGTGTCTGGTTGTCTCGCGCCGACCCCGCAGCCGGGCGCTCGCCCGGGTCATCACCGGACTCGACGCCGCCTTCATGCTGCCGCTGGGTGTCTCCGCCGTGACGGTCGGCTTCGGTTTCCTCATCACCCTGGCGCGCCCGCCGCTGGCCCTGACCCGCTCCTGGTGGATCCTGCCGCTGGCGCAGGCGGTAGTGGCCGTGCCGCTCGTGGTGCGTACCCTGCTGCCGGCGCTGCGCGCGATCGACCCACGCCAGCGCGAGGCGGCGGCCGCCCTGGGGGCCGGGCCCGGCCGGGTGCTGCTGAGCGTGGACGGACCCCAGTTGCTGCGCGCCGGCGGGCTGGCGGCCGGCTTCGCCCTGGCGACGTCGCTGGGGGAGTTCGGGGCGACGTCGTTCCTGGCCAGGCCCCAGGAGCCGACGCTGCCGGTGGTCGTCTACCGGCTCATCGGCAGCCCCGGTTCCCAGAACCAGGGGATGGCGCTGGCCGGCGGCGTGGTCCTGGCGGTGGGCAGCGCCGCCGTCATGCTCGGCTGCGAGTGGCTCCAGACCCGGCTCGGTCCCGGGCGAGGCGGGCCTGCGGAAACCGGCGGGCAAGCAGGGCACGATGATGGCGGAATGGCCCGGTTTCTCGGGCCCAGGACGGACGGAGGCAGGCGGCCATGAGCCCGAGCACCAGTGATACCAGCGCTTCTGAGGGCCTGTCGGTACGGGGGCTCGCGGTGGCCTATGGGGACCTGCGCGCCGTCGACGGCGTCGACCTGGACGTGGCCGCCGGTGAGATCGTCGCCCTCCTGGGGGCCTCCGGCTCAGGGAAGTCCTCCCTGCTACGAGCGGTGGCCGGCCTGGAGGACGTGGCCGGCGGCGAGGTCGCCTGGGACGGGCGGAGCATGGTGCGCGTCCCCGTCCACAAGCGCGGCTTCGGCCTCATGTTCCAGGACGGCCAGCTCTTCGAGCACCGCGACGTCGGCGGCAACATCGCCTACGGGCTCACCGGCCTGCCGCGCGCCCGGCGCGGTGAGCGGGTGCGCGAGATGCTCGAGCTCGTCGGCCTGCCCGGCTTCGAGCGGCGGCGGGTGACGACCCTGTCCGGCGGGCAGGCCCAGCGGGTGGCCCTGGCCCGGGCACTGGCCCCGGCGCCGAGGCTCCTGCTGCTCGACGAGCCGCTGTCCGCCCTGGACCGGGCCCTGCGCGAGCAGCTGGCCACCGACGTGCGCGCCATCCTGCGCGAGGGCGGCACCACGGCGCTCTACGTCACCCACGACCAGGACGAGGCCATGACCGTGGCCGACCGGGTCGGTGTCATGGAGTCCGGCCGGCTCCTGCGCCTGGACACCCCCCAGCGCCTGTGGGCCGATCCCGGAAGCAGCAAGGTGGCGCGGTTCCTGGGTTTCGACGTCGTCGGTACCCTCGCCCTCGCCCCCGGCGAGCTGCGCGTCGTGGGAGACGCCTTGGGGCAGTCCGAGGAGCGGGGCGGGCCCGCGGAGACGCGGTTGTCGGCCACCGTACTGGCCTCGCGTCTGCGCCGCGGCCAGTGGGAGGCCGAGGTCGAGCTCGCCCCCGAGCAACTCGCCGAACTGGCCGAGGAAGCCGGCGTTGGAGCTGATGCCACTGCTGATCGTGAACCGGTCTGCGTGACCGCTATGGCCCAGCGCCCCCACGTCGCGGGCGAACGTGTCGTTCTGCGCCTCGACCCCGCTCGCACCGCCCGCCTGTGAAGAGCCCGGCCCTGTGCAGCGGCCCTGTATCGCGTCGCGTTCGTACCTTATGCGGCGCGTTCGAGGGGTAGAGGGTACGAACGCGCGACCTGCCCTACGAACGCGCGGGGACGGCGGTTCCTGGGACGAGTGGTGTCCGATCGTGTCGCAGTGCCGTTGTAATCTGCGCTCGTCGGCCGGAGCAATCCGCATCCCCTGCCCGCATCGGCCGTCCACCGGCGGTCATCGGCGTCCCCATCGACAGGCCTGCGGTGCGCGGGGCGCTCGGGTCGGCCCAACTGATTCGGGTGAGCGGGTCGACGCACATCCCTACACCACCCATGAATCGCCCATGATCCCCATGAACTCTGACAACCTCACCGTTTCCAGGGCCCCCAAACAGGTCCGGGACTGGCAGAAGAGCCTGCTCGACCTCTCCCTGCGCAATCCCCTCATCAATCGCACCTCCCGCTACGCGGTGGAGCTGCGCGTCCCACCGGCGCTCATCGGCGAGTTCGAGGACCTTGTCAATGACAAGGAATACATCGCCCTCGCCGCGGGACGACACCGGCCCGCGGAGCTGTCCGACGAGGACCTTCAGCAGGAGCAGGCCCGCGCGGTCTCGCTCCTGAAGGAACGAACCGTCGAGGTCGAGCTGGCGCCCACCGAGCGCGTGCAGCGCCTCCAGGCCCTGGCCACCGGCGCCCGCACCGGCGTCGAGGAGACCGGCGCCAACAACCTCTACCTGGCCATCGGGGCCCTGGCGTGGGAGAGCGACGGCAGCCGCCTGCACTCCCCACTCATCCTCATCCCGGTCAACCTCGAGCGCACCGGGGATGACTTCAGGCTCATCCTGGACGAGACGGGCGCCTCCACGCCCAACTACTCCTTCCTCGACCGCTTCGCGCGGGACACCGGCATCGAGCTGACCGAGCTGAGGACTCCGCGGCTCGACGAGCACGGCATCGACCTGCGGGCCACTCTCGACGGCGTGCGCGATCGCCTGCGGCGCGCCGGCTGGGACGACGTCGTCACCCCCACGGTCCACCTGGGACTGTTCCGCTTCTCCACCTACCGCATGTGGAAGGACCTCGAGGACCACTGGCGGACGATCGCCGCCAACCCGCTCGTCGCCCACCTCATGGCGGGAGGGCGCCAGGACTTCGTGGACCCGGCGGGCCCGGCCGATGGGGGCCTCGACATCGACGAGGCGACCCAGAACCTGCCCCTGGCCGCGGACTCCACTCAGGCCCGGATCGTGGCCGACGCCGTGGCCGGGCGCAGCCTCGTCGTCGAGGGGCCGCCCGGAACGGGCAAGTCCCAGACCGTCTCCAACCTCATCTTCCGGGCGCTGGCCACGGGGCGGACCATCATGTTCGTCGCCGAGAAGAAGTCCGCCCTCGACGTCGTCGCCCGCCGCCTGCGCGAGGAGACCGGCATCGGGGACCTGCTGCTCAACCTGCACGACAACGGCATGAAGCCGACCGAGGTCCGACGGGCCCTGCGCCGTGCCCTGGCCCTGCGGCGAGGAGAGCCCGGAGACGGTGCCGGTTCCGACGTCGGCGCCGGTGAGGCGGCCGGTCGCTCCACCCCGGCTGTACTGCGCACCGAGCTGGCAGGGATCCGCGCCGAGCTCGAGGCCTACCGCCGCGGCCTGTACGAGCCGGCACCGGATGGCCCGTCCTACAGCGGGGCCCGGGAGGTACTCGCCCGGCTCCGGGACTCCGGAGAACCCGGGGACTCCGCCGATTCTGCGGCCGCCGCCCAGGCCGCCCTGGTGGAACGGGCCCGCGCCACCGGCCTGGACGCCTTCGACGCCGCCTCCCACAACCGGCTCATCGAGCGCTACCGCGCCGCCCTGGACGAGCTGCGGACGGCTCTGACGCCCGAGCTGCTCGACGTCGTCCTGGCCCACCGCGACCAGGTCCTTCAGGATGCCGCCGTCCGCGCCGAGGCGCTGCGCAGCGAGCTCAACCGCCGTCGCAGCGCCATGAGCGTGCGCGAGCTGATGAGCACCTACGGGGACCTCATCACCGCCCTGACGCCCTGCCTGCTCGTCTCACCCGACTCGGTGGCCAGGTTCTTCCCGGCCGACCGGCGCTACGTGGACATCGTCGCCTTCGACGAGGCCTCCCAGATCCGGGTGGCCGACGCCGTGGGCGCCATGGGGCGCGGCCGCAGCGTGGTCGTGGTCGGCGACCCCAAGCAGATGCCGCCCACTCCCGGCGCCGGCGAGACACGAGGGGAGCAGGCGCCCGAGGCCGACTCCATCCTCACGCGCTGCCTGGACAGTGGACTGCTCCAGCACCGGCTCACCTGGCACTACCGCAGCCGCGACGAGTCCCTCGTCGCCTTCTCCAACCGCCACTACTACGACGGCCGGCTGCTCACCTTCCCGAGCCCGCTGACGATTGCCCCCGGATCCGACGCCGCCCCCGGCGGTCACGGCATCTCGCTGCGGCGGGTCCGCGGCCGCTACTTCCGTCCCGAGGACCGCGCCCGCCACCCCCACGTCCAGCCGAACACCAACCCCCTCGAGGCCAAACGCGTGGTGGACGAGGTGCTCCGGCACGTCGAGGCCTCCCCCGACCACCTGCCGTCTCTGGGCGTCATCACCTTCAACGATCGCCAGCGAGACCTCATCGAGAACAGCCTGCGCGAGGTCTCCTCGCCCCGGGTCATCGAGGCCCTCGACGCCCGCGACGGCCTGTTCGTCAGGAACCTGGAGAACGTCCAGGGCGAGGAGCGCGACACGATCCTGTTCTCGGCGACCTTCGCCGCCAACTCTCGAGGAGACCTGCCGCTGAACTTCGGGGTGCTCAACCACGCCGGCGGCGAACGCCGCCTCAACGTGGCCATCACCCGGGCCCGCAGGCAGATCATCGTCTTCACCAGCTTCGACCCCCAGGACCTGCACGCCGAGCGCACGGCCCACCGAGGAGTCAAGGACCTGCGCGCCTACCTCCACCGGGCCGCCGAGGGCCGGGCCCCGCGGGCCCTGCCGGCCTCGCGGAGCCCGCTCAGCTGGCACCGCCGCGAGATCGCCGAGGCGCTGAAGGCTGCCGGGCTCACGGTCCATACCGGCGTCGGCCACTCCACCTTCGAGATCGACCTCGTCCTGGCGCACGCCGACCAGCCGGACCGCCCCGCCGTGGCCGTCCTGCTCGACGGACAGCAGTGGAACAAGCGGGAGGGTGTCGTCGACCGCGACCTGCTGCCGGTCGACGTCCTGCGCACCATGGGCTGGCAACGGGTCGAGCGGGTCTGGATGCCCGAGTGGGTGGCGGACCCGCAGGCCGTCGTCGCCCGGCTCGTCAAGGCTGCCGGAGGCCGCTGGACGCCGCCGGCACCGACGGCGGCCGTGCCCGAACCGCAGCACACCGGCCAGGCCGAGGACGCTGCACCGCTGACCGACGACGGCGCAGCGGCCGATGCCCGGGCCGTCGCAGGCACCGGAGGCACCGACGCGGTTCCCACCACCGGCCCGAGGACCCCGGGCGAGGAGTACACCGCCTGGAGCCCGGCGGGCGTGCGCCCCCTGGAGATCCTCAACCGGGCCGGTACCGACCCGGAGGCCAAGAAGGTGCTCGTCGAGGTCGCCACCACCATCTGCCAGGTCGAGGCCCCGATCGCCAGGCGCCGGCTCTACGTCAAGATCTCCCGCGCCTTCGGACTGTCGCGAACCGTCAAGTCGCGCGAGGATTCGATCAGGATGGCCCTGGGGGAGGCCTTCGCCTACTTCGACGAGGACGGCTTCGTGTGGACCAGCCGGGAGGCCGCGCTCGCGGCTCCGACCTACCGACGCAACGCCCTGGACCATGTGGACTCCATCCAGGAGATCCACCCCCGCGAGCTGGTGGGGCTCATGGCCCAGGCGCGTGCTAAGAACCCGGAGTGGGCCTCCCGGGAGGACCTGTTCACGTGGGCGCTCAAGCGGCTGAGTGCGAGGAACCGTAGCCTCGGTGCGCGCGGGGTGTCGGAGGTGCTCACCAGGGCCCTCAAGGAGGCCGAACGCGAGCAGCCGTAGTCCCGCTAGCGTACGGAGCGCTTCGCGGTCGTACCTTATGCCGCGCGTTCGAGGGGTAAAGGGTACGAACGCGCGGCCCACCCCACGAACGAGTGGGGGCGTCAGGGGCGAATCTCTGTGGGGGAGGCGTCTCGCACTCCAGGTCACGGGAAGATCACGACGGGCGTCATGGCCTGGTCATGTGCGCGAGCAGCGACACTGTGATCCTTGTCACTTACGAGTGGGCCTCGCGTTGCTCCGGCGCGGCTGCGCCCATGACTTTTCTCCGGTCTGGCGCCGCCGTTGTAGGCACCCGAGAAGCGACGTCGTCGGAGTAATGGCAAGGGGGGAGTGCTGCCCGGATTGCGGGCGCGTCGATTTCAAAAGGTCACGATGAGGTCGCAGTTGAAGTCTCCAGTTGAGTAGCATCCACAGTGCTGGCAGCCATGGATGCCTCCTGCGCCGGGTTCGTGAGTCGGCGTTGTCGCCGACACCGAGCCGCGCCCGGACGGCCCCGGCAACCGGCACCTTCCTCAGAAATACTCACGATCCTCCACCGCAAGGAGCCTGACATGTCCGCCTACGTCCGCTATTACCGGCGGCTTCAGGCACTCACTCAGCGCCTGAGCACCTACCTGGACCGGTTGGAGGCTCGCGCCCGGGAGTTCGGCGTCAGCTCGGCCCGCACCGCGATGGAGATGCAGATCACCGACCCGGCCTCCGTCTCCGCCTTCCGCTCGGAGGTCGAGGCCCAGATCATGTTCCTGCACACCAAGGCCCAGCGGGTCTTCGCCAAGCACTTCGCCCCGTTCCTGGACATCGACGCCGAGTTGTCCATCGAGGAGGACCGTCAGCTCTCCGCCCGCCTCCAGGATGCGGCCAACCTCGTGGGCAGCTTCGAGGTGCGCCTGCGCAACATCATCGAGGAGGTCTTCGCCCCCGGCCGCGCCGAGCAGGCCCGCGAGGAGTGGAACCGGGCCATGACCGACTGGCGCCAGGCCCAGTTCTCCTTCACCTGCGACAAGTGCGGCGACCCCGTGCCGCTGCCCGAGCTCTACCACATGCCGGTGTTCATCACCTGCCCGCGCTGCAAGTCGCGCGTGGCCTTCCAGCCCACCGAGGCCATGGCGGCCGCGCCCACCTGGGCCAAGGAGGTCGCCAAGACCACCTGCTACGCCGAGTGGCAGAAGTCCGAGTCGGAGCAGTCCGCCGAGGAGGGCGTGGGCCTGGCCTTCTTCTACTACGTCGACTACGCCATCGCCCACCACCTCATGATGAACCGCCTGCTGCCCTTCTACGTGCGCTCCGAGGGCGGCCAGGAGGCGCTGCGCCGCGACGTGCGCAACGCGCTGGAGACGCGCACCCACCAGCTGCGCCCCGACGAGGTCTCCCCCCAGTACCACGCCATGGAGTACGTCAACTTCATGGGCGGCCTGGGCCGCTCGGCCCAGATCCTCGGTCAGGAGGGCCTGACCGACCGCCGCCGGCTCATCCTCCAGACGGTGCGCGACATCATGCGTCCCGACGAGCCGCTGGCCCGCTCCATCCTGGACAACACCTTCACCGAGGAGCTGTGGAGCCAGCAGGCCCACGCCGCCGACCAACTCTCCTGCGAGGTGCCCCGCTAGCGTTCCCACCCCGCCGCCCGCCCGGCCCGGCCCGCCGGCACTGCGGACGCGGCCCGAGCCCGACGACGCGCCGGCGACCGCGCCACCTCTCCTGCGAGGTGCCCCGCTAGCGTCCCCCCCCCGCCGCCCCCCCGGCCCGGCCCGCCGGCACTGCGGACGCGGCCCGAGCCCGACGACGCGCCGGCGACTGCGTCATCGACCTCGCCAATGAGTCCGTCGGCCTCTCAGCTCTCCGTTCCCCGCGCGGCCCAAGTCCGCTCGACACCTCCCCCGAAAGGACCACCATGGTCGGCTTCCGCAAGAAGTCCCAAAACAGCTCCTCCGCCAACAGGGCGGCCGGACGAGGAGGCTCCGGCGCCTCGCAGCGCTCCCGCGCCTCGCGCACCGAGCCCGCCTCCCGCGCCGGAAGGGGGCGCACCACGGCCGCCACCCGTCGGGGGTACAAGACGCCCGAGCAGATGGACTCGCGCTGCCTGACCCTGGCCGAGTCGGCCTCCGGGGTCCTGGGCCGATCCCTGGACCAGGCGCTGGGACGGCTCCCGGACGCCCCTGGTGGCCCGGGCGCCCCGGGAGGCCCGAACGGCTCAAGCAGTCCGGCCCCGGTGGGATGGTCCGACGCCGTCGGCGCCCCGAACCCGACTATGGGCAGAGGGTCCTCTCCGGGTAGCGTGCGCAGCGCACAGGTCGGAGCCGACCAGGTCGACACGGTCGCGGACATCGCGGCCGACATCGAGTTCTAGGGGCGGCTCCCACATCCGCTCCACCACCGGCTCCGAGCCGGACGCGAGCCCGTACCAGCCCCGGCACCGGGAAGGAGGCGAGAACACCTATGAGCGCGCAACCGGCGCTGACCCTGACGAGGGTCGAGGCCTGGCTGTCCCGGCGCGGCATCGCCGCCGGCCCCGAGGAGGACGGCGCCGTCTTCATGGGCTTTCCGGGCTGCGACATCTGCGTCTACCTGCATGACGAGGAGGCCGCCCTCGTCGTGGCCGGCATGTGGCGCGGGCGCCCGGCCGCAGATCGGCTCGACGAGATGCGCGCCTTCATCGACACCCAGCACCGCTCCACCTACGGGCCGGACCTGGCCGTCACCCCCGCCCGCGACCCGAGCTCGCTGCTGCTGAGCACCCAGATGGTGGCCTACGTCGGCGCGGGTATGAGCGACGCCCAGCTCGACGCCTTCATGGACATGGGCCTGGGAATGACCCGGGCCTTCTTCGCCACCGTGGAGGAGCGCTTCCCCGAGCTGGTCACCTGGGAGGAGGACTGATGGCCTGGTGGAACCAGCCGGAGGGGTCCGTGACCCCGACCGTGACCCTCAGGCGGCTCGCCGCCTGGCTCGCCGAGCGCGGTTACAGCTACGACATCGATCTGTCCGAGGGGCTGGTGCGCTCCTCGGTGGCCGGCTTCGACTACGCGCTCATGGTGGTCGACCGCCGGATCCTCGCCGTGCGCGCCCACCACCGGCTCACCGGCCCGGTCCCGGGCGCCGCGGGGCTCGCACAGGTGCGCGCCATGGCCCAGGAGGTTTCCAGCGGCCGGCTCATCCCCGCCCTCTACACCGAGGTCGACGACGCCGGCCTGGCCCTGTGCGCCGAGGTCCTCACCAACATCGGAGCCGGGCTCGACGACGCCCAACTGGCCGGCACCATGGACTTCGTCCTCGACGGCGTCGACGAGGCCCTGCGCGAGCTCATCGGCCTTTTCGATACTCGCGCCGACAGCCAGTCCGACGCCGGGTCCGAGGTCGAGATCAAGGCCGAGGATGAGGCTGCCGGTGAGGAGGGGCAGACGGCGGTCGTCATCGCGCTGCCCGAGGCGACTGGGCCCGCCGGGTCAGCCGGCTCTGCCGAACCGGTTGATGCCGTTGAGCCCCTCGGGGAAAAGGCTGCGCACGCGAGCGCGGACACGCCTGTGGAGACGGTGCCGGACGCGGTATCGGACACGGTGGCGGATACGACGCTGGAGATGGCCGCCGTCGTCGACGAGCCGGGAACCGACACGCACGCGGAGCCCCGTGAGCCCCATGCAGAGCCCGACACCGGCGTCAAGGGTGACGAGGGTATGGCCGCCCCGGGTGATGCTGACGGCGGAACCGAGGTTGAGACAACCGACACCCCTGAGCCCCTGCTCGTGTCCTAGCGCGCCCGGGCCCGGCGACCTCGACCGCCCGAAACTCGTTGGAAGCACTGGAGTGGTGGGAGGCGTCGTCGGAGTGGGCGAATTGTGAACCGTTCGGTCGGGGTAAAGTGTCGGCCTCCGACATGCCCTGCGGCCGAGTTGCCCCTCGGCGCAGCGGTAGCGGATTCTATAACTGTTCGGTAACACTGGACGTCGGGCGACCGCCCCGCTGGACGAAAGGAGCCCGATACGTCTACGACGCCGTTCATCGTCGAGCGGCGCGGGATAACGGACCTTCTCCCGCGGCGCTCCTGGGGTGTGTGGACCATCCTCCGTGCGCCCTCGCAGGACATGGTGGAAGCCTTCGCCTCATGACGGCGCAACGTCAGGCTCCGCCCGGAAGGACAGACTCCATGACAACACGCGAAGACATCCTCGAGCGCCTGGCCTACGCTGATGCCCTCGGTGATGGCCCCAAGGCCTCGGCCCTCGTCGCGGAGGCCGTCAGCTGGGCGGACGCCCTGGGAGACGAGGATCTGCGGGTCGCCACCCGGTTGGCCCTGACCGAGGCCTACCAGCGGGGCAACGAGGAGTGGAAGGCGCTGGCGCCCTTCGTGTGGAACCTCGCCCGTTACCAGAGGCGCCCCGAGCTGTTCGACGACGCACAGGTGCGCACCCTGCACTGGCACTTCAAGCGGGCGGTGGCCGTGGCCGGCGCCAACCCCAAGGTCTCCAAGGACAAAGTGCGCCAGCTCGAGGCCAGCCTCGAGGAGTTCTACCGCGCCGAGGGCGCCTCCATGCACGTCGTCCACGGCGAGCGGGCCTCCGTGGCCGGCCTGCTGGGCCTCGAGGAGGAGGCCTCCGAGGAGCTGGCCGCCTGGCGGGCCACCCACCGCGACGAGAATGCCGACTGCGAGGGCTGCGACCCCATGCGCCAGGTCGCCTTCGCCTACCGCACCGAGGCCTGGGAGCTGGCCGTGGCCACCGCCGTGCCCGTGCTGACCGGCGCTGTCGACTGCTCCGTGCAGCCCCAGACCATGCAGTCCCTCGTGCTGCTGCCCCTGCTGGCCTCCGGGCGGCCGCGGGCCGCATGGGAGGCGCACCTGCGCTCCTACCGGGAGATCCGCCGCTCGCCCAAGGCCCTCATCTCCCTGTCCTACCACCTGGAGTACCTGGCCCTCGTGGGCCGGGTGGACCGCGGCCTGGACATCCTGCGACGCCACCTGTCCTGGCTGGCCCAGGCCGAGTCCGCCTACGTGCTGCTGTCGGCCCTGCGCGGCATGAGCCTGGTGCTGCGTGAGGCCGAGCGGGCCGGCCGCGGCGAGGAGGCCCTGGGCGTCGAGCTCCCGCCCGCCGACCTGTGGTACCCGCTGCCGGGGCTGGCGGCCTCGACCACCATCTCGCGCGCCTACGCCGAGATGACCGGCTGGGCCCGGCGCCTGGCCCAGCAGTTCGACCTGCGCAACGGCAACAGCACGATCTCCGACCACCTGGAGCGATCCCTGGCGCGGGCCGCCTTCGACGCCGCCCCCGGAGCGGTCCATGGGCTGGGTGTGGAGGTCGACCTCCTGGAGCCCTCCGAGGAGCTGCCCGAGCCGGCCCAGACCAGCCTGACCATGGACGAGGACGGTGAGGCGCCCGACGTCGCCTCCCTCCTGGGGCTCGTGACTGACGATGACGGCTCGGTCCAGGAGCACGCTCCCCGCACGACGTCGTCGGGCCATCAGGAGGCGGGGGGACGACGCAGCCGCGCCGCCACCAGCCACCAGGGCGGCGACGAGCCCTTCCCGCTGGTGGACCTCGTGCGGCCCCGGCCGGTGCGCAGCGGCGAGGAGGCGGTGCGCCGCTACGTCGATCACCGCCGCTCCATCGGCTCCTCGACGATGGACTACTGGTACGTCGTCGACCAGGTGGCCACGCGTGACCTGCTGCCGCCGCCCGGCGAGGAGATCCCGGGCCTGGAGTACCACACCGGCCTGCTGCGGGCCGCCGCCCTGACCTGCCGTATCGAGATGGACGAGGCCATCGCCGAGCGCCTGCGGATCCGCCCGCTCATCGAGCTGGCCTTCGGGCCGCTGGGCGCCTCCTACGTCGACCTGCTCAACCTTGACAACGAGATCACCGCCGACTCCATCGCCGAGCGCTCCCAGGAGGCCGAGCGCGACCAGCGCCTGCGGCGCGCCACCGCGATCGTCGGGCAGATCGAGGCCCGGGTCGAGGACCTGGTGTCCACCGAGCTGCTCGATCCCGGGGGCACCGATGCCCTCGTGCTGGCCGCCGACGCGCTGCTCGTGGGCGCCTCGGTCCTCACCGACCTGCACGCCAGGGACGAGGCGCTCGGGGCGATCCAGGTGGTCGCCAGGGCCGCCGCGGCCGTCCCCGAGGACCGCCACGCCGAGCGCATGGACGATATCCTCGACATGGCGCGCGCCGAGGTCCTGGCCGAGTGCGGGGACGTCTACAGCGGCTGCCTCCTGGCCGAGGAGGTCATGCGCCGCCACGAGATGGTCTCCCCGGTGCTGGCCGCCCGCGGGCGGCGCCTGCTGGGTATCTCCTCGATGGAGGTGGGACAGTTCGACGAGGCCATCACTCAGTTCCGCGAGCAGGCCAACATCATGCTGGCCGCCGGCATCACCCTGTACGCCGTGGCCTCGCTGCTGTCCCTGGGCTCGGCCCTGGAGGCCTCCGAGCGCTACCTGGAGAGCGCCGAGGTCCTGGAGTCCGCCCTGTCCCTGGCCCAGCGCGCCGGGGCGGAGAGCATCGCCCTGTACCTGCATCGGCTCCTGGCCCAGACCGGCATGGCCATGGGCGAGGAGGAGAGCATCGCCGAGCACTCGCTGGCCGCCGCCCGGATCCTGAAGGACCAGGGGCGCCGGGCGCTGGCGGGGGAGTACCTCTCGCACGCCGCGATGGCCGCCTCCAACCTCAAGGACAACGTGCGCGCCGCCGCGCTGTTCCGCCAGGCCGCAGACCTGGAGGATGCCCGCACCGACCAGGGCCTCCTGGATCGGGGGCGGGCACTGCGTCGCTCGGCCCGGGCGCTGGTGGACGATCTCACCCTGCCCATGGCCCGCACCCGGATCGCCGAGGCCCAGGAGATCATGGATGAGGCCCGTCAGGCCTTCGCCGGCGTGGCCGACACCGAGGGCTACTCCTCGGCATGGGAGATCGGCGACTGGCACGACGACATGGCCTGGATCCTGTGGCGCACCGGTCAGAACCGGCAGGCCGTTGAGCACTGTGAGGCCGCCTACGAGGGGTACATGGACACCGAGGACCGGGACTCGGCATCGCGCGCCCTGTGCATGCTGGCGCGCCTGCACGCCGAGCGCGGCGAGCGCGAGGAGGCCCTGGCCGCCAGCGCCCGCGTGCGCGACCTGCTGGGCGAGCCGCAGTGGGACGGCCACGACGCCCTGGAGTTCGTGGCCTCCATCGAGGAGACGCTGCGCTGACCCGCGCCTCTTCCTGCAGCCGGGCGATCTGCGTGCCCCCTGTCCCCGCTGGTGGCCGCCGCATACATCCGCGGGACTGCCGCATACCGACGTCGACGGCGCCTCCGGTCCCGAGGCGTGACGCGAATGCGACGCGTGGGAGGTTCGCCCCGTGTGAATCGCCTGACGGCCGCGGCCGGGCAAGGAATGATAAGCCTTGGGCATCATGACCCCTCGACGACCCTCCCGGGAGGCACCCATGGCCATCGCAGTCTCACAACGATTCACACCCAGCGGCGACCTACCCGTGGAAGCGGGGCGCTATCGACTCGTGGCGGCGGGCTCGTGCCCGTGGTGCCGCCGCGTCCTCATCGCCCGGCGCCTGCTCGGCCTGACCGAGGCGATCCCCGTGTCCTGGACCTACGGCAAGGGCGCGGACGGCTACTGGGAGCTGACCGGTCCCGAAGGCGAGCCCGGCGTCGACCCGGCGCTCGGTGCCCGCTCCCTGGCCGAGGTCTACGAGAGGACCCCCGGCTACGAGCCGCCCCCCACCGTTCCGGCCCTGGTGGACATGACCACCGGCGAGGTCGTCAGCGATGACTCCGGTGACATGCTCTTCGACCTGTCCACCGCCTGGTGGGACCTCCACCGCCCGGGCGCCCCGGACCTCTACCCGCTCAACCGCCGTCACTCCACCGACGCCTGGGACGAGTGGATCGGCTCCCAGATCAACGTCGGCCACTCGGTGGCCGCCCATTCCAAGGACCCGGAGAAGGCCGCGGCGGCCGCCAACGGCGTGCTCGTGGGCTTCGACGTCATCGACACCCTCCTGGCCCGGGCCACCCGGATGGAGGCCTCCCGCGAGGACGGCCTGACGATGCTCGACGGGCCGGCCCTGTCCGCCGTCGTCTCGATCGGCCAGTTCCTGTGCGGCGACAAGCCCACCGGCAGCGACATCCGCCTGTTCACCACCGTTCAGTCCTACGAGTACGGCGGGCGCCAGCACTACCCCGGCGGCGAGGCGCCGTCGATCTCCTTCTGGCCGGCCCTGGCCCGCTGGTTCCGTGCCCTGGAGGGCCGCTCGGGCTGGGTGGGCCCTGAGGAGCGCAGCGCCCTGGGCTGCTGAGGCCGCCGGGCACGGCGAGGCCCGCTCTGTCGCTCGCTGCTTCGCCGTACTCCACGAGCGTCGGGGACTACTGAGGCAGGCCGGGGTGTACTCCACGCGAGCCCCGACCCCATGCAGTGCGGACAACCCCTGGTCAGTGCAACCCGGGCCTCGTGCAGCACGGCCGGCCCAGCCCGGCACCGCCGACGTCGGCCCGCGTCCACCGGCTCCTACGGCCGAGCGGTGAGGACCGGGTTGTACAGGAGGCGGTTGGGCGTCATCGGGCACTCATCGCCCACGGCCATCGGCGCGATGAGCCTGTCCGCCCGCAGGTCCTCCAGTCGCGCCACCACGCGGTCGCGCAGCGTCCACGGGTCGATCGTGTTGAGGTAGATCTTCGTGCCGCCCTCGAAGCCCGCCAGGGTGGAGACCCTCCACTTGAGCGTGATGTGCCAGGGCATGGGATGGTCCACACCGAGGGGCTTGTGGTGCCACTCCTCGTTGCTGGGCACGTCCGTGCCCGTGGCCGCGTGCAGCGCGTGGATCAGGTCGGCGACGGCATCGACCTCCTCGCGGCTCATGAGCCACGGCTCGGGCATGGCCGACGTCGAGTACACCTCCAGCGTCGGGTAGCGGTGCCCGAACCCGGCGAAGGCCACCGCGTGCTCGTTGCTCGCCACCAGCAGCCCCTGGTAGGCGGCGTAGTCCACCGCCATCTCGTTGTACAGGTTGGGGTTGGCCCGCACCTTCTGCAGCTCCAGCTCACTGGTAACGCCGCGCTCGTCGATGCCCACCAGCTGCTTGTGCAGGTGGTCGAAGCTCGCCCCGGCCGGTCGCAGCCAGTTCTGGAAGACGGCCACGTAGCGCACCCACCGGTTGGCCTCGTACAGGCTCTGCATCGCGTGGATCGCCAGGCGCGTGTAGGCCCGGTGCTCGGCCACGCTCAGCGTCCCCGAGCCGGCCAGGGCGGAGGTGTCGACGGCGTCGTCGGTGAAGTGGCGCCGCCCGATGATGACGTCGTGGCCCCCGGCGAAGAAGGCGGCCAGGAAGGTGCGGCGGGCCCGGGCGTCCATCGAGTCCCAGGAGGCCGGGTCCGCGCCCGCGGCCGCCAGCTTGGTGCGCGCCACCTGCTCGACGTGCTCGACGCCGGCCGGCTCGGCCAGGTAGGCATCCATGCGCTCGCGGGCGGCGTCGGGGATCTCGTAACCGTGGTTGATGTGCCAGTAGTCGAAGGAGAGGATCTCGAAGAGGTTGGGCACCCGCCGGAACTCGGCCACCGTGTCGAACAGGGCGGATGCGGGCACGGCGTCGAGACGCTCGAGGCCGCCGTCGGCCCGATGCACGATGCGCGACTTCTCCGGGGGCGTCTCCAGGTAGCGCGCCGAGCAGAAGGCGCAGGCGTGGGTGCGGTCGGCCGCCCCCAGCGGGCGGACCTCAGCGACCGGGTGCGAGATGGGGCGGTTGGCGCGGCCCGGCACGGTCCACACTTCGGTGCCTGTGAAGGGGCTGATCTGCTTGACCGTCCCGTCGGCCAGGCGCGTCAGTGGTTCTGCGGAGGGAGCGTAGGGCATGAGCATGCCCCCATTGTGACGCCTTGTGACATGCTCGCGCGCCCTGTCCTCCCGCAGTTGTCCCCGGCCCGCTGAGGTCGGGGTAGTCTCTCTGGCCCGGGCCGGCTCGCGCACCGGGGCCGGCCCGCTGCACGCCCCGGACTCCCCGCACCCGAGCGGATACCCGACACCCGACCGGAGAAAAGGAGGCGACTCCATGACCGACCTGGCTCAGGTCCTCACCTCCCTGCTGCTCATCGTGGCGGTGGCCTTCGTGTCGCCGCTGGTCTCCTGGACCGTCCCCAAACGGCTCGTGCCCGAGGTCGTCCTCCTCATCCTCGGCGGAATGGTCATCGGCCCCCACGGCCTGGGGCTGGCCGGGGAGGGCCCCTCCATCGAGCTGCTGCGCGAGCTCGGCGTCGCCTTCCTCTTCCTCATGGCCGGCTACGAGATCGACGTCAACGAGCTGCGCGGCGCGGGCGGGCGACACGCCGCCATCGCCTGGATGCTCTCGCTGGGCCTGGCCTTCGGAGCCGTGACAGTCATCGGGGTGACCGGCGGCGCGGCGTCGGCCAACGGCGTCGCCATCGCCATCGCAATGACCTCGACGGCGATCGGCACGATCCTACCGATCCTGCGCGACCGCGGCCTGCTGCCCACGGCGGTGGGCGCCTCGATCCTCAACCACGGCGCCGTCGGCGAGGTCGGCCCGATCCTCCTCATGGCGATCCTGCTGGGCTCGCGCTCCACCTGGGTGAGCCTGGTGATCCTGGCGGCCTTCCTCATCATCACCCTGCTCATCATCCGCTTCACCAGCCGCGTCAAGCGCGCCGGGCGCCGCCTGGTGGAGGTCATCCACCTGGGCGCCTCGACGACGGCGCAGACCACCATCCGCGCCACCGTCCTGCTTCTGGTGGGACTGTGCGCGATCGCCGCCGTCTTCGACCTCGACGTCGTCCTGGGGGCCTTCGCCGCCGGCTTCGTCCTGCGCCACGCCCTGCCCGAGGGCGACGCCCAGTTCGAGGAGAAGCTCGACGGGCTCGCCTACGGGTTCTTCGTCCCAATCTTCTTCGTGACCTCCGGCATGGGAATCGACATGAGCCTGAGTGCCGGGGACCTGGTCAACCTGCTGGCCTTCTTCGTGCTGCTGGTGCTCGTGCGGGGCGTGCCGGTGTGGCTGGCCTCCCGCGTGGAGAGGCGTCGGGACGGCTCGCGCGCCTACTCGATGCGCCAGAGCCTTCAGATCGCGGTCTACTCGACGACGGCGCTGCCCATCATCGTGGCCGTCACCCAGGTGGCGGTCAGCGCCGAGGCCATGTCGACCTCCTTCGCCTCCACGCTCGTGCTGGCCGGGGTGCTCTCGGTGCTCGTCCTGCCGGCAGCCGGGCTGGTCCTGGAGCACCGGAGCGACCACGTTCCGGCCAACGAGGTGATGCGCGTGGCCCAGGGGCCCGCCGCACCCGACGGGCGCACCCCCGAGGAGGCCACCGCCCCGGCCGGCGAGCACGTCTCAGAGCCGCGCCGTCCGGCGTCGCCGCCCGGCGGCATCGGGCTGCCAGCGGGCGTGCGCACCCCAGCCGGAGGAGTGAGGCGGCCGGCGCAGCCCGACCTCGTGGGCCGACCCGACCTGCGCGAGCGGGTGGCACCCGTCGCCGTGCGCCTGGCCGACCCGGGGCTTCACGTTCGCGGGCTGTCGGTGGAGGAGTCGCACTGGCTGGCCGCCCGCCTGGCCCAGAGCGGGCAGGACCACGCCCTGTGGCGTGAGCGCTGGCACCACCTGCGACGACGCGGCGGCACGGCCCGGGCCGCCAGGCGCCGTCGGCCCCGCGGCGAGTGACCCGTCTTGCAGCGAGCCGGGCAAATTTCGCGTAGCCGGGCGGAAAAACCGTGGGGCTACGCGAAATTTGCCCGGCTCGGCGGTGCCCCCTCGCCTACCCCTGCTGGGTTGCGAGCATGTGCGCGACCATGTCCTCCAGGGACGCCTGGATCGGCCGGTAGCGGGTGCCCAGCTCGCGGCGGCTCCGGGAGGCGTCGGAGCGGACCGTGTAGCCCACGTTGCGCCGAAGATAGGTTCGAGTCTGTCCAAGCCTGGGTGCCATGGCCAGGACTACTGGCCGAGGCAGGGCGCGTCGCGGCAACGGGAGCGATCCGCCGAATCGCGGCAGCAGAGTGCTTGTGAGTGCGAAGATGTCGGTATCCTCCGCGGAAGCGATGTAGCGGCCGTGGGCCTCGGGCAGGAAGGCGGCGGCGATGTGCGCCTGGGCCACCTCGCGGACGTCGACGACGCTGATTCCCACGCGTGGCGCCCCGAGGCGAGCGGTGCCGTCGATCATCATCCGGATCGTGGAGAAGCTCTCGCTGGTAGGGGCGCTGCCCAGTGAGGGGCCGAGGATCATGGACGGGTTGATGGTCACCAGCCTCCACCGGTCCTGCCCTGCGGCCAGTCGCCACGCCTCCTTCTCCGCAAGGGTCTTGGAGTAGGGGTAGGGCTCATGGGACAGGGAGGAGGTGGTGTTCCAGCAGGTCTCGGTCAGGATTCGCCCCGGGTAGCCCTCGATATCCGCGGCATCGCCGTACATGGCGGCGATCGAGCTGGTGAGGACCACTCGCGTGACTGACGGTGTGCGCTCGACCCCGGCCAGCACGTTGCGGGTTCCTTGCAGTGCTGGGGCGACAAGGTCTCGTTGGGGATCTTCGACTGAGCGAATGAATGGCGAGGCCGTGTGGAGGACGACTGTGCAGCCTTCCATGGCTTGGTCGTAGGAGGCGGGCTGGAGCAGGTCGCCGGCGAAGAGACGCAGAGCGCCCGGTGCCTGCTCGGCGATGCGCTTCAGATGAGCCACCTTGTTCGTGTTCTGGGGGTCGCGCACGGCGGCGTGGACGGTGACGCCGGCGTCGAGCAGTCCCTTGGTGACCCAGCTGCCCAGGTAGCCGGTGGCGCCGGTGACCATGACGGGGGCGCTGGTGTCGACCGGGATACCGCTCAGGTCGATGGTGGAATCGAAGCTGTCAGTGGAGTGTGCTGCTGAGGATCGCATGGCGGCAGCCTGACAACAAAAGGAAACGAAGTCAACCCGTTTCGTTATTAATCGGTACGATCTCCCCATGAACGCAGTGGGCTCACAAGCACCGAGGACCAAGCGTGCCCCGGGGCGGCCGGTTGACGCCGCTCTAGGACCGGCGATCATGCTGGCCGTGCGCGACCTCTTGGCCGAGAGCGGCTACGCCGCGCTGACGGTGGCGGCCGTGGCCCGGCGCGCGGGCGTCTCCACCGCCACCCTCTACCGACGGTGGCCCACCAAGCGCGAGCTCGTCCTGGCCTCGACCAGGCGCATGATCGAGACTGGCGTGGCTGACGAGGCCGTGGATTCCGGTGCCGCCGCGGCCGAGGGCTTCGATACTGGTTCGCTGCGAGGTGACCTGCGAGCCTTCATCGCCTACAAGAACCGGGCGCTGTCGGGGGCCACGGGTCAAGCTGTGCTGTCTCTTCTGGGCGAGCTGCCGCGGGACCCGGAGCTCAGGGAGCTGCTCCTCGGGCAGCTCCTCGCCGCCACTCGCTCTCACCTGGAGCAGATCCGGGACCGGGCTCAGACGCGCGGTGAGGATGCTCCTGATCTGGATCCTCACGCCGGAGCCCGACTGGTCCTGGGAGCGGTCCTCGCCGGGGTTGCCTTCGCGGCCGGCGGTGATGGCGGCGAGCCGTTGTCTGACGTCGAGCGGGACCTGCTGCTGCGGGCTCTCGGTTGCGGGTGATGTGGTGTGGCGTGCTGCTGAGAGGGTGTCGCCCTCTCGACGGCGGGGACGTTCTGCGCGGGCGGGGACAGGAATACCGTCACCGCCGTCCTCGGCCCTGCGGCGGGTGACCCGTCTTCCGCCGAGCCGGGCATTTCTCGCGTAGCCGGGCGGAAAAACCGTGTGGCTACGCGAAATTTGCCCGGCTCGGCGGCACCGCGGCCGTACCCGTCAGTTGGTCGACACTGCCACTGCGCTCGTGGCCGCGACGATGGCCGCCGTCGTGGCCTCCACGGCCCGCTGCACTGCGCGACCCACGGGGCTCGCTCCCGAGATCTCCTTGATCCGGCGCTTGAGGTCGCCGCGGCTGAGCCCTGTCTCCTGCTTCGGCAGGACGACCGGCGCGATGCTGAGTGCCTGCAGGATCGCCAGCAGGGCGACGTCGGACCCGGTGGGAGGCTGCACCCCGCGCAGGGTGCCGTCGATGCGCTCGCGCAGCTGTCGCTCGGGGACGGGGTCGAGCGTGGGGTAGGTCGGGCTGAAGGAGCCGAACAGGCCGCCGGTGTGGATGCGGACGACCCCGGCCGCCTCCAAGGACTCGGCAATGTGCTGGGTGGGGTTGAGCTTGCCCCATGAGACCAGGGAGGAGAAGCGCTTGCCGTCCTTGGCGGGCAGGACCGTCAGCGCCCAGTCCAGCACGGGGTGTCCAGTGGGTTCGGAGTTGACGATGTAGACGCGGGGGCTGCGGTCCTCGGTCAGGGAGACACGGCCGGCCAGCAGCAGGTCGGTGAGCAGCGCGCCGGTGAGCCCGTAGTTCGGGTAGGTCATGCGGCTCTCGGGCTTTCCGGAGTCCTTGGTCAGCAGAAGGAACAATTCTTCACAGATCAGCATCGCATTCATGAATCCAGTACATCGCGCCGTGACCCGTCTGTGATCCCTCGCAGGTGCGATATCCGGATCCGGGGCGGGTCCTCCTCGAGGGGGAGACGCTGGGCCCCGGGGTCAGGCTGCGGTCTGGCCCTCGTCCAGCTCCTGTCTCATCAGGTACGAAGCCGGGCCCGTTCGCGTTGGGCGTTCGGCCGGCGCACTAGCAGCTCGCAATCGTGTCGTACCCGGACCGTAACCTTGTGGCCATGGCTCGCGCGATTCGGCATGACGACTGGCCTGCGAGGCTCACTGACGACCAGATCATCAGCGGAGTCGGCCGCGGGGCCTTCCAGCGCGGCCTGGACTACGCGCGCAAGGGCCGCGTGCGGGGCATCGGCGTCGCCGGGGACGGGGACATCATCAGCGCCCAGTCCAAGGGCTCGGGCGCGCGCATCTACCAGACCATGGTCTTCCGCAAGCAGCAAGACCGGAGGGGGCCGATTGCCTGGGTCGGCAGCTGCTCGTGCCCGGTGGGCACCAACTGCAAGCACGTGGCCGCCCTGCTCATCACGGTGCGCGCCGTGGCGGAGGAGACGGCCGCCGGCGGGGACGCCTCCCCGCGTTCTGCCTGGGAGAGCCGGCTGGCCGGCCTGCTGCAGCTGGAGCGCACGCCGCGCCGTCGGATGGCCCTGGAGATCGTCGACGACCCCGGCAGCATGTGGGGCACCCCGGCCGGCCCATCCATGCTGCCGCTCATCGAGGGCAAACGCGGCTGGAACAAGCAGGGCGCCTCCTGGAGCCAGATCGCCTCCGGTGGGCTCGACGACGAGGCCGACCCCGAAGTCATCGGCGTCCTGCGCGAGCTGGCCGGCATGGCCGGCGGATACGGCTTCTACTACGCCGATGACCGTGTCTCCCTGGTGACCGCACCCGCCCGCGTCTGGGGGGTGCTGCGTCGCGGACTGGCGGCCGGCCTGACCCTCACCACCGCGCAGCGCCACGGCCGGCCCGTCTACCTCGCCGAGGGTCTGCGCGGCGGCGTCCGCCTCCTCCGGGAGGATGACGGAGGCGTCGTCGTGGCTCCCGCCCTGGATATCGACGACGTCGAGGAGCTGCGCCGCCTGCAGGTCCCCGGACTGAACCTCACCTTCACCCTCATGCCGATCGGCGACCCGGTTCACGGCTTCTACACGTGGATGCCCGGGCGCGAGTTGCTGCTCATGCCGATCGAGCCGTGCCCCACCGAGGCGCTCTCCCGTGCGCTGCTGGACGAGGGGGAGGCCATCACCATCCCGGCCGGAGACGTCGAGCGATTCGAGACCGAGCACCTCGAGGCCCTCACCCGGGCGCTGCCGGTCCTGTCCGCCGACGCCTCCATCCGCATGCCCCGGCCCACGACGCTGCGCGCCGCGCTCGCGGTCCACGTCGATGCCGGGGAGCACCACCTGACCACCGAGTGGTCGATCCGCTACGTCTCCGAGGACGGCGAGGTCCGGCACAGCCACGGCCTCCCCGACCTCCCCGCGGCGGCTGAGGGCCGCACCGAGGGAGGGGCCGCCGGCCGGGACATCGAGGGGGAGACCCGCCTGGCCCGCGAGGTGCTCAACCGCCTGCTGCCCCTGGCCGGCCGGCACCCGGCCGTCTGGCACCCCCTGGACCTGCGCGGCATGGCCACGGCCCGCTTCATGACCGAGACGCTGCCGATCCTGCGCGAGATGGAGGCCGTCGACGTCGAGGTCGACGACGACGTCCCCGACTACCGCGAGGCTGCCGACGCCCCGGTCATCACCACCAGCGTCAGCGACGACGAGGACCGCCCCGACTGGTTCTCCTTGTCCGTACGCGTCCACGTGGGCGATGAGGAGATCCCCATCGGTCAGCTCATGGCGGCCGTGGCCGCCGGCGAGCGGGAGGTGCTCCTGGAGTCGGGCACGTGGCTGAGCATCGACCGGCCGGAGATCGAGGCCCTGGCCCGCCTCATGGAGGAGGGCCGCGAGCTCGCCGACCCGCAGGCGCACGGCACCCTGCGGGTCAGCGCCCTGCACGCCGGCTACTACGAGCTCCTGGAGTCCCTCGGCGTCATCGGGCGGTCCACGGCCCGCTGGAAGGAGAGGGTCGGGCGGCTGCTGGAGCGGGCCCGCGCCGCCGAGGCCGTGGCCGACCGCGCCGATGGGCCAACCGGCGGGGCCGATGACGCGGGCTCCGGTGGGACCGCAGGCGAGGTGGCCGTGCCCGAGGGGTTGCGGGTGACGCTGCGCCCCTACCAGCTCGAGGGCTACCGCTGGCTGAACTTCCTGCGCCGGGCCGGACTGGGCGGGATCCTGGCCGACGACATGGGGCTGGGCAAGACCGTCCAGGTGCTCGCCGCCGCCCAGCGCCTTATCGAGGAGCGGGAAGAGGCTCAGGGGCGGGTGCCGGCCGACGGTGGAGCCGGAGAGGCCGAGCCGGAGGTGATCGGGCCGGTGCTCGTCATCGCCCCGACCTCCGTCGTCGGCTCCTGGGTGGAGCAGGCCGAGCGGTTCTGCCCGGACCTGCGGGTGCGGGCGGTGACACGGACGGCCGCCAAGCGCGAGGACTCCCTGGAGCAGATCGCGGCGCACTCCGACGTCGTCGTCACCTCCTACACGATCGCGCGCCTGTGCGAGGAGGAGTTCATCGCACAGGACTGGGCCTGGGTGGTGTGCGACGAGGCCCAGTTCGTCAAGAACCACGCCTCGGCCACCTACAAGGCGGTGCGGCGGCTGCGGGCGCCGTCGACCATCGCGATCACGGGCACGCCGCTGGAGAACTCGCTCATGGACCTGTGGGCGCTCATGAGTATCGCGGCGCCGGGGCTGCTGCCCGACCCGGAGCGCTTCGGGCAGGTCTACCGCAAGCCGATCGACCGCGGGGACACCGAGGCGCTGGGGCGGCTGCGGCGCCGGATGAGGCCTTTCCTCCTGCGGCGCACCAAGGAGCAGGTGGCGGCGGACCTGCCCGCCAAGACCGAGCAGGTCCTGGCCGTCGAGCTGGGAGCCAAGCACCGCAAGGCCTACGACCAGCGCCTGGCGCGGGAGCGGCAGAGGATCCTCGGGCTGCTGGAGGAGGACACGGCCCAGTCGCGCTTCATCGCGCTCAAGGCGCTGACCGCCCTGCGGCAGATGGCGCTCGACCCCGAGCTCGTCGACGGCGGGGGCGGGACTGAGCCCGGGGACGCCGAGGGTGCCGCGGGTGCGGACACGGATGCTGCCGGCGGGAGGGCGGCCTCCGGTAGAAAACCGGCCCGCCGCGGTGCGAGGGACGCGAAGAGCAAGGTGGCCGCCGTGCCCGCCAGGGGGCAGCGGGGGCCCGGTCGGCGTCCGAGCCCGTCGGCCAAGGTCCAGGTGCTGCTGGAGCATCTGGGCCCGATCCTCTCTGAGGGGCACCGCGCCCTCATCTTCTCCCAGTTCACGCGCTATCTCTCCGGCGCGCGCGAGCACCTGGAGGCCGCCGGCGTGCGAACCGCCTACATGGACGGTGGTACCTCCAACCGGCAGGAGGTCATCGACGCCTTCCGGGCCGGCGGGGCCGATGTCTTCCTCATCTCCCTCAAGGCGGGCGGCTTCGGGCTCACCCTCACCGAGGCCGACTACGTCTTCCTGCTGGACCCGTGGTGGAACCCGCAGGCCGAGGAACAGGCCGTCGACCGCACCCACCGGATCGGCCAGGACAAGTCGGTCATGGTCTACCGGCTCGTCTCGGCCGACACGATCGAGGAGAAGGTCATGGCCCTCAAGGAGAAGAAGGCCGAGCTCTTCGCCCGGGTCGTCGAAGGGACCGGCAATGTCGAGGACGGCGGCGAGGGCGCCGGAGGGCCGGCCGGAACCGCGGGTGCGGCGGGCACGGGCGGCCTCAGCCCGGCGGCCCTCACCGCAGCCGAGATCCGCGAGCTCATCGAGGGCTGAGGCGCTCGATGCCGGCGGGTGCCGTCTGCGCGTACGGGAACAGGAATCCTGCACCCGTACGCGCAGGACGTCCCCGCCCGTTGCGGCCTGCATCCGGCCGCGAATTCCAGCAGATCGGCTGAAGCCCGCGCGGTCCCCGGTGCCACAGGCCCGGGACTGCATCTGGTCTCCACAGGGCTGAGGAACCCGTGAGCGCCGAGCCGCGGTGCGGGCTGATTCTGGTTGAGCGGGCACGGTGCCCGCTGGGGAGCAGCCGCGTGCTGGTCCCCGCCAACCAGAGGAGAACCACCATGAGGAGACCCACCAGGACCACCCTGCGCGCTTTGTGCACCAGCGTGATGCTGGTCCGCTCGGGCGACCCGTCGGTACTGCCGGCCGCCCTGCGGCGCTTGGCGTCCAAGGAGGACGGCATGGCCACCGCCGAGTACGCCATCGGGACCTTGGCGGCCGCAGCCTTCGCGGGCCTGCTGCTGGCGCTCATGCGCTCAGGCAGCCTGAGCGGCGCCCTGCAGTCCATCATCGAGTCGGCGCTCTCGGTGTGATGTGCGGCGTCATCGCAGTGGGTGGGCGCGCTCACCCCCGAATGGCCCGGCTGCCCGGCGGTGGCCGACGTCGCCGCCCGGGCCCCGATTCCCGCCGGCCTTCCAGGCGGGCGGAACCTCACCCGTCGCCCGGGCGCCTGCCCCGTCGAGACGGTGAGCCCGGCGAGGGAACCGATGGCCCGGACGAGTCCGGGCAGAGCGAGCAGGGGATGGTGACGGCGGAGACGGCGCTTTCTCTGCCCGCCGTCGTCCTCGTGCTCCTCATCGTCCTGGCGGCCGTCAGCGCCGGTGTCACCCAGCTGCGGGTGGCCGACGCCGCCCGCACCGCCGCTCGCCAGGCCGCCATCGGCCAGGACGACTACTCCGGTGCCGCCCAGCGTGTGGCCGGAGGGGTGAGCCTCGGCGTCGAGCAGGGCGAGCTCACCTGCGTCACCGCCACCAGGCCCGTGCCCGGTCCCCTGGGCGGGTTGGGACTGACGGCGCGCGCCCGCGCCTGCGCCTACACCGAGCCGAGCAGCCCATGAGCTGCCCACGATGGGACGAGCGCGGCTCGGGGACGGTCTACGCCCTGGGCATCATCGCGGTGCTCCTGGCGGCCGCGGTCGGTATCGCGGGCCTCATCCAGGCCCAGAGCGCCACCGGCTGGGCCCGGGCCGCCGCGGATCTGTCGGCGATCTCCGGTGCCACGGTCCTGTCCTCAGTGGCCGCCCCCGGAGACCCCTGCGCCATGGCGCAGCGCGTCGCCGAGGCCAACGGTGCCTCGGCGAGCGCGTGCTCCGTGGCCGGGGAGGATGTCACGGTCAGCGTGACCGTTCCGACGACCATCCTCGGCCTGCCCCGCCAGGCAACCGCCCAGGCCCGTGCCGGCCCCGTCGACGCCCCGCCCGGCTGAGCTCAGTAAGCCCTGGCCCGAGCCTCAGTCCTCGACGGCGACGGTGGCGCCGCCCGCGAACTGGGCCGCGTGGAGGCGCGCGTAGGCGCCGCCCGCCGCGATGAGCTCATCGTGGCTGCCCTGCTCGACGATGTCGCCGTGCTCCATGACCAGGATGGTGTCGGCGTCACGGATCGTGGACAGGCGGTGGGCGATGATGAAGCTCGTGCGGCCCTGGCGCAGCGCGTTCATGGCCTGCTGGACCAGCAGCTCGGTGCGGGTGTCCACGCTGCTGGTGGCCTCATCGAGGATGAGCACGGCCGGGT
This sequence comes from Actinomyces sp. Marseille-P3109, assembly GCF_900323545.1. Lineage (NCBI taxonomy): Bacteria > Bacillati > Actinomycetota > Actinomycetes > Actinomycetales > Actinomycetaceae > Actinomyces > Actinomyces sp. Marseille-P3109. The sequence continues at coordinate 2,764,298 of NZ_OOHN01000008.1, forward strand.
TGGCCACGAAGGCCCGCGCGATCGTGAGCAGCTGGCGCTCGCCGGCGGAGATGTTGGCGGCGTCCTCCTCCAGAACTGTGTCGTATCCCTGCGGCAGGGCCTTGATGATGTGGTCGACGAAGCACGCCCTCGCGGCGGCCTCGACCTCGGCATCACTGGCCCCGGGCCGCCCGTAGCGGATGTTCTCGCGGATCGTGCCTGCGAACAGCCACGGGTCCTGCAGGACCATGCCGGTCCGGCGACGCACGTCGTGACGCGTCATCGTGGCGATGTCGCGCCCGTCGATGAGGATGCGTCCCCCATCGAGCTCGTAGAAGCGCATGAGCAGGTTGACCAGGGTGGTCTTGCCCGCTCCCGTGGGCCCCACGATCGCGACCGTGTGCCCGGGGTCGACCCGCAGCGACAGGTCACCGATGAGCTCGACCTCCGGGCTGTAGGAGAAGCGCACATGCTCCATCTCGATAACACCCGGGCCCGCCGGGCCCTTCGAATCCGCCGGAGTACCGGGGCGTGACCCCGAGCCCTGGCCGGCGTCCGTGGCGCCCCCGGCACCCCCGGTGGTGGTCGCGGTGTCCGCGGTGGTCGAGGCGGCCGCGCCTTCCGGGGCGACGTCGTCGGGGCGCTCCTCGTCGGCGTCGAGCAGCTCAAAGATCCGCTCGGCGCTGGCGGTGCCGGACTGCACGGCCGTGGCCATGCCGCCGAGCTGGCCCAGGGGCTGGGAGAACTGCTGGGAGTACTGGATGAAGGCCTGCACGTCGCCCAGGCGCAGCGACCCGGAGGCGACCATGGCGCCGCCGACCACCGCGATGGCCACGTAGGTGAGGTTCCCGATGACCAGCATGATCGGCATCATGATCCCGGAGAGGAACTGCGCGCGCAGCGAGGCGGCGTAGAGCTCCTCGTTCTCGGCGGCGAAGGCCTCGCGCACCGCCTCGGTGCGCCCGTAGACCTGCACCAGGGCGTGCCCGGAGAAGGACTCCTCCACCCGGGTGTTGATCCGCCCGGTGCGCGCCCACTGGTGGGTGAAGGCCTTCTGCGAGCGCGGCCCGATACCGGCGAACACCACGCCCATGAGCGGGAAGATGACCAGCGCCACCAGCGCCAGGCGCCAGGAGATGGAGAACATCATCCCCAGCACGCCCACGACCGTGAGGATCGCCGTCAGGGCGCCGGACAGGGACTGCTGAAGGGTGTTGGTGATGTTGTCGACGTCGTTGGTCACCCGGCTGAGCAGCTCTCCGCGCGCGACGGTGTCGAAGTAGCTCAGCGGCAGACGGTGGACCTTGTCCTCCACCCGGGCGCGCAACCGGAACAGGACCCTGACCGTGACGCGGTTGAGGAGCCAGCCCTGCAGCCAGTTCAGGACCGCCGAGCCCACGTACAGGGCCAGCACCACCGACAGGACCCGCCCCAGACGGGTGTAGTCGATGCCCGCGCCCGGGATCACGTCCATGGCGGAGAGCATGGAGGCGAAGTCATCCATGCCTCGCGCCCGCAGCATCTCAACGGCCTGGGCCTTGGTGGTGCCGGCCGGCAGCATAGTGGAGACCACGCCCTCGAAGATGACGTTGGTGGCCTGGCCCAGCACTCTGGGGGCGGCCACCGCCAGCACGACCGTGCCCACGGCGGCCAGGGCCACGACCACCAGGGAGACCCGGTAGGCGCCCAGCAGCCCGACCATCCGCTTGAAGGAGGGCCAGAAGGCCTCGGCCTTGCCCGGAGGCGGACCGTCGTGCCAGTCGCCCGAGGCGGCCTGTGCCTCAGCGGCCAGCTTGAGGTCTTCCTCGCTGAGCTCATCGGGGCCGACGACGGCGCTCGCGGCGGTACGCGCACCGCTCCCGGCCTTCTTGCGGGTGTCCCTGTCGGCGTTCCTGTCCATGTGACTGCTCGCGTTCCTGCTCATGCTGCGGCCTCCGCCCCGAGCTGGGAGGTGACGATCTCGCGGTAGACGGCGCAGGTGGCCAACAGGCTCTTGTGGGTGCCGCTGCCCACCAGGTGGCCGCCGTCCAGGACGAGGATCTGGTCGGCCTCGACGATCGTGGAGATGCGCTGGGCCACGATCACCTTCGTGATGCCGGCCGTCGCCGGCCCCATGGCCTCGCGCAGCCGCGCGTCAGTGGACACGTCCAGGGCCGAGAAGGAGTCGTCGAAGATGAGGATGTCCGGCCGGCGCACCAGGGCCCGGGCGATCGCCAGGCGCTGACGCTGACCGCCAGAGACGTTCGTGCCACCCTGGGCGATGGAGGCCTGGAGGCCCCCGTCCATCGCCTCAACGAAGTCCTTGGCCTGGGCGACCTGAAGGGCCTCCCACAGCTCGTCGTCGGTGGCCTGCTCGCGCCCCAGACGCAGGTTGGAGGCCACGGTCCCGGCGAACAGGAAGGGCTGCTGGGGCACGAGCCCCATCTGCGACCACAGCGCCTCGGGATCGGCCTCACGCACGTCGGTGCCGCCGATGAGCACCTGCCCGCTGCTGGCCTGAAGCAACCGGGCCAGCAGCCGCACCACCGTGGACTTGCCCGACGCCGTCGAGCCGACGATCGCCGTCGTCGTACCGGGCTGGACCGTGAAGCTCACCTCCGCCAGGACACGGGCGTCGGCGTCGGGGTAGACGAAGGTGACGTCCCGCATCTCAACCGTTCCGGGAGCCGGGAAGCTGGTCACGGCCCCCGGCACCGAGACGATAGCCGGCGCGGTGGCCAGTACCTCGCTGATGCGCTCGGCGCACACGGCGGCGCGCGGGATCATGATCGTCATGAAGCTCGCCATGACGATGCCCATGAGGATCTGCATGAGGTAGGACATGAAGGCGATGAGGGTGCCGACCTCCACGTCACCGTCACCGACCTGGTGCCCGCCAAACCAGATGACACCCACGATCGTGACCTCCAGCACCAGCATCACCAGCGGGAACAGCAGCACGAAGAGCTGGCCCACCCTCTCACCGACCCAGGCGATATCAGTGTTGGCCCCCTCGAAGCGCCGCGTCTCGGCCTGCTCGCGCACGAAGGCGCGGATCACCCGGATACCGGTGAGCTGCTCGCGCATCACCCGGTTGATGGCGTCGAGCCTGTCCTGGTAGGAGCGGAACAGGGGCAGCATCCGGCCCACGATGCCGCCCACCGCCACCAGCAGGACCGGCACCGACACCCCGATCAACCACGACAGGCCCGGCGCCCGGGTGACCGCCATGATGATGCCGCCCACCGCCATGAATGGCGCCGTCACCAGCATCGTGGCACTCATCATCACCAGCATCTGGACCTGCTGGACGTCATTGGTATTACGGGTGATGAGCGAGCCCACCCCGAAAGCGGAGATCTCCCGCTCACAGAAGCCACTGACCCGGTCGAAGACCTCGCCGCGCAGGTCCCGGCCCATGCTCATCGCCGCGCGCGCCGCGAGATAGGTCGCCGCGACCGAACACACGCCCTGGGCCAGGCTGACCCCCAGCATGAACGCGCCCATCCGCCAGATGTAGCCGGTGTCCCCGGTGGCCACACCCTTGTCGATGATGTCGGCGTTGAGGGTGGGGAGGTACAGGGAGGCCATCACCTCAGCGAACTGAAGCACCAGGACGCACACCAGCAACCCCGTATAGGGGCGCAGGTGTGTGCGTAGTAGTCGAACGAGCATGTGAAGGAACGTAGCAGCCTCACGCTGCGTGAGGGCGAGTCGAGACCACGCACCGAATATGGTTCGACATTTTTACTGAGAATTTATCGCAAGAATTTCCTGCGCGCTTATGGCTTCACATGGGTTTTATTCTGCTTGGCGGGCAAGGTGTTGCGGTGCAGTGGTGTGCCGGTCTGAAGGCCCGTTACTCGCGCGGATGAGTTTCTCAAGATGCTCAGAGGGGCTACCGGCTTCCCTCGTGGGCGCTGCGCTGAGCAGGAGCCGCAGCAGGACGGCGGCCCCGGCCTTGTCCAGGGGCTCGTTGTTGTTGCCGCACTTGGGTGACTGCACGCAGGAGGGGCAGCCGCTCACGCACCCGCAGCCCTCGATGACGGCGAGCGTCGCTGCCAGCCACTCGCGCCCGGCCCGGTAGCCGCGCTCGGCGAAGCCCGCCCCGCCGGCGTGCCCGTCGTGGACGAACACGGTGGGCGCCCCCGTCTGCGGGTGCGCCGCGGTCGACAGCCCGCCGATGTCCCAGCGGTCGCAGGTCGCCAGCAGCGGCAGCATCCCGATGCTCGCGTGCTCGGCCGCGTGCAGGGCGCCGGGCAGGTCGGTGGTACCCAGGCCCGCCGCCTCGCAGGCCTCCTGCGGGATCGTCCACCACACGGCGGCGGTGGGCAGCACGTGCTCGTCCATCTCGAGGGCGTGCTGGGAGATGACCTCGCCGCCTGGCAGTGCCATCCGCTGGTAGCCGGTCACCTGACTGGTGACCTCCACCGACCCGAAGGACCAGGTGATCGCCGCCGTGCCGGTAGTCCCCTGAGTCTCCTGCCCTCCGACGAGTCCCGATGCGGCCGGACCGCCGCCGATCGGATCGGATCCGGCGCCAGGGGCTCCGGGCCCTCCCGCCGCGTCCGGAGAGGACTCAAGGCCGCTGTCGCCGCGAGACTCCTCCTCAACCGGCAGGCCCCAGACCTGCTGCTCGCGCTCGGCAATGATGCGCACGCTCGAGCGCGACCGGGCCCGCGTGCGGTAGCCGACCGCCGCCCGCTGTCGCACGAGCGCGACGTCGTCGGCCAGCTCCTCAACCACGTAGACGCGCCCCTGGTGAACGTAGACCGCGCCCTCGTGGACGGTGGAGTCGGCGGCCGCGCCGTCGACCGTGCCGATGACCGCGCCGGTGTCGGCCTCCACCACCGGGACCTCGGGCGGCCCATCGCCGCGCAGGGAGGTCAGGTCCTGGGGCCGGCCGGGCAGGTTGACGTTCCAGAACCAGCCCGTGGGCCGACGCCGCAGCGCCCCCCGACCCTCCAGCTCGCGCAGCAGGGCGTCGTCGGCCAGACCGAACAGGCCCAGGTCCGAGGCCCGCAAGGGCGCCTCGGAGGCGGCGGCGCACAGGTGGGGCGCGAGCACATAGGGGTTGGCCGGGTCGAAGACCGTGGCCTCGGGGGCGGCGAAGACCGCCTCGGGGTGGTGCACCAGGTAGGCGTCCAGCGGGTTGTCGGAGGCGATGAGGACGGCGAGCCCGCGGCCCCCGGCGCGTCCGGCGCGGCCCGCCTGCTGCCCCAGCGAGACGCGCGTGCCCGGCCATCCGGCGATGAGGACCGCGTCCAGCCCGGTGACGTCGATGCCCAGCTCCAGGGCGTTGGTGGTGGCCAGGGCGCGCAGCCGGCCTGAGCGCAGGTCGGCCTCCAGGGCCCGGCGCTCCTCGGGCAGGTAGCCGCCGCGGTAGGCCGAGACCGTGCCGATGAGCTCGGGCAGCGAGAGCCCCAGCGTGTGGCGGGCCCGCTCGGCCACGATCTCCGCCGAGCGCCGCGAGCGCACGAACACCAGCGCCCGGGCGCCCACGCTCATCAGGTCCACGAGCAGCTCGGCGGCCTCGACGACGGCGCTGCGCCGTGCCGAGGGATCCTCGTCCGGATCGCCTGAGTCCGGTTCGGCCGCATGGGCCGAGTCCTGGGCCGGCTCGACGTCGGGTACCGGCAGCGCCCAGGGGTCGCGCAGGGCCGGCTGCCACAGGGCCAGGGTGCGCTCTCCGGCGGGGGCGCCGTCGTCGGTGACGGCCACGACGTCGTCGGGCTCGGCACCGATGAGGCGGGCCGCGGTGAGGGCCGGCTCCGCTGCCGTCGCCGAGGCGCACAGGACGACCGGCTGCGGGCCGCGCGGGCGCAGGCGCGCCACGAGCCGCAGGAGGCGGCGCAGCACGAGGGCGACGTGCGCCCCCAGGATCCCGCGGTAGGCGTGGCACTCGTCGATGACGATGTAGCGCAGGCCCCGCAGGAGGCGGGTCCAGCGCTCGTGGCCCGGCAGCAGGGAGAAGTGGAGGAAGTCGGGGTTGGTCAGGACGACGTCGGCGTGGGCGCGCACCCAGTCTCGCTCGGGCATGGGCGTGTCGCCGTCGCAGGTACCGGCGTGCACCGTGCGCAGGGAGCCGGCGGGTGTGCCGGCCTCGCGCTGGACGGCCTCGAGCTCGCCGATGAGTCGGCTTAGGGCGGCGGCCTGGTCGGCGGCGAGCGCCTTGGTGGGGGAGAGGTAGAGGGTGGTGGGGCGCCGGCCGTGGGCGGAGATGCGCGAGTCGGCGCCGGGGGACTGGGCCGCTAGGACGTCAGAGAGCGCCGGCAGCCAGGCGGCCAGCGACTTGCCCGAACCGGTGCCGGTGGCCAGGACCGTGTGGTGGCCGGCGTGGGCGGAGCACGCGGCGGCCACCTGGTGCGTCCAGGGGCGCTCGACGCCGATGCGACGATAGGCGGTCACAAGGTCGGGGTCCGCCCAGTCGGGCCAGTCGTCGTGGCGGCCGGGGCGGGCCTGGGTGCGCTGGAGGTGGACGAGCCGGCCGTCGCGCCCGCCGATGGACTCCAGGAGCCCGGTGAGGTCGCGTCTGGTCCCGTCTGCCATGGGGCACAGTGTGCACCACCGGTGGGTGGGCAGGTTGTGGCACAGCGCCATGATCGGTTCGTGTCCCGTTGCCCTACTGCCCGACCTCGATCGTCGCGTTCGTACTTTATGCCGCGCGTTCGAGGGGTAGAGGGTACGAACGCGACACCCACCCTACGAACGCGCGACGATTCCACCGGTGTCTGAAGTATCCCGTGCAAATTATCTACATGAACGGTCTCAACCTGGCAGAATCCTCCCATGGGAAAAACTGCTTCTTCTGGCGATCTTGAACAGCTCGACTCAGTGAAAGCGCCGCCTTCGATGAAATTTGAGATGGATGAGGGGCGCGCTGAGAAGCAGCACCGACTCTTAGAGCGAGAGCGACGTGCGTTGACCTGGCTCTGGCGGCGAGCTCCTCGTTGCTGGCAGTGGCTTCGCGGTTACTTCTGGCACGTGCCAATGTGGCTAGAAGACAGGTGGCGATTCCTGCGTACTTGGAGGATTGTGTTAATTGTGCATTTGAGTGCAAACCCAATCGTATCGATACTTGCAATGACTGCATTGTTTATAATCCTGGCGTGTCTTGTTGTTGCTGCTTTTCTACGACCTGCATCTGGTGATCCGTTCACCTTTTTGGTGAGGGTGGCGGCTGATGGGGTCAAAGCATGGAAAGTCGCTATTGATGTCGAACTTCTTGACGGACGTAAAAAGAGTCCCATAGGCGACTATTTAGCTTTCCAGGTCATTATTTCGTTCTTAACCGGGATGGGAGAGTATTGGCTTCGCAGGGACTCGATTGTTGTGCGAGACGTGTCCCGACAAAAGGGTGGGTGGTCAGTGCGGGGAATGCTTATCGTTATAATTCTGCTGACAAATCTTGTGGTAACCGTGTTGATATCTTACGGGTTCCTGTATCCGATCCCCCGCGGGCCTATCGGACTGATTTATGTTGGGCTTGCTGGTTTCATGTTAGCCGCGGGGGTGGTCCGCCTTCTCTCGGGGATATTTGGCACATTTCCTTTGCGGCCGCGAATGTTGCGAAAAAGTATCGAATCTCGACGTCGGCGTGTGGCCAAATTAAATAAAACACATCAGTGCCGCAAGTTGAATTCAGGGAGGAGGTGTCGAGGTGTTAGTGAATCTACTATAGTGCCGCAAAGTCGGTATTTGAGTGCGATTTGTCGGTCCATTAGTCGGAAAAGTTGCTTGAGTTTACCTCGATCGAATTTACTGAGAAGAGCATGCGAGTTCCGCATTAGCGAGCCTCACCATAAGTTACTGCATCAAATTTTCGTCGTCTTTTTGGTGAGGATTGGAATTGGGGTGCTGTTCAATGTCCTGGCGTTCTTGGTCTTCGTATTCGTGCATCAGTGGATGTATTTGATGGATCTGTCCGCACAGTGGGCTGCTTGGCTTGTCGTGTGGGGGTTGTTTTCTAGTCTTTTCATATCTTGGGGAGCTTTCCGTCTCGATTCAGAGGTTGGATGGGTTATGGGAACTTACTGTATTGTTTTCGGTGTAATAATGTATTCGTTGTTTGTTTCCATCAGGTACGAACTGATAATAGAAGGCGGCTCGAGCGTTCTTCGTCTAATCGTTGAGGCTGTAGCAGCAGTTTTACTACTATTCACTGAAGTGTTTTGCATCTTTCTAACTTTCGAGATGCGGAACTTCACGCTTGTCTCGATTGTGAGGGAAAAGCGTGTTCTTGCTGAAGAAATTTATGTTCTTCAAAAATACCTGCATCATAAATGGCCTCGAGAGTGCGGTGCTCCTCATGGAGTTATGGGTCGAGGTAAACAGCGGGCTTCTCTTTGTCGACTTTCAACAAAGATGTCTCGTACTCGCAAAATAAATTGAGTCACGTGATCAAGGTCTGCTTTGCTTGTCGCAGGAGGGGGTTGCGGGGTTTTGTTTGAATGTTGGTAAGACTTCTGTGAGTACAGCCTTGCAACTGGTGTTCCACTCCCCTGTCGTCCACAGTTGACCGTTGCAGCCGTACCCTTTGTCTCCCGTTCGAGGGGTAAAGGGTACGAACGCGACACCTACCCCACGAACGCGTGCGGCTGACGACGGCGAACGGCCTCCCCCACCTGGGGGAGGCTCCCGCCCAGACGCCGTCAGTAGGGTCGGCCCATGGCCGACGTCCCCGTCTCCTCCAGCGCGCACGCCCGCAGGGTGCAGATCCTCGTCTGGAGCGGCTCCGCCTCGATCACCGTGGTGCAGACGCTGCTCGCTCTGCTGAGGTACCTCGAGCTGGAAGGCGGCTCCACGGTCGTGCCGGGCCTGGCCCGCTGGCAGGTGATGTATGCCGGGCACGTACTCATCTCCTTAGCCTGCCTTCTCCTCCTCATCCCGGTCCTCAGAGGACCCCGCCCGTCATTGTCGATCCTTATCGTTGTCCTGGGACTCATTCCCTCTTGGCCGCAGGTGGCGGTTTACGTGGCTGCGACCGTTATCGGCATGCGTCAAGGGGCGAGGACGACACCGGTGGTAGTGGTCGCCATGACCGTAGGTGTGGGCCTGTCTCCGCTCCTCAATCCGAGTCGCGGAGAGGGTGCGCTGTTATTTGTCACCACATACGCGGTCAGTACTCTCCCGATCTGCATCGTCTGCGTCATGCTGGGTGTCAACCTGCAGGCCCGCGAGGAGCTGCTGCGCTCAGCCTCCCGCGAGGCCCGCCTCATCCGCACCACGCAGGAGGCGCGCATCGCCCAGAGCCGCGCCGAGGAGCGCTCCCGCATCTCCCGCGAGATGCACGACTCCCTCGCCCACCGCCTCTCCCTGGTCTCCCTCCACGCCGGCGCGCTCCAGACCCGCACCGACCTGGATATAGGGAGTGTCCGCAAGATCGCGGGCAGCATCCACACCCTGGCGGCTGACGCCGGACGCGAGCTGCGCCAGATCCTCGCCGTCCTGCACGACGACGGTTCTGGCGACGGCGCCCGCGCCACCTGGTCCGACGTCGAGGAGGTCCTCGCCCATGAACGGGAGGCCGGCCAGGAGGTCGATCTGCACCTGGCCGGGTCCTGGGTGGAGGCCTTCGAGGCCGCCGACGCCCGCAGCCGGCACGCGGTCCTGCGCGCTGTAGAGGAGCTGCTTACCAATGCTCGCCGCCACGGGGCCGGTGGCGCGGTCCGCCTCGACTGCGAGGTCGAGGCCGCCGACGGTCCCGACGACGACGGCGGTGACGGCGTCGCCGCTCTCGTGGTGCGTTGCGTCAACGACTGCCCACCGACGCCCCGGCCGACGGCGCCCGGAGGAGGGCTCGGCCTGGAAGGCCTGTGCGAGCGGCTGCGGCTTCTCGGGGGCGAGCTGCACGTCTCGCAGCCGGGCGGGCGCACGGCAGCACCGGATCGGTCTGACCGTGCCGAGCAGTCCCACAGTTTCGTCGTCATGGCTGCCGTACCGGCCCAGGGGCCTACCGACTGACTGTCTTCGTCATGCTGACGCGCGGTGGACGCGCGCCCGAAAGGCATCCCCCACCTGGGGGAGGTGCCCGCTGCCGGAGCCCGGCTAATGTCCGTGCCGGACCTGCTGGGTGAGTGAAAGGAATACCGATGAGAATGCTGGAGATCGCAGTGGTTGCCGTGGACGCGGTGGTACTGCTCCTCACGGTCTTCAGGGTGCCGTCCCGCTGGTGGCAGGCGGCTTCCGGGATGTCGAGCATGAGGCGGTGGCTGCGGGCCGAGCCCGTCCTGCTGGCGGTGCTTCTCCTTACTCTTCTGGTCCACCTCGTCGTCGAGCAGCACCGGTTCGTCATGATCCCGGCCTACGCCGTCACAGTGATTCTGGCCTGTGCCCTTTTAATGTGCTGGTTCCGCCAGGTGCGTCGAGCCGCCGTTGACATTCCTCGGCGCAAGCGACCCGCCCTGCGAGTGCTGGGGCGTATCACGGCGATAACGGCGGGGGTCCTCGCTCTGGCGGTGTCATCCGCGGCCGGCGTCCTGCTCCCGGTTTTCGACCTGCCCTCGCCGAGCGGCCCCTACGCCGTCGGCTACACCGAGGAGCACCTGACGGACTCCAGCCGCCAGGAGTGGACGACGCCCGATGAGAACGACCTGCGCGAGGTCGAGTTCTCGATCTGGTACCCGACGGAGGCGACGACCCAAGGAAGGCCTCTTGCCCTGGACCGCCGGCTGGCCAAGAGCGCCGCGTTGAGCGCGAGTGACTTGACTGGGTCCTCTCGGGCGAGAGGCGCGCTGGAGAACTTGTTTGATTACTTCCGGCTGATTGACACCCATGCGGTGCGTGGGGGTGAGGTCGTCCAGGTGCCGGGCGGGTTCCCCGTCATCTTCTACTCACCCGGGGCAGGATCCGGTCGCTTCGACAACACCTCACTCATGGTGGACCTGGCCAGTCAGGGCTACGTCGTCGTCGCTGTGGATCACCCCTACACCTCCGGTGCCCCTGTCTCCCTGAGCAGTGGTCGCCAGGTTGATCGGGGCCCGCGCGACCCCTCGGCTACCGAGGCAAACTGGCTTGATAGGGCGAGTCGCTCGGTCTCAACCAACTCCGCTGACCTCTCCTTCATCCTGGACCATCTCACGGCGCTTAATGCGGATCCCGGTAACCCGTTCCATCATCGGTTCAACCTCGACTCGGTGGGTGCTATGGGTTTCTCCCTCGGGGGCGCCAGCGCGGAGCAGGCTCTGGCCGATGACCCTCGCTTCGACGCTGGTATCAACGTGGACGGAACCCACTTCGGAACGGTCCGCGACACCGGCGTGCCGACCCCTAGCCTCAATATCCTGTCCACCGATCACGTCGCTGACATCTCCAAGGCCCGTAAAGGGGAACAAGACCAGGATGAGGGCTCTATCGAGGATGCCCGGTTCCAGGAGCAGTTCCACGACCGCAGTACCGGACCGACCTGGGCAGCCACCATTGAGGATACCAACCACTTCAGCCACGATCTGTTCTCCTTCGTCGTCCCCGCCCTGAACGGCAATACGGTCCAGCCTCAGACCGAGGAGACGATTCGGGCGCTGGTGAGCGACTTCTTCAACCACACCCTGCGCGGCCAGGAGCCCAGGCTGCTGGGTCACGACTCCGCCGTACCCCGGAGGGTTCACTTCCTGCCCGATCCGGCCCGCCCCGACGTACAGTAGCCTCCCAGGTAGTTGAACAAGCAAAGGAATCGGCATGGACTCACCGCAGCGCCGTGTACGTGTTGTCATCGTTGACGACGACGCCCTCGTGCGTGCTGCCTTGCGTCTCATCCTGGAGAGCGACTCCGGCGTCACGGTCCTCGGTGAGGGGTCCGACGGGCGCAGCGGCTACGACGCGGCGCGCAGTCTGCGCCCCGACGTCGTCCTCATGGACCTGCACATGCCCGGCACCGACGGCGTCTGGGCCACCGCCCAGATCGCTGCCGACTGTCCAGGAACCAAGGTCCTTGTGCTGACCGCCTTCGACACCGACGCGATGGTCGCCGCCGCCCTACGCGCCGGCGCCACCGGTTTCCTGCTCAAGGACAGCGCCCCCGAGATCATCTTCCGATCCGTGCACGCCGCCGCTGACGGCCAGCGGGCCTTCTCCGGCTCCGTCCTGGACCGGCTCGTCGAGGCCGCCGTCGAGGTCACCCCGCAGCGCCGAGCCTTCCCCGAGACCGTCACCGACCGGGAGCGCCAGGTCGCCCTGCTCGTGGCTCAGGGCCTGGGTAATGGCGAGATCGCCGAGGAGCTCGTCGTCGGTGCCAGCACCGTCAAGACCCACGTCTCCGCCCTGCTGGACAAGTTCGGCGTTTCCAACCGGGTCCAGCTCGCCGTGGCCGTGGCCGAGTGCGCCGTCGACGACGTCGCTCGCTGAACCTGCTGCCGCCGGCCCGACGACACCCACTCCCGCCCAACAGACTGGGACCTCGGGCCACTCGCCAGGAGTGCCCCGAGGCCCCGAAGTGTCCCGCACGTGCGGTGCTGTCTGTCAGCCCTCGGCTCCGCCGGCGGCCTGTCGGGGTTCGGCGGCGCAGGTGGTGCCCTCTGCCGGGACGGTCCCGTTGACGAGGAAGTCGGTGATAGCCGTGGTGGCGCAGGTGTTCTTGTTGAAGGCGCCGTGCCCGTGGCCCTTGACGGTGAGCAGGTGGCCGTTGTCCAGCTGGCCGGCGAGGCTCTGGGTCCAGGGGTAGAGCGTTTGGGCATCGCCGGTGATCCCGACAGCGAGGATCGGGTCGGAGCCCTTGGCGTGGGTCTGTGTGGGTGGCGTCTGCGCCCGGTGTCCCCAGCCGTGGCAGTACGCCTCCTCAGCGTTTGAGGTGCCGCCGAAGAAGGGGTAGTTCTTCTTCTCGGCGGCTGTCTGCGCGTCCCACTTGGAGGCGGTGCCGCTCGCGTCCGGGTTGTCGTTACAGACGACCGCGTTGGCTAGGACCATGCTGTTGGCCATGTTGACCGCCTCCTCGACGGTCATCTCCGGCGACAGCCCGGGCGAGCCCTGCTTCGCTTTCACCATGAGAGTGCCGTCGCGGTTGTTCATTGCCGGAGCGAGCATGGCGGTCAGCGCCTCCCAGTCCGGCTGCCCCAAGACATGCTGATAGATGATTTCGGTGGCCTCCTGCGTGTTGACGGTGGCGTTGGAGTCCGGGGCGGTCAGAGGGGTCTTGTCCAGGCCGTCCACGAAGGCGGTCAGCTGGGCGATCGCCTCGTCCGTGGAGCCGGTCAGGGGGCAGTTGCCTTGGGCCTGGCAGTACTCGACGTACTGGCGCAGGACGCCTTCCTGGAAGGCAGCTTGCTCGACTCTGATTTCGTCGGACGACCGTTTCGATGGGTCCATGGCGCTGTCCAGTACGGCGCGTCCGACGCGGCCTGGGAAGAGGTCGGCGTAGACGGCTCCGATGTAGGTCCCGTAGGAGATGCCCAGGTAGTTCAGCTTCGTGTCGCCGTTCGTGGCGCGCAGGACGTCCAGGTCGCGGGCGACGTTGCGGGTGCCGACGTGGTCGAGCAGCTCGGGCACCTCCGAGTGCTGAGCGCACCTGGCGGCGTTGGCCGCGCCCCGGTCGATCTTGTCTTGGGCGGAAGAATTTTTGGACCAGAGGATATCGGTCGCCATGATCTCGGAGAGCGTGCTGCTCTTGCCGTTCTTGGTGTCGGTGAGGGACTGGTTGATCTCGTCGTCGGTCCAGCAAGTGATCGGGGTGGACTGCCCCAAGCCGCGAGGATCGAATCCGATGATGTCGTAGGCGCCTCGAAGTTCCTCTGCGAATGAGGAGGCCGCGCTCTCCACTACCTCGACGCCGCTGACGCCGGGGCCTCCGAAGTTGGTGAACAGGGAGCCGTGCTCGGCGTTGCCGTCGGAGGCAGGAAGCTTCTTCATAGCGATCGTGATGGTGCGACCATCTGGGTGCTCGTAGTCCAGGGGGACGGTGGCCGTCCCGCATTTGAAGGGGGTGCCGTCCGAGCAGTCCTTCCAGTCGATGGTCTGGCTGTAGAAGCTCTCCAGCCCTTGGGGAACGTCGCTCTGGGAACCGCCGCTGGAACTGCCGGGGCTGCCGGTGGAGTTGCTGGAGCTGCCGGGGGAACCGCTGGCAGGGGCGGTGGGAGTGGGGGCGGATGTGGGTGGTGCGGTACTGGCGGCGGAGGCCTGTGGTTGGCAGGCCGTCAGGGCGGTCGACAGCATCAGTGCTGCCAGGACCGCGCCTGCCTTCCGCGCGGTGTGGGGTATCGGTCTCATAGGGCTTCTGCTCCTTGAGGGCTGGAACGTCGTCGGTCTCTGCCTACCGCGGGCCGAGGCGGCCGCGGGCGGTGCGATGCCTCGTGTCCGACTCGTTCCCGCTGGTAGGCTCCGCCCGGGCTGCGCCCCCGTAACGCCCGGACGTTTGCGACGTTAAGGGCGCGGCGGTGTCGGTTTCCTCGACCATCGGGAGGATCTTGGAGGCGCCGGTTCGTGGCCCCCAGGTAGATGATATTGACCTCCCGGAGGAAAACGGACGAGGTCCGTTTTCGTCCCCCGGGAGGTTGACGCGTCCATATCTTCCAGCACGTGGCAGGCCACGGCCATGCGGCGGGCGTGCTCGCGGCTGCGCCGTCCTACGCCGTCGCGGTGGCCGGACCTCCTGCGCCGTCGAGTGCGGCGTCAGGTCTGCTGCTGGTCCGCGCGGTGGTGCGCTGGGTGCGCCGGGAACCGGCCTGCAGGAGCACGAGTGCCAGCGGCGCCATCGGCATGATCGCGAAGAACACGGTCGCCCACACCGCGCTGAGGCTGAGCAGTTCGTGGATGAACAGGATCGTGGGTGCGAAGAGCACCACGATGACGAAGGCCGCCAGGGCCCCGACCACTGGCCGCATCCGCTGTGGCGCCAGGGCGGTCAGCGCCAGGGCGAGCGTGGGGAGAACCAGGACGTAGGCAGCGCCGGGCACCAGCACCATGAGCGGCACGCAGGCGGCCGTCAGCAGGAGCAGCACCGCAGCGACGGTCTCCTGCCCGAGTCCCTCCTTCCAGCGCCGCACCACGAAGTGCGCTGTGAGCCCGGCCCCGATGATGGCTCCGCCGGCGAACATCCACGGCAGTAGCGGGTTCGGTCCGAGCCCGCTCTCCGGCGCCCACTTCATCGCCATGGCACCGAGCTGCGCCAGTCCTGCGGCGGTGGAGACGGACACGGCTCGCCAGGTCAGGCCCCACACGCTCCCCAGGACCCGCTTCCAGTGCAGGGACCTGGTCCGTACCGCGACGGCGCCGAGGGCCGCGATGACGGCCAGGCAGCCCAGCCCCGTCCCGACCGCCGCCGGGTAGCGCACGGTCAATCCCCGCCATAGCTGGAAGAAGTGGAGGTCGCCGTCGGCGGTCAGCGTGGGGGCCTGTCCGTCGAAGGCCCAGGCCCGCGTGAGGTCCAGGGCTTGGTCGCCGTAGTGCTGGAGGGTCGAGTGGTCGACGTAGCGCGGGGCGTCCGTGGACTGGTGGTAGTGGTCGGCATCCCCGACCGCCGCGATGTTGAGCACCGTGAAGCCCTCGGGGATGAGGTTCGTCATGTCGGTGGAGTTGGGCATGAGTGCGTACAGCGAGGGGAAGAGCGAGCCGGTCACGGGCTGTTTCACGTGGCTGAGGAAGTAGCCGGCAACGGCGCTGTTGTTCGGGGAGGTCTCGAACATGAACGCCGGGCCGCTCATGCCGCGCGCCTCGAGGTTGAGGACGAGGTCGACGTTCTCGTAGTCGGCGCGGTGGTGGTGCATCTCGTTGCGGGCGCCGATGAGGCCGATCTCCTCAGCATCGGTGATGACGATCTTCAATGAGTTCTCCGGCTGGCGCCCCTCGGCCTTGAGGGCCCGGAGCGTCTCGACGATGGTGGCCACGCCGTAGCCGTCATCGGCAGCCCCGTAGGAGTCACCGGAGGTGGTGAAGCGCGCTCTGTCCCCGTCTGAGTCCGTGGCCGAGTCGTAGTGGGCCATGAGTGCCATGGTGCGTTCCGACTTCCCCGGCACGTCGACGACGATCGTCTCGGCTGGCGCGTCCTTGACCGCCGCCTGTTGCTCGGCGGACAGCATGTCGAAGGTCTCCTTGTCCTCCGGGATGCTGAAGTCGAACAGCGGGTCGGAGTGCACGTCGGCGGTGTAACCCAGGTCGGAGAACATGCCGATGACGTCGTCGCGCGCCCGGTCGTGCGCCTCGCGATTGAGGACGCTGTGGGGCTCGTCGGCGAGGCGGTTGATGGAGGCCATGGCGCGCTCGGCGGAGAACTGAGTCGGGCCGGCGGTGGTCGGTGCGGGGGAGGGCAGGATGAGGACGCTCAGGCCCGCCACCAGCCCCAGCAGAGCGGCGATCGGGGCCAGCAGGCGCCGAGCGAGATCGGGTGCGGAGAAACGTTGATCAGTCATGGTGGCAAGCTCCTTGAGGATGTGAATCGGTGGTGAGTGAGGCAGGAGGGCCGGCGCCACGTTCGCACCTTCTGCTCGACCTCGGCGGGTCAGGACCCGAAGGCGCGGCGTGGGGTACGAACCTGGCGCCGCCCGTCAGTTCCCGGTTCCGCCGTCGGCGGCGGGCTGGGGCTCTGCGGCGCAGGTGGTGCCCTCTGCCGGGACGGTCCCGTTGACGAGGAAGTCAGTCATGGCCGCAGTGGCACAGGCGTTGCTGCCGAAGGTGACGTGCCCGTAGCCCTGGACGGTGAGCAGGTGGCCGTTGTCCAGCTGGTCGGTGAGGCTCTGGGCCCAGGGGTAGAGGGTCCGGGAGTCCTTGGTGAGCCCGACGACGAGGATCGGGTCGGAGCCCTCGGCGTGGGTCTCCTGGGGCGGGGTCTGTGCCCGGTGTCCCCAGCCGCGGCAGTAGGCGTCCAGACCATGTGAGGTACCGCCGAAGAAGGGGGAGGTCTTCCTCTCGGCGGCTGCCTGAGCGTCCCAGTCGGAGACGGTGTCGGCCGTGTCCGGGTAGTCGTTGCAGATGACCGCGGCAGACATGAACAGGGTGTTGGCCCCGGCGACGGCCTGTTCGGCGGTCGTCGGCAGCTGAGATGCGAGCGTGCTCTGCTTCGCTGCCACCATGAGGGCGCCATCGCGGTTGTTCATCGCCGGGGCGAGCATGGCGGTCAGCGCGTCCCAGTCCGGTTTCTCGACCGCGTAGTGCTGGATGATGGTGGTGGCCTCCTGCGTGTTGACGGTGACGCTGGAGTCCGGGGCGGTGAGAGGGGCCTGGTCCAGGCCGTCGACGAAGGCCGTCAGCTGGGCGATCGCCTCGTCCGTGGAGCCGGTCAGGGGGCAGCCATCATGGGCCTGGCAGTGCTCGATGTACTGGCGCAGGACACCTTCCTTGAAAGCCGTGACCTCGGCCTCCCCGTCGGCCCAGCGCTGCGACGGGTCCATGGCCCCGTCCAGGACGGCGCGTCCGACGCGGCCTGGGAAGAGGTCGGCGTAGACGGCTCCGATATGGGTCCCGTACGAGACCCCAAGGTAGTTCAACGTGGCGTCCCCGGATGTGGCGCGCAGGACATCCAGGTCGCGGGCGACGTTGCGGGTGCCGACGTGGTCGAGCAGCTCGGGGACCTCGGAGTGCTGGGCGCACCTGGCGGCGTCGGCCGCGCCCCGGTCCATCTTCTCCTGGGCCGACAGACTCTTGGAGGAGGCGGTGTTGCTTGGCCCGATGTCGGGGGTCTTGCCGTTCTGGGCGTCGGTGAGGGCCTGGCTGATGTCCTCGTCGGTCCAGCAGGTGATCGGGGTGGACTGCCCCACGCCGCGCGGATCGAAGCCGACGATGTCATAGCCGGCTCGAAGCTCCTCGGGCAGGGCGGTGGCCTGGGCCTCCAGCTCCCGGATCCCGCTGCCGCCGGGGCCTCCTGGGTTGGTGAACAGGGAGCCGTGTTCGGCGTCGCCGTCGGAGGCGGGGAGCTTCTTCAGGGCGATCGTGATGGTTTGGCCGCCAGGGTTGTTGTAGTCCAGGGGGACGGTGACCGTCCCGCACTGGAAGGGCGAGGTGCCGTCCGAGCAGTCCTGCCAGTCGATGTCCTGGTTGTAGAAGCTCTCCAGCCCTTGCGGGGTGCTGGTCTGGGAGGCGTCGGTGGAGCTGGCAGTGGATCCACCGGTGGAGCCCCCATGAGATCCGCCGGCTGTGGTGCTGGTCTGGTCGCTGGGCACTGGCACGGATGTGGGGGTTGCGGCGCCGGTGGCGGAGGTCTGCGGCTGGCACGCCGCCAGGGCTGCCGACAGCATCAGTGCTGCCAGGGCCGCGCCCGCCTTCCGCGCGGTGAGGGGTGTCGGTCTCATGGGGGGTGTGCTCCTTATGGTGTCGGGGTTGTGTCTGGGCTTGGTCGTTCCGTCCGGGCTGTGCTTCCGCAGTACCCGGACCTCTGCGACGCTAAAGCTGAGGCGGCACCGGTTTCGTCGGCCGCCGGGGCGGACTCGGTTGGCCTTCCGGAGGAGGTGGATGTCGTCGTCCTCCCCCAGGTGGTCGCCGCGTTCGTACCTTTCGGCTCAGGGTCGGTGGGTCAGGACCCGAAGGCACGGCAGGGTACGAATGCGGTGCCAGGCGTGGGTGGTTCAGGCCTTGGGCCAGGCGACGATCAGGCAGAGGGCAACGAAGGCGAGAGTCAGCCCCACCTGCATCCAGCCGAGCCAGGCTCGGTGACGCGGCAGCGTGGGCAGATCCGGCCACAGCGTGATGCCCCGGACGATGCCGTACATGCCAGGCAGTGTCGCCACTGCCAGGATCCAGGTCGGCAGGGACGTCCAGGGCCCGCTGGCGGCGGCGGCTGCAAGGCAGGCGAGGAGTGCGGCCGCGCGGCAGGCCACCGCCATACGGCTGGGCGCGCTCGCCGCGCAGGCGGCCGTGTACAGGCCCATGACGAGTGCCAGGATGGTGAAGGCCCCGAGGATCGCGGTCTGGGGCAGTGTGTCGGCGGTCATCGGCATGCGCGCCGTCGAGATCTTCTGGCCGTCGGTCAGGAGCGCCGTGGCGAGCGCGGAGGCGGTCCCATCATTGTTCTGGTCGGTGTAGACCATAACGGCCTTGCCCGACTCCTTGTCGATGGCCAGGTGCGTCATGTACTCCATCGTGGTGCCGCCGTGGTTGATGATCGTGTGCCCGTCGACGACGTCGGTGTACCAGGTGTAGCCGACCTTCTCACCCGGCAGCTTGATTCCGTCCATGACCTCGGCCGGCCACCGCGGCTCCTGGGGGCTGTCACCTCCGGGGGCTGTGCCGGTAAGGACCGCCTGGGCGTAGTGGGTCATGTCCTCCGGGGTGCTCCACACACCGGCGCCGGCCGGGTTGAAGCCAGAACCGCTGACCGACTGGCCGCGGCGCCCATTGGCCTGGACGCCGTGGATGGCGCCGTCGGGAATGTCCGCCTGGCCGGAGGTGAGGGTCGTGTGCTCCATGCCCAGGGGCATGAAGAGCCGCTCCGTGATGTAGGACTTCCAGGACTCGGCGTCGGCGGCACGGGTGAGGGCCTCACCCAGCAGCGAGATGCCCAGGTTGGAGTAGGCGAACTCGCCGCGCTTGCCCATCGTGGTGGCGCGGGCGCTGTCGATGAGCTGGCCGATGCGGTCGGTGAAGGGGTTGAGCCCCAGGATGTTTGCTCGCAGCACCCACCTGCTCTCATCCTGCGTGGGGATGCTTGGGAGACCGGAGCGGTGCGAGGCGACCTCCTCCAGGGTGGCCTCGCCCGCCGGGGTACCGGCGAGCTCGGGCAGGTGGGTGGACAGCGGGTCGCTCGCCTTGACCTCGCCGCGCGCGATGGCATCGGCCAGGAGCTGGCCGGCGAAGGTCTTGGTGATCGAGCCGATCTCCATGGGAGTGGTGGACGTGTACTGCTGGCCGGAGGCGGCGGTGCCGATGCCGGCGTGACGGGCGCCGTCGGCGGTGATGACGGAGACGTGGATGCCGCGGGCCTGGTAGTCGTCGGGCAGAAGACCGATGACCTGCTTGGCCAGGTCCTTGTCGCCGGTGATGGAGGAGGTGTCGGCCTTCGGTGCGTGCGGCCCGACGGCGAACACCACCAGAGCCAGGCAGGCCGCCAGGACCGCGCAGGCCCAGCGGGGGAGGAGACCGCGTGACGGCCGGGTGGGAGATACGGGCCTGACCTGCGGTGATGGCGGCTGGGGACGGGGGATTGGAGAGGCTGCGATGCTCATGCGACCAGGCTGTCCTGGCGCTCTCGCCGGGACGATCCAGCCAGCCAGTCAACTCATGTCGTGCCAGCCCGACAAAAGAATGTCGGCCGTCGAGCAGGGCGGGTCGGCGGTGCAACATAGAGCGTCCCGTCCTGATCTGGGTGAGTGTGGCAGTAGTGACGCCGGCGAATGCGACCTCCCATGCGGTTCCGGACATGCAGAGGGCCTTGGAGTGGTGGGGAGTGTCCAAATCGGTGACAAAGGCGGTTACTGGCGCTGAGTGTGCTTGACAGAACCGCATGATTCCGCGGTTCGCGTGGCTCAGTGAAAGGTGGTTGGGCTCCTTTGTCTCCGATTTGGACACAATGCTCGGGCTACCAGGGCGTGATGTCTCTGGACATGGGTGACAGTTCTGTGTCAGGACATCGGTGATACTTCGATGGGTTCTGGAGGCCACAGTCTGATGGCTGTGACGGTTGTCCACAGAGCTCCGGCACGGTGTTGCGTCCACTTTGCCAGTAGGCGGCAATGGGCCCCATGAGCACCTTGGACACAGACCTGCTCGCCGTTGTTCGTGGCTGCTACGGCGCGGTGCGCGTTCGGGACCTTGATCTGACTCGCACCCAGCGCCGGCATGTCGCTTCTCTCGTGAGGGCTGGTGAACTCATCGCCCATGAGCATGGTGTTGTCGGTATACCGGGTGCTGAACGCGCCGTTGTTCTTGCCCGCATTCACGGTGGGCTCCTCACCTGCCAGGCCGCCATGCGTCACTACGGCCTGCCGGTGGCCCAGGGCGCCGAGCAGGTTCATCTTGTGGTCGCGGCAGGTAGGCGATTCTCGGCTGTTGGGCGGGAGGTGCTCCATGCAGACCGGTATCGGACTCGTTTAGCGCCAACCTCATACCCGGTGCAGCCACTTCCTGAGGCCCTGGCTCGTTTTCTGCGCTGCCACGTTCAGGACGACTCTCCGCTCATCGCTCTTGACGCGGCACTTCACGATGAGCGTGTCACTGCCGAGCAGGTTCGCGACCTGCTTCGTGGGCCCGGCTCGGCTCGAGCGCTGGCACGGCTCGATCGCGCCAGTGACCGGTCTCGTTCTCCATTGGAGACTCTGGCGCGAATCGACCTTGAGGCCGCGGGGTTGAGCTTCGAGGACGGGGTGGAGATCGAGGGCGTTGGCGAGGTGGATTTGGTGATCGAGGGGTGGGTGGTCGTGGAGCTTGACGGCTACACCTACCACTGCGACGAGTACCAATTCGGCCTTGACCGATGGCGCGATCGCCGGCTTGTTGCCCGTGGCTTCCTGCCGCTGCGCTTCACGAGGAAGGATGTCTACGCGCATCAGGTCGTCCCGGATGTGCAGAGGGCCTTGGAGCGGTGGGGAGTGTCCAAATCGGTGACAAAGGTGGTTGCTGGCGCTGAGTGGGCTTGACAGAACCGCATGATTCCGCGGTTCGTGTGGCTCAGTGAAAGGTGGTTGGGCTCCTTTGTCTCCGATTTGGACACGAATCGCTGATGACGTCGTCCCAACACGCCGGTAGTAGTGATCTGGGTCTCATACATGCTCTCCCTGCGGCTTCGATGGTCCGTGTTACAGGCCTGACTGCATCCGCGAGTTCGCGCGAGAAGGTATTTATTATCGGGACGAAAGTCCTCGCCTCTATCGCAATATGTTGTGGTCAAGATACAATGGAGACACAAGATGATGTGCTGCATCGGTGTGATTTGGGAGTATGGTCGGCACCGGTGCCGCCATCCGGGTCGCTCCCGGCAGGCAGTGGCGGCGCCCCTCGGGCTCGGCCTTCCCGGAGCCCGACGCCGCCGAGAACAGTCCGAACTCACGCGCACCAACCATCGGAGAGACCCGTGCTCGAGAAGAACCCTGCCTCCACCGCCCCCGCGGCCGACGACTCGGCGCAGCTGCCGGCCGACACCCCCGCGCTCGCTCCGGCGTCCGCTGACTCCGCCGTCGCCCGCGGCGAGCGCCCCAGTGTTGACGCCGTCGCCACCATCACCGAGTACCTGGACCGCTCCGACTGGCGCGTCAACGCCAACGCCAACCAGGGCTACTCGCTGGGCGGGATGATGCTCAACACCTCCGGCAAGGTTGTCGCCAACTACTGGCTCAGCCAGGTCTACCCGGCCGTTGCCGGCCAGGCCCACCGCAACGCGGACCTCCACATCCACGACCTGGACATGTTCGCCGGCTACTGCGCCGGCTGGTCACTCAAGGACCTCCTCCAGCAGGGCTTCAACGGCGTCCCCGGCGCCATCGCCGCCGGCCCCGCCAAGCACTTCTCCTCCGCAGTCGGGCAGATCGTCAACTTCCTGGGCACCCTCCAGAACGAGTGGGCCGGCGCCCAGGCCTTCTCCTCCTTCGACACCTACATGGCGCCCTTCGTCCGCCTGGACGACATGACCTACGCCCAGGTCAAGCAGTGCATGCAGGAGCTCATCTTCAACCTCAACGTCCCCTCGCGCTGGGGCACCCAGACACCCTTCACCAACCTCACCTTCGACTGGACCTGTCCCGCGGACCTCGCCGACGAGCACCCCCTCATCGGCGACGACGTCTGCGACTTCGCCTACGGCGACCTCCAGGCGGAGATGGACCTCATCAACCGCGCCTTCATGGAGGTCATGACCGAGGGCGACGCCGAGGGCCGCGTCTTCACCTTCCCCATCCCCACCTACAACATCACCAGGGACTTCGACTGGGACTCTCCCAACACCGAGCTCCTGTTCACCATGACCGCGAAGTACGGCCTGCCCTACTTCCAGAACTTCATCAACTCCGAGCTCGATCCCGGCATGATCCGCTCCATGTGCTGCCGCCTCCAGCTCGACCTGCGCGAGCTGCTCAAGCGCGGCAACGGCCTGTTCGGCTCGGCCGAGCAGACCGGGTCCGTCGGCGTCGTCACCATCAACATGGCCCGGCTCGGCTACCTCTACGCCGACGACGAGGCCGCCCTGACCGCCCGGCTCGACGAGCTGCTCGAGATCGGCCGTGACAGCCTCGAGCTCAAGCGCACCGTCATCCAGCACCACATCGACGCCGGCCTGTTCCCCTTCACCAAGCGGTACCTCGGCAGCCTGGACAACCACTTCTCGACCCTGGGCGTCAACGGCATGAACGAGATGGTCCGTAACTTCACCCACGACGCCTACGACCTGACCGACCCGCGCGGCCACGCCATGTGCGTGCGCCTCCTGGACCACGTGCGGGACAAGATGGTCGAGTTCCAGGAGGCCACCGGCCACCTCTACAACCTCGAGGCCACGCCGGCCGAGGGCACCACCTACCGCTTCGCCAAGGAGGACCGCAAGCGCTACCCCGGCATCCTCCAGGCCGGCACGGAGGCCAACCCCTACTACACGAACTCCTCCCAGGTCCCCGTGGGCTACACCGACGACCCCTTCGAGGCCCAGGAGATGCAGGAGGAGCTCCAGACCAAGTACACCGGCGGCACCGTCCTGCACCTGTACATGAACGAGCGGATCTCCTCGGCCGCCGCCTGCAAGGAGCTCGTGCGCCGCTCCCTGACCGCCTTCCGCACGCCCTACATCACCATCACGCCGACCTTCTCCATCTGCCCCGTCCATGGCTACCTGGCCGGCGAGCACCTGACCTGCTCCAAGTGCGCCGAGCTCCACCCCGAGGCAGAGCCGGTCGAGTGCGAGGTGTGGACCCGCGTCATGGGCTACTTCCGGCCGGTGCGCTCGTTCAACATCGGCAAGAAGGGCGAGTACATGGAGCGGCAGATGTTCACCGAGGCCGCCGCCGGCGGCCACGGCCCTGCCGTCTCGCGCCTGAGCGCGGTCAGCGCCTGAGGACCCGCCGGGACCGCTGGGCGCCGTCGAATGATCCGGCGACGGCGCCCAGCGGTCCCGGTGCCATGACGACAAGACGTGAGAGGAGCAGCCGTGAACTCCCTGCCGAGAAGCTCGCAGGCTTCTTCACCCGTTCCGACGGCGGGGGAGAGCCCCGAGCACCGGCCGGCCGACGACTTGGTGATCGCCGGGCTCGTCCCGATGAGCACGGTCGACTGGCCCGACCACCTGACCGCGACCGTCTTCATGCAGGGCTGCCCCTGGAACTGCTTCTACTGCCACAACCAGGCCCTCATCCCCACCCGCACGCCCGGCCAGGTGGCGTGGGAGGAGGTGCGCGCCCTGCTGCGTCGCCGGAGCGGGCTGCTCGACGGCGTCGTCCTCACCGGCGGTGAGGCGCTGCGCCAGGACGCCCTGGCCGACGCCGCCCGCGAGGTCATCGACATGGGCTTCCAGGTGGGGCTGCACACGGCCGGGCCCTACCCGCGGCGGCTGCGCGACATGATCGAGGCCGGGCTCATGCACTGGGTGGGTCTGGACATCAAGGCCCTGCCCGAGCACTACGAGCAGGTGGTCGGCCGGGCGAACGCGGCCGCGAAGGCCTGGGAGAGCCTGGAGGTGCTCATCGAGGCGGCCGACCGCGGCGGGCCGGACTTCGAGGTGCGCACCACCGTGGTGCCCGGGGACGTGACGGCCGACGACGCCGTCGAGGTCGCCCGGCGGGTGCACGCTGCGGGGGCTCGGGTCTACGCCCTCCAGCAGGCCCGCTCGGAGGGGACGACCGGCGAGTTCGACGTCGTGGCGCCCGGCTGGGACGGGATGTGCGAGCGCATGGCCGAGCGCATCGAGGCCCTGGGCTGGGACCACTTCACCTATCGCCCGGCGTAGAGCGCCACCAGCGAGCACCAGGAGGTGGTTGATCCGCTGACGTGGGTCGCCGTGGGGAGCGGTGTCCATGGTTGGTGGCGGGGCGCGCTCCTAGCCTCGGGGCATGAGCTACGACATCCTGATCTTCGAGCCGGCGGCGGTCTCAGACAAGGACTTCCCGCAGTGGTGGAAGCGGGTCTCCCGATGGGAGGAGCCGCACGACTACGACACCACCGAGGGCTCCACCCCGGCGATCAGGTCCTTCTTTCGCGAGCTCATCCGCACCTTCCCACCGATCAACGGTCCCTACGCTCTGACTGATGAGGAGGTCGACGCGAGGGAGGCCGAGGGGCTGCCGATCGGCGACTACGTTATCGGCGCCGACTTCATCTACGCCGGCGTCGGCTGGTCGGACGCGAACGTATTCGCTAAAACCGTCGGCCAGCTGGCATGGACGCAGCGGCTCGCGGTCGCCTACCTCAGTGAGGACGGCTCGATCTTCCGGCCGTAGGGGCTGGTGCGGTCCGTCGTCGAGTGGCCTTCTGCGGTTGTTCACCTCTCAACTGGATGGTTAGGCTGAACCGCACGCCAGAAGGAGACGACCGTGAAGACCAGACGAGTAACCCAGCTCCTCATGACCGCGGGGCTCGCCGTTGCGACGGCCACCGCATGCCTGCCGATCCAGCCTCAAGGAGGTGACCCGGGCGCGGCCGCGTCATCGGCCGGCGCCCGCACCGAGCAGCCGTCCCCGAGCAGTTCCGCCGGCGCTACGGCGTCGTCGTCACCGGGTGACGCACCATCCGTGCCAGCGGCTCCGTCGTCGAGCGCCGAGCAGCCGACCGACGGCGGCCCGTCGGGCGAGCCGTCCGCCTCCGCCTCGCCGTCCGACGCCGGAACGGCGACGCCCTCACAGCCGTCTGGTCAGGGGCGATCCGATGCGCAGATCAACGGCTGGAGCATCGACTACTTCGAGGGCTTCGACTCCTCCCTTGAGGATCTGGGCTGGGAGCACTACGGCTGGGGCGATCCGTCTGTTGGGCACGGGGCCATGGGAGTGATGTCGCGGAAGAACTCCTTCACCCAGAACGGAGAACTGATCGTCCGCACCCAGTACCAGGACGGTCAGTGGAGCGCCGGCGGCACCTCGAGCGAGAACGTCTTCGCGGCCTCACGCGGCCGGTGGGAGGTCCGCGCCAAGTTCCCCCGGGCCAAGGGGATCGGGTACGTCTTCCTGCTGTGGCCGCAGGACCAGGGCTGGCCCCCGGAGATCGACTTCGCCGAGGGCCGGGTCAACGGTCCGCGTGTGGAGGGCACCTACCACTGGGACCCCGATAACAAGCAGGCGCAGCAGGTCCTCGATAACGACGACATGGGTGGCTGGCACACCTACGGCGTCATCGTGGAGGACAACCTCATCACCTTCACCCTCGACGGCCAGGAGTGGGGTCGGATCGAGCGGAGCATCACCGACAAACGGATGTTCTTCGGGGTCCAGACCGGGGCGATGGACCCCAACGGCGACGCGAAGCAGTACGAGACCGTTGACGGCGGTGTCCCCGGCCCGCTCACCCCGGCCGTCTCCGACATCCAGATCGACTACGTCGCCCACTACACCAGGGGGTAGCTCGGTGCGCCGGCGTGGTGCTGCCTCTCGATCCTCGGCCAGCCCGGAGCCGATGAGGCTGCGCGGTTCATCATGGATGCTCACGTGAAGGATCGGTCGGTCTCCTCCTGCCTGCTCAAGGTGGAGATGGCGCGGGCGGTGCTTCGCGAGCACGGCCTGGGCGTAGCCGACCCGCTGGGCTCATAGCACCCGGTATACCTCCTCGAAGGGCAGGCGCGGGTTGCGCTCCTGGTAGGCGTCCGGCCCTGGGTGACCGACGTTGATGACCAACAGCATCTCCACGTCTTGACCGGCGAAGAACTCGGCCGCCAACGCCTCGGCGTCATCGGCGTTCATGGGGCCGGCTGCCAGCCCGACGGCGCGAATCGCCTGGATGACGTAGGCCGTCTGAACCAGTGCTGAGGCGCGCGCCCACCGTGCCCGCATGTCCGGCCCGCCCTCCTCCAGCAGCTGCTGGTAGCGCTCGGCGCGCGGGTGCAGTCGCGGTAGGGACCCGGCGAAGGATCGATCGGCTGCGCAGACGAGTGTGAGAGGCGCCCCTGCTGCCTGCTCGCGATTGCCGCGAGGAAGACAGGGCAGTAACCGTTCCCGGGCGGCGGGTGACTGCACGGCCGCCACCCGCAATGGTTGGGCGTTGACCGCCGTCGGTGCCCACTTGGCCAGCTCGTGGATCGCCCGCAGCTGGGCGTCCGTCACCGGTTCATCGGTGAAGCTGTAGGCGGTGCGTGCGCCGCCAAACAGCAGCGAGGCATCGGACTCGGTCAGGACGGACTCGCCGGGCACGGGGCCCGGAACCGGAACGGGGGAGACGACTGCCATGCCTCGATTGAAGCACGTGCCGTCTCCCCCGAGCAGGCCGGTCGGCGCGCCACCTGGAACACCGACCGCCTCGGGCGGAGACCGTCCCATAAGGGAGACCGTCCCATAAGGCAGCCTTGACGACCTCCGCCCTCGCTGGCCTCGACCCCGACTCAGGCCTCCTAGCCGATCTCCGTCGCGCGGTCAATCCGCGCGGTTCTGGAGAACGTGTGTGCTGTGAGTGCCTGGGTCCCACCGTTCAAGGAGTAGCCGTTCTTCTCGATGGGAGGGCGAGGTTCCGATCCGAGTTCGCCGTAGGCAATAGGGCAGGAAGTATGGAGGAGAATGCCGTTCCCGGCGTTCGGTGTGATCTTGGTTCTTGGCATCGCCTCCTTGTGCTTTGTTGCTGGTGCGGCGCGTCGGGCGCCGTCCGTCGTGAAACGGTCGAGGACAAGACAACCGAAGCCGGTGTTGCGAGGACGTTGGCACCCATCAGTTCCATGTGCTTCGTTCGCTACTCCCAGGCGTAGCGAACGAAGCACATCCGGTTGGGGCGGCCTGTGGGGCCTTGTTTGAGGAGTGTGACGTTTGCTCACATCGCGTGAGCTGAGATGGCGCGGATTGAGCAGAGGCGGACCGAGTCGGCAAGGAGTATCGAGACGCGTTAACCCCGCAGCGGCCAGAGGGCTGCAATGGGAATGATCTTCAGGGATCAGGTTCTCTTTGCACTCCAGGAGGCAGCTTGTGGATTGCGGTGTGGTTGCATTTTATGGTTCTTCAGGTTATTAGCCTCGCTGAAGTGCTTCAATTCTCTCGGCTAGCCGCCATGCTCTCTTCTCGTGACTTGAGGTACCAGTGAACACCTCCCCTTCGTCTCCCTTCCCACCAGTATTCTCTGACGCTGGGGCCGGCTGGTCCTATCGGCCGACGTCGAGGCGCCGGAAGTTCTTGGGGAAGTCCGTCCCTTATGTCGTGACGTTTATTCTCGGGGCCGGGGTTGGTGCTGCTGGCGCGTCGGATGATGCGCCGCCTCAGCCGGAGGCGACTCCTGTGCCCACCGTGGTCTATTTGCCAACCCCTGTCCCCACGGTTGTTGACAGCCCGTCGCCGGTGCCAACGGTGATCTACTTGCCGTCGCCGGTGCCGGCAACGGAGCCTCCCACAGCCCCGCCAGCGGCCCCCGCTGCTCCGGGGGCGGAGCAGGGCTCAGGCGCGAGTGAGGGAGATACCGGACCCGGGGCCTCGCCCGGCGCGGGCGAGGCCCCGGTACGGCCCGAGTCCGACTCGGGCGGCGCCTACTACCGCAACTGCACGGCGGCTCGTGATGCCGGTGCGGCGCCGCTCTATCGAGGCCAGCCCGGCTACCGGCCCGAGCTGGACCGCGACAAGGACGGCATCGCCTGCGAGTGGAAGTAGGAGCGATCGACGGCTGCGTCGAGGCTTACACGGGACGCTCCCTCGATCGACTGGGCGAGGACTGACACAGCAACCGTGTCCTGACGAACAGGGCGGGGTTCCAAGCAGAGCTAATCTGCTTGGAACCCCGCCTTGTCTGTGACCGTTCCTCAGGTCAGATCAGGGTGGTCTCCGACGTCATCGGATGAGTGCACCACTGTTGTGGAAGTAGAACCGGCCGCCGTCGATCGTGGCCCAGCCGGTGGTCACGGAACCGTTGGGCTGGAGGTAGTACCAGACGCCGTCGACCTGCTTCCAGCCGGTCGCCATGGAACCGTTGGCGTTGAGGTAGTACCAACGGCCTCCGTCCTTGACCCAGCCGGTTGCCATGGAGCCGTCCGTGTTGAGGTAGTACCAGACGCCGTCGACCTGCTTCCAGCCGGTCGCGATCGCGCCGTCGGCGTTGGCGTAGTACCAGTGGCCGTCCACGTCCAGCCACTTTCCGGTGGCCATTGCGCCGGACTCCTCCAGGTAGTACCACTGTCCGCCGGAGGCGACCCAGCCCTTGGAGGTCATGACACCCTCACCGTTGAAGTGGTACCAGGTGTTGTCGACCTGCTTCCAGCCGGTGGCGATGGCTCCATCGGCGTTGGCGTAGTACCAGGCGTTGTCGGCGTTCACCCAGCGACCGTCGGCCATGGCGCCGTTTGCGGGGTCGAGGTAGTAGCGGGTGCCGTCGACGGTGACCAGGCCGGTCTCCATCTTGCCGTCGGCGTTGAAGTGGTACCAGGCGCCGTCGATGGACTTCCAGGTGCTGGAGGCCAGGTCGCCGTTGGGGTTGGCGTAGTACCAGGTGTCCTTGTCCTTGACCCACTTGTTGGCCTGCATGGCTCCCATGTCGTCGAAGGAGTACAGGACGTCCTTGACCTTCTGAGTTCCGGTGACCGCGGCGCCATCGGTGCCGAAGTAGTACCACGTGCCCTCGATCTGGGCCCAGTCCTTCTTCAGCTCACCCTTCTCGTAGTAGTAGCGGTGGCCGTCCTTGGTCTCCCAGCCGGTCTTGGGTTCCTCAGGATTGTTGCTGGGGTCGGCCGAAGGGGCTGCGGTGGGGTCAGCGGACGGTGCGGTGCTGGGGTCGGCCGACGGTGCCGTGCTGGGGTCAGCGGACGGTGCGGTGCTGGGGTTGGCCGACGGTGCTGTGCTGGGGTTGGCCGACGGCGCCGTGGTGGGGTCAGCGGACGGTGCGGTGCTGGGGTTGGCCGACGGCGCCGTGGTGGGGTCAGCGGACGGTGCGGTGCTGGGGTTGGCCGACGGCGCCGTGCTGGGGCTGGCCGACGGTGCGGTGCTGGGGTTGGCCGACGGCGCCGTGCTGGGGCTGGCCGACGGGGCTGCGGTGGGGTCAGCCGACGGCGCCGTGCTGGGGCTGGCCGACGGGGTTGTGGTGGGCTTGGTGCTGGGCGCCGTGGACGGGGTGGAGGCGGCCTGGGTGATGGCCCACCCCAGCAGGGGGGCGAGGCCGCCGCCACCCAGCAGGCGACCTCTCAGCCGGCAACACAAACTGACGCCACAACCGCCGCCACCCAGGCCGCCGGGGACACCGCCCAGCAGGGTGGCGGTGGCCTCGGTGGGCTTGGTGCTGGGCTCCGTCGCGGTGGTCGGCTCCGTGGTGGGCTTGGTCGGCGCTGCGGCGGTTGTGGCGTCAGTCTGTGGTGCCGGCTGAGAGGTCGCCTGCTGGGTGGAGGTGGCCTCGGTGGGCTTGGTGCTGGGCTCCGTGGACGGGGTGGAGGCGGCCTCGCCCCCCTGCTGGGCGGTGTCCTCAGTGGCCTGGGTGGCGGTGGTTGTGGCGTCAGTTTGTGTTGCCGGCTGAGAGGTCGCCTGCTGGGTGGCGGCGGCCTCGCCCCCCTGCTGGGTGGGGCCATCACTCTGGGCCAGGGCTGCGGGACCTGCCAGTCCCACGAGCGTCATCGCCGCGAGTGTGCCGATCATGTATCGGCCAGTGCGCTTCATCATGTCCTCCTTGAGGAAATGGTTCTCTTCCTTGTGAACGTCTCCGTCGCAACCGGCCGGTCAACAGTCTTCTCTGGCCTTTTCTCCGGAGGGCGGATACAGAGAATATACGAGCCCGCGATGCTGTTTAACTAGCTGTTATGCATGGATATGGCATCAGTTTGGTTAAGTTCTTGTGTCTCTTCAAATGGTTATCCGCATGGTTTATTACGGTTCAACGCATGGAGTAGTCTGTCTCGTTCTCTCGTGGTGCGCTCAGGCGAGGGATTGAAGATCCGTAGAGCGGCAAGCACGGTGCGGCGGGCTCCTGAAGGCCCTCGATCCCGAGTGTTTCTACATCTGTCACAAAGGCTTTGAGGAACCCCAGCGAGGGGAAGCGAGACTGCATGATCCCGAGGGTCTCGGACAAGTGCGATCGACGTGCGGGCCTCTTTGCGGCAGATGTGGACACGTAGCCCATGGGGTCCCAAGCAAACGCGTTTGCTTGGGACCCCATGGGCCTGGATCTCGGTCAGTCGCCGGTGGGGCGATCCTCCCGGGACTCATTCAGTTGTGGTGAGTGTGGTCGGGTCACCGCTTGGCGGCCCGGAAGCCGGCGGCCACCGCCTGTGTGTCGGTGGAGAAGCATGCCTCGGGCTTGGTCTCGCTGTAGGACTGGTTCCACGGGTGGTGGTAGATCTTGCTGCTCGCATTGCCCTTGATCGGGGCCCACGCGGGGCAGCTGTAGCCCCCGTTGTTGACGGTGATCCACCGACCGTTGCCGTCGAAGGCGTAGGTCCAGCCATCGATCGTTCTGGTGGTGCTGACCAGCATCGCGCCGCTTCCATCGACGTAGAAGGTGCCCTCGATCCACTTCATAGTGGCCATCGCGCCGCCACTGTTGAAGTAGTACCAGGTGCTGCCGATCTGCTGCCAGCCGGTGGTCATTGCCCCGTTGCCGCCCAGGTAGTACCAGGTGCCGCCGATCTGCTGCCACCCGGTCGCCATGGTGCCGCCGGCGCCGAGGTAGTACCAGGTGCTGCCGATCTGCTGCCATCCGCTCGCCATGATGCCGCTGCCGTGGAAGTAGTACCAGGCGCCGCCGATCTGCTGCCAGCCGGTGACCATGGCGCCGGTCCCGTCGACGTAGTACCAGTGGCCATCCGGCGAGATCCACTTCCCGGCAGCCATTGCGCCGGAGCCCTCGAGGTAGAACCACTGTCCGCCGTTGGAGACCCAGGTGCTTGAGCGCATGGCGCCAGTGGTGTCGAAGTAGTACCAGGAACCGTCGACCCGTGCCCAGCCGGTGGTCATCGCCCCGTTGCCGCCCAGGTAGTACCGGTGGCCGTCCGGTGAGATCCAGCCGGTGCTCATGACGCCGTCGTTATTGAAGTGGAACCAGGTGCCGTCGATCTGCTGCCAGCCGGTGGCCATGGCGCCGTCGGCGTTGGCGTAGTACCAGTGATCGCTCACCTGCTTCCAGGTGCTCGCGGTCATGGAGCCGTCGTTGTTGAAGTGGTACCAGCTCGCCCCGACCTTCACCAGGCCGATGGACTTGGCGCCGACTTCGTTGACATAGAACCATTTGTCGCCCAGGTGCAGCCACGTGCTGGTGGCGATGACACCGGAACCCTGGACGTAGAAACTGACTCCGTCCTGGTCGATCCACCGGTTGGCCTGCATGACGCCGTCGTTGTCGAAGTAGTAGTCGGCGTTGTCGACGCTCCGTCTGCCCGTGAGGGCAGCGCCGTGGGCGTCGGCGTAGTACCGCTTGCCCTCCAGTTGCAGCCAGGTGCTGGTCTGCAGGGTGCCGTCGGCGCCGACGTAGTACTTGCGGCCTCCGTCGAGGACCCAGGTGCTGGTCTTCTTGACGCCGTTCTCGTAGTAGTACAGCTTGCCGTTCTCCTCCCGCCATTCCTTCTTGGGCTCGGCGGGCGGGTCGGAGGGCCTGTCCGAGGGGGTGGGATCTTCAGAGGGCGCGGCGCTCGGTGCCTCACTCGGTGAAGCAGCGGGCGCGGGAGAGTCGGAGGGCTGGGCGGAGGGTGCTTCGCTTGCCGCCACGGGTGCCGGGGGAGTGGCGGGAACGGCTGGTGAAGCCTCGGCCGGGGCGACCGGCGGGGCTGCTGGTTGCTTGGCGACGACGTCGCTTGCCGGGGGTGCGGTTGGCTCTTCGGCTAGAGCGGTGGGACTGGCGAGTCCCACGAGCGTCATCGCTGCGAGCGCGCCGACCATGGATCGACAGGAGCGCTTCATAACTTCCTCCTTGAGGGCACGGTCCTCAATCGTGTGAACAGTGCATCCACCGATGTTTACCTGTGCACAGTCCTCGCCAAGTACATGCGTCGAGGTGGGTGCAGAGCAATTTTACTGTGCGACTACTTTGGTGGAAGGGGTTGAAGTTCCTAAAAAATGTTTCATTTCGGCCAACATATACTCGTCAGGTGAATTTTTCTGGCTCGCGGAATACCTGTCCTCTGCGAGATGCAAGAGCGAGTCGATGCTTTTGGTGGGTAACCCCACACTTTGATCTATCTAAGTGTTTCGAGTTCTATACGTAAATAACAATACGCCAACAACTTCGGGATGTGTGTCGAAATATATAGGGGAAGGAGTGGGGGAGATCTAGGATGTCGGAATCGATGAGGTTGTTGTTCCGAGACAGTCAGTGAGGACTTATGTCATTCGAAGATGCATTGCTCAACATAGCGAATCGTGTGCAAGATTATGCTGGTTCGCTTGAGACGGAAGAAGCTACCAAAAATGCCATCATCATGCCCTTCATTCAGAGTGTTCTAGGCTATGATGTCTTCAATCCGGATGAGGTGGTGCCTGAGTTTGTTGCCGATGTTGGCAGTCGTAAAGCAGAAAAAATTGACTATGCAATTAAGCGTGAAGAGTCTATACAGATTCTAGTCGAGGCCAAAAAGATTGGGGAACCCCTATCTCTTGAGCATGCCAGTCAGCTTGTTCGCTACTTTTCAGTTTCTAATGCGCGAATCGGCGTTCTGACTAATGGAAGATATTGGCAGTTCTACACTGATTTGGACAAGCCAAATATTATGGACTCCAGACCGTTCCTTCGTTTGGATCTTATGAATGTCGACACCTACATTCTTCCAGAGCTGAAAAAACTCACCAAGGCGACTTTCGATCTTGATTCGGTGTTGACGGCAGCCGAAGAACTCAAGTATGTGTCTTCTACGAAAACCGAGATTGCCCAAACTTTCAGTAATCCTGACGCTGATTTTGTTCAACTGTTTGCGCGCCGCGTGTATGATGGTGCGCTGACCGCGAAGATGCGAGACTTCTTCCAAGGGGTTGTGGAGAAGGCGTGTAGGCAGTTCCTTGCGGAGCAAGTTAATGAACGTCTGAAAAATGCTCTCGCCGAATCTACTTCTGTGTCAACAGAAAGTCAAAATGAGGTGTCTCGAGTAGATGTTGATGTCGAGGATAAAAAAGCTGGTATTGTAACTACCGAGGAGGAGAGACAGGCGTACATGATTGTCCGCGCAATTGTAGCTGTGGAGATTCCGTTGGAACGTATCGTCGATCGTGACACCAAGAGTTATTTTGGTGTTCTAGTTGACAACTCAAACCGCAAGCCTGTGTGTCGTTTTCATTTTAATGGGAAGAGTAAGAAGTACCTTGGTCTGCTTGATGAACACAAGGCAGAGACTCGTCACGAAATTGAGCGACTGGAAGACATTTACCAGTATGCTGAACAGCTTCGCGAGGCCGCTCGTCGTTATCGGTGAGGTTAGCTGAGTAAGTGGAGGGCGAATGCTTACTGGTAGCGATGCTAGCTGCATCGGCTGCCGTCGGCGCCTGGGTCTGAATGGTCCAGGCGCCGATTGCGGTTTCCAAGCGGCGACGGCCCGGGATCACGGCAACAGGCTCTCGTTGACCATCCTTCATTGTTCCGACGACGGTGAACCAGGTGGGCCTGCCGAGGCGATGGAGCAAGTCGGCTCCTTCGGGCTCCGCTGCCAGATGGTCCATGACGACGTCGAGTGCTGCTCTCCAAGTCTGCATCTCGATCCCTGTCTCAGCGTGCGCGCGTAGGAGATCCGCGACGAGCAGCATGATGTCGTCTCGGTCGGCGTCGTTCGTGGGGTGCCAGTGCTTGCCGACGGTGGCGGCGAGTCGATCGGCATGTTCGAGCACCGCCGTCTCGGCTTCGGTCGCGATGTCGCGTGGATAGATCATGATGGGCTCCTTCGAATAGTGAGGGCCCATTCTCTGGAACCGCGCGTAGCTTGTCGGAAGCTTTGAGCCTATCGGGTCATTTGAGCCTCTGCCCTGAGAAAGTCTTCGAAGTGCTCGGCAAGACGGTCGCCATCGGGATGCATTTGTTTGGAGGTCGGCACGTGCGTGAGGGAGTGGCCCTCGAATTTCAGCAATCCGGTTTGTAGGTGGGTAGTCTCGATACTCTTTGCTCTTGTTGCCACGTGGATGCGGCGGTCGGCGTCGATGCCGAGGAGGTGACGGTCGTAGGCGGTGTGGTGGAGCCTGCACAGTGCCAAGCCGTTGCTGACCTCAGGGACGCCGGTTTCCTTGGAATCGGCGATGATGTGTGAGGCCTCAAGGAGCTGTGCGTGCGGAAGATCGCAGACTGCGCAGGAGATCTTGTAGGCGCTGAGTACATGCTCCCGGAAGTCGTGCTGATGGATGCGCGCCTTTGTCCACCTGGAAACGTATTTCTTCTCGATCTGCCCAGAGTCCTTGTGGTCTGCGGTGGGCGGTGTCGTCTCGTCGATGGCGATCATGAACTCTCCGTTGCGGTTGTCGATGTCGACGATGTAGGCGGGGAATCGGGCGTAATAGAATAGTGTTGAAGGGGTTGGTTTGACTCCCACGAGCCAAGCGAGTGGATAACGTCTCTGTGCGGCCACCTTCATAGCGTCATTCGCCCACTTCTTCGTCTCTGAGAACTTGTAGCGAAGTAGTCCGCTGTCGTCGATCCTGTCGGCGTATGGCGCTTCTTTTCCGGGGGTTGGGGCTGCGGTTTTGAATGTCAGTGCTGCAGCAAAGGGTTGTGGCTTCCAGATCCCTTGAGACTGATGGGTGAGGCGGAAGTGGTGACCGTGCCAGGAGAACCCGTCCATCAACTCCTTGTGAGTCAAGAGCTCATGGCCGCTCATCTGCTGCGCCTCGAACCACTGCATGGCGGCGAAATGTGCGTCGCGCTCCTCTTCGGGAGTAAAAATTTCCCTGTCCATGGTGGCTTCCCTCATGAAATGAGCAGGTGAGAAATAGGGGGTGCCTGCCAACGGTGGCAGAGCGCTTCGGCAGAAGTATAGCGCGCTGAAACGATACTGAGTGTTCGGGGGTTCGCTCGGTAAGGGGTAGAGGCGGGAGTGTCCTCACTCGCTTCCACCCTTAGCTTTGATCGGCGTCGTCAGTTTTCGCAGTCAGGCGCCCTTTCTTCTCCTCACGCATTCGCTCGCTGCAGCCGGGCTATGCCGGCGGCCTGGGCGACCGTCGCCCAGGCCAGGGCGGTCCACGCCAGGTGACCGCGGGCCGTGCGCGAAGGGTGAGCACCCGAGCCGTCGAGCACCGCCCCCACGGCACGCAGCGGCTCGCGCAGCTCACGGTAGTGGAGACCACTGATGAGCGCCCGCCCGTCGTCAACTCGGTCCGGGTCCAGCAGGCACCGCAGGGTCGAGGACTTTCCGGCGCCATTCGGCCCCACGAATCCGGTGACGCGGCCCGGGCGCGCCTCCAGGTTCACGCCGTGAAGGACCTCCCGCGAGCCGTGCCGTCTGGCGAGATTCTCAATACTGACCATGCGCCTGCTTCGGTTCGCCGGGTGGCCGCGCGCATCGGCCGCCGGGCCGACGCCGCGTCGCCGCCTCAGACCCGGGTCCGTCAGACCCTGGTTCGATGAACCGCCCGAGCCTCCTTTCTAGACTGGCCGAGTGTCAGCTCCTGACGTCCCACCGCGCCACTCCCTGCTTGCACGCGCCATCACCGGGCTGACTGTGGTTGTCGTTGGCCTGGGTGTCCTCGTCGGCTTCTCCCCGGATCCCTCCCGGCACGCCCAGCTGACGATGCTGCTCGTCATGGCTGCCCTCGTGGTCGTCTCCCTGTGGCTACGGCGGCGCGACCGCCGCGCCTACGAGCGCCGCCTGGCGCAGGAGACTGCCGCGCGCGCCGTCGCCGAGGACCGCCTTGTCATCGCCCGCGAGCTGCACGACGCCGTCTCCGGCAACCTTGGTGCCATCACCGTGCGCTGCGCCGTGGCCCAGCGCCTCGAGACCAACCCCGACGGACTGCGCGGCGCGCTCAGCGACGTCGAGGCCGCCTCCCGCGAGGCCACCGACGCGCTGCGGCGCATGCTCGCCGTCCTGCGCGACGAGCACACGCCCCCGACACCCGGGGCAGTGACGGCGGTCTCGGCTGCTGCGGGAACCTCTGTGGTCGGCGCGGATGCAGCAGGCGCGCCGGTCGGTTCGGGACCCCAGCCGAGTGAGGAACCTACTGAGGGCCTCGCTGCCAGTCTCGCTGAGGTCGTCGACCGGGCTCGACGCTCCGGTGTCACGGTCGAGGTCGATGCCGACACTGGTGCAGGTGCAGAGACGGACACAGCCCCAGGTGCGGCCGACCCTGCCGAAACGACGGATGAAGGGGCTCGAGGCCTTTCCACCTTGACCGGCCTCTCCATCCCAGTGAGCCGGGCCGCCGTCCGGGTCGTCGCTGAGGCCTTGGCCAACACAGCCCGTCACGCCGGCCCCACGCGCGTCCGCGTCGTCCTTCGGCGGGCGCCGGAGCAGCTGCGCATCGCCGTCGTCGACGACGGCCCGGCCCCCGGCTGGGTGCCCCACCCCGGGGCCGGGCAAGGACTGCGCGGACTCCATGAGCGCCTGGCCGCGCTCGGCGGGACCCTGACGGCAGGCCCCTGCACCGACGCCCCCGGCTTCGCCGTCGAAGCGGTCATGCCCGTTCCGGTCGCCGCTGCCGCCCGGGCCGCCGGCAGCACCGGGCGCCCCGATCGCAGCGCGGGACCAGGGCACCGACCCGTCAACGAGCCACCGAGTACCGGACCCGGGAGCGGAAGGGCGACCCATGACTGATCCCACCGGCGCGCCGACCGGCAGGACCGACGGGGCTCCCGGCGCCCCCATCCGGGTGCTGATCGCCGAGGACCAGGCCCTCCTGCGCACCACACTGGCCGCCCTCCTTCAGCCCGAGCCCGGCATGAGCGTCGTCGGCCTGGCCGAGGACGGCGCCCGCGCGGTCGCCCTGGCCGCCGAGCTGCGCCCCGACGTCGTCCTCATGGACATCCAGATGCCGGGCCTCACCGGCATCGAGGCCACCAGTCGAATCTGCGCCGATCCGGCGCTCGCCGCCACGCGCGTCCTCATCCTCACCATGTTCGAGGTCGACGACTACGTTCTGGGCGCCCTGCGCGCCGGCGCCTGCGGCTTCCTGCTCAAGGACACCGATCCGCAGTCCCTCGTCGATGCCGTGCGCACCGTCCACGAGGGCCAGTCGCTGCTCAGCCCTCAGGTGCTGGCACGACTCGTGGCCCGTATGCCGCGCGCGGTGGCGGCCGGAGCCCCCGGCATCGCCCGGGCCGACGACGTCGAGGCCCTCACGCCCCGCCAGCGCGAGGTGCTCCTGCTCATCGCCCGGGGCCTGTCCAACAGCGAGATCGAGGTCGAGCTCGGCATCACCCGGGCCACCTGCCGCAGCCACATCACCGCGCTCCTGGCCCGCCTCGGTGCCCGGGACCGCGCCCAGCTCGTCATCGCCGCCTACGAGTCCGGCCTCGTCGACCCCCACTGAGGTCCACTGGAGCGATCTGGCTCGAGTTCGTACCTTAAGGTTCGAGGTCGTACCCTCTACCCCTCGAACTCGAGCCTTAAGGTACGAACTCGATGGCGGCAGTACAGTGCCCTCGGGGACGACGCCGGCACATCGACTCCAAGGGCACGGCTATCCGAGGAGCACCCCGCTGGGAGATCCCGGCCGGTCGATCTCATCCCCGCTCTGTGAAGACCAGCCGGCGCTGCGCCACATAGCTGGCCACGTAGATGGCCCCGTCACCGAGGACCTTGGCGATCCCCAGTGGGATCCCGATCGCGGTGAGCGCCTTGAGCGCGACGTAGCTGGCCGCCATCAGACTCACCGCCAGGATCACGTAGCGCACCGCCGTGCGCACCACGGTGCCGCGGCGGGCCTTGAAGATGCGGCGGTTCATGAAGAAGTTCGCGGTCCCGGAGATCAGCCGCGCCCCCACGACCGCCGCCAGCAGGTTGCCGGTCATCGCGAAGATGACCATGACGCCCAGCCAGTCGATCCCGAAGCTCGCCAGCGACGCCCCCGTGAACCGCAG
This sequence comes from Actinomyces sp. Marseille-P3109, assembly GCF_900323545.1. Taxonomy (NCBI): domain Bacteria; kingdom Bacillati; phylum Actinomycetota; class Actinomycetes; order Actinomycetales; family Actinomycetaceae; genus Actinomyces; species Actinomyces sp. Marseille-P3109. The sequence goes on from NZ_OOHN01000008.1 coordinate 2,803,151, forward strand.
CAGCGGGGCGTAGATCCGCGCCGAGTCCTGCAACGGCCGGAAGTGGGAGGAGGTGTTGCCCGGCTCGTAGACCGTGGCGATCTCCACCTGCTCCACCACCAGCCCCAGCTCGTGGGCGCGCAGCAGGGCGGAGAGCTCGTACTCGTAGCGGTCGCCGGGCACGCTCTGCAACCAGGTCAGGTGCCCTGCGGGATAGCCGCGCAGGCCCGTCTGGGTGTCGCCCAGCTTCCAGCCGGTCGCGCCGCGGAACAGCAGGGCGGTCACGTCGTTGCCGATCCGGCTGCGCAGCGGCACCGGCCCGGTGAACCGCCGCACCCCCAGGGTCATGTGCCCGGTCTCGCGCACCCTCGCGGCCACGGCCTCGATGTCCGACGGCGTGTGCTGCCCGTCGGCGTCGGCGCACACCACATCCGCATCGGGCCAGGTGTCGGCCGCGTGAGCCAGACCCGTGCGCAGCGCCTGACCCTTGCCCTGGTTGACCGGGTAGCTGACCACCTGGGCTCCGCGGGCACGGGCGGCGGCGAAGAACGGTGCGTACCGCGGCCCCGAGCCGTCGTCGACGACGAGTACCGCGCAGTCCCGGCGCGCCCCGCGCAGCTGGGCCACGAGCGCGGCCAGGCGCTCATCGGGCTTGTAGGCCGGGATGAGGACCACCAGCGTCACTGCCGTCAGAGGTCGGGGAGCGGTGGTGGCGCGCAGTGCCACCCGATTGACGGCGGTCCGGTTCGCCGGGACGATGACCCGCGGCAGCACCCGCGGCGAGGTCTGAAGGGCTGTGTCGGTGCCGCTCATCTCAGGATCCGTTCGCGATGTAGAGGATGTCGGAGGTGTCGCGCTCGCCCCCGTTGGAGGGCTGGTTGATGATCGAGCCGTTGAAGTACATGGCCGACGAGCCGCCGCCGTCGATGTTGTAGGCGCAGGCGCATCCCAGGTCGGCCATGATCTGGGCGAGCTCGGTCATCGTCACGCCGCGCGAGTAACCCTCGCTGCGGCCGTCGACGACGACGAGCTTGAGGTGGTTCGTCTCCACCCACCCCACGGCGGTGCGCGGTTGCTTGCCCTGGATGGAGTGGTTGCCGACGTTCGTGTCGACCTCGACCTGGTCGATGCCGGAGAGCACCTGGCTGTTGTCGACCAGCGCCGGCCCGAAGGACAACGTGTTCCACACACCCGCGTCCAGGAGTGTCTGGGCGTTGGTGGTGGTCTCGTCGTAGACCTCGACGCGCCCGTCGGTGTAGAAGGCCATGCCGTCTCGCTTGCCGCTGTCGCGGTAGATGACCCCGTTGCGGATAAGGATGCCGTCGCTGCGGAAGCCGTAGTAGTCGCCATTGATGGCCAGGATCGCGTCGTGCTCGGAGGCCATCGCGGTGGGCTTGGCGACGATGTTGGTGCCGTAGGAGTTGTTGGCGAAGGCGCTGCGCAGGTCGGTGGCGTTGGTGAGCTTGACGTCGGCCACGTAGTAGGTGACGGTGTCGCTGCCCGATCCGGTGGAGACCTGCTGGATCTCGATGCTCGTGTTGGATGAGGAGTAGGAGTTCTCTGCGACCGTCACGTTGGTGGCCGGGGCGGCCGAGGAGCCGGCGACGGCGTTGTGGGCCTTGGCCTCCAGGGAGGTGACGTCGCCAACCTCGACGTGGTCGATGACGAACCGGTTGAGCGCCCAGGCGCTGGTGCCGGTGGCGGCCAGGCCCAGGACGGCGGCGCCGCCCAGGAGGAAGCGGCGGCGCGGGTGCTTGCGGGACTTCGTGGAGTGGGAGTGCCGGCCGGACTGGTGATCCTGGTCCGCCTGGGGCGGCTCGGCCGGGTTGAGGGTGTCGGAGCTGTGCATGGCTCAACCGTGTCGGCCCCGTGTATGTCAGGCGTAGGTTGTCCTTGTGGGTCTCCTGTGAAGCTGCGGATCCCGGAATGGCACGGGAAAGCGGCGCCGCGTCAGATGTCAATACTTCTGGAAGGTGAGATGCTTGCGCCGAGATGGTCCCTGAAGTGCATCCCTGAGGTCCGGCCCGGGCCTACAGTGATGGGGGCAAGTAGCTGGTTCCCGCCGTGGGAATCTGCGAAGAAGGAGGCAACCGTGTTGACGGGACGGACTCTACGCATCTTCCGCATTGTCATCGTGGTGCTCAATATTGTGGTGGCCGTCGTCTCCTTCCGGCGGGGAGACACATTGGCCATGGTCATCGCCATCGCTGTTGCGGCGCTCTTCCTGATCCAGGTGATCCGTCCATCCATTGGCGGCGGGCGTGACGACCGAGACGACCGGACGCCCCCGAGCTCATGAACGTCGACGACGACGCCCGTCTCCTTGAGGTCGAGGGCCTGTCCGCCTGGTACGAGCGCAACCGGCCGGTCCTCACCGACGTCTCCTTCGCCCTCGAGGCCGGCGAGGCCGTGGGCCTCATCGGCCTCAACGGCGCCGGCAAGACCACGATGCTCACCTCCCTGTGCGACGTCCACCGCGGAGCACGCTTGAGCGTTCTGCGCTACCAAGGCCGGGACGTGCGCCCGGGCGACGAGCACTTCAAGGCCGCCCGCTACCTCAGCCTCGCCGACGACTCCTCCTTCCCCACCTGGAACCTGGAGGCCTTCATCGGCTTCCTCGAGCACGCCTATCGCCTGCGCCCGGACCGCGGCCGCCTCGAGGAGCTGATCGAGGGATTCGACTACGGCCGTTACCGGACCACCTCCTTCTCCCGCCTCTCCAGCGGCTCACGTAAGAAGGCCAACCTCATCGCCGCCTTCTACCTGACCACGCCCCTCCTCCTCCTGGATGAGCCCGTCGACTTCCTCGACTTCACCGCCACCGAGTTCCTGTACCGCAGCATCAACGACGCCACCGCATCCGGCCGCTCGGTCCTGCTCAGCTCCCACATCGCCGAGTCCTTCACCCGCTGCACCCGGCGCCTCTACGTGCTCTGCGCCGGCCGGATGACCGGCCCTTTCGCCACCCCCGAGGACTCCGATGCCGTGGCGGCGCTGGTCAGTTAGCCGGGCCGCCCTGAGGGCGGTGACCGGGCAGTTCGTGGGGCGCCAGACCGTCCTGAGCGCAGCCATCCTGTGCGCCCTGGCCGCCTGGTTCGGGGCGTCGGCCGATCTCCGCGTCAACCCGCGCGTCGCTGTCATCGGACTGGTTCTGGCCCCCATTGGCCTGTCGGCCACCATCGCCTCGACGTGGATCGGCTCCGGCCGCTGGGACGACCTGGCCCGCTTCCCGCTCCGGCGCGACGAGCTCGCCCGCGCCACCCACCTCGTGGCCAACGCCGTCATCCTCCTCGAGGCGGTCGCGCCCATCACCCTGTTCGTCCTGCTGGCCGACAGCGGGAGAGGTGGCCCGAGCTCCGAGGCGGGCGTTGCCGCGACGACGGCCGTGGAGATGGTCGTCGTCGGGCTCGGAGCCTCGTCGCTGGGGCTGACCCTGTGGGCGGGGGAGAGGGTCGGGCTGCGCTGGGCGGCCGGTGGGGCTCTCGTCGTCGGGACGCTCCTCTGGTGGCTCGCGCCCGTGGCCTCGGCCGTCCTCTTCGCCGCCTGCGTCTTGACGATGCTCGGCTGCACCGATGGGTTGCGGGCGCGGCGCACGCAGGTGGGAACCGTTGGAGGCGGCCGCCACAGCCTGGTCCTGGGCGAGCTGGCCACCGTGCGCACCACGCAGGTCAACACTCTCATGATGCTCGTCGTCGGTCTTTTCTTCACCTACACCATGGCCCGCCGCGCTCTGACGGTCTCGCTGTCCATGGCGCTCATCGTCACCAACACGCCGTTGAACGCCTACTTCTCCCGCTATCTCAGCACTCGCGCGGTGGTGCTGGCGGCGCCCGGATCGAGGCGGGTCTTCATGGCCTACGCCAGAGACCTCACGCTGTTGTACATGGCGTCGAACTGTCTGGTGGGTGCGCTGATCGTCTGGCTGGGAGGCGGCCTTGTGGGGGCGGCTGCAGCCGGAGCGGCAGCCTCACTCGCCGGGGCGACGACCGCGGTCCTCCTGGAGGTCTACCGGCCGCTGACGAGCTGGAAGTCCGAACGCGACGTCATGCGTCACCCGCGCAAGTACCTCCCTCCGGCCGCGGCACTGCTCGCCGTCATAGTCGTCCACGCGCTCGCGCCGTGATCGCCTCGCAGGGCCTGCGCGCTCCGCAGCAGGTCCTCGCTCGGGCTGCTCGCCGTCGGCCCTCGGACGTGCCGGATGTGCCTCAAGGCCCTTGAGCGTCTTTGTGGTGTGGGCACAAAAGGCGCCTGTCGTCTTGGCGAATTAAGTTAGCCACACCTAATATCCTCGTGCGTCAGCTCTGACGCCCACCTGCGAACAAAGGACTTCTATGCGCCGTCGTACCCTGCTCATGGCCCTCCCACTCACTGCCGTCCTCGCCAGCTGCGGAGTCACCTCCCGCGCCGGCAAGGGCTCCAGCGGTGGCGCTTCCGCGAGCGCGTCGAGCGGTGGTTTCGAGGTCACCGACATCGTCGGCCGCAAGGTCGCCTTCGACGCCCAGCCGAAGAACATCGTCCTGAGCGAGTCCCGCCACGTCTACTCCCTCGCCTTCCTCAACAAGGCCAACCCCGTCGACAAGGTGGTCGCCTGGGGCGAGGACCTCCAGAAGGCCGCCCCCGACTTCTACGAGAAGATCGTGGCGGTCTCCCCCAAGGCCGCCGAGCTGCCGACCATCGGCTCCATCGCCAAGGACGGCCTGCCCATCGAGACCCTGGTGCAGTACAAGCCCGACGTCTTCGTCATGACCCTGGACGTCTACAACGCCGCGAAGGAGAAGGGCTACCTTGAGAAGCTGGACGGCCAGCAGATCAAGTACGTCGTCACTGACTTCCGACGCGACCCGGTCAAGAACACCGTCCCCTCGGTCACCCTCATGGGCGACCTCTTCGACAAGCGCAAGGAGGCCGAGACCTTCGTCTCATTCTACAAGAAGCAGGTCGACCCCATCGTTGAGAAGGTGAAGTCCCTGACCACCAAGCCCACCACCTTCCTGTGGCGCGGCCCGGGCGTCAACGACCCCGGCTCCACCTACTCCACCGCCAACCTGGGGTCGATCATCACGGCGACCGGCGGCACCAACATCGCCGACAGCCTCCTGTCCGGCGAGGAGGGCGTGCTCACTCCCGAGCAGGTCATCGCCTCCAACCCCCAGAACATCATCGCCACCGGCGGTGAGTGGCAGCAGCAGAAGATCAAGGACACCGCCCAGACCAGCTACGTCCACCTCGGCTACAAGGCCGATGAGGCCTCCGCCAAGGCCAGCCTGGAACAGCTGAAGAACCAGCCCGGCTACGACCAGATCCAGGCCTTCGTCGACGGGCACGTCTACGGCGTCTACCACCAGTTCTACGACGCCCCCTACAACTTCATCGCCTACCTGACCTTCGCCAAGTGGCAGAACCCCGAGGCCTTCAGCGACATCGACCCCGACGCCGTCTGGAAGTCCTTCCACGATGAGTACATGCCCTGGAAGGCCGAGGGCGTCTTCTTCACGTCCATCTGATGGGCGCTCCGAACGCTCAGGTCTCCGTCGACGACGCCGCTGACGGAACGGTCGCCCAAGCCGACGGCGCGGTGACCGGTGCGACTGTCCCGGCCGCTCAGGCGGCCGGGACCGAGGCCGCCCCCGCAGACAGTGCGGACAGCGCGTCGTCGGCCTACGCCTCCTACCGCCGTCGGACCTTTCGACGCATCGCGATGCTGACGGGGCTGACCTCCCTGCTCCTGGCCGTCTTCCTCATGGCCCTCATGGTGGGGCCGCTGGGGTTCAGCCCGGTCCAGGTGCTCGGCTCCATCTTCTACGCCGACTACGACCCGTGGGTCGCCAATATCGTCATCAACCTGCGCCTGCCCCCGGCGCTCCTGGCGGTTCTGGTGGGTGGAGCGCTGTCCCTGGCCGGAGTCCAGATGCAGACGATCCTCGACAACCCGCTGGCCGAGCCCTTCACCCTGGGGATCTCGGCGGCCTCGGCCCTCGGTGCGGCGCTGGCGATCGTCACGGGCCTCGTGCTGCCCGTGGCCACCGGGGCCACCCTGCCGATCGTGGCGATGACAGCGGGACTGGCGGCCTCTCTCACCATCGCGATGGTCTCGAGGCTGCCCTCGGTGACCAAGGAGATGACGATCCTGCTGGGGATCGCCCTGGTCTTCAGCTGTCAGGCGCTCCTGGCGCTCGTGCAGTACCGGGCCTCCACCGAGAGCCTACAGCAGATCGTCTTCTGGTCGATGGGCTCGCTCATGCGCGCCACCTGGCCGGCCGTGGCCACCGTCTCGGTGGCCCTGCTCGTGGCCACGCCCGTGTTCTGGGTCAACGGCTGGCGACTGACCGCCATCACCCTGGGGGAGGCGCGCGCCGCGGCCATGGGCATCAACGTGGCGCGCCTGCGCGCGTGGACCCTGGTCGGGGTCTCGCTGCTGGCCGCCCTGTCCGTGGCCTTCGTGGGGATCATCGGCTTCGTGGGGCTCGTGGGACCGCACATGGCCCGCGGCCTGGTGGGGGAGGATCAGCGCTTCCTCGTACCCGCCTCCATCCTGGCCGGCTCCACCCTGCTGACCGCCGCGCACGCCACCAGCCAGGTCATCGTCCCGGGAGTGGCCGTGCCCGTCGGCATCCTGACCGCCCTCGTGGGCGTGCCGGTGTTCCTCACCATCATCTTCGGACGCCAGCGCTCGGCGGTCAGGAGCGGTTCATGAGCCTGACGCTGAACAACCTCACCTTCTCCTACGGTCGGCGTGCCGTCCTCAAAGGGGTCGACGCCACCTGGGAGACGGGCCAGATGGTCGGTCTGCTCGGCCCCAACGGCGCCGGCAAGTCGACGCTCGTCACCTGCGTGGCCCAGCTGCGCCGCTACCTGGGGGAGGTGACCTTCGAGGGGCGCAGGGGACGGGACCTGCGCGGCATGATCGGCTACATGCCGCAGGGCCTGCCCGGTGACGCCGCCCTGACCGCCCTGGAGTCGGTGCTCACCGCCTCACGGCGCGGGATGACCTGGCACACGAGCCGCGCCGATATCGACCTGGCCTGGGGTGCCCTGGACGAGCTCGGTGTGGCCGAGCTGGCCGACCGTCCCCTGGGTCAGCTCTCCGGCGGTCAGCGCCAGCTCGTGGCCCTGGCCCAGACACTCGTGCGCGACCCCGGGCTCATCCTGCTCGACGAGCCCACCTCCGCCCTCGACCTGCGCCGTCAGGTCTCGGTGCTCTCCCACGTGCGGCGGATCTGCCATCGGGACACCGGGCGCCTCGCCGTCGTCGCCCTGCACGACCTCAACCTGGCGGCCCGCTTCTGCGACCGCCTCGCCGTGCTTGCCGGCGGGACGGTCCTCGCCGAGGGCACACCCGCCGAGGTGCTCCAGCCCGACACCCTCGCCGAGGTCTACGGGCTGCGGGTGCGCATCGTGCCCGACGGCGACCACCTCATGGTCGCCCCCGAGACCGAGCAGGGGACCTGAGCCGGTGGCGTGCCGCTCGGGTGCCCGGCCGGTGCTCGACGTCGTCGGGCGTGCACGGCGTCACGCGCTCACGCACTGACGCACCGGCCGGAAACCTCCCTACGCTCAGGGCATGACGCCAACGCCGGGTACCCCCGCCAACAGCGGGTTGAGGGCGGCCTTCCCCACTACGCTCCTCATCGCCCTGGCCGCGCTCGCGGCCGTCGCGCCCCTGGCCACCGACGCCTACCTGCCGGCCTTCGCCCAGATGGCCGACGACCTGGCGGTCTCCGCCTCCAGCGTCCAGCTGACGATGACGACCTTCCTCGTGGGGATCGCCCTGGGACAGCTGACCATCGGGGTCCTGTCCGACCGCTTCGGCCGGCGTCCCCTCCTGCTGTGGGGCAGCATGCTCGCCCTGGCCGCCAGCATCGGCGCCGCCCTGGCCCCGAGCCTGCCCGTCCTCCTGGGGGCCCGCTTCCTGCAGGGACTGGGCGGGGCGGCCGGCATGGTCCTGGGCCGGGCCGTCATCTCCGACCGCTCCCGCGGCATCACCGCCGCTCAGGCCCTCAGCGTCGTCATGGCAATTCAGGGGATCGCCCCCGTGGTCGCCCCGATCCTCGGCGGTGTGCTCGTCGAGCCCATCGGGTGGCGCGGGATCCTGGGGGTCGTTGCCGCCTTCACCGGGGTGCTCGTGGTCATGGTGACCCTCTGGGTGCCCGAGTCCCTGCCCGCCGAGCAGCGACACGACGGCGGCCTGCGGATCCTGCTCGACGGCACCCGCGAGCTGGCCCGCGACCGCGTCCTCGTGCGCCTCCTGCTCATCAACGCCCTGTCCTTCGGGCTGCTCATGGCCTACCTGTCCGCCGCGCCCTTCGTGCTGCGCAACGTGCTGGGTATGGGGACGGTGGCATACACAGCGGTCTTCGGTCTGTGCGGGGCGACGGTCACGGTGACGATCGCGGTGGCGGCCTCCCTGGTGCGCCGGTTCTCCCAGGCTCGGCAGGTGCGGATCGGCCTCATCGCGGTGATGGTCGTCGACGTCGTCTTCGCCGCGGTCTGTCTGGTCTGGCTGCGCGAACCGGTGACGGGAGCCTCGCGGATGCCGCTGCTCGTTGTCGTGGTGGTGCTCTTCCTGGCGCACGTGGCCTGCCTGGGGTTGTCGATGGGCAACGCGCCGGCGCTTGCGCTCGACCGCACCGGCCGGTGGGCGGGAACCGGGTCCGCGCTGCTCGGCTTCCTCCAGTTCGTCGTCGGCGGGCTCGTCAGCCCGCTGGTGGGGCTGACCGGGGAGGCCAGTGGGGCGGCCTTCGGCGTCGTCATCGTGGCCGTCGGCGTCATCGCCAACGTCCTCGCGGTCTTCGGACTGCGCGAGAGGGGCGAGAAGGAGCGCCGGGCCGCCCGGAAGGCCGAGCGCCGACAGCGCCGCCTGGGGCAGTGACAACTCGGGTCCGTCTGTGTCCGCCGGTCGATGCGTCCGAGCTGGTGCTGGTGGCAGCCACCGCTCAGGGCGCGGGGCGCAGTCGCGTCGTCGGCAGGGGCAGCTCGATGCTGCCGACGAGGTCTACGAACTTGGCGATGCTGGTGGCCGACAGGTCCTCCATCGCCCTGGCGACGATGACGCGGTCCCGGTGGATCTCACGGATCCTGACCCGTGCCCAGGTCTCCTCGCCCGTCTGCGGATCCTCCTCCTGAAGGAGCCGGCTCGTCGGCATGCGCCTGGATCTCGTCAACAGTGCAGGGCATCGTCATCACCTTTCAGTGTCAGGTCAAGTGTGGCTGCAGTGCGCCGGCGTTGAGCGGCCCAAGCGAATTCCTCTAGCCATCGGTTGAGATCAGGGTGACCGCAGTCGAAGACTGTCGTGTCATCGTCCGGTCCCAGTGGTCGCACGCGCAACGAGTGCGACTCCATGTTCATAGCCCGATGTTCTTCTGCGCGCGCGTGAGCCCGTGCCATCGCAGGAGTTTGACAGATGGATGCAGGTGGATTTGGTGTGGCGCACGTAGTGCTGCATGTGCTCGGAGGTGGGGGTGAATGCGGTGCTCGAGGACGTGTTTTCGTCGTGAGGACTGCGTTTTGTCGTCGATCTGAAACGCCGTCCTCGAAGGAGATCGCAGTCCTCGATGTACTGGCGCGATGGGATGTGCGCCGGGACGTGCGGTGGAGAGAGCCGGAGGACCGTCTTCCCGTCGCTGGAACCGCTCGCCCTGCCGCCGGGAGCGGATGCTCCGCGACGGGTGTTGCTCGCGATGCAGCGCGCGTGTCGCAGGTCACCTGCTGTCTGTGGAATGGATCGTCCCGCCCCAAGGTTGAGCCAGTCAGACTCAAGGTTGGGTGCCATCGAGTTGACAGAGCCCGACTCAACCACAATCCTGAGTGCATACGACTCAACCTGAAGTCGCCGGAGCAACCGGCCTTCACCTCAGACATCGACTGACAACGACTCAGCAAACACAAGGAGCACACCACATGGCACGCGCTGTCGGTATCGACCTCGGTACTACCAACTCTGCTATCGCCGTCCTCGAGGGTGGCGAGCCCACCATCATCCCGAACGCAGAGGGCGGCCGCACCACCCCCTCCGTCGTGGCCTTCTCCAAGTCCGGCGAGATCCTCGTCGGTGAGATCGCCAAGCGCCAGGCGGTCACCAACGTCGACCGCACCATCTCCTCGGTCAAGCGCCACATGGGCACCAGCTGGTCCGTCGAGATCGACGGCAAGAAGTACACCGCCCAGGAGATCAGCGCCCGCATCCTGGCCAAGCTCAAGACCGACGCCGAGGCCTACCTGGGTGAGCCCGTCACCAACGCGGTCATCACCGTCCCGGCCTACTTCAACGACGCCGAGCGCCAGGCCACCAAGGAGGCCGGCACCATCGCGGGCCTGACCGTGGACCGCATCGTCAACGAGCCCACTGCTGCGGCCCTGGCCTACGGCCTGGACAAGGGCAAGGAGGACGAGCTCATCCTCGTCTTCGACCTCGGTGGCGGTACCTTCGACGTCTCCCTGCTCGAGGTGGGCAAGGACGACGACGGCTTCTCCACCATCCAGGTGCGCGCCACCAACGGCGACAACCGCCTGGGCGGCGACGACTGGGACGCCCGCATCGTCGACTGGCTGGTCAAGCAGGTCAAGAGCAAGGACGGCGTGGACCTGTCCAAGGACAAGATCGCCATGCAGCGCCTCAAGGACGCCGCCGAGCAGGCCAAGAAGGAGCTGTCCTCGGCGACCTCCACGAACATCAACCTGCAGTACCTCTCCATGAGCGAGTCCGGCCCCATCCACCTTGATGAGAAGCTCACCCGCTCCAACTTCCAGGAGATGACCGCGGACCTGCTCGAGCGCACCAAGATCCCCTTCCACAACGTCATCAAGGACGCCGGGGTCAAGGTCTCCGAGATCGACCACGTGGTCCTCGTGGGCGGTTCCACCCGCATGCCCGCCGTCACCGAGGTGGTGCGCGAGCTGACCGGTAAGGAGCCCAACAAGGGCGTCAACCCCGACGAGGTCGTCGCCGTCGGCGCGGCCCTCCAGGCCGGCGTCATCCAGGGCGACCGCAGCGACGTCCTGCTCATCGACGTCACGCCGCTGTCCCTGGGCATCGAGACCAAGGGCGGGGTCATGACCAAGCTCATCGAGCGCAACACGGCCATCCCGACCAAGCGCTCCGAGGTCTTCTCCACCGCCGAGGACAACCAGCCCTCCGTGCTCATCCAGGTCTACCAGGGCGAGCGCGAGTTCGCCCGGGACAACAAGCCGCTGGGCACCTTCGAGCTGACCGGCATCGCCCCGGCCCCCCGCGGCGTGCCCCAGATCGAGGTCTCCTTCGACATCGACGCCAACGGCATCGTCCACGTCTCGGCCAAGGACCGCGGAACCGGCAAGGAGCAGTCCATGACCATCTCCGGCGGCTCCGCCCTGCCCAAGGAGGACATCGACCGCATGGTCAAGGATGCCGAGGCCCACGCCGAGGAGGACAAGAAGCGCCGCGAGGACGCCGAGACCCGCAACTCCGCCGAGCAGCAGGCCTACTCCATCGAGAAGCTCCTCAAGGACAACAAGGACAAGCTGCCCGAGGACGTCCACTCCGAGGTCTCCGAGGCCGTCAACGACCTCAAGAAGGCCCTCGAGGGCGACGACATCGAGCCGGTCAAGACCGCTCAGGAGAAGCTGAACTCGGTGGCTCAGAAGGTCGGCGAGGCCATCTACCAGGCCGACGCCGCCTCCCAGGGCGCGGCCGACTCCAGCTCCACCTCCGCCGGCGGCTCCACGTCCTCCGATGACGAGGACATCGTGGACGCCGAGATCGTCGACGACGAGGACTCCAAGTGACCCCGGCCGGCCCCACCCCCGAGGACGAGGGCATCGACCCCGAGCTCCAGGCGGCCGTCGAGTCGGCCTTCGAGGAGGTGCCCGACGACGTCCGTGACGAACTCGCCCAGGGCACGCCCGAGGGCGCGGCCGGCCAGTCCGACGCCGCCTCCTCGTCCGAGGAGGCGGCGGGGGACAGCCCCCTGGCCCAGGCTCAGGCCCAGGCCGCTCAGGCGGCCGACGACCTGGCCCGGGCCCGGGCGGACCTCTACAACCTCCAGCAGGAGTACCAGGGGTTCGTGCGCCGGTCCCGCGAGGGTGCGGCCTCCCACCGTGAGGCCGGTGCCGCCGGCGTCGTCGAGTCCCTCATCCCGGTCCTCGACGAGATCGAGCTGGCCCGCCAGCACGGCGACCTGACCGGAACCTTCGAGACCACGGCCGGCAAGCTCGAGTCGATCCTGGCCGAGAAGTACTCCCTGGAGCGCTTCGGCGCCGTGGGCGAGGTCTTCGACCCCACGCTGCACGAGGCCCTCATGGCCACCGAGTCCAGCGAGGTCACCGAGCCCACCATCGCCGCGGTCCTCCAGCCCGGATACCGCCTGGGTGAGCGCGTCGTGCGCGCCGCCCGCGTCCAGGTCGCCAACCCGGCCTGAGCGGTATCCACCGCACATTCACTGCACCGATCCGATTCACCAACCCCGGTCCGACGGCGGACCCGGCCCCGCCAGAAACGCTGGCTCGGGTCCGCCGTCGGCCGGGAGGCATCATCGGGACGCCCGAGGGCACCAGGGCCTGCCGGAGATGCGCCCCACGACTTTCAGGCGTCGCCGCTCATCGGTGACAAGCAGCAGTCATCAGTAATTATCAGTAAGGAAAACCCACGATCACCCGGATAAGGAGGCGGTGACACGAACATGGCCAGTCAGGACTGGATGACGAAGGACTTCTACGCGGTCCTCGGCGTGAGTAAGGACGCCGACGCCGCCGCCATCAAGAAGGCCTACCGTACGCTCGCAAAGAAGTACCACCCCGACCGTAACCCCGACGACGCCGCGGCGGCAGAGAAGTTCAAGGAGATCGGGGAGGCGTACGCCGTCCTGTCCGACGAGGCCGAGCGCAAGCAGTACGACGCGATCCGCTCCATGGCCGGAGGCGGAGCCCGCTTCCAGGCCGGGGGCCCGGGTGGCGCTGGCGGCGCGACAGGATTCGAGGACATCTTCTCCTCCATGTTCGGCGGCCAAAGCGGAGGCGTCCGCTTCGAGACCGCCGGCGGTGCCGGCGCCCAGCCCGACCTCGACGACCTGCTGCGCATGTTCGGCGGTACTCCCAGCCCCACCCGCTCCGGCGGGCGCCCCGGGCCCTTCGGGTTCGGCGGCTTCGGCTCCCAGCCCCAGCCGCAGAAGGGCTCCGACGTCCTGACCTCGGCCGCGCTGGACCTGCGCGACGCCGTCGCCGGCACCACCGTGGAGCTGACCGCGGACGGACGCACCATGAAGGTCCGCATCCCGGCGGGCGTGCGCGACGGCCAGAAGATCCGCCTGCGCGGCAAGGGCAGGGCCGGCCTCAACGGTGGCGAGAACGGCGACATGGTGGTGACCATCAGCGTCAACAAGCACCCGGTGTACTCCATCGACCCGGTCGACGGCGCCAACCTGCGCATGGACCTGCCGGTCACCCTGCGCGAGGCCGCCCTGGGCGCCACGGTCGAGGTCCCGCTGCTCGACGGCGGTACCTCCAAGATCAAGATCAAGCCCGGTACCTCCTCGGGCACCGTCATGCGCCTGCGCGGCAAGGGCGCCATCACCCGCAAGAAGACCGGCGACCTGCTGGTAACCATCGAGGTGGCCGTCCCCAAGAAGCTCTCCAAGGCCGCCAAGGAGGCGCTCAAGGCCTTCGATGAGGCCATGGGTGACACCGATCCGCGGGCCACCCTCATGGAGGAGGCCGGCAAGTGAGCCGGCGTCGCGCCGGGCAGGGCCTGGGCTACCTGGCCGAGGACGCGGCCGAGCGCGCGGTCTACGTGGTCTCGGTGGCGGCCGAGCTGGCAGGGATGCACCCCCAGACCCTGCGCCAGTACGACCGGCTCGGACTGGTCAGCCCCGCCCGGACCCGCGGGCGGGGCCGGCGCTACTCCCACCGCGACGTCGAGCGCCTGCGCCGTATCCAGGCCCTGTCCCAGGAGGGCATCAACCTCGAGGGCATCCGCCGCATCCTCGACCTGGAGGCCCGCGTTGAGGAGCTGGAGACCGACAACGCCCGCATGCGCAGCCGAGAGGCGGTCGTCCAGCGGATCTTCGCCGCGGCCGCCGACGGCGAGGTCCAGGTCGTCGCGCCCGGTCGGCGGGGTCGTGGGCCCGCAGAGCACCGCCCCGAGCGGGGAGGTGAGCGCCCCATGAACATGGCTAACACAGCGAGCACAGCGGGTACCAGGGGCACTGTGAGCACTGCGCTCGTGCCCACACGGTCCATACGGTTCCCGCAGCGCTGACACCTCGGCCCACGCGGTTGCTCACACGGTGGATGCCGGTGGACGCCATCGCGACCGACGCCACCAGGGGCACTGCTCAAGGCTGTGCCCCTCTTTTTCTTTCGGAATTGCGGGAAATGATATCCATGTGATGGAGCGCGGATCGCTTCAAATATAATATGTGCCACATGCGGATGATGGTCTCCTTCACGGGTCGGGGCGTGCGCTACCCGGCCCCCGACGTGGCCCGAGGTTTCATGCTGCTGCTCGTGGCGGTGGCCAATGTCCCGGTATGGAACAAGGCGCTGGTCGGCATTGACGGAACATCACGGGCGTCGGCGGTCGATGCCTGGTGGTTGTTCGTGCGCGCGCTCATCGTGGACCACCGCGCCTACCCGTTGTTCGCGATGCTGTTCGGGTTCGGGCTGATGACCATGATCAACCGGCGCATCGCCTCCGGGACGCAGGCCTACCTCAAGTCTCTGGCCGGCGTGGAGGCGGGCCGTGAGCCGACGGCGCAGGAGGAGGCCTGGGCGCGCGAGCAGGCCACCGTGGACGCGCGCCGACTGGTGCGGCGCCGGGGCTGGTGGATGATCCTGTTCGGGTTCGTCCACGGCATCTTCTTCCCCGGCGACATCATCGGCGCCTACGGTCTGGTCGCCGTCATCTTCGCCGGGTGGTTGGCCCGCAAGCGGTATACCCGTCTGTACGTCGTCGGCGCCGTCATCATGCTGATAGCCGCCGGCAGCTTCCTGGCGATGGGCTTCGCCTCTCCGGAGACCATGGAATGGTCCGGTGCTCAGGGGAACCAGGCCGCGATGGCGCTGCCCTGGTTCGTCACCAATATCGTGGGGTGGACCGTCGGACTGTTCGCACAGGTCCTCGTCGCGCTCATCGTCCCCGCCGCAGTGATCGGCGCCCGCCTGGCCGACACCGACATCGTCACCCAGCCGGATCGGCACCGCGGCCTGCTCATCTCGACTGGGATCGGCGGACTGGCCCTGGGAGCCCTCGCGGCGCTCCACAGTGCTCTGGCCAACGTGCTGCTCGGCACGCTGTGGCCGTGGGACTTCGCCGTCAAGGAGCTCTTCGGAATCGTCGGTGCCTGCGGCTGGTTGGCGCTGCTGGCCCTCTACGCCGGTGGGCCGACGCCGGACGGCCGGTTGACGGGTCTGCGTCGGCTGGCCTCCGCGGTGGGGCGGCGTTCCATGACCGTCTACCTGAGTCAGACGATCCTGTTCGGGACCATCTTCGTCATCATCCCCGTCCTCGCCACAGGCGAGCGCCTGTGGGTGGGCGAGGCCGCGGCCGCGCTCATCGCGCTGGGGGTCTGGCTGGTCACGGTGGTCCTGTGCGTGGCGCTGGAGCGCGGTGGGCATGCCGGTCCGTTCGAGACCCTGCTGCGCACCGCCGTGGCCCGCAGCGAGCGCAAGCGGGCGATGGCTCCGCCGCCGGCCGTCCGACCCGCTGACGCCCGGTCGGAGGCAGTGCCGGGTGGATGATGATCCCACGGCGGCTGCTCGCCGGTGTTGGAGCCCGCGCCTTGCGGGGCGTCAGTGCGCGATCAGGCGGCCGTCGGGATGAGGGGCCCTGGTCCTCCGGGAGGAGTCGTCGGGGCCTTTTCTCGCCCCTCAGGTGGAGAGGTCCGATGCTGGTGAACAGGCTTTGCGGGGGAGGCGTGGATCACAGGGGCTTCCTAGCGTGGTGGGCATGAAACTCGCGACATCGTTCACCGGTACCCGGGGGGTGCGCTATCCCTCCCCTGATGTGGCCCGTGGCTTCATGCTCCTGCTCATCGCGCTGGCCAATGTCCCCTTCTGGACCGGCGTGACAAGGACCTCCGCTCCCAGCGATGCCGTCGACACGGTCTGGCTGTGGGTGCGCACGCTGTTCGTCGACGGGCGGTCCTACCCGCTGTTCGCGATGCTGTTCGGGTTCGGGCTGGCCACTATGGTCAACCGGCGCATCGCCGCCGGCACCAGGTCCTACCTCGAGTCCCTGCCCGGTGTGGAGGCGGGCCGTGAGCCGACGTCGCAGGAGGAGGCCTGGGCGCGTGAGCAGGCCACCGTGGACGCGCGCCGCCTGGTGCGGCGTCGGGGTCTGTGGATGATTCTCTTCGGCGCTGTTCACGCCTTGGTCTTCTCCGGTGACGTCATCGGCGCCTACGGTCTGGTCGCCGTCATCTTCGCCGGGTGGATCGCCCGCAAGCACTGGAAGCGGGCAGCGGTCCTCTGCACCGTCTCCGTCGTTGTCGGCGTCGTCATCACCTTCGTCATGCTCAGTGTCATGGTCTCCCAAGGCATGACCTCGACAGCGGATATGCGCCAGGGGGCCTCCGGCTCGACCACTACGCTCCTGTCCTATGTCTCCCACGGTCTCACCGCCTGGGCCGTAAACGCGGGTACAGGGCTGGTGTCATTGATGGGGCCGGCGATGTTCCTCGGGGCTCGCCTGGCCGACACCGACCTCATCGCCCATCCCGAGCGGCACCGCCGCCTCCTGGCCGCCGTCGGCCTGGGCGGCCTGGGGATCGGGGCCGTGGGCGGCATTGGGCTCGCCGTGTGGGCCACGGGTGGGCCCCTGGTCGTCTGGACCATTCCTCTTGGCCAGGTGGCGGGACTGGCCGGTGCCTGTGGCTGGTTGGCGCTGCTGGCCCTCTACGCCGGTGGGCCGACGCCGGACGGGCGGCTGACGGGGCTGCGCAAGCCGGCCTCGGCCGTGGGCCGCCGCTCCATGACCGCCTACCTCTCCCAGACCCTCCTCTTCGCCGCCGTCTTCCTGCTCCTTCCCGCCCTGACAGGTATTCAGCTCCATCTGGGCGAGGCGCGGACCGCGGGGATCGCGGTGGTGGTCTGGCTGGTCACCGTGGTCCTGTGCACCCTCCTGGAGCGCGGCGGTCACGCGGGTCCGTTCGAGACCCTGCTGCGCACCGCCGTCGTCCGCAGCGAGCGCAAGCGGGCGATGGCTCCGCCGCCGGCCGTCCGACCCGCTGATGCCCGGTCGGAGGCGGTGCTGAGCGGATGATGACCCCGCGGCGGCTGCTCCCCGCCGTCGGAGCCCGTGCCTTCAGGGGCGTCAGTGCGCGATCAGGCGGCCGTCGGGATGAGGGGCCCTGGTCCTCCGGGAGGAGGGCCAGGGCCTTCCTCACCCCCTCGGGTGGGAGAGGATCAAGGCCGGAGAACAGCCCTGGCGGGGGAGGTGCGCGACACCGCTGCTTCCTACCGTGGAAGACATGAAACTCGCGATCTCCTTCACCGGCTCTCAGGGCCAGCGCTTCCCGGCCCCGGACGTCTCCCGTGGCTTCATGCTCCTGTTCATCGCGCTGGCCAACATCCCCTTCTGGTTGGCGACGACGCACTCCTCGGCTCCCAGCGATGCCGTAGACACGGCCTGGCTGTGGACACGCACCCTCCTGGTTGACCACCGCGCCTACCCGCTGTTCGCCCTCCTGTTCGGTTTCGGGCTGGCCACCATGGTCAACCGGCGCATCGCCGCCGGCACCAGGTCCTACCTCGAGTCCCTGCCCGGCATCGAGGCCGGACGCGAGCCAACGTCGCAGGAGCAGGCCTGGGCCCGTGAGCAGGCCACCGTGGACGCGCGCCGCCTGGTACGGCGTCGGGGTCTGTGGATGATCCTCTTCGGCGCCGCCCACGCCTTGGTCTTCTCCGGCGACATCATCGGCGTTTACGGCCTGGCCGCCGCCGTCTTCGCCGGATGGCTGACCCGCAAGCACCGCAAGCGGGCCATGGCCTTCAGCGTCGTCGTCACCATCGCCGTCATCACGACGATGTACGCCATGGGCAGCCATGTTGCGGCCCAGGGCCTGACCGCTGCGGCGGCCATGCAGCAGGGGGCCGGCGAATCGGCTACGACCCTCTTGTCCTACGTCTCGGGCTCCATCACCTCCTGGGCCGGGAACTCTGTTGCAACGGTGCTCTTCTCGATGGTGGTGCCGGCGATGTTCCTCGGGGCCCGCCTGGCCGACACCGACCTCCTCGCCCACCCCGAGCGGCACCGCCGCCTCCTGGCCGCCATCGGCCTGGGCGGCCTGGGGATCGGGGCCCTGGGCGGCATTGGGTACGGCATCTGGGCCACGGGCGGGACCCTGGCTGCCTGGACGTCTCCGCTTCACGAGGTGACGGGACTGGCCGGTGCCTGCGGCTGGTTGGCGCTGCTGGCCCTCTACGCCGGTGGGCCGACGACGGACGGCCGGCTCACGGGCCTGCGCCGGTTGGCCTCGGCCGTGGGCCGCCGCTCCATGACGGCCTACCTCTCCCAGACCTTCCTCTTCGCCGCCGTCTTCCTCGCCCTTCCCGCCCTGAGCGGCATCGAGCTCCACCTGGGCGAGGCCCGGGCCGCGGGAATCGCGCTGGCGGTCTGGCTGACGACCGTGAGCCTGTGTGCGGCGCTGGAGCGCGGTGGGCATGCCGGCCCCTTCGAGACCCTGCTGCGCACCGCCGTCGCCCGCAGCGAGCGCCGTCGCCGGCTCCCGGCTCCTCCCACTCCGGTGGCGGCCCCCGCGGATCCCGTTGCGCCTGCGTCCGCCTACGAGCTGGTCCGCTGAGAAACGGGGATCACGCCCCGGTGCGCGGGTCGATGGGGAGAGCTTCCTTCCTGGCGGCGGAAGCGCACCGGGCCCCGCCTCCCCAGGGCACCCGCATGGCGGAATGGCGGATGGGCGCCCCTGCGGCGCGTCATCCCGCCATCTCGGAAGGATTGTGAGTCGCATCGCAAGACGTGAGGGTTGACCTGTCCGTTTCACAGGGCACCGTAGACGCGGTAGCCTGCCTGCGTCCCCAACACTGAAGGAAGCGAACAGTCTCATGACTCAGCCCCCCAACCCCGGTCAGCCCTTCTACCACCCGCCCCAGCAGCAGTTCCAGGCGGCTCCCGGTACTCCTGGCGCTCCGGGTGCCCCTGGCCAGCCCTTCCCTCCTGCGGCTTCGGGTGAGTCCCTCTTCGGCAACCTCTTCGACACCTCCAAGGAGTTCGTGACGAAGTACAGCCGGATCGTGTTCATCGTCGCCTCGATCGCCGTCGGCCTGGGGTGGCTCGGCGTCGGTTACATGGGAGGCAAGATGGGCGCTGTGGCCAGCGCCATCTCCGACCCCCGCAACTACGACGGCTCCACCTTCGACGGTTTGTCCTTCATCCTGAGCCTTCTGTTCTCCGCGCCGGCGTACCTCACGGTTCTCTTCATGATCCGCCTCTTCATCGAGCTGGTGTCCAACTCCGTCAAGACGAACCAGCAGATCTGACGCGACGCTCCGCTCCATCGATCGACCTGCGCGCCCGAAACCGGTTTCCTGACGGCCGCCAACCACGCCGGTTGGCGGCCGTCAGCTATTGGTGTCCGGTGTGCGGGAGCCGGGTTCGACCTCGCCCCTGGGCAGCTCAAGGACGGCTGTCAGCCCGCCCGTGGGGTTGGCACTCAGGTGGAGCTCGCCGCCGTGGGCGGTGGCCACGGCCGTCACGATCGCCAGGCCCAGCCCGTGGCCGGAGCCACGGGTCCGCCCTCGCCCCTCACCGCGAACGAAGGCCTCGCGCAGCGAGTCGAGCTTGTCCGCCGGTACGGCGGGGCCGTCGTTGCGGATCGTCAGCCGGACGCCGTCGTCCAGATGCGCCATGTCCACCGTGATCCGGCCGCCGTCAACGTTGTACCGGGCCGCGTTGCGCAGGAGGTTGGAGACGCTCTGGCGCAGGAGGACCGGGTCGCCCGGCACCTGGATGGCCCGCAGGTGGGAGGAGACGTGCAGGTCCCGCTCGGCGACCTCCGGGGCGATGACGCCCAGGGCGTCGCGGACCGTCGCCTCCATGTCCACGTTCTCACGAGCCAGCTTGCCGGACTGGGCGTCGGCCAGGTCCAGGAGGGCGTCGATCGTCTCCCGGTTGGCGCGATTCGTCTCCAGCACCCGGGTGAGTACCGTGCGCAGGTCCTCGGCCGAGGCCTGAGGGTCGGACAGGGCGACGTCGATCATCGTCTGTGTCGTGGCCAGGGGCGTGCGCAGCTCGTGGGAGGCATTGGCCGCGAAGCGGCGGTGGACGGAGAAGGAGCGCTCCAGGGAGGCCAGCATGTTGTCGAAGGTGTCCGCCAGGTCGTGGATCTCATCGCGCGGGCCGGACAGCGCCAGGCGCTGGCTGAGGTCGCCCGAGGCGGCCCGCTTGGCCGCCTCGTTCATCGAGGACAGCGGCTGCAGCATCCGCCCCGCCAGGATCCACCCGACCGTCCCGGAGAGCACCACGAGCAGCGCCAGCGCGCCGACGGCCGAGCGCATGATGCTGCTGAGCAGGTCGAACAGGTTCGTGTCCACCTGAGTGACTTCGCTGGCCTGTGAGGCCGGCACGGCAGCGGTGTCCCCGACCGGCCCACCGATCTCGATGCTGAGCGTGACATAGCGCGTGTAGAAGTAGACCAGGGCGATGAGGACCGCACCTGCGGCCGTCACCAGCCCGGCGTAGGTCAGGGTCAGGCGAACCCGGATACTCAGGCGCCGGGGGCGGCGGAACCGTTCCTCGCGCCCTGGCCGGGCACCGCTGGTGCCGTCGTGCTGCGCCGCGTCGTCGGGCAGAGCCGTCTGCGCCCCCTGCCCGCTCATGCGCTGAACCTGTAACCGGCGCCGGGAACCGTCTGGATGACCCAGGGCTCGCCGAGCTTGCGGCGCAGGTGGGAGATCGTCACCCGGGTGGAGTTGGTGAAGGGGTCCGCGTTGGCGTCCCAGGCCTTCTCCAGGAGCGTCTCGGCGCTGAGGACCCCGCCCTCGGCCTCCATGAGGACCTGCAGGACCGCGAACTCCTTGGGGCTCAAGTGGATGAAGCGCCCGTCGCGGTAGACCTCCCGGCGGAAGGGATCCAGGCGCACCCCGTGGGCCTCAATGACCGGAGTGCGAGCCGGCTGGCTGCGCCGCTCCAGGGCCCGCAGCCGGGCCACCAGCTCGGGGAACTCGAAGGGCTTGGTGAGATAGTCGTCCGCCCCCAGCTCGAATCCGCCCACGCGCGCCTCCAGCGCCCGTGAGGCGGTCAGCATGAGGACCCGAGTCCTGGGGTGCTCGCTGACGACCCGGCGGCAGACCTCGTCCCCGTGGATCACGGGCAGGTCGCGGTCCAGGACGAGGATGTCGTAGTCGTTGGTCGCCACGTGCTCCAGGGCGCTGGCCCCGTCGCCGACGACGTCGACGGCCATCGCCTCGCGCCGCAGCCCGGTGGCGATGGCCTCTGCCAGGTACTCCTCATCCTCCACGACGAGTACGCGCATTGCCCTGTGTCTCCTTCGCTGTGGTGTATGCGGCCGGTCCTACAGCCAACCAGCCCTCGTGTTGCCACAACATAAGCGAAATCGTGAACCTCGTGGCAACACCGGTCCCGGTTGGCTGTTCCCCGAACGAACGGGCGTCACCGCACCCCGACCCACGCGAGCCGAAAGGACCCTCTCCCATGAAGAAGCCCCTCAACACCCGGATCATCACCCGCACCGCCACGGTCCTGACCTGCGCCGTGTGCGCCGTCGGTCTCATGACCGGATGCTCCCAGGGCTCGAAGGCGGACTCGGCCGCGGCCTCCGCCTCCGCCACCAGTGGGGACGACTACCTGCTCAAGATGGCTCAGTGCATGCGCGACAAGGGCATCGACGTCTCCGACCCCGACTCCAACGGAAACATGCAGTTCCCCGAGACCGACGCCGCCTACAAGGCCGCCGAGGAGTGCGAGAAGACCGTCGGCCCCGCTCCGGGGACCGAGGACCTCGCCAAGCCCGAGACGCAGCAGGACCTCGTCAAGGCCGCCGAGTGCCTGCGCAAGGAGGGCTACGACGTCCCCGACCCCGAGGCCGGCAAGGGGATCCAGCTCAATGGCGACATCCCCCAGGACGTCATGGGCAAGTGCTTCTCCGAGCTCGGGAACAAGTAACGCGGCGCCCTTACGGGTACTGACAGACCACTGGCTCGCGCGGCCGGGCCGCCGCGCAGACACACACTCAGACAGGCATGCACATGGATCAGACCACCACCTCCACTCAGGTCGACGGCGGCTCGACCACCGGCTCGACCGGCACGGTGGACAACCTGGGCGCGGCGCGCCACACCCGGCGCCGGGCCTTCCTGGCCGTGGGGGCCGCCGCGGTCCTGGCCGCGGGGGCGGGCGCAGGCGCCTTCGCCTCCAAGTCGGGCCCCTTCGCCGCCAAGGCCAAGCCGACGACGTCGACCTTCAACGGCGCCACCGACACCATCACCAAGGGGGACCTTCAGGGCCAGACCTCCGTGACCGGGACCCTGCGCTACTCCGACTCACGCAAGTTCAAGTCGGGTTTCGAGGGCATCCTCATCCAGGTGCCCGAATCCGGAACCGTCCTGACCCAGGGCGACGTCCTCTACCGCACGGGCACCGAGATCGCCTACCTCATGCACGGCTCCCTGCCCGCCTGGCGCGCCTTCGAGGCCGGGATGGACAACGGCGAGGACATCCGCCAGCTCGAGACCCTCCTGCGCGACATGGGCTACTTCGACTACGAGCCCGACAACCACTTCAGCTGGGCCACCACCAGCGCCATCATGAAGTGGCAGAAGGCGGTCGGGCTGCCCCAGACCGGGACCATCCCGCTGGGGCGCATGGTCTTCACCCCCGGGGACCTGCGCGTGGGGACGGTCACCGCCCGGGTGGGAGACCGCATCGCCGCCGACACCGAGCTCTACGACGTCACCTCCACCACCCAGGTGGTCGACGCCAACATCAAGCTCTCCGACCAGAAGCTCGCCGTCGTCGGCACCGCCGTGACCATCAAGCTGCCCGACGCCAACACCACCACCGGCACCATCACCTCCGTGGGCACGCCCACCGAGAAGTCCTCCGGCTCCGGATCGGGGTCCGGTTCCGGCTCCGGCTCCAGTGACTCCAAGGAACGGGTCATCCCCATCACCGTCACCCTCACCGACGCCTCGGCGACCACCAACTTCCAGGAGGTCTCCGTCACCGTCGACCTGCCCAGCGAGAAGCGAGAGGGCGTCCTGTCGGTGCCGATCGGGGCCCTGCTGGCCCTGAGCCCCGACCAGTACGGCGTCGAGATCGTCGAGTCCGACGGCACCACCCGCAAGGTGCCGGTCACCGTCGGGCTGTTCGCCGGCGGGCGCGTGGAGGTCTCCGGCGAGGGCGTCTCCGAGGGACAGCGAGTGGTGGTGCCGCAGACATGAGCCGCATCCTGTCCCTGCGTGACGTGCAGCGAACCTACGGGGAGCCGCCCGTGGCCGCCTGCGCGGGCGTGAGCCTGGAGATCGACGACGGCGAGTTCGTCGCCATCGTCGGCCCCTCGGGCTCGGGCAAGTCCACGCTCCTCAACCTCATCGGCACCCTGGACCGGCCCAGCGCGGGCACCGTCGAGATCGACGGCGTCGACGTCGGCTCCCTGTCCGACGCCAAGCTCTCGGCCCTACGGGCCAGCCGCATCGGCTTCGTCTTCCAGCAGTTCCACCTGGCCGACGGCGTCAACGCGGTCGACAACGTCGCCGACGGCCTGCTCTACAGCGGGATCCCCCGCTCCGAGCGGCGCCGCCGAGCCCGAGCCGCCCTCGAGCGCGTCGGCCTGGCCCACCGGCTCGACCACCGCCCCCACCAGATGAGCGGCGGCGAGCGCCAGCGCGTGGCCATCGCCCGGGCCGTCGTCGGCGAGCCCCCGCTGCTGCTGGCCGACGAGCCCACCGGGAACCTCGACTCCACCTCCGGGGCCTCGATCGTCGAGCTCCTCCACGAGCTCCACTCTCAGGGCACCACGATCATCGTCATCACCCACGACAACGAGCTGGCCGCCCAGCTTCCCCGGCAGATCGCCATCCGTGACGGCCGCATCGTGGGGGACTCAAGCCAGAAGGAGATCGTCCATGACGACGTCTACGCTCCGGCGTGACCGGTCCGCGGCCGAGCAGGCCAACAGGCCCGACTCCCCGACCCGGCGGCTCCAGCGCTCGCGGCTGCGCCTGGCCGACGTGCTGCGCCTGGGAGGCACCGGCATCAGGGCCCGCCCCACCCGCGCCTTCCTGTCCGCCCTGGGGATCGCCATCGGCATCGCCGCCATGATCTCGGTGGTGGGCATCTCGGCCTCCAGCCGCGCTCAGCTCTCCGCCCAGCTCGACTCCCTGGGGACCAACCTGCTGACGGCCACCGCCGGCCAGGACCTCTTCGGCAACTCCTCCTCCCTGCCGCAGGACACCGTCGGCAAGGTCCGGCTCATCGACAACGTCCAGAGCGCCTCGAGCACCGGCCTGGTCAAGAACGCGCTGGTCTACCGCAGCCCGCTCATCGACAAGAACGCCTCCGGCGGCATCACCACCCTGGCCGCGGACAAGTCGCTGCTCGACGTCGTGGCCGGGCAGGTGGACAAGGGCACCTGGCTCAACGAGGCCACCAGCCAGTACCCGGCCACGGTCCTGGGGCAGACGGCGGCCCAGCGCCTGGGCGTCGTCACGCCGGGCACCAAGGTGTGGATCGGCGGCAGCTGGTTCACGGTGGTCGGCATCCTCAAGCCGGTGGTGCTGGCGCCCGAGCTCAACAACGCCGCCCTCATCGGTCAGGGCGTGGCCAGCAGCCTGCTAGGGCACGACGCCAAGCCGACGACGGTCTACACACGCAGCCAGGACGCCGCCGTCTCCACGGTGCGCAAGGTGCTCGCGCCGTCGATCTCGCCGCAGGCCCCCAACGAGGTCAAGGTCTCGCGCCCCTCGGATGCGCTGGAGGCCAAGAACGCGGCCGACAAGGCCTTCACCAGCCTGCTGCTGGGCGTGGGCTCGATCGCCCTGCTCGTCGGCGGCATCGGGGTCGCCAACACGATGATCATCTCGGTGCTCGAGCGCCGACGGGAGATCGGGCTGAGACGTTCTCTGGGGGCCATGCGCGGCCACATCCTGGTGCAGTTCATGACCGAGGCGCTCCTGCTGGCCTCCCTGGGCGGCGCCCTGGGCTGCGTCATCGGTGTCGGGGTGACGGCTGCGATGTCGGCCGCCAACGGCTGGCCCTTCTCCCTGCCGGTGATCGCCGTCGCCGGCGGGCTGGGAGTCACCATCGTCATCGGCGCCCTGGCCGGCGTGTACCCGGCCGTTCGAGCCTCCCGCACTCCTCCGACCGCTGCGCTCAACGCGCAGTAGAGGCGGCCGGGGAGAGGCGGATCAAGACGTCCCGGCGGGAGACGACTGGGCCCTCGTACCGACGGCGCCGGACTGCGGTGGCCGACGTCGCAGGAACATGGGAGAGGGGCCCAGATGGACCGGGACCGCACGAGGGCCCCGCACTGAGCAGTGCGGGGCCCTCGTTCCTGCGATCAGAAGACCGCGGTGCTTGGGGTCAAGCAGGCTCTCAGCCGGATCATTCCGTGCCGAGCTTGCCGTCGACGGCGTCGCGGGCGGAGTCGATCTTGTCGTCGTACTTGCCGCCGGTCGCCTTCTTGGCCGCGCCGGCTGCGGCGTCGAGCGCCTTATCGCTGATCGCCTCGGCCTTGTCGGAGTTGAGAGCGTCACCGGCCTTCTTCGCCAGGTCGTCAAGTCCCATGTGTGTCTCCTTCCGTCGGGTGGCCGGACGTCGGATGACGGCAGCCTCGCCTGAATAGTGCCAGGTTTATGCACGTACGTCACCCACGGGGCGTTCCGCGGGTCTTGCCCTCCCATCCCGTGCCTGTTCTCGCCGACGTCGACATTGTGCGCAGCCGGGGACGTTTCCTCTCAGCTGGGGGCGTTCGACGCCGTCGGGGGCGGGGAACCCGTCTCCGTACGCGTGGAAGGTCCCCGTCGGGAAGCTGTCAGTCCGTCACCACTGCCAGGTGGGGCGGGCGGGGGTGCCGGCGGCGTCGGCCAGGAGGACGGCCTCGCGCACGCGTCGGGTCAGGAGGGACAGGACGAGCCGGTAGGAGTCCTCGACCATGTCAGCGGCGTCGTCGGAGCGGTAGTCGGGGCTGGTGAGGTCGATGCTCGCCCAGTGCCGCTTGGACTGGTGGAAGCCCGGCTCCACCCAGCTGTAGGCCTCCCGTACGGCGACGACGTCCTCGGGATCGAGCTTGACGTTGGCCAGCAGCCGGCCGTCGGTGTGGGGGATGAGCAGCAGGAACAGGCGGGTCCCCACTGAGGCCACGGGGATGTCCCACTCGGGCTTGTCGCCCGCCCAGGCGCCGCGCAGGCCGGCCGCATGGGCCAGGAGGGCGTCGCGGCGGGCGGCCACGGTGGCGTCGTCGACGCGGGTGGGGCGGGCCTCGTCGGATTGAGGGGCGAGGCGGAGCGGATCGGTCATCGACGTCGAGCCTACGTTCTCCTCCCGGCCGGCATCGAGGACGCCTGTTGGGCGAGGCTCCCGGGACACTCACGGGGCGGTCAGTCCGGGACGACCTCCAGCAGCTCGCCGACCGAGCACTCCAGGGCCTCGCAGATGGCGCAGAGCGTGGAGTAGCGGATGGCCTTGGCGCGGTCGTTCTTGAGCACTGAGAGGTTGACGGTGGTGACCCCGACCTTCTCGGAGAGCTCCACGAGCGTCATCCCTCGGGCGGCCAGCAACTCGTCGAGGTGGCAGACGACGCGGCTCACACGAGTCCCTCGGTCTCTTCGCGCAGCACGGTGTTCTCCGCGGCCAGGGCGCTGGTGCGCTGGTAGAGGCGGTGCAGGGCGAGCAGCAGGTGCGTCGCGAGGATGAGGATGATGGTGCCCTTGAGGATCGGCAGGTCGATGCCGGTGGGGATTGTTCCGTCCAGTGTCAACGTATCCGAGGCGCCGCGGGTGAAGTGCTGGGAGGAGAACGTTGTGCCGATCATCAGCAGTGCCCAGGAGCTCAGCACCTGTCCCAGGAGGAGCCAGAACAGGTGCCCGCCCCGGGTGAAGAGCTGGTCGACGAATCCCGGTCGGCCCGGGCGGATCGCGGCGATGAACCGGACGAAGGCGACGGCGCAGGCTGCGATGAGGACGAGGTGGATGGCGATGAACAGGCCGATGAAGAACCGTGCGCTGCCGGACAGCCCGTGCACGGTCCCGTAGCTCACGGAGTAGCCGGTGATCATCTCCACCGTCGTGCGCCCGAAGGACAGGCGCTGGTCCAGCGCGGGGTCGCTGTCGGTGAACTCCAGGAGCAGCCCGCGGCCGTTGATGAGGTCCCACAGGTTCGATCCGAGCATGTAGAAGGGGGACAGGCACAGCAGGGACAGCAGGAATGAGGTGAAAGCGAGGCTGCCGGGGCCGACGCCGGCGTCCTGGCCAGGGGCGATGTCGTCAGCGGCATCGTCGTGGAGGAGGTGATCGACGGCGGCCTCGCCGCCATCGCTGGTGCATGAATCGGTGTTCGAGTCTGAGGAGGCTTCGGTGCTGGCAGCCATGGTGACACTCCATATCGACTATCGATGTATCGATAGTCGATATGGTGCGCCTGTGCATCGCGCGCTGTCAAATATCTCCTGGGGGTCGAGATCGACGTCGTCGGCTGGTGCCGACGACGTCTCGCCGAGGTGGCGCACACGGCCGGGGGCGTTCTGCGCGTAAGGGGGCGGTGGGTCGGTCAGTGGGCCGTTGCGACGATGGTGGACACGATGGTGTCGACCTCCTCCGCGCTGCCGGCCGTCACGGCGATGCGCGCGTAGGTGCCCGACGACGTCGGAACGGCAACGACCGCACCCGGCGTCTGAATGCCGTGGATCGACACGGTCGAGGTGTCGACTGCGGCCTCGCCGTAGGGGGCCTGCTTGGTGGAGTAGCCCGTCGGCGTCCCGCCCCGCTGTGTGATGAACTCATCCAGGTTCGCCTGGGACGGCGGCGTCGACGACGTCTCGGCCTCCTTGGCGACGGCGGCGCTGTTGAAGGAGCGGCTGCCCTGCGAGAACAGCCCGTAGAAGGCGTCGGTGCTGCTGATCCTCTCGGAGAGGGTCGAGGGGTCCGTGCCCTGGATCCGGGCGATCAGCGCCTTCTGGTCCTCGGTGAGGGCGTTGAGGTCCTGCCAGTCCTCGGGCACCGCGAAGGTGATGCCGACCGTGGGGGCGGTGATCGCCTGGTGGCCCGCCGGGACGGAGGGGGTGGCGCTCGCGCCGCCGGAGGCGCTGGGCTGTGAGGTTGTTTTGGAGCTGCTCGACGCCGTCGCCGCAACCGTGGCGGCGGAGGTGGTCGCCCCGGCCGACCCCGCAGACGAGGGATCGCCCTGGGAGCAAGCCGCCAGGATGAGGGCGGTGGCGAAAGCGGTGGTCACAGTGGAAGCGGTGCGCATCGGTGTCATGGTTTCTCCGGGGTGAGGGCGTTATCGTGACGTGACCTTACCTGCGTCGTCTCGCGGCGACGTTTCAAGGCGGTCGGTTGATGTGCCGGAAGTGAGCGGGGTCGTCGTCGTGCTCCGCCTTCGCCGCTCTCTGGCGTAGTCTACGTCACCGCCTGTCCAAGAAGTTGAGTGGAATAGACTCAACTCTGCGAAGGTTGAGGTGGCCAGAAGACGCAAGGCATGACCACTCTCAAAGGAGATCCGTATGGATACGAACTACACCACGAAGTCTCAGGAGGCGATCTCCGGGGCCATGCAGGCCGCCGCCGCGGCCGGCAATCCCCAGATCGAGCCGGCGCACCTGCTCGTTGAGCTCCTCTCCCAGCCCGACGGCGTCGCCGCGGGACTCCTTGCCGCCGTCTGCCCCGACGCCGCGGCCCGCCAGGCCGTCGGCGCCTCCGCGCGCCGCATCCTGACCCAGCTGCCCGCCTCCTCGGGCTCCTCGATGACCCAGCCCCAGCCCTCGCGCGCCCTGCTGGCCGCCTTGGAGGCCGCCTCCTCGGTCGCCAAGGAGCTGGACGACGAGTACATCTCCACCGAGCACCTGCTCATCGGCCTGGCCAAGGGCGACACCTCCGGCTCCACCCCCACCGTGGCCCGCATCCTGGCCGACGCCGGCGCCACCCCGGACGCCCTCATCGAGGCCCTGCCCCAGGTCCGCGGCTCCTCCCGCGTCACCTCCGCCAACCCCGAGGGCACCTACAAGACCCTGGAGAAGTACGGCACCGACCTCACCGAGGCCGCCCGTGAGGGGCGCCTCGACCCGGTCATCGGCCGCGACGCCGAGATCCGCCGCGTCGTGCAGGTCCTGTCCCGGCGCACCAAGAACAACCCGGTCCTCATCGGTGAGCCCGGCGTCGGCAAGACCGCCGTCGTCGAGGGCCTGGCCCAGCGCATCGTCGCCGGCGACGTGCCCGAGTCCCTGCGCGGCAAGCGGCTCATCGCCCTGGATCTGTCCGGGATGGTGGCGGGAGCCAAGTACCGTGGTGAGTTCGAGGAGCGCCTCAAGGCCGTCCTCAAGGAGATCAAGGACTCCGACGGCGAGGTCATCACCTTCATCGACGAGCTGCACACCGTCGTCGGGGCCGGCGGCGGCTCCGAGGGCGCCATGGACGCCGGCAACATGCTCAAGCCCATGCTGGCCCGCGGCGAGCTGCGCATGGTGGGTGCCACCACCCTGGACGAGTACCGCGAGAACATCGAGAAGGATCCTGCTCTGGAGCGCCGCTTCCAGCAGGTCTTCGTCGGTGAGCCCAGTGTCGAGGACACCGTCGCCATCCTGCGCGGTATCGCCCCCAAGTACGAGGCCCACCACCAGGTGACCATCTCCGACGGCGCCCTCGTGGCGGCCGCGACCCTCTCCGACCGTTACATCACCGGCCGCCAGCTGCCCGATAAGGCCATCGACCTGGTTGACGAGTCCGCCTCCCGGCTGCGCATGGAGCTCGACTCCAGCCCCGTCGAGATCGACGAGCTGCGCCGTCGTGTGGACCGTATGCGCATGGAGGAGGCCTACCTCGACGAGTCCATCGAGGACGTGGCCAAGGCCGACCCCGCCGACGTCGACCGCCTGGAGCGCCTGCGCGCCGAGCTGGCCGACGCCTCTGAGGAGCTGGCCTCGCTCAACGCCCGCTGGGAGGCCGAGAAGGCCGGCCACAACAAGGTCGGTGAGCTGCGCGCCGCCCTGGACGAGATGCGCACCCGCGCCGACCTGGCCGAGCGCGAGGGCAACTTCGAGGAGGCCGGTCGCCTGCGCTACGGCGACATGCCGGCCCTGGAGCGGCAGATCCGCGAGGCCGAGGCCGCCGACGCCGCCGAGGATGCCGCCGGCGAGCCGATGATCGCCGAGAAGGTCGGCGCCCCCGAGATCGCCGAGGTCGTGGGCTCCTGGACCGGCATCCCCGTGGGCAAGCTCCTCCAGGGCGAGACCGAGAAGCTCCTGACCATGGAGGAGGCCATCGGCGAGCGCCTCATCGGCCAGAAGGCCGCCGTGGGTACCGTGGCCGACGCGGTGCGCCGTTCACGGGCCGGGGTCTCCGACCCCGACCGTCCCACCGGCTCCTTCCTCTTCCTGGGCCCCACGGGCGTGGGCAAGACCGAGCTGGCCAAGGCCCTGGCCGAGTTCCTCTTCGATGACGAGCGCGCCATCGTGCGTATCGACATGTCCGAGTACTCCGAGAAGCACTCCGTGGCTCGCCTCGTGGGCGCCCCTCCCGGGTACGTCGGCTACGAGGAGGGCGGCCAGCTCACCGAGGCCGTGCGGCGTCGGCCCTACTCCGTGGTCCTGCTCGACGAGATCGAGAAGGCCCATCCCGAGGTCTTCGACATCCTTCTGCAGGTGCTCGATGACGGCCGCCTCACCGACGGCCAGGGTCGCACGGTCGACTTCCGCAACGTCATCCTGGTGCTCACCTCGAACCTGGGCAGCCAGTTCCTCATCGACCCGCTCACCAGTCCCGAGGAGAAGCGCAAAGAGGTCATGAGCGTGGTTCAGGCCTCCTTCAAACCGGAGTTCCTCAACCGCCTCGACGACATCATCGTCTTCGATGCGCTCGCCAGGGAGGAGCTGGGCGAGATCGTCGACATCCAGCTCGCACGCATCGCCGAGCGCCTGACGGACCGGCGCCTGAGCCTGCACGTGACCGACGCGGCCCGCAGCTGGCTGGCCGACGAGGGCTACGACCCCGCCTACGGGGCCCGGCCGCTGCGCCGCCTCGTCCAGCGCGAGATCGGCGACCGACTGGCCCGCATGCTGCTGGCCGGGGAGGTTCTCGACGGGCAGCAGGTCGTCGTCGACAAGGTCGACGGCAGCGACGGCCTGACACTGCGAGTCGAGGGCGAGGTGCGCCCGCCCTCCGCCGCCTCGGCGGCGTCGCCGGCCTGAGCCGGGACGACCGCCCGATTCGGCCCCGTCCGACGGGAGGGACGGTGAGGGGACGACGAGGGGGCGGGGCCACCTGCGCGGTGGCCCCGCCCCCTCGCGCTGCCGGCGGCGTCGTGCGCCTCAGCCGGGCTGGTTGTCCTGCGTGGGCCAGGCGTTGTAGACGCAGCCGCCGGCGATGTCGTGGCTCTGCTGCGCCATAAGAGGGGCCTTGAGACCGGCCCCGGCGCAGAACTCGTGCTCGTGGCCGAGGAAGTGGCCCACCTCGTGGTTGGTGACGTAGGTGCGGTAGGAGTCGACGTCTGGATGGGTGATGGCTCCCCAGTTCCAGCGGTCGGAGTTGATGACCACGTTGTTGGCGTTGCGGCAGCTCCACATGCCGGAGGTTTCCAGCGGCGCGCACAGGGCGTCCGCGGTGGGCGGTGTGGCGATGTTGAAGGTGAAGTCGGCGGCGGCGGGGTCGGCCACCGGCTCGAAGGACGTGTTCTGCGCGGTGGGCCAGCCGCGCTCGTCATTGAGGGTGCGCTCGACGATGGGGGCCGCCGCTGCGGCGTCGACGTGGGTGCCCCCCTCGACCTGGAGCGCGTATCGGTAGACGGTCCCGGCCGCGGGACGCGAGACGGGCACGGCCGGCGCGATCGTCCAGGTGCCGTCGCCGACGGCGTCGGAGTGCGCGAACCCCTCAGCGTCCAGGCGCGGGGCCGGAAGCGTCGAGGCCGACGGGGTGGGCGACGCCGACGGTGAGGTCGTGCCGCTCCCACTCGGTCCGGCGGATCGTGGGGCCGCCTCCGCCGGAGCGGGTGAGGGCGTTGTGGTCGTGTCGGTGCTCAGCGGCAGGGCGAAACCGGGGCGGAGTTCCCAGGCGCGCAGGCCGACGACGATCAGGACGATCGCCGCGAGGAGGGTGGTGCCGTAGAGGAGTCGGCTGCGGGTGCGGCGTCGCTGGCGCTCGCGCCGAGCGACGACGAGAGCCCGTCGACTGGCGGGGTCGGGCTCAATCGACGAACGTCGATGCGTGGAGTGCTGGCCGGCCGGGCTGCGGCGCGGGGAGCCGCCAGGAGCGGTCCGCCGTCCGGAAGCCGACGACGAGTCACGGCCGGCGCCCCGTCTGGGGCGGGAGGGGCGCCGCGGCGGCTGCGGGGTCGAGGGGCGCATACCTCCCATCGTAGGGTGCTCGAGCTCGGTTAACCTGCCGGGCGGTACCGAAGCGCGCACAAGGTCACATGTGACCTCCAGGCGCCGAAACCATCCTCCGAGGCGACTTTCGGTTGATTTCCAAGACAAAAGTCGTGCGCTGCCGGGTGCTGACTCAGACGATCTCGTAGCCGATCTCGGGTGCGAGTGCTGTCAGGAGGGCGTAGATCGTCGCGTCGGCCAGCGGCGCCGCATCCCGGGGCAGTGCTGGCAGGCTGTCCTGCGCCGGGGAGAACAGCACCGTCATGTCGTCCCCGGTCATCGTCGAGCGGGTGCGGCCCCCAGGTTCTCAACCCGCTCCATGGCAGAGGGTGAGGGCTGTACGCAGAGGCGATGCGGGCGAGCTCGGCGTGCTCGACCGTCACCAGGTCCTCCGGGCCTCGATAGTGGCCGGCGTCAGCCCCTCCCGCAGAGCCGGCACGAGCATCGCCAGCCCTGGGATCGGGCGGCCGTCGTGGAACTGCCAGGTGGGGAACCTCAGCGCCCTTCCCTCGGAGTAGGCGTAGAGGGTGCGCCCGGCTGCGCGGGTGATCGTCGTCGTCGCGCGGCCGAGCAGAGCGGTGACCTGGCGTGTACTCAGGGAACGAGCCAGGTCGCAGGCGGCCCGGACGGCCTCATGCTGGGCGGTGAGCTGTTCGGCATGGACGCGATCCGAGAGGATCCGCTCCACCTTGCGTGCCGTGGCCTTGCTTCGTCCGCGGGGAGTGGTCCGGGCCAGGAAGTCAGTGATGCTGGCTGTCAGCGGTCCGACGCCGTCTCGCGATGTGCGGGCTGTGGCCTCGCGCATCGCTTCCGCAAGCTCCTGGGCGCTGAGGTCCAGGTCATCGAGCAGTCCTGCAAGAACAGTCATGGCACAAGCACGACGCATCGAGTCTGCATGCATACATGATGCGTCTCGTTGATTCTGGGTGGGTGCCGATTCACGAAGCGAAGCATGAGATCCTCGCCGTCACGGCCCGGACCCCGATCGAACCGAGGGCACCCGGCTCGCTGCGAGTATCTCGGGTGGCGGGCGCGAACGGAGCGTCTCAGCATCTCGCGCGACGTGCACCCGGGCGGTCCCGATCCTCTACGTCACCAACAACTCCTCCCAGGCGACCCTGACCAGCTGCACGCTGACCACCACCGGCGGCCTGGACACCGCGGTCGAGGACCGCTGGGGGACGGCCGGATCCAACGGAGGCGTCCTCGCCCTGACCATGGACGCCACCACCTCCGACGGTGCTATCACGGCCGGATCAGCGTCCTCCTCCATCGCGGTGGTGACCGCCAACGGCGGGGCGGCCACCGGGCCGATCCGACGGCCTGGCCGCTGGCGGCGTCGCCGTCTCCTGAGGGGCGGTGACGGTCCCGCCCGATCGGCGTCGGCCCTCTCCGTGGTGGGGCCCGGGAGGCTCGTCTGTGGGAGAGGGGCGCCGCCGGTATTTGAACCGGAAACAAGATTGCCACAAGTGTTACGTAACTGTGATCCTGATGGACATGCCATGCGCTCCTGGGTGTCTTCATAAGAAGTTCTGGGTGACGAGTGGAAGAGAGGATGGGCGGAGATCCCAGCTGCCGCAACAGACCGCCCGGTCGGGGGCGTCTGTGCTGGTAGGAGCCGGTTAATTATGTGAAAACAGAGATCAAGTCGTCACTCACGTCACGAGCAGGGCACGTGGAGGTCACACTTGAGCGGATTATTCCGATGAGCGCCTTTCTGCCTTGCAATTCCCTTACTGGAAGGTGCCATGATTCGGCCATGAACACTGTCAGTACCCCGACTCCGCCCCCAGTTGCCCCGGCTAGGCGGCGTGGACCCGGGCGCCCCCGAGCGGGCAGTGAGGACAAGCGCGTGCGCATCCTCAACGAAGCCGTGGTTCTCTTCGGAGAGCACGGGTATGCCGGCACCTCCCTGGCCGACATCGCCAACGCAGCAGATATTTCCAAGGCCGGACTGCTGCACCACTTCTCCTCCAAGGACGAGCTCTTCGCCAAGGTGCTCGAGCGCCGTGACCAGGAGGACGCCCTGAGCATCCTCGTGGACTCCCCGGCCACCGAGGAGGACGTCGTCGAGGCCCCCGTTGACACCGTCGGCAACCTGGACACCCTGGGTGCCGCCGACCCCGCCGGGGAGTTCGAGGTCGATCCCTGGGCGCTGCTGGACCGCTACATCGAGCTGCTCGAGCGCAACGTCGCCCATCGGGACCTCACGGCGATCTACACCGCCACGGCGGTCTCGGTCCTCGACGCCGCGCACCCCGCGCACCGTTGGATGGCCGACCACCTCAACGGTGCCGTTGAGCGGTTCGAGTCCAGCTTCGAGGCCGGCAAGGCCGCCGGGCTCGTGGACCCGCAGATGCCCTCACGTCTCGTGGCGCGCAGCCTGGTCGCCCTCACCGACGGGCTCCAGCTCCAGTGGCTGTGCTCGACGACGCCCGAGACGGCCGCCTCGGAGTCCCTGGGCACCGACCTGGTGGCGGAGATCCGCCTCTACGCCGACTGCCTGCGCAGCCAGTGGGAGCTCCAGGAGACACCGGAGACCCCGCAGCGGCCCAAGGCCGCCTGAAGACCGGGCACCGGGCGGCTGAGACCGCCACCTGACCATCCTCAACGAATCCCTACCGTCCCATCCGGCTCGGGAACCCCGTGGTTCCCGGGCCGGTCCTACGTCTGGTGGCCGCGGCGCTGGCCGTGAGCGCGGCCGCCCGTCATTCCGGACGGCGCTCCACAACCCCGTCGGTGCTCGTCAGCGCTGCGCCCACAGCAGCAGGTGCGGGGTGATCGAGGCCAGGTCCGGGACCACGACGAGGCCGGGATCGGCCGGGAAGTGCTTCTGCGCCCCGATCTGCACGACGTGGATCCCGTTGCCCCTGGCCGAGGCCGCTCCGGTCGGGGAGTCCTCAACGACGACGCAGTCCTCGGGCCGCAGGTCGAGGCGCTCGACCGCCGTGGCGTAGGGCAGCGGGTCCGGCTTGGCCCCGACGCCGTCGTCACCGGTGACCAGGACCGCGAAGACGTCACCGAGTGCGGAGGCCACCTTCTCGACGATCTTGCGCGGCGAGGCCGAGACGATCGCCTGGGCCAGTCCCACCTCCGCCAGTGCCGAGGTGATCCGCAGGGCCCCGGGCAGCAGGGGCGGCGCGGCGGCCACGGAGGCCTCGACATCGTGTGCGATCGCCTCGAAGACCTCCTGCGTGGCCGGATCGTCCCAGGAGCTCGTGGCGCCGGTGGCGGCGATGAGCTCGCGGGCCTTGCGGATCGAGGCGCCGGTCATCTGGGCGACGAGCTCGGGGCGCGGGTCGCCGCCGAGGGACTGGCAGTGGTGGATGAAGGCCTCGTCCCAGAAGGGCTGGGAGTCCATGAGGGTGCCGTCCATGTCCCACAGGACGGCACGCACCGTGAAGTTGGGAGTGGGGGTTGTTGTCACGGGAACCAGCCTAACGGTTACGTGCGCCAGCGCACAGGCGGAGGTCTGCGGCGGCGCGCAGCGACCCAATCTCTTGCCGCTCAGGGTTATGCGCCGCGTCGTCGTCCTGGCAGACTTCCACCAAGCCGCCGGCCGGCGCACGTGCCGGATCCAGCCGGGCCGGGCGAGTGGCGGCGGATCCGAAGGGGCCGGGAGGAGACGGGGTGAACGACACCTACAGGACCACGATGGAAGACGTGGCCCGGGCCGCGGGCGTCTCGCGCACCACCGTGTCCTTCGTTCTCAACAACCGCGACGGCGCCCGTATCGCCCCGGAGACGCGCGAACGCGTTCACCAGGTGGCTGTCGAGCTCGGCTACCGACCACACGGCGGGGCACGCGCCCTGGCGTCACGACGCTCCTCCCTCATCGGACTGGTCTCTGAGATCGTCACCAGCCCTTTCGGCGCCGCGACGATCCGCGGGATCCAGGACACGGTGCGGCGCGCCGGCTACACTCTGTTCATCGTGCCGACCTCCACCGAGGCGGAGATGGACTCCGACGCCTTCGAGACCCTCCTGAAGTCCCGGGTCGAGGGCATCATCTACGCCACCGGGTGGAATTGCCGGGTCCGTATGCCCGTGCAGGCCCGCGAGATTCCCACCGTTCTGGTCCACTGCATCGACCCGGTCTCCGGCCTGCCCTGCGTGCGCCCCGACGAGGAGCAGATGGGACGCCTGGCCGCCCAGGCCCTCCTGGAGGGACACCACCGGGACATCGGCGTCATCGAGCTGGACCCGAACGACGGTGAGGCGGCGCCCGGCCGGCGCGCCGGCTGCGAGGCCTACCTGGAGCGGGCCGGCATCCCCTGGAGCACCGTGAGTTCCGCCATCGGCCACGGCACCACCAGGGGCGGGTACGCGGCCGCCGCCCGTCTCCTGACTGATCACCCGTGGCTCACCGGCCTGGTGTGCGGCAACGACCGCATGGCCATGGGTGCCTACGACGCCATCCGCGAGCGGGGCCTGCGGGTGCGCGAGGACGTGGCCGTCATCGGGATCGATGATCAGGAGCTCATCGCCGACCAGGTCCACCCGGCCCTGACGACAGTGGCCCTGCCCTTCGAGGAGATGGGGCAGGTGGCCGTCTCCCACCTGCTGGACCTCATGGCGGGCGAGGAGGTGCCCGCCGAGACACTCCTTCCCGGGCAGATCATCCGCCGCTCCTCGGCCTGACAGCGCGTCGCACCGCCTCACCTGCCTGGCACTGCCTGACGCAGCCGGCCCGGTCGCGAGGGGCGAAGGTAGCGCTCAGGCCTGCCGACGGCGCAGGCGCAGCACGTAGGCGCCGGTCGCGGTGGCGAGCGTGGCCAGGACGCCCAGCGTCACAGAGGCGCCGGTGCGGGCCAGCGGGAACCCGCCCGACGTGCCCTTGCCGGCGGCCGCCGCGGCTGGGCTCGCCGCCCCTGCGGCCTCCGCCTGACCGTGGCCAGCCGGCTTCTGCGCGGCCGGCCGGCCCGGCCCGGGGGAGTCGGGCTCTTCAGCGGCGCCACCGGCGTCCTCGGCCGATCCCAGGTGCCACAGGCTCAAGTTGTTCAGACGTGCGGTGCCGCCCTCGGCGTGGAGCGAGACGTTCGTGGCGCCCTCCTTGGGATAGACCGTCTCGGTGATGACAGGGGTGCCGTCGGCGGCGAAGACCTCCACGGAGTGGGCGTCGACGACGATGCGCAGGTGGACCTGCCCGTTGCTGTCCGGCGACAGCGGGGCGGTGGAGCGGTTGGGGAACTTCGGGGAGAAGTCGGTGACCCCGGAGCGCGTGCGGTCCACGACGAGCTGCTTGGTCGTGGAGTCGTACCCGATGAGGGTGTACTGCTCGCCGTTGTCGAGGACCTTGAGACCGGCGAGGCTGGACGTGCCCGGGCTCAGGTCGACGCTGATGTCCAGGGAGCTGCCCTGCGCCGCCTGGCCGAGCGAGGTGTCGCCCGCCGGGATGTCGCTGTCCTTCCGGGTGACCTCCTGGCCGGTGCGCAGGGACTCCAGGGCGGTGATCGGCTCGGCGGTCAGCCGCAGCTTGCCGTCCTTTCGGGTCAGACCCAGCTCGCGCACCGTTGACATGGCGGTGCGCCAGGTGGTGGTGGGCAGGTCGCGCGCGTAGGCCCAGTTGCTCATCCAGCCCACCTGGTAGCGCTTGCCGTCGGGGGTGTTGTTCCAGGTGACGGCCGCGTAGTAGTCCTTTCCGTAGTCCAGGCGCGGGACGACGTCGGCCCCTGAGAAGGCCTTCGTGTCGGACTGAATGATCTGGTCGACCATGAGGTGGCCCCAGTCCTCGGCGTTACCGTTGTGGTCCTCGATGACGAGCCGGGCCTTGCGGCCCTTGTAGGCCGAGACGTCCATGCTCGTCCAGTCCAGGGTCCCGGAGTTGTTGCCGGTGGCGGAGGCGACGACCTTGCCGTCGACGACGAGGTTGACTGAGGTGTTGTCCGCGATGGGGGAGGCCTTCGTGTCCGAGGCGCGCACCTCGTCCAGGAGGATATGGCCCCAGGGGCCGGTGGCCGTGTCGGTGACGACGATCTGGGCGGACTTGCCCTTGAGATCGCTGACGTCCCAGCTCTGCCAGTTGAGCTCCTCCAGGTTGCGGCCGGTGGCCGAGCGCACCACCTTGCCGTCGACGACGAGCTCGACGACGGTCGCTCCGGAGTCCTCGCCGGCGCCACCCTCGGGGCGCGGGTTGCTGCCGCCGCCCATGAGGAGGTTGAGGTAGGTGGAGTCGATGGTGAAGGTCGGGGAGGTGGCGGTGCCGGTGGTGGCGTCCGAGCCCTGCCCGTTGCCGGCGTCGAAGTAGGTGTTGAGCAGCCCGGCGCTGGAGTGGTTGACCAGCGGCTGTTGGCCCGGGGTGGCGCCCTGAGGGGGCGTGGCCCCGAAGGCGTTGCCCTCCATGGCCCAGCCGTCCCAGGAGCCGTCGAAGCCGGCCAGGAGCCTGCCACCGCCGTTGTCGCCGGTGGCCTGGGGGTTGTAGGGGTGCTTGCCTCCGGCGGTGCGCAGGTTGATGTAGGACGAGGAGACGGTGAACTCGTCCGAGGTCAGCGTGCCGGTGTCGGCGTCGCCACTGCCGAAGGAGTCCACGTAGGCCTTGCCCTGGTGACCGGGCAGGTCCCCGGTGGCTGGGCCGGAGCCGAAGGCGGCGCCGTCGGGCTTCCAACCGGTGTAGCCGTTCTCGAAGTCGGCCAGGGTGGTGCCCTCCTCGCCGGTGTAGTGGGGGATCTCCTCGGGTGTGAAGGTGGAGCCGTCCCAGCTGCCCACGAAGTACTGGGCGGAGTCGGCCACCGTGACCACGAGGACCCACTTGGTCTCATTGGAGCTGCCCTCGACCGGCAGCGGGAAGAAGTCCGGGCACTCCCACACCGCCGAGGTGATGCCCTCGCCCCCGAAGCTGGACTGCTCGGTCCAGTGGATGAGGTCGGGGGAGGAGTAGAAGGAGATGCGGTGCTCGGTGGCGTGGGAGACCACCATCGTCCAGCGCCCGGATGTCTCGTCCCAGAAGACCTTGGGGTCGCGGAACTCGTTGGAGCCGATGTCCAGGACCGGGTCGCCGTTGTTGTAGAGGTTCCAGGTGCGGCCCTTGTCCGTGGAGTAGGCCAGCGACTGCGACTGGTTGCCGCCGACGTCGGCGCGCGTCCACAGCGCCACCATGGCCGGGTTGTCCGGGCTGCCCAGACCGGAGGTGTTCTGGGTGTCGATGACCGCCGAGCCGGAGAACACCCCGTACTGGGAGGTGTGCGGGATCGCCACGCCCAGCTCCTCCCAGTGGACGAGGTCCTTGGAGACCGCGTGACCCCAGGACATGTTGCCCCAGTCCGAGCCCTCGGGGTTGTACTGGTAGAACATGTGGTACTCGCCGGCGTAGTAGACGAGCCCGTTGGGGTCGTTCATCCAGTTCTTCTGCGGGGTGTAGTGGCTCTGCGGGCGCCACTGCTCGCCGGCCTGGTCGGCGTTCGGGGCCGCTGGGGCGGCCGGGGCGACGGGGGCCAGTCGGGCCTGGTGGCCGGTTGCGGCTGCGGGCATGGAGACCAGCGTAGATCCGGCTGCGAGCAGGCAGAAAGCGGTCAGGGCGCTGAGTGGTCGGGTGATCCGACTCATGGCATGTCCTCCGGGAAACAGGATCGGCACAGATGTCGGTGTGGCCAGGGGTCTCTGTGCGTGGGCGAATCGAGAGTGAATCGTGGACGAATGCGGACGAATACGGAATGACGGTGGAACGGGTTTGAATGAGGCGGTGCGGGGCGGGAGGCCTGAACGCCCTCCGACTCTCCTTCGCTAACGCGCGTTATCTACAGGAGCAAACTACGCGGACGTCCGTCCTGGATCAAGCGCTCAGGGACGAGTCCCGAGGAACATCGGGGACTTCTCAGGGTGCTCCCCGATGGCGGGTGACGAGCCATCCCAGCCAGACTTGTTGTCATGACACAGCAGCAGCACCCCGGTCAGTTCAGCCAGTCCGCCCGCTCCGAGGGCGACGCCGGCTCCTCCTTCGGGCGGTCCGGTGAGTTCTCCCGCTTCCGTGGCTCCCTGCCCCGCCGCTCCCGCGAGCACCGCATCCTGGGCGGTGTCTGCGGAGGGCTGGCTGAGGCCTGGGGCATGCCCGTGACCGCGGTACGCGTCGGGGCGATCCTGGCCTGCCTCCTGCCCGGCCCGATGTGCCTGGTCTACGTCGCGGCCTGGTGCCTCATGCTGGACGAGCCGGCCCCCGCCCAGTCCTGACTCCAGTACTGACTGTTCCCAACCCGCCCGGGCCTGCCTGGGCCGGCCGGGGGTGGTTCGCCACGACCCCTCGGCGGCCTTGAACGCCGCGGCAACACGGCCCGTACCAGACTCACGACCACTGAAACCCGCGGGCGGCATCGGGCCGTCCGGGCTCATTGAAAGAAAGGTGATCACTGTTTCCTCACTGCTTGTCTCCTCTTGCCTCTTCGTCACTCGTTTTCTCCTGGCATGTGTCCGTCCCGGCCGTCACCGGTTCCAGGCGGTGCCTCGGGTACATGCGTGAGTGCAGAGCTGCGCCCACCTCGTCGCCCCCGGTTCCACGGGTGACGTGGTGGGCGCAGCGTGCTGCTGGATGGGCGCCGTCGACGCGCACAGGGACGGAGCTCCGGTCCCCGACGGCGCCGAATGCCCCCGACGGCGATGACGAGGACGAGTTGTGGACACGATGGAGCGGGCCGACTCGCTGGTCATCCTGAGGAGCGGTGGTCTCGCAGGAAGGCGCCGTCGATGGGAGGATCGAGTCGTGACCGACACCGTGAATGACACCGCGAGCACCTCTGCGACTGACTCCGCGACCGACTCTGCGACCGACTCCGCGACCGACATTGAGTTCCTCTCCGCCTACGATCAGGGCTTCGCCCGCGTCGCCGCCGTCACCCTGCCCGTGGTGCCGGTCGATCCGGCCGCCAATGCCGCCGCCATCATCGAGCAGGCCCGGTCCCTGACCGACGACGGTGTCTGCCTGGCCGCCTTCCCCGAGCTGTGCCTGACCGGCTACGCCATCGACGACCTCCTGCTGTCCGACGTCCTGCTGTCCGACGTCCTCGCTGCCATCGAGACCCTGCGCGCCGCCAGCGCCGGTCTCCTGCCCGCCCTCGTCGTCGGTGCGCCCCTGCGCCTGGGCGACCGCCTCTACAACTGCGCCCTGGTCATCCAGGGCGGGCGGGTGCGCGGCGTCGCCCCCAAGTCCTACCTGCCCACCTACCGGGAGTTCTACGAGAAGCGGCACTTCGCCCCCGGCGACGCCCTGCCCGCCGGGGTGGAGACCATCGAGCTGCCCGGCGTGCACGGTGGCTCCGACGACGCCGAGCCGGTCGCCCGGGTCCCCTTCGGTGCGAACCTCCTGTTCGAGGTCGATGACGTCCCCGGCCTGACCTTCCACGTCGAGGTCTGCGAGGACATGTGGGTACCCGTCCCGCCGTCGTCGCTGGCGGCCCTGGCCGGGGCGACGGTCCTGGTCAACATCTCCGGCTCGCCCATCACCGTGGGGCGGGCCGAGGACCGCGAGCTGCTGGCCCGCTCGTCGTCGGCCCGGGGCCTGGCCGCCTACGTCTACGCCGCCGCCGGGCAGGGCGAGTCCTCCACGGACCTGGCCTGGGACGGCCAGACCCTCGTCTACGAGAACGGCGAGCTGCTCGGCTCCACCGAGCGCTTCCCGGACGGGCCGCGCGCCACCGTCGTCGACGTCGACGTCGAGGGGCTGCGTGCCGAGCGCCTGCGCCAGGGGACCTTCGCCGACAACGCCCGCACCCTGTCCCTTGCGGCCCCGGGCGGCACGGCCCCGGCCGGCACCTTCACCGACCCGGCGGCCTTCCGGCGAGTCAGCATCGGTGGCGCCGACCTGGCGGCCCCGCGCACCGATATCGGGCTGCGCCGCCGCGTGGACCGCTTCCCGTTCGTGCCCGATGACCCGGCCCGCCTCGCCCAGGACTGCTACGAGGCCTACAACATCCAGGTGGCCGCCCTCGCCCAGCGCCTCGGGGCCATCGGCAACCCCAAGATCGTCATCGGAGTCAGCGGCGGCCTGGACTCCACCCACGCCCTCATCGTCGCCGCCCGCGCCATGGACCGTCTGGGCCGGCCCCGCTCCGACATCCACGCCATCACCATGCCCGGCTTCGCCACGAGTGCCGGCACCCGCCGCAACGCCGAGGACCTCGCCGTCGGCCTGGGCTGCACCTTCGAGGAGCTCGACATCCGGGCCACCGCCACCCAGATGCTCACCGAGATGGGCCACCCCTACGGCGAGTACGCCCGCACCGGCGTTCTGCCCGACGGTGCGGGCGAGACCGACCTCTACGACGTCACCTTCGAGAACGTCCAGGCGGGCCTGCGCACCGACTTCCTCTTCCGCATCGCCAACCACCGCGGCGGCATCGTCCTGGGCACCGGCGACCTGTCCGAGCTCGCTCTGGGGTGGTGCACCTTCGGCGTGGGTGACCAGATGGCCCACTACGGCGTCAACGCCGGCATCCCCAAGACCCTCATCCAGCACCTCATCCGCTGGGTGGTCGCCGAGGAGCTGTTCGACGACGCCGTCGGGCGCACCCTGCTGTCCATCCTGGACACCGAGATCAGCCCCGAGCTGGTTCCGGCCGGGGCCGGTGGGGCCATCCAGTCCACCCAGGCCAAGATCGGCCCCTACGCCCTGCAGGACTTCACCCTGTGGCACGTGCTGCGCCGCGGATCGCGCCCCAGCCGTATCGCCTTCCTGGCGCACAAGGCGTGGTCGGACGCGGACGGGGGCGACTGGCCCGAGGGGCTGCCGCAGGCGGAGAGGGTCGCCTACCAGCTCCCCGAGATCCGCCACTGGCTCGAGCTGTTCCACCGGCGCTTCTTCACCAGCCAGTTCAAGCGCTCCACCCTGCCCAATGGGCCCAAGGTGGTGGCCGGAGGCTCGCTGTCGCCCCGCGGGGACTGGCGTATGCCCTCCGACGTCTCAGCGACGGCCTGGCTGGCCGAGCTCGAGCGCAACGTGCCCGGTAGCGCCCCCACCGACGAGAATCGGGACCATCGTCCCGCAGTGTGATGTAGAACATAACTAACCGGTTCTGGCATTCTCTGTTCGAGGTTGGTGTATTTAAAATGCGTATTCACGCCAGATTCTCGAGGTGTTCACGCGCTAACGCGTGTTAGCAGCATTGGTTTTGTGGGTTTCTGTGTGAAACTGGTGGGCGCCTGAGTGGTGGTCATCACGCTAATCGTCCCTATCGTCGCCATGTCACACATGTCGCTGTTGCCCAGGCCTCACAAACCCTTGGCGGCAGCCCGGATGGAAAAGGTTCCCGCCCATGGCTTCCCTGGTCATAGCCGCTCACGGACACCTGGCTGAAGG
This sequence comes from Actinomyces sp. Marseille-P3109, assembly GCF_900323545.1. Lineage (NCBI taxonomy): Bacteria > Bacillati > Actinomycetota > Actinomycetes > Actinomycetales > Actinomycetaceae > Actinomyces > Actinomyces sp. Marseille-P3109. The sequence continues at coordinate 2,846,925 of NZ_OOHN01000008.1, forward strand.
CCTTGTCGCCTCCTCCGCGATGATCGTCGGCCCCAGTGACGACGTCGTCGCCGTCACCTTCGACCCCTCCGAGGGGCCCGACGACCTGCTGGCGAAGTACGCTGCCGCGGTCGAGGCGTCTCCCAGCCAGGAGCACCTCATCCTCGTCGACCTCTTCGGCGGCAGCCCCTACAACGCCGCGGCCCGTTTCGCGGCGGGGCGCGATGACGCCGACGTCGTCACCGGCGTCAACCTGCCCATGGTCATCGAGGTCCTGTCCCGTCGTCTCGCCGGCGCCGGGCTCGCCGAGCTCGTTGAGGCCGCCCGGACGTCCGCCACTGACGGCGTCAAGGTCCTCTCCGAGGTCTTCACCCCTGCACCCACCACTTCTGACGATGAAGGAGACGAGCTCTGATGGATGTCAAGCTCCTGCGTATCGATTCCCGCCTGGTTCACGGACAGGTCGCCAACAACTGGGCCGGGTCCCTTGGAGCCGAGGCCATCCTCGCCGTCTCCGACGGCGCCGCCAACGACGAGCTGCGCAAGACCCTCATGCTGCAGACCGGAGGCGGCAAGGTGAAGGTCCACGTGCTGGGCGTCGAGAAGGCCGCCCGCGTCTACAAGAACCCCAAGTACGAGAACCTCAAGGCCGTCATCGTCGTCGAGACCCCGGCCGACATCGTCCGACTCCTGGACCTGGGCATCAAGGTCGACGACGTCAACGTCGGCGGCATGACCTTCAAGCAGGGCACCAGCCAGGTCTCCCAGGCCGTCTACGCCAGCCCCGAGGACGTCGAGGCCTTCAAGGAGATCGACTCGCGCGGCATCAAGCAGTACATCCAGCAGGTGCCCTCCACCGCGAGCTCCGACCTCATGGGGGCCCTCAAGGACAAGGGCCTGCTCTGAGGCCCAGGGACCTCCGAGGTCTCTGACGCCGCGAGCCGCCCCTTCCCCTTCCCTCCCCGCACCTCCCTCAGACACTCCCATCCCGTGCCTCTCGGCTACGGGAGCAGGATGGGTGTCCTGTCAACCCTCACGTGAGAGAGACATACCGTGCAAGACATCAACCTGATCCAGATCATTCTGGTCACGCTCGTGGCGTTCGTCGCGGGCATGGCCAGCGTCCTGGACGAGCGGCAGTTCCACCGCCCGCTCGTCGCCTGCACCCTGACCGGTATCGCTATGGGCAACCCCACCGTCGGCATCATGGTCGGTGGCTCCCTGGAGCTCCTCGCCCTGGGCTGGATGAACGTCGGCGCCGCCATGGCGCCCGACGCCGCGCTGGCCTCCACCGTCTCCACGGTCATCGCCATCGCCTCGTTGGGTGACGCCTCCTCCACCAAGGGCGCCATCGCCGCCGCCATCGGCGTGGCCGTTCCGCTGGCCATCGCCGGTCAGGCCCTGACGATCTTCGTGCGAACGATCGCCATCTTCTTCGCCCACCAGGCGGATCGCTTCGCCGAGCAGGCCAACTACCGCGGCATCGCCGTCATGCACTTCACCGCCCTGGGCCTCCAGGGTCTGCGCGTGGCCATCCCGACCGCTGCTGTGGCGGCCCTCGCCTCCGGTGACACGGTGAAGAACGCCCTCGACATGATCCCGAAGGTCATCACCGACGGGCTCAACATCGCCGGTGGCTTCATCGTCGTCGTCGGTTACGCGATGGTCATCAACATGATGAAGGCGCGCAAGCTCATGCCCTTCTTCTTCCTGGGCTTCATCTTCGCCACCTTCGCCACCACCTACGGCGGCAAGGCCACGATCGGCGACCACAGCAAGGGCATCGACAAGTGGGTCATCGACCTCGCCCCCAACGGTGCCACCCTCGTGGCACTGGGCATCCTGGGAGCCTGCCTGGCCGTCATCTACGTCCAGCTCAACCCCGAGTTCCACGACTCCGTGCGTCTGCCCGCCGCCTCCTCGCCCGCGGCCGGTGGCGGCTCCGGCAACGACCTGGATGACGACCTCGACGACGAGCTCGACTGAGCCGGAAGGAAGACTCTCATGACTACTGAAACCGCTCCGGCGACGTCGGAGAAGATGCTCACCACCCGCGACCTGCGCCGGATGTACTGGCGCTCCACCTTCTTGCTCGGCTCCTTCAACTTCGAGCGCATGCAGGCCATGGGCTTCTGCTACACGCTCATGCCGGCCATCCGGAAGTTCTACCGCGATGACAAGACGGCCCAGGCGGCCGCCCTCAAGCGGCACTTGGAGTTCTACAACACCCATCCCTGGGTCTCCTCGGTCGTCTTCGGCGTCACCGCCGCCATGGAGGAGCAGAAGTCCAAGGGCGAGGACATCTCCGAGGAGACGATCACCTCGGTCAAGGTCGGTCTCATGGGGCCGCTGGCCGGTGTCGGTGACCCCATTTTCTGGGGAACCGCCCGCCCCGTCCTGGCGGCACTGGGTGCCTCCCTGGCCCTCAACGGATCGATCGTCGGCCCGCTGCTGTTCTTCGTCGGCATCAATCTCCTGCGCGTTCTCACCCGCTGGTACGGCATTAAGTTCGGCTACGAGCGCGGTACTGAGATGGTCACTGAGGTCGGCGGCGGCCAGCTCAAGAAGATCACCCAGATGGCCGCCATCATGGGTCTGTTCGTCATGGGTGCCCTGGTCTCCAAGTGGACCTCCATCAAGTTCCCGGCGGTGGTCTCCTCGGTGAAGAACGATGACGGGATCGTCACCGACACCACCGTTCAGTCCATCCTCGACCAGCTGCTGCCCGGCCTGGCGGCGCTGGGGCTGACCTTCCTGTGCATGTGGCTGCTCAACAAGAAGGTCAACGCCCTGTGGATCATCCTGGGCATGTTCGCCGTCGGTATCGCAGGAGCCGCCACCGGCTTCCTGGGACTGTGACGCAGTAGCGGACCAGCCGCAATCGTGGCGGCCCGCCTCGGAGCGGGGAGGGGACCGGAGGCAAGTCCTCCGGAACCCTCCCCGCTCCGCGCACTCGGTAGAATGCACACGGCCCCCGGGCGGATTCCATCAGCGCATCATCCGTCCTGTCCGACGTCGTCTCCCGCTCTTCTCGCCCCGCCCTCCACATCCCCCTGCAGCAAGGAACCAGCGTGACCCGACTCCTCGTCACCGACCTGGACGCCACCATCGTCTTCGACCGCTCCGTCTCGCCGGCCGACCGCGAGACCATGGCCCGATGGCGGGCCGCCGGCAACCTCCTGGCCGTCGACACCGGCAAGTCCTCCTTCGCCACCCGCGATGTGCTCGGGCCCCTGGGCGTCGACTTCGACTACGGCATCGTCTTCACCGGTGCGGTCCTCATCGACAGCAGCTACCGGGTCATCTCCGCCCGCTACCTGCCCGACGGCGTCGCCCGCGACGTGGCCACCCGCACCGTCGACCTGCCGGGGGTGACCACCTACGCCACCACCATCGAGACCGACTACATCCTGGCCGACAACAACAATGAGATCTCCCCGATCCTGGCGGTCTTCGAGACGATGACCCTGGAGGAGATGGGCACCCACCGCTTCATCGGCGTGCCCCTGCGCGTCACTGACGACACCCTGCGCCACCGCCTTCAGGAGGAGATCACCCAGCGTTGGGAGGGCGTCCTGGACTGCCACCGCAACCAGGACTTCCTCGACTTCGTGCCCGCCGGGGCCACCAAGGGCTCCGGGCTGCGTGCCCTCCTGGACGGGCCCCTGTCGGGGCGGGAGGTCGAGGTGTGGACCATCGGTGACTCCTGGAACGATCTTGACATGCACGCCGTCGCCGACCACGCCGTCGCCCTGCCCTGGTCCCCACCGGAGGTGACGGCCGTGTGCGAGGCGACCGCGGGCTCCATGGCCGAGCTCATCGACACGATCATGGAGGGTGACCCGGTATGAGCGAGCACGGTAAGACGGACGGCAAGAAACCGATCGGCACCCGGGTGCGTGACTGGTTCAACGGCGGCGACCCCGACGGGCGCGCCAAGATCCGCACCTGGGTCACCGGGGAGGACGGGCAGTGGCGCGGCTACACCCACTCCATGGGCAGGTACGTCACCTGGCTCATGATCATCGCCTGCTTCCTCTACCCCTTCACCAGGGGGATCGGCTCGATCCTGGCCCTGATCGTGGCCATCTTCCTCATGGGCGGGCGGGCCATGATCGAGCGCCAGGTGCGTCGCGACGTCTCCGACCTGGAGGAGGCCAAGCGCCAGTACGGCCTCACCCGCAACCCCGAGTACCTGCGGTTCATGACCCTGCGCGCTGAGGGCCTGCTCGAGGACAATAAGATCCTCACCCCCGACTCCCGCAGGCTCCTTGAGGGCTACGTCCAGTGGGCCCAGGAGCGCCAGGAGCGCCAGGACAAGAAGCGGGCCAAGAAGGCCCGCAAGGAGGAGCAGAAGGCCCAGCGAGGCACCTCCGCCCGGGACATCGACGACAGCGAGGAACCTGACCAGTCTGATGACGGTGCCACGGCGGTCGGAGAGAATAAGAGCGCTGACGGCTCCTAGACGCCTCCAAGACGGCCTCAAGAAGACTGGGTACCCGCAGGACCTGGACTGAAAGGACTCCCATGCCACGCTGGCTCATCTCCACCGACCTGGACGGCACCATCGTCTTCAACGGGACGATCCCGCTGCGTGACCGTGAGGCCATGGCCAGGTGGCGGGCGGCCGGCAACCTCCTGGTCATCAACACGGGGAGGTCGGTCTCCGCGCTGGAGCACGTCGTCGTGCCCATGGGGCTCGAGTTCGACAACGCCATCCTCTACACGGGGGCCGCCATCGTGGACGAGCACATCAGCGTGCGTCACTCGACGGCCCTGCCGCCCGGCGTCGTCGAGGACCTTCTCGACTTCGTCGAGGGGGCGCCGGGCGTCACCGTGTTCACCACCGGACTGGACGAGGACCTGCTCGTCTACGACACGATCGGCTCCGGATCGGACCTGCTCACCCTGTTCCGCCCAGCCACCCGGCGCGACCTCGAGGGACGTGAGGTCGTCGGCGTGCCGATGCGCTTCACCGACCCCGAGATGGCCTCCCGCACCGAAACCTACCTGCACCAGCGCTGGGACGGGCAGGCGGTGGGCTTCCGCAACCAGGACTTCATCGACGTCGTCCCCGCGGCTGCCTCCAAGGGCGCGGGCCTCAGGCGGCTGGTGGCGAGCCTCGGCGAGACGCCCGCCCCGGACCCTGCCAGTGACGCGGCCAACCCCGCCGCCCCAGTGCTCGCCGAGCCCATCGAGACCTGGTCCATCGGGGACTCCTGGAACGACATCTCCATGCACCAGGCCGCCGACCACGCCTACGCCCTGCCCTGGTCACCGCCGGAGGTGGTGGCCCAGTGCGACGGCACGGTCTCCAGCCTGGCCGACCTCATCGACTCCCTCATGGGACGGCCGACGGCTTAGACCCAACACATCGACAAAATCTTCACAAATGACGGTGGGGTCTGGTGGTGGATGCACCGCTCGTGGGAGGGGTGTTTTGTGTCTGGGGCTTGGTTTGGTCAGGGTGTGCGTCGTGATGCGGTGGCGCGGGTGGTGGCTGGTGAGTCGGCTTCGGCGGTGGCTCGGGATCTGGGGTGCTGTCGTGGGTCGGTGAGTCTGTGGTGCCAGGCGGTGGGGGTGGAGCTGGTAGGCGGACGACGGGGTGGGACGGTCCAGTCCGACCAGGCCAGACGTGCCAAGGTCGCCCAGGCGGTCCTGGCCGGAGCAACGCTGACCCGGGCGGGAGCCGCGGCCGGGGTGAGCCGGGACAGCGCGAGGCGGTACTGGCACGATCAGGCCGTGGAGAGTGCAGCAACGGCATCAAGGCGCTCATCAAGACGCTCGTTGGGGCGGCGGGGGCGTGGGGGCTGGTCGGTGTCGGCCTGCTCGGGGCGGGTCGGGCGCGGGCAGCGCGTCAGCGACGCCGAGCGGGTCCTGATCGCTCAGGGCCGGGCGCGCGGGGAGTCGGCCGCCGCCATCGCCCGCTCCTTGGGGCGGTGCCGTCAGACCGTCTCACGGGAGATCGCCCGCAACACCGGCCCTGACGGGGTCTACCGGGCCCCGGGGGCCTCGGTGGCGGCCCAGGAGCGTCNGACGAGCTCGAGCCCTCTCCGCGCGAGGAGTGCGGCGTCTTCGGCGTGTGGGCCCCCGGCGAGGAGGTCTCCCGCCTGACCTACTTCGGCCTGTACGCCCTCCAGCACCGCGGTCAGGAGTCGGCCGCCGCCATCGCCCGCTCCTTGGGGCGGTGCCGTCAGACCGTCTCACGGGAGATCGCCCGCAACACCGGCCCTGACGGGGTCTACCGGGCCCCGGGGGCCTCGGTGGCGGCCCAGGAGCGTCTGGCCCGCCCCAAGGCCAGGAGGCTCGAGGCTGATCCCGTTCTGCGTGCCGAGGTGGTGGCCCTGCTCGAGGACGGGGCCAGCCCCCGCCAGATCAGCGCGCGCCTGCGCTGGGCCCACCCCGACAATGAGTCCATGCGCCTGTCTCATGAGCAGATCTACCAGGCCCTCTACGTCCAGGGCGCCGGGAGCCTGCGCCAGCAGCTGCGGGTGGACAAGGCCCTGCGCTCAGGGCGTACCCGACGCCTGCCCCGCTCACCGCTGGCCGGCCTGCCCCGCAGGTCCAGGCGCCCCTGGATCGAAGGGGCCCAGATCAGTGTGCGCCCGCCCCAGGCCGCTGACCGGGCCGTGCCGGGCCACTGGGAGGGCGACCTGGTCATCGGCGCCGGCGGGCGCAGCGCCCTGATCACCCTGGTGGAGCGCACCAGCCGCTTCGTGCTCATACACCGCCTGGGCGGGGGCCACGACTCCCAGACCGTCACCACTGCCTTGCAGACCATGGTCGCTGACCTGCCCCGGGCCGTGAGGGCCTCGATCACCTGGGACCAGGGAAGCGAGATGGCCCAGCACGCCGCCTTCACCGCCGTCACCGACATCCCGGTCTACTTCGCCGACCCCCACAGCCCCTGGCAGCGCCCCACCAACGAGAACACCAACCGCCTGATCCGCGAGTACCTCCCCAAGGGCACCAGCTTCACCACCATCACCGACACCCAGATCCAAGACATCCAGGACCGCCTCAACCGCCGACCCCGCATCGTCTTGAACGGACAGACCCCAACTGAGAAACTCAACGACATCATCAACGGTGCAAACACCACCTGACTCCACCGNCCGACACCCAGATCCAAGACATCCAGGACCGCCTCAACCGCCGACCCCGCATCGTCTTGAACGGACAGACCCCAACTGAGAAACTCAACGACATCATCAACGGTGCAAACACCACCTGACTCCACCGACGCGGAGCCGTGTCGTCTGTGAAGATTTCGTCGAAGTGTTGATGTGCGGGGTGGGTTCGGGGAGCGCGAGCTATGCTCGCCGGCATGCGCCTGCTCGCCACGGATCTTGACGGCACCCTCATCTTCCACCACGCCGTCGGGCAAGCCGACGCCGAGGCCCTGGTGCGCTGGCGCAAGGCCGGCAACCTCCTGGTCCTGGCCACGGGCCGCTCGGTGCAGCTGGTCCAGCACGCGGTCGAGGTGGCTCGCTCCTCGACCAGCATCGGCCTGGACTACGACTACGCGGTGTGCGCCACGGGAACGACCGTCATCGATGCGGCCGGTCAGGTGCGCCGCACCCGCATGCTCAGCGCCGACCAGGTGCGCTCCGTGACCCGGACGGTGGGCGTCGTCAGCGATGCTCCCGTGTCCGTCTTCGCCTCGACCCTCGAGCGCGACTACGTGCTGGATGATCCGGTCGGCCTGTCCACCGATCAGCGCACGCCCGCCGACCGCTTCACCGCGGCGCCCCTGTCTGAGATCGCGGGTCTGGGGGTCACCTCGATGCCGTTGCACGTCCCCGACTCCCGCGCCGCCGAGGCGCTGGCCCGGAGTCTGGAAGAGGCGGTCGACGGCGTCAGCTGCACCCGCTCGGCCACCTTCGTCGACGTCACGGTCGCGGGTGAGTCCAAGGGCTCGGGACTGGCCCTGCTCGCCGAGCACCTCGCCGAGCAGGGCCAGGTGGTCAGCGAGGTGGCCGCCGTGGGTGACTCATGGAACGACATCTCGATGCTCGAGCGCGCCGACGTCCCCTGTGCCATCGCCGGTGCCCCGGTTGACGTCGTCGCCGCCGCCGGCGGGCGCACCACCCCGAGCGTGGCCGCCTTCGTCGATGCCCTCATGGCCTGAAGACCTCGAAGACGGCGCCCCGCCCTCCTGCCGCTCCTCCCGTCCGGTTGCTCGGGCGCCCATCACTTCGACCAAAACTTCATAAATGACGCGGAGCCGTGTCGTCTATGAAGATTTTGTCGAAGTGGGGCGTGTGCTCAGCGGGGGCGTGCTGCGGTGCTCAGGCCTGGACGTAGCGGTAGACGTTGGTCTCCCGCAGCTCGAAGCCGGCGCGCCGGTAGAGGCGGTTGGCGGCCTCGCGCGAGGGGCGCGAGGTGAGGTCCACGGTGCGCGCCCCCATCTTCCCGGCGTACTCGACGGCGGCCTCCACGAGGGCCTGGCCGGCACCCTGGCCGCGGGCCTCGTCGTCGACGACGACGTCCTCCACCCAGGCGCGCAGGCCCGTGGGGATCGTGAAGGTCGCCAGCGTGAGCATGCCCAGGATCGGGGCGTTCTGGCCGGCGTCGGCCTCGGGGCGGAAGACGAAGAGGAAGACCCCCTCCTGGGCGATGAAGGCCTCGCACTGCTCAGCGGTCAGTGCCGGAGCGCTGCGGGAGAGCTGCGGGATGAGGCGCTCCATGGCCTCGACGATCTCCGGACTGGAGGTGGTGACGAGCTCGACGGTCATGAGGAGTTCTCCTGCTGGTTGAAAAGAGGTGGAGGGCCGGGACGGGGGCTCCCGCAACGGCTTCCTGTCAGCCCTGGAGCCTACCGTCTGGAAGTGCTCCAGGCGGCGAAGTGGCCCCACCGACCGGAAGAATGTGGCGGGCTGCGTCGGCTGGCGGCAGGTGGCGCGGTCAGGCCGAGGCGCCGATCGTCTTGACGGTGGGATCCATAACGGCGGCCTCTACCAGGGCGGTTCCGCTGGTCAGGTCCCGCAGCCGCAGCACGTAGGGGTGGTCCACGGTGAACTCGACCGGCTCGTCCGGCTCCGGTGCCGCCATGACCTCCACCCCTCCCTCGGTGAGGGCGGCGGCCACCGTGCCCTCCTCGTCCAGGATGAGGCGCACCTGCTGGACCACCTGCGCCAGCGTGAGTCCGCGGGCCATCTTGTCCAGGCCCTCGGGCTTGAGACCCTGCTCCTTGAGGAAGTCCAGGAGCTCCTTGGGCTCAGAGGTGAGGTCCACCTTGGGCAGGGACAGCCTCACCTCACGGGCCTCGGCCTCATCGAGAGCCTTCGACGCTGCCGCCCACGTCCCGGTGTCCATGGCGGACGGCAGGGATCCGGCGTCGGGCAGGACGACGTCGAGGGCGAGCTGGGATTCCTTGGGGGCTCCGTCCGTGTTCTCCTCCCCGCTGGCGTAGGCCAGACGCACCGCCGCCCAGCCCTGGCCGGTGGCGTAGGGGATGGAGCGGGTGTCGTGCATGAGGTCGGCCTTGACGGTCTTGCCACCGGCGAGCGTGAAGTTCTGCGGTGAGGTGTCCTCGGCCTTGAAGGGGGAGTCCCACTGGGCCGCGAAGAGCAGGGCGTTCTGCACCACCAGACGCGTGTCCTTCGTAATGGTGATACCGCTGTTCGGGATGAGGCCGGCCGTGTTGCGCGAGGCCCAGGCATCGAGGTTCTTCTTCATGGAGTCCACGTCGATCTGCTCGATTTCGGCGGAGAACCAGCGCAGCACCGCATCGAGGTAGGACTGCTTGACCTCGATGTCCTTCTCGTCGGCGATGAGGACGTGGTTGGCCAGGTGGACGAGCGGCTTGTCCGGGATCTGGTCCGGGTCGAAGCCCTTGAGGTCGCCGTCGTAGCGGTTGAGGGAGGTCTGGACGGCCGACCAGGCGCGGTCCCGCTCCTCGCCCGAGAGCCCCAGGAGCGCGTCATAGCCCTGGGTGGAGGCGTCCGTGGCGCCGCCGGCCAGGATCGCCAGGACGAAGGCGGCACTGAGCGCCGAGGCCATCGCCGTCGCTGCCGAGTCCGCCTTGAGGTAGTGGGCCAGGAGCCGGCCGCCGAGCTGGTCGCAGGCGGCGGCCGCGGTGGCCACCTGCGAGGAGACGTCGGAGGGGGTGACCGTCTCATGGGCGGTCTTGGAGGTCAGCGCCTTCCCGGAAGCCGACGAGCACGCGCCCAGCAGCAGCGCAGCCGCGGGGGCCAGCGCCGCCAGCGACAGCAGGTGGCGGCGGGACAGGCCGTGGTGGTCGGAGCAGGGACGGTGCGCAGACGGGAACAGGGTCATGACGTCAGGTTAGGAAGCCTTCCGGGGGCTGTCAGGGACTTGGATGTGGTCAGGCACGGGGAGACCTCACCGGACGTGCCCGACCAGCCGCCGGCCTACCACTGCCAGACGGCCGCCCGTGACCACTCGATCAGCAGAATCCTGCCGGATCACGTGTGATGCGTCGCCCCGCCGGGATCGGCCGCCTCGAGACCGGTCCGCGAGTAGGCTTCCGACCAAGGTCCTACGACAGCGCCGCAGGCACCGCTGTCCCTACCTCGCAACTGCCCCGCATCTGCCTCGTTCTCAAGGAAGGTCACTCATGGTCGAGTCCGCCGCCCCCGTCGAGCACGTCTTCACCGCCGACGAGCTCTTCTTCTCCACCACGGACTCCCAAGGGCGCATCCGCCGCGCCAACTCCACCTTCATGCGCCTGTCCGGCTACCCGCGCGGCGCCCTGGTGGGGCGGGCCCACAACGTCGTGCGGCACCCGGACATGCCCGCAGGCCTGTTCCGCAGCATCTGGAACGCCATCGAGGAGGGGCGGGCGGCCAGCGCCTACATCACCAACCGCTCCTCCGACGACGGCCGCTATCGCGTCTTCGCCACGATCGTTCCCTCCGGGTCCGGCTACCTGTCCGTGCGCACGCTGCCGATGCTCACCGACCTGCGCGACGACGTCGAGGCCGCCTACGCCCGGGTCCGCGACGTCGAGGAGGCCTCGGCAGCGGCCGGCTCCACCCGCCGAGAGGTGGCCGCCGCCGGACAGGCCGCCCTCCAGGCCGAGCTGCGGGCTCTGGGCTACGCCGACGCCATCGACTTCACCCGCCGGGTGCTGGTCGCCGAGGTCGGCGCGCTCCTGGACCACGGCGTCGGCATCCCCGACAGCCCGCAGGCCGAGGGCCCCGTGGCCCGGATCCTGGCCGCCATGAGCCGGATCGAGGCCGAGACCGCCGGGCTCGTCGGTATCCTCCAGGAGGGGCAGCGGCTCGTCGACCTCCTGGGGCGGCGGGCCGGCGAGATCGAGGCCCTCTCGGCCCGCCTGGGCGCCCTGCGCGAGGCCATGCGGGCCGTCGGCGCGGACGTCGCGGTCCTCGGGGGCGGGGCCCAGGCCGACGACGTCGCCGAGCGCTGCCAGCGGGTCGACGCCCTGGTCCTGGAGTGCTCCGAGCAGCTCCACCCGCTGCGCAGCCAGATCGAGGAGCTGCGCGGCGACCTGGACTCGGTGAACTTCCGCATCGCTCTGGCCCGTCTGCACAACCTGGCCGCCGGGCTCTTCGCTCTCCAGGTCATCGAGGGTGAGGACGAGGTCGACGCCAACGACGCCGTCGGCAGCCTCACCGAGCTGTGCGCGGCGCTGAGCGACGGCGCCAGTACCCTGACCGAGCGCGTGGCACTGCTGGATGCGCGTCGCGAGCTGGTGGGCGGCGAGCTGGACCTCGTGGCCGAGGACCTCGCCGTCATCCAGGGGCCGATCCTGGAGCTGGTCGAGGTGGCCGCGGCCGCCGGGGCCGGCCAGGCCGATTCCGTGGCCACCGCCCGCACCCTGGCCGGTCAGGGCTTCGCCGAGGCCCGCGACCTGGCCGACCTGGCCGTGCGCGTGCGCGACCTCGAGGTCCCCTACGAGGCAGACGCCATCAACACCTGCCTGGCCGACGTGCGCGCCGCCCTGGACGAGCTGGGGTAGACGGCCGCCGGAGTCCGCCTCGGGCCGCGTTCCCGCGGGCTAGTCGCGGGCCAGCTCGACGAGCACCTCGGCGTGGTCGGTGTGGGGGAACATGTCGAACAGGCGGGAGCGCACCACCCGCATCGAGGGCAGGTGGGCCAGGTCCGCGGCCAGTGTGCGGGGGTTGCAGGAGGAGTAGAGCACCCGCCCCACGCCGGAGGCTTCGATCCGAGCGGCCAACTGCTCCCCGATCCCGCGCCGGGGTGGGTTGACCACGAGCAGATCCGGGCGCTCGGCCCCGAAGGCCCCGGCGGTGCTACCGTCCGAGGCGCCCGGGTCCAGGACGCGGGCGTCACCGGCCTCGAAACGCACGAGCCCCGGGTCCAGGCCCATGAGAGCGGAGGCCGCGCGTGCTCCGTCGATGGCCGAGGCCGAGACCTCCACCCCCAGCACCCGGCGACCCGGCGCGGCCAGGGCCAGGGCGAACCCACCGACGCCGCAGAACAGGTCCCACACCCGAGTCGGCTCGCACTCCCCCGCCCAGGAGCGGGCGGTGGCGTAGAGCGCCTCGGCCACGGCCGTGTTGGTCTGGAAGAAGGAACGGGTCGGCAGGTAGAGCGGCAGCTCGACGCCGTCGGCGCACCGGACGGCCGGCGTGCCGGCCCTCAAGACCGGCAGGCTCAGGCGCATGAGGAGCCGGTTCTCCTCGGTCAGGACGATCTCCTCCGGCCCCTCGATGACGGCCTGGTGGACGCCCTGGATGTTGACGCTGGCCACCGCCAGCTGGGGCAGGGACCGGCGCAGGTCCGGCAGCGCAGCGCGCAGCTGGTCCAGGTGGCGCCGGGAGCGCAGGACGAACCGCACCATGAGGTCGTCGTCGGGCGAGGCGGTCACCAGGACGTGCTTGAGCTCGCCGCGGCGAGCGGGCACGTCGTAGGGGCGCAGGCCCAGGTCGGTGATGAGGCCCGCCAGCACTGGCAGGGCCGCCTCGATCGCCGGCACGTGCAGGGGGCAGGTGCGCAGGTCGACGCCGTGGCCGGCACTGTCGAGGATCCCCAGGGTGGGGCGGGCCGTGGTTCCGGCCACCGCCATCTTCGCCTTGTTGCGGAAGCGCTCCGGGGCGCTCGCGGCCGGCGGCTCCCACAGGTCGGTCGGGACACGTGCGGCCAGCAGGGAGGCGACTCGGGACTGCTTGGCGGCCAGCTGGTCCGGCAGCGGCAGGGCCAGGTGGGGGCAGGAGCGGCAGGTACCGGCCTCGTGGAGGATGCACGACGGCGCCTGCGGTGCGGTCCCCGACATGTCCCCTCCTGATGGTGAGCTCGATGCCGGTCAGCGAGGCGACGGCAGCGCCAGGACCCGGACTGCTGCGGCCACTGAGTGGAGCCGCTTGTCGGACTCGAACCGACGACCTGCTGTTTACAAGACAGCTGCTCTACCAACTGAGCTAAAGCGGCGTACGGCCGGCAAGGCGGCCGCGGGTGCGGAGAACAGTCTGGCACAGACCGCCCCGGGGCGGAAAACCAGGGAGGAGGATGCGTCTGCTCCGATGCCTCCGAGAGCCGCGCGGGACCAGCGCTGGATCAGGGAGGGATAGGCGTCCGGCTCAGCCCTGCTGCTGCTCAGCGGGCTGGTCGGTGGACTTCTGAGCGGGTTGCTCGGCCGGCTGCTGGGTGGACTGCTCGGAGGGCTGCGACGTCGGCGTGCTCCCGGTGACCAGCTCGGTCAGGGAGGTCGGCGACTGCAGCGTGCTCAGGTCGATCTGCTCTCCCTTGAAGAAGACGGACGGGGTGCCCTTCAGGTCCCTATCGGCGAAGGCCTTGTCTCCGAGCTCGACCCACTTCTTGTACTTGTTCGAGTCGACGGCGGCCTTGAACTTGGCGGACACCTCGGTGGGGACACCCACCTTGGTGGCGGCGGCGACCAGGCTGTCCACGGTCAAGAGGCTCTGGTTCTTGGTTTCCAGCACCTGGGAGAGGATCTCGAAGGCGGAGCCGTGGAAGCTCAGGGACTGCGCCGGGGCCTCATCGAGTACCACGCCCATGGCGTTCATGACCGTGCTCGTCCAGTCCTGCTTGAGGATCTTGCAGGGGTGGAGGGCCAGGGTGATCTTCTTGTCGCTCAGCAGCTGGTTGATCTCCTCGGTGTGGATGCCCTCGAACTGGGCGCAGTGCGAGCAGGAGTAGTCGAAGTAGATGTCAAGGATGGGGGCGGAGGCAGCGACGGTGTCCAGCTGGCTGCCGTCGCCGTAGGTCCAGGAAGCGTCCGCCAGGACCTGCTTGGGAACACCGCTCTGGTTCGCCTTCTCGGTGGCCAGGCCCTTGCCCGCTGCGGGGAACTCCTTCTTCCCCTGGTTGACAGCCAGGTAACCGAGGTAGCCCAGGCCGCCGGCCAGGGCCACCCCCGTGGCCCCGATGAAGCTGCGGCGCGCGATCGCGTTGCGGTGTGCACGGCGCTCCTCGGCCTCCCTCAGTTCCTTGGCCTTGAGGCGTGCGGCCTCGCGGCGCTGGGCCTTGGACTGGCGGGGCTGTTTACTGGACACTCGGTGCTCCTTGTGGTGCGTTGGCGAGCGGACGGCGAAGAAGACGAACTGTCAACGAGTCATGGCTGTAGCGGTGTCATTCTGCCCGACGATGCTGTACGAAACCATGCCTGACGTCTGCCGCTGGCGGATTGTGACGCATCGGTCGTTGGCAGTCGGGCAGGTGGGTGGCGTTGTGGTGCGCTGTTGACGTTCCTGTGACGTCTTCCCAAAAGTGTGCGCCTGGGACTGGTGCTCAGGCGGAACCAGGCGGAGTCGGGCGGAATCAGGCCGTGTGGCCCGGTCGAGGCCTGGTTACATCCTGTCCAGGGTAAAAGGATCAATAAGTACGGTAGTGAGCTGGTGTCTGGTACCGATAAGAGGTATGAGGTTGGGCATCTCATGGGTGACCAGTTCGGTGGGCCGCCGGAGCAGATCAATATGGTGGCTATGCTGAAGGAGGTGAACCAGACTCGTGTTGGGAAGGAGTCCAACTCGCACCTCAGACTTGAGCAGAAGATGGCGGCCAGTCCAGAGGGCTACGGCACCATTGTGGTGGAGCTTGAGTGCCCCGATCCCGTGGATCCCTCCAAGCTCACAGGCGCCGAAAGAGTCCCCGACGGATTCGAAGTGACATGGATTGATTCAGACGGAGTCCCTGACCATAAGGGTTTTGAGAACCCGCCAGAAGAAGCGAGAGGTCTTGGAGGTCGACGAGATATGGTAGGCGTTGACGAAACTGCGTGTCAGGTCTTTGTGAAGATCCAAGGATTGCTGCGTGACTGGCTAACTGAAGAAGGCCTTGACGAAGTTGATTTTGAATACAGCGCTATAGCGCTCGTCAGAGGGCTGAGAAGGCTGAGGCCGGGCAGGATGAGGAGTCGTCTGGTTCGGGTGGGCCGGGCAGGTCTGGTGAGTGACTCGCTGGCGTGAGTGGTGTGTTGGAGCCTGAGGCTGTGGCGTCTTCGGGTGGTTACTGCACGGTGCTGCCAGGGGCGCCGGAGGTGGACCCCTTCTTCTGCTGACCAGATGATCGTTTTGTCATCCCCTGTCTCCACCTGTCCACGCGATTCTTAACTGCCTGCGAACGGGGACATGTTGGGATTCGGCATAGCCCCTGCAAGGGTCAAAATAAGCACAATGACGCCAACGGTAAGTAATACCAACATCATGCGTCTTCTACTGCGATCGCCGGGGGCGAGCATGTTCACGATATGTGCGCCACCTCGCCGAGTTGCTGCACCCCAGGGAACCAGCCACAGAATGAGGAGGTAGATGGCAACCTCCACCAGGAAAAGGAGGATGAAACGAGTAAGAGGCGGAAAAGAACCGAGAATCGAAGAGTCGTTCTCAATAATTCCAGATGAGTAGGAAGTCACGGTGATGACGGCCACGACTCCTAGACTCAGAAGGAATGCGAAGCCAACGGACAGCATCGAGCGCAGCAAATACCATGGGGTCGCCGCCCACATGCGAGAGTTGTCTGCCGGAGAGGTGGAGCCGCGCTGGAGTCGGTTCCAGCGCCGGGCGTCCTGGGCTCGTCCGACGGTGCCGGCGATCACCGCCAGAATCGCTGCAAAGATCACCATCCATCCCGGCCTCACGATCCCCAAGGCGGACATTGCGAACCAGAGGGCCAGCATCACTCGTGGGTGGCGCTGCGGCTCCTGCGCCCACTCGGGCAAGCCGCCCGTGCGGGTGGGCGGGGCGAAGCGGTGGATCTGCGCAGGCTGGGCACCGGCCATCGTCGGCCCCGTCATCCCGCCGGTCGCCGGCATGGCCGCCGGGCGGGCAACGGCCTGGGGGTAACCGGGCTGGGGCGCCGTCGGGTTGTACCCCGAGTAGGGGAACATGGGCACCTGCCCGGACGGCGCGGGCCGCGGGTAGGGCCCCGATGGCGTGACAGGAGCGGGTCCTCCAACGCCGTACTGCATGGACTGTGCCGGTCCTGCCGGCGTCACTGAGCCGTTCTGGTACCACGACCGGGGAGGGATGGCGGGCGGGGGCTGGACGGATGACGCCGAGGATGCCGACGGCGCGCCGTAGCCGTACCCGCCCTCAGCGGCCGAGCCCGCAGAGACGGGGCTGCCATACGCGGCCGGAGACGCCGAGGCCGAGCTGCCGGCACTCTGCTGAACGCCGTAGCCCGTCGGAGCGACGCCGTAGCCAGGGACGTAGGTGTTGGTGCTCGTCTCCGACTCCTCAGAGTCGTCCTCCTCCTCTGGCCCCAGGAGCCGGTCGACGGCCTCCTGGCCGGTGCCGCCCTCGGCGATCTCGTCGAGGACCTCCAGCAGGCCGTCCGGGCCCAGCCGGTCCTCCGCCTCCGGGGCGAGCGCCGCCGTGAATGCCCTCGCCAGCGCCGGACTCTCCTGCTCCAGGGTGCCCAGTTCCGGGGTGCCCGCGTAGACGCGGCGGAAGACCACCTGCCATGCGCCCGAACCGAAGGGCGCCAGCCCGGTCACGGTGAACAGGAGAACGCCCGCGCAGGCGTACCAGTCGACGTCGGCGGTCGGCTCCCCGCCGTCGAGCATCTCCGGGGGGATGAATCCCGGTGTCCCCGTGACCTGACCGGTCTGGGTGAGGCGGACGTCGTCGGCCACCTGGGCGATGCCGAAGTCGATGAGAACCGGGCCCTGTGCACCGAGCATGACGTTGGAGGGCTTGAGATCGCGGTGGATGACGCCGGCGGCGTGGACCGCGCGCAGCGAGTCGACCAGCCCGTGAGCCAGGTCGGCCAGGTCGCGGGCGTCGGTGGTCAGGTCATAGACGCCCTCGTGCTCCACCTCGTGCTGGAGGGTGGGGCCCTCGACGAGCTCGGTGATGACGAAGGTGACCCCCATCGACCCGTCCCCGGTCTCGATGTCCAGGATGCGGGCCACGCGCGTGTCCCTCACTCGGGCCAGGACGCTGGCCTCGCGGTCCAGGCGGCGCCGGGCCGTGGGATCCGCGGCGATCTGGGGGTGGAGGATCTTCATGGCCACATGGCGGCCGCCCTCGTCGGTGGCCTCCCAGACCACACCCATTCCTCCGGCGCCCAGGCGACGCAGAAGCCGGTAGCCTCCCACCAGCGTGCCAGCGCGCAACTTGCTCAGGGTGACCGGTTCGCCCGAGTGCGCGTCGAAGTTCTGCGTCATGGCCTCCACAGTACCGGGCTATATCGGCTCGCGGGCGCCGCGTCCCTGTGGGGCTCTTCGCCCGACTGTGGGCCATGTCGCGGGAGAAAAGCCAGTGCTGGAGGCGCATTGCCGGCAGTGGTCCGGTCCGTTTCCGACGGAGGGGGTGGGGAGGTCTATCCGCCCCTTGGTGGCGGCCGAGGCTCCGATGAGTTCTGCCCAGACCTCATCGGGGTCTCGTCTGCGTCCGACGATCCCTGGTTGAGGCCTCACCGACCCGACAGCGGTCTTTCGCCGTCATTGCTGAGGAAGATCATCCTGACAATTCTCTGTGAATCGCTGGTCAAAGTGGGGAACGTGTGTCAAGATGAGCTCGTCCACGGTCAAACGGCTGACCGCGGTACGTGTCAATGCGGACACGCATCGGCACCTTTCACGACGGATCGTCCGGCACGTACCTGCCGGTGAAGGGAAGCACCACCCATGGCAACTGTTACTTTCGAGAACGCCACGCGCATTTACCCGGGCAATGACCGCCCCAGTGTTGACGCTCTCAACCTCGAGATCGCCGATGGCGAGTTCCTCGTGCTCGTTGGCCCCTCCGGCTGCGGTAAGTCCACCTCCCTGCGCATGCTCGCGGGCCTGGAGGATGTCAACGCCGGTCGCATTCTTATTGGTGATCGCGACGTCACCGACGTTCAGCCCAAGGACCGTGACATCGCCATGGTCTTCCAGAACTACGCGCTCTACCCGCACATGACCGTCCACGACAACATGGGCTTCGCCCTGAAGATCGCGGGCACCCCCAAGGCCGAGATCGACAAGCGCGTGCGTGAGGCCGCCAAGATCCTGGGCCTGACCGAGTACCTGGACCGCAAGCCCAAGGCGCTCTCCGGTGGTCAGCGTCAGCGTGTAGCCATGGGGCGCGCCATCGTGCGCAAGCCCAAGGTCTTCCTCATGGACGAGCCGCTGTCCAACCTGGACGCCAAGCTCCGTGTCCAGACCCGCACCCAGATCGCCTCGCTCCAGCGTTCGCTGGGCGTCACCACGGTCTACGTCACCCACGACCAGACCGAGGCCCTCACCATGGGTGACCGCATTGCGGTCCTCAAGGACGGCGTGCTCCAGCAGGTCGGGACCCCGCGCGAGATGTACGACCACCCCGCCAACGAGTTCGTCGCCGGCTTCATCGGCTCGCCGGCCATGAACCTGGGGCAGTTCACGGTCAAGGGCGACGTCGCCACCGTCGGTGCCGCCAAGATCCAGCTGTCCAAGGCGACCCTGGACGCCATCACCCCCGAGGACGGCGGCAAGGTGACCATCGGGTTCCGGCCCGAGTCGCTCGACGTCGTCTCCGCCCAGGACGAGCACTCCATCCCGGTGCGCCTGTCCTTCGTCGAGGAGCTGGGCTCCGACGCCTACATCTACGGCGAGCTCGTGGGTGCCGAGGACTCCGAGGCCAAGCTCGGCTCCGGTGAGGACTCCAGCCAGATCATCGTGCGTGTTCCTCCGCGTACCGCCCCCGAGCCGGGTGAGACCGTCTACGTGCGGATCCGCCCCGGTCAGGAGCACATCTTCTCCGCCTCCACCGGCAAGCGCCTGCCTGCCTGAGGATGCTGACGACGACGGCGCCGTTCCCCTCCGCGGGGCGGCGCCGTCGTCGCGTTCGCCGAGGTGGAGCCAGGACGGCCGGGCCGGGCGGACCAGGACGTGGTACCGGTGCCGTCGGGCGCCGGATCGGATACGGCCGCCGCACGGTGATACCTGGATCGCTCTCGACGCCGGGAGGGTGTGGGCTGCTGCTCACGCCTCGAAAGGCGAAGAGGGCCTTGGCCTGAAAGAATAAAGTTATGCCCCAGTCCATGAAGATCACGGCAGCGACGATTGACCCGGCGCTGCTTGACCTCCCTTGGGAGACGGCGCTGGAGGACTGGCCCACCGACGTCCTCGCCGCGCTGCCCCGTGGTCTGTCCCGCCACATCGTGCGCTTCGTCAACCTCTCCGAGCGTGTCATCGCGGTCAAGGAGATTGGCGAGACCGTAGCGCACCACGAGTACGAGCTCCTGCGTGACCTGGTCCGCCTGGGGGCGCCCTGTGTGCATCCGACGGCGGTCATCACCGGTCGGCGCAGCCTGGAGGGGGAAGAGCTCAACTCGGTACTCATCACCGAGCACCTGTCCTACTCCCTGCCCTACCGGGCGCTGTTCAGCCAGTACATGCGGCCCGAGACCGCCACCCGGCTCATCGACGCGCTCGCCGTGCTGCTGGTGCGCCTGCACCTGCTGGGCTTCTACTGGGGGGACGTGTCGCTGTCCAACACGCTCTTCCGCCGGGACGCCGGTGCCTTCGCCGCCTACCTCGTGGATGCCGAGACCGGTGAGCTCCACCCCGAGGGGCTCACCGAGGGCAAGCGTCTCTACGACATCGACGTGGCCCGCACCAACATCATCGGTGAGCTCATGGACCTGCAGGCCGGCGCCCTGCTGGAGCCGAGCGTCGACACCATTGAGGTCGGGGACCGGATCGTCAGCCGCTACACCGAGCTGTGGGACGTCCTCACCGCTGAGGAGTCCTTCTCCATGGACGAGCGCTGGCGCCTGCGCCGCCGCGTCCAGAAGCTCAACGAGATGGGCTACGACGTCGCCGAGCTCACCATGAACACCGACTCTCAAGGGGAGCACATCACCATCCAGCCCAAGGTGGTCGACGCCGGCCACTACCACCGGCAGGTGATGCGGCTGACCGGGCTGGACGTCCAGGAGCGCCAGGGCCAGCGCATGCTCAACGACCTGGAGGCCTACCGGGCCATGTCCGGGCGCAGCGACGACCCCATCGAGCTCGTGGCCC
Organism: Actinomyces sp. Marseille-P3109; assembly: GCF_900323545.1. Classification (NCBI taxonomy): domain Bacteria; kingdom Bacillati; phylum Actinomycetota; class Actinomycetes; order Actinomycetales; family Actinomycetaceae; genus Actinomyces; species Actinomyces sp. Marseille-P3109. The sequence continues at coordinate 2,867,308 of NZ_OOHN01000008.1, forward strand.
ACGCCTGGCTGGCGGAGGTCTTCGAGCCCACCATCCACTCCGTTCCCATCGAGATGCGTCGCAAGCTCGAGCCTGCCGAGATCTTCCACGAGATCCTCGAGCACCGCTGGTACATGTCTGAGGCGCAGAACCGCTACGTCACCACCCGTGAGGCGGTGGATGACTACGTGGCCACGGTCCTGCCCCAGCACCGCGACGAGCGGGCCTACCTCGGGATGGGGGACACCCAGGAGATGGAGGCGATCGTCTTCGACGACGTCGAGGAGCAGCTGCCCGAGGACGACGCCGAATTCGCCGCCCTCGATGAGCAGACACTGGCCGACTATGAGGTCAACCCCTACGGATTCACCGCCGGCATGAAGTTCAAGGGAGAGTAGGGCGCGCCGCAGACTGTGCGTTGCGCGGGCGTTGTCGGCGCCGGTGGCGCTCGATCAGCACGCTGCTGCCTGTCAGATGCGCACGCCCCCGCCGTCGATTCCGTCGATCACAGGGGATGCCGCTCCTGCAGCCACTGCTCGTAGGTGGGGCCCGTTGAAGGGACATCGTCGCCGGGAACCAGTGCGCCACGACGGAAGGCGAGTCCCCAGTCGGTGGGAACCACCAGGGGGACCGGCCTCGCAATGAGGTTCGGCAACTGAGCGGTCATCTCCCACAGCGTCATGACATGCGGGCCTGCGATCTGGCAGGTCTGGTCATCGAACTCGCTTAAGGCGACCTGTGCGACCGCCTCGGCAACGGCGTCGAGACTGACCGGCCGCATCCTCATCGAGGGAACCAGCGAGATGGGGCCATAGCGCATACGTTTCATGTTCTGCTCGGCGAACTCGAACCACTGGGTCGATCGAACCAGCGACAGGCGGCTACTTGACTCGCGGGCAATCCGCTCCTGCGCACTCTTGCCCGCGAAGTAGCCGTATCCCTGCACCTGGGGAAGGTCGCAGCCGACGATCGAGAGCAGGACGTGCTTGGCACCCAGAGTATTCGCCGCCGCAGAAACGGCGCGGGTCGAACGTGTGAAGAACTCGGTGGCGACCCTCCTGCTGGTGGTGAACCTGCCGGTCGCCTCCACGATGGCGTCCGCTCCGGACAGCTCGGCGGCCGCATCGTCTCTCAGAACATCGAAACCGGTGCGTCGCGAGTGCAGGGTCGCCTGTGCCCCGGCCGCCTGTAGCGCCCGCTTCATCGCCTCACCGGAGGCGCCGCCCCCAACAACTGCCACCTTCACTGCATGACCTCCTCCGAGTTGCCGTCCTCGCGAATCTCTACGATCGTAGAGTGCTCTATGATCGTAGAGATATTGACGGCTGGAACGCAAGGAGCAGGCAGCATGGGCCGCAAGGAGCAGATCGGTGACGCCGGGGTCAGGCTCATCGCCCGTGACGGGGTGCACGCCCTGACCCATTTGCAGGTTGATACCGAGGCGGGGCTGGCGCGTGGGTCGACCTCCTACTACGCCCGCACTCGCCGCGATCTGCTCGCACTCGTGGTCAACCGTCTCTCCGAGGGCTCGCAGGCCGACATCGACGACATCGAGATTCCCTCATCTGTCAGCCGGCAGGAGGCGGCTGACATCGTCGTCGGCATTCTGACGCATATGGCGCGACGCGCCGATGCCCAGGCGGCGCGCGGCGCGCTCCTGTTCGAGCTGCGTGACGACATCGAGCTCCGGAAGCTGCTGACGGCGGAAGCACCGGTCAGGCCGCCCTTGACGCGTCTGGCTGAACGAATCCTCACGGCTGCGGGCATCGCCGGCGCGAGCGCCCGCGCCTCCGACCTGGTGGGCCTGGTGGACGCCCTCCTCATGTATCAGGCGGCCAAGGCGGCCCCCGTGGACGCACGGGACGTGCTGAGGGCCTACCTCAAGGGGCTCAGCTAACCGGCCCCTGTGCTACAGCGCTCTCAGGCGCCGAGCTCCTCGGCGACCAGGGCCATCTCCTCATCAGCCCGACGGCGCAGCTCACGGTGACGCGTCCAGGAGGCCAACGAGACCTCGGTGATGGCGTCCACCAGCAGGAAGGCGCCCACGGCCGCCACCCCGCCCGGAAGGCTCCCGGTCGAGCGACGACGGCGCACAGCGGCCCCCAGCAGCGCGCCGCCCAGGCCGGCCTCCATGAGCGCGGCGCCCCGCACCGCCCACGGCTTGTCAGTCACAGTGCGCACGTAGCCCTGCCAGAAGGCCGAACCCGGGGTGGAGGGGTCGGCCAGCAGCAGGCCCACACTGCGGCCCACGGCGTTGGACAGCCCGCGCGGCTCGTGCACGACGACGCCGGGGACCTCGACCGGGGCCAGGCGACCGGTAAGGACCGCCAGCACCCAGTCGGGCAGGCCCAGGGCCTCCAGCATGGCGGCGAAACCGTCGATGCCGGGCTGGACGATGGCGGCGGTCGCCGCCTCCAGGTCGGCGCCCGGGACGGCGTCGACGATCCCCGAGGCGTCGGTCAGGTCCGCCAGGAGCTCGTCGACCAAGGACCTCAGAGCCGGGCCGGGCTCGTTGACCCCGCCCCACACGTAGCGCGACGTCATGCCCCAGGAGAAGACGGCGTCGTCCTCCGGGTCCCCGGTGGGGATGGCGCGAATCGACATGTCCTCGGCGTCGGAGGTCAGCACCAGGGCCGGCAGGGACTCCTCGTCCCAACCGAAGGTGCCCAGGTCCGTGCCCTCTCCGGAGTACATGACGATGCGGCGGTCCAGGCTCGGCGCCGAGGCCACCGCCAGCGGCCGCTCCAGCAGCGTGGCCTGCAGGGGAACCATGTAGGCGCTCATCGGAGAGACCACCACGGTACGGGCGCTGGCCGATCCGTGGCTGGAGATCGAGGGCAGCTCGACGTCGTCGGGCAGGGCGTTGAAGGTGGCCGGGCCCACGGCGACGTCGGCGGTGAACTCCCGGGCCAGGGACTCCACGAGCTCACTGACGCGCGGGCCGGGCACGACGCCCCCGCGCGAGGGCGGCGTCACCGCGACCCGGCCCTCGACGTCGGTCATGAGGGTGAGGCTGAGCAGGTGGGTGGTGGCCGGGAACCACTCCAGGCGCACGACCACCCCGCGCGAGGCAAAGGCGTCGGCGACCGCCTCCGGCGTCGTGCCCGGCGCGATGAGCACGCCATCGGTGCGGTTCCAGCGCTGTGAAGCGTCCTGGGCCATGGGGACCTCCTGTGGATCGGATGCGGCCCATTGTGTCAGCAACGGGGCCGTCATGGGGAAGTGTAAACCGGACGCTTTCGACCGGGGCAGCCGGAGCGGCCGGCTCAGGACCGGGCCTGATAGGCAGGCCGGGTCAGCTGTCACCGCCGGCGGCCCTGCGCCGCAGGCGGTCGACCTCGTAGAGACTGATGCCCGTGGCCACGGCGGCGTTGAGGGACTCCACGCTGCGGCTGATCGGCACCGAGGCCAGCACGTCGCAGGTCTCGCGCACCAGGCGGGACAGGCCAGAGCCCTCCGCACCGGTGACGAGTACCAGAGGGGAGTCGGCCAGGGTGAGGTCCTCGATGGCGGTGCTGCCCGAACCGTCCAGGCCGGCGACGAAGCAGCCCTCCTTCTTCAGCTGCTCCAGGGTGCGCACGAGGTTCGTCTCGCGAGCCACGCGCACCCGGGCGGCGGCACCGGCCGAGACCTTCCAGACGGTGGCGTTGACGCCCACCGAGCGCCGCTCGGGGATGATGACGCCGTCGGCCCCGAAGGCCCCGGCGCTGCGCAGGACCGCGCCGAGGTTGTGAGGGTCGGTCACCTGGTCCAGGGCCACGAGCAGCGGCGTGCGGCCCAGTGAGCGGGCGCGCTCCAGCAGGTCGCGGGCGGTGGTGTACTCGTAGGCGGGCACCTCGATGGCCACGCCCTGGTGGGCGGCGGAGTCGGTCAGGGCGTCCAGGTCCAGCTTGGTGGTCTCCAGCACCGGCGCGCCCAGCAGGGCGGCCCGGCGCACGACGGCGCCCAGGCGCTCGTCGAACTGGGCGGAGACCGCCATGAAGACCCTCGTGATGGGCACCGAGGCGTGGGCGGCCTCGGCCACCGCGTTGCGCCCGCACAGGATCTCGTGGTCCTCGGGCACGTCGAAGCGGCGCTTGAGCTTCTCGAGCTGCTTGGCCCGCGTGGGCTGGGCGGCGCGAGCCTCGGCGCGGGCCTTCGCCCGAGCCTTGGGGTGGCCGACGCGGTTCTCGGCGCGCGGGGTGGGGCCCTTGCCCTCCAGGCCCTTGCGGCGCTGGCCGCCGGAGCCCTTCGTGGGCCCCTTCTTCGCGCCGGGGCGGCGCTTGGCGCCAGGGTACTGCTCGTTTCCGGGCATCCGGGGCCTCCTGTTCGTGGTGGTGACGAGTGTGTTCAGAAGAGAAGCGCGCCGCGAGGCGGCGGGCAGCGGCGGCGCGGCGGATCGCTCAGGCCAGGTGCCAGCGGGCGCCTGAGGGCGAGTCCTCGACGACGACGCCCGCCTGGGTCAGCTTGTCACGCAGGGCGTCGGCACGCGGCCAGTCCTTGGCGGCGCGGGCCTGGGCCCGCTCGTCGAGGTCGTGCTGGATGAGCCGGTCGAGGGTCTCCATGGCGGCGCCGCCCTGGGAGGAGCCGAGGCCGTCGAGGACACCGGTGCGCCAGGGCTCGGCCAGTGGGTCCAGGCCCAGGACGTCGAGCTGGGAGCGCAGGTCCAGGGCCAGACCGATCACCGCCTCGCGCTGGTCGGCGCTCGGCCCGGCCTCGGCCTTGGCGAGGGTCACGTTGAGGGCCTTGAGGGTGGCATGGACGACCGCCATGGCGCCGGCCAGGTTGAGATCCTCATCCATGGCGGCGGTGAACTCAGTCGGCAGGGCCCGGGCGCGCACCTGCTCGGCGGGGGCGTCGACGGGGTGAGGGGTGGCCTCGTGAGAACCGGCGGCCGCGTCGTCGGGCTGGGAGCCGGTGAGCTCGTAGGCCCGCAGGATCGCGCCGGACAGGCGCTCCCACAGGGCCTCGGCATCGGCCAGGGTCTCCTCGGAGAACTCCACGGTGGAGCGGTGGTGGACGGTACCCAGGGCCAGGCGCAGCACGGCGGCGTCGTAGCGCTTGAGCAGCTCGGCCACCACCAGGGAGTTGCCCAGCGACTTGCTCATCTTCTCGCCCTTGATGGTCACCCAGGCGTTGTGGACCCAGTGGCGCGCGAAGCCCCAGCCGGCGCCGTGGGACTGGGCCTGCTCGTTCTCGTGGTGCGGGAAGCGCAGGTCGATGCCGCCGCCGTGGATGTCGAAGGTCTCGCCCAGGTAGCGGCGCGACATGGCCGAGCACTCCAGGTGCCAGCCGGGCCGGCCCCGGCCCCAGGGGGCGTCCCAGGCGGCGTCGGCCGGCTCGGTGGGCTTGGCGGCCTTCCACAGGGCGAAGTCGCGCGGGTCGCGCTTGTCGGCCTCGACGTCGTCGTCCAGCTGGGACTCGTCCTCGGTGGTGGCCAGGTCCTCCAGGCGCTGGTTGGTGAGCGAGCCGTAGCCGGGCAGGGATCGCACGTCGTAGTAGACGTTGCCGGACTCGCCGATGTAGGCGTGGCCGGCATCCAGGAGGCGCTGGACCAGGTCGATCATCTCGGGGATGTGGCCGGTGGCGCGCGGCTCGTAGGTGGGCGCCACCACGCCCAGGGCGCGATAGGCGGCGTCGAACTCCCGCTCGAAGCGCTGGGCCCAGGCCCACCACGGCTCCGGCGGCTGGGCGGCGGCCGACTTGGTGAGGATCTTGTCGTCGATGTCCGTGACGTTGCGGATGAGACGGACCTCCTGGCCACTGCGCTCCAGCCAGCGACGCAGGACGTCGAAGGCGATGCCGCTGCGCATGTGGCCGATGTGGGGCGAGCCCTGGACGGTGGCACCACACAGGTAGATCGTCACCAGGCCGGGGGTGGCCGTGGGGGCTAGCGGCACGACTGCGCGGGCGGCGGAGTCGTACAGGCTGAGGGCCAACTCGGCAGGTGCGCCCGCGGGTGTGAGGGACGCTGAGGGCACGGTGGCTGCCGCTGGGGACTGCGGGGGTGCGGCGGGCTCGGCAGACGCGTCGGACTGAGTGGGCTCAGTGGGTGTGGTGCTCACGGGCACAGGCTACCTGGCCGCCGGCCACCGGTGTCCACCAGGCGGCAGTGGCTGTCCCCGAGGCTCGCACCAGGTCCTGTTGTAAGAGGGCGGGACGCTCGTGCGGCGCGCGTGGGGCCGTCATCTCCTCGCGATCGGACCTGAGGGCCGGGTGCCTGAGCCCCCGCAGCAGAAAGCGAGCCGCAGGGGGCGAGTGCGAGCGTCTCCGGTGGCTCAGCTGCGGCCGGCAGCCCCCGGTACCGGGTAGACCAGGGCGGTGGCGATGGCGAGCAGGCCCTCGGTGCGGCCCAGGAAGCCCAGGTGGTCGGTGGTGGTGGCGGTGAAGGAGACTCGGGCTGAGGCGGCCTCGGACAGGGCTCGGGAGGCCTCGGCGGAGCGGGCGGCCACGCGCGGGCGCTCGCCCACGAGCTGGACGGCGATGTTGCCGATCTCGAAGCCGGCCTCACGCACGCGGCGGGCGGCCTCACCCAGGAGCGTGGCCCCCGAGGCGCCCTTCCACTGCGGCTCGGCGGTGCCGAAGTTCGAGCCCATGTCGCCCAGCCCTGCGGCCGAGAACAGGGCGTCGCAGCAGGCGTGGGCGACGACGTCGCCGTCGGAGTGCCCGGCCAGGCCCACCTCGCCCGGCCACTCCAGACAGGCCAGATGCATGGGGGCACCGGAGTCGGTGGTGGCGAAGGCGTGCACGTCGGTGCCGATGCCGGTGCGAGGCAGGTACTGGGCGATCTGGTCCAGGTCGATCGTGGCCGGGCCGGCGGCGTGGCGCGCCCGGGAGCGGGAGGAGGTGGGCGCGGCGTCGACGGGTTCGGTGTGAGCGGGCTGGGCGGAGGGTTCTGACTGGTCTGGCTGGTGTTCGGGCATGGGCCGTGTCTACCAGATGTCTGCGGGCGTGATCCCGTGGACGGGGCCCCGGCCGCCGTCGGCCGGGCCGCTGCGCTGGCGGTCGGATGCGGTTCGATGTCGCCGACTGCCCCGGTGTCGGGCTGAAGGGGCGTGCACTGCACGAGGGTGGGGGTGTACTGGCCAGGGGTTGTCCGTACTGCACGAGCCCCGGACCTTCGTGGAGTACACCCGACTTTCGGCCAGTGGCACCCCACCCTCGTGCAGTACGCGCTGGGTGACACCAGGGCGACTATGCGCGCCCCTTCAGCGACCGATCAAGGGAGCCCCTTTTCCGACAAGACGTCTGGCGACTCTCACGCCCGGGCAACCCGCTCCGCCCGCGTCTCGGATGTCATGACACCCGAAGTCCTCAGAAGCCATGAGACAGCACGTGTGGACAACTTCTGGCCAGTACGCCCCGACCCTCGTGGAGTGCGGAGTTTCGGGCCCGGTGCGGGACCACAGGTGCGGAAACGCGCGCTCAATCCACAGGGCTCATCGCAGCGGGTGCCCGACGACGTCGCAGTGCGCAGCCTTGAGGTATGACACCACGATCATCGTCCCCCGGCTCTGCCCCAGATCTGCGCCCACGCCTGCTTCATACATCGCGCCGCTCCCGTGGATGCTGTCTTCCTTCTCTTGCCTGGATCCGCCTGGCGCGTGGTCACTACTGGTTGCCGGATCCTCATGCTGAGCGCTGGCAGCACCGTTACACCCTGTCGTTGGCGCGGGCCGTGGTTGCCCAGCGCAGCCAGTTCTCCACGGCCTATCTGTCTCACACCTCAGCGGCCCTGGCGCTTGATCTCGACATGTTCTCCCCGGAGCCTGACGTCTACCTCGCGGTGTCCAGTACTCCGGTGCAGGTCCACACCGTTCTGCCCCGCATCTGGATTCCGGCCCGTGGCACGCCCGTTCCGGTCCCAGAGGGCTCCTCGGAGTCCTCTCCTTGCCGGGACATCACCCTGTGGCGACGACGCCTCGTGTTGAAACCGGAAGAGGTCGCGTCCGTAGGACAGACGGTGACGACGACGGCGGTGCGCACGGCCTACGACTGCGCCTTCGACGAGCCCGCGCACAATGCGCTGTCCATCGCCGACTCCGTGCTGCGCCGCTGCTGCCAGCCGAACCGGGAGAGGCCCGAGCTGTGCGCTCCGGCGATTGCGCGAGTAAGACAGGAATGGGCACACATGCTCGAGCGTGAACCGAGGCGCCGCGGGGTGGCTCAGGCTCGGGCAGTGCTTGGCCTGGCGACGCCGTTCGCCGAGTCCGCGCTTGAGAGTGCGGTGCGGTGGCTGGTCCTCGTCCTGGGGCTGCCGATCCCGCAGGTGCAGTACCCCATCGACGCTCCCGAGGGACGCTGGTGGGTGGATCTGTGCTGGCCTAGGCGGAGACTCGTCCTGGAGGCCGACGGCAGGAAGAAGTACCAGGGCTCCGAGGACCTGTGGAAGGAGAAGCGGCGCCAGGACTCGATCGAGGCGCAGGGGTGGACGGTGCTGCGCGTGTCCTACGGTGATCTGATGCGGCCCGACGGGCTCAGCAGGACGATCCTCACCAGGTTCCCGCCGGATCAGGTCGCACGCCTACGGCCCCGGCAAGGGCTGGCATGGACGGGGATGCGGCTGGAGGAGGGCCTGCGTGAGGCCTCGTTGCTGGGGCGGCGGCTTCCCCGAGGAGCAGGCTGAGGCTTGTTCCGTGAGGTGAGGGCGATCGTCGTCGGCCGTTGGGCGTATGTTCCGGGAAACAGGAAAAGGGGCTGCGGGCCGCCTGATGGAGGCTGCTGATTCAGGGATCGCCGTGAGATCGGCCAGGTGGACCGCGTACTGCACGAGGGTGGGGTGCTACTGGGGGAGGGCGGTGGTGGGGCTCGGCGGCGGTAAAGGGGCTGAAGCGGCCGGGCTGACCCGGGCGCCGCCTCAGGGCAGGCGCCAGTCGACGGGGGTCGCCCCCATCTCGGTGAGGATCGTGTTGGCGCGGCTGAAGGGGCGTGAGCCGAAGAACCCGCGCGAGGCGGACAGCGGGGACGGGTGAGGCGAGGCGATGATCGGCGTCTGCCCCAGCATCGGGGTCAGTGACTGCGCCGGGCGCCCCCACAGGATCGCCACGAGCGGGCCGCCGCGCTGAACCAGGGCCTCGATCGCGCGCTGCGTCACCTTCTCCCACCCCCAGCCCTTGTGCGAGGCCGGCGCCCCGGGCCGAACAGTGAGAACCCGGTTGAGCAGCATGACTCCCTGCTGGGACCACGGCGTCAGGTCGCCCGACGTCGGCTGGGGCACGCCCAGGTCGCTGACCAGCTCTCGGAAGATGTTCTCCAGGCTGCGCGGAGGCCGCACGCCGGGAGCCACGGAGAAACTCAGGCCCATGGGGTGACCCGGCGTGGGGTAGGGGTCCTGACCGACGATCAGGACGCGCACATCGTCCATCGGGTAGGTGAAGGCGCGCAGCACGTCCGTTCCCGCCGGGAGGTACCCGGCGCCGGAGGCCACCTCCTCGCGCAGGCGCTCCCCGATCTCATGGATCATGGGCTCCACGGGGGCCAGGGCGCGTGCCCAGGAGGGGTCGATGAGCTCGGTGAGGGGCTTGGCGGTTGTCACGCTGCGAGCCTAACGGCCCGCCGTCGGCCTTTGCAGGATCTTGCCGGCCCGATGCGCCGGTTCTGTGAGCGGGACGTAGTGATCAATACCCACGAACTGCGCTCGGACCGGTATCTTGAGAGTGTGAGCAACTATGACTACCCCGAGGACGAGTTCGACGTCGGCGAGGATGAAGGTCCGGTTCCCGTGGGCGTGCACCGCGCTCAGGTGCCTCGGTGGCGCAGCTGGGTGCCACTGCTGGCCATCATCATCATTGTCCCGGCGCTCGCCTGGGGCGCTGTGACGCTGTTCCTCAACGGCTCGGGAGGCGGCTCGTCGGACGCGGCCTCGTCGGCCCAGCCCGCCCAGAGCGGACAGGCCGGGAAGAGCCAGGGCTCGGGCGCGAAGTCCGGCGAGGCCTCCAAACCCGCCGACGGCAAGTCGGCCGACTCCTCGGCCAAGCCCAGCGCCAGTGCGTCCGCCAGCGCCTCCGGCAACGTCGACTTCAACACCGGGGTCACCGTGTCCAACGGGACGACGACCAGCGGTCTGGCCAAGGGCGCCAGTGACAAGCTCACCAACGGGGGCTTCACCGCGGTGAGCGTTACCCCCGGGGTCTACGAGGGAGAGGAACCGGCCAAGTCGACGATCTACTTCAGCTCCCCGGAGAACCGTCCCGCCGCCGAGGAGATCGGCAGGAAGCTGGGGATCACCAACGTGGTGGAGAGCGCCGAGAACGCGCAGTCCAACCCGATCGTCGTCATCCTGCGCGATGACTACAAGGCGTAACCCAGGGACCGCAGGTCACCGGCGCCTCCCAACCGCCTCCGGGTCCTGACTCTCGCTGCGGCGCACCGCTCACCGCCACGGCAGCCCGTACGGAGCCGGCCCGCGTATCGCGGGCCGGCTCCTTGTACATCGCTTCGCCGACGGAGGATTCGGTACGAATCAGATCTGAGCGCCTTGCACTCAAGGGCCGAGAGTGCCAGCATTGCGGCTAGCACTCGGGGTCCTCGAGTGACAACGCATCTACGAATGCACTAAGTCCACACAGGCTGGAACGTGAGGACCGGCGTCGGGCGTGACGTGAACGCCCGGGGACCGATCCGTCCGTCGCGGGCACCAACCGGCCGCCACCTACCACGCAGTGGAGGAAACTCAATGTCCAAGATCATCGCCTTCGACGAGGAGGCCCGCCGCGGCATGGAGCGCGGCCTCAACACCCTCGCCGACACCGTCAAGGTCACCCTGGGCCCTAAGGGCCGCAACGTCGTGCTCGACAAGAAGTGGGGCGCTCCCACGATCACCAACGACGGCGTGACCATCGCCAAGGAGATCGAGCTCGAGGAGCCCTACGAGAAGATCGGCGCCGAGCTCGTCAAGGAGGTCGCCAAGAAGACCGACGACGTCGCGGGCGACGGCACCACCACCGCCACCGTCCTGGCCCAGGCCCTGGTGCGCGAGGGCCTGCGCAACGTCGCCGCCGGCGCCAACCCGATCGCCGTGCGCCGCGGCATCGAGAAGGCCGTTACGGCCGTCGTCGAGCGCCTGCTCGCCGACGCCAAGGATGTCGAGACCCAGGAGGAGATCGCGGCCACCGCCTCCATCTCCGCCGCCGACGAGCAGATCGGTGCCTTCATCGCCGAGGCCCTGGAGAAGGTCGGCCACGAGGGCGTTGTCACCGTCGAGGAGTCCAACACCTTCGGCCTCGAGCTCGAGGTCACCGAGGGTATGCGCTTCGACAAGGGCTTCATCTCCCCCTACTTCGTCACCGACCCCGACCGCCAGGAGGCCGTCCTGGAGGACTCCTACGTCCTGCTGGTCGAGTCCAAGATCTCCAACGTCAAGGACCTGCTCCCGCTGCTGGAGAAGGTCATGCAGACCGGCAAGCCGCTGGCCATCATCGCCGAGGACGTCGAGGCCGAGGCCCTGGCCACCCTCGTCGTCAACCGCATCCGCGGCACCTTCAAGTCCGTGGCCGTCAAGGCCCCCGGCTTCGGTGACCGCCGCAAGGCGATGCTCCAGGACATGGCGATCCTCACCGGCGGCACGGTCATCTCCGAGACCGTCGGCCTCAAGCTCGAGAACGCCAGCCTGGAGGACCTGGGCCAGGTCCGTAAGGTCGTCGTCACCAAGGACGAGACCACCCTGGTCGAGGGTGCTGGCGACAAGGACGCCATCGACGCCCGCACCGCCCAGATCCGCCTGGAGATCGAGAACTCCGACTCCGACTACGACCGCGAGAAGCTCTCCGAGCGCCTGGCCAAGCTGGCCGGCGGCGTGGCCGTCCTCAAGTCCGGTGCCGCCACCGAGGTCGAGCTCAAGGAGCGCAAGCACCGCATCGAGGACGCCGTGCGCAACGCCAAGGCCGCCGTCGAGGAGGGCATCGTCGCCGGTGGTGGCGTCGCCCTGCTCCAGGCCGCCGAGGTCCTCGACTCCCTCGAGCTCACGGGCGACGAGGCCACCGGTGCCGCGATCGTCAAGGTCGCCGTGGAGGCCCCGCTCAAGCAGATCGCGGTCAACGCCGGTTTCGAGGGCGGCGTCGTCGTGGACCGCGTGCGCAACCTGCCCACCGGTGAGGGCCTCAACGCCGCCACCGGCGAGTACGTCAACCTGCTGGCCGCCGGCATCGCCGACCCGGTCAAGGTGACCCGCTCCGCCCTGCAGAACGCCGGTTCCATCGCTGGTCTGTTCCTGACCACCGAGGCCGTCGTGGCCGACAAGCCCGAGCCCCCGGCCGCTCCGTCCGAGGGCGGCGCCGGCGACATGGGCGGCATGTACTGATCCGTGACTCGTCACGAGCCAGTCATCCCCAGGTAGCCCGGCCGCGACGCCGGCCGGGCCCCGGGACCAGCGGCGGGCCGTCTCTCACGTACGTGAGGGGCGGCCCGCCGCTTTGCGCGCGCTGACGCCGCCCGCCGCAACGAGTACGGCGTGAGGAGCGTGGCGCGAGTGCAGGTGGTCGATCCCCATGACGTCGTCATGAACGGGCCTACCAGCCGGCCACGGGCCCGGGACTCGTGGCCGGTGCCGGGGCGGGTGCGGGCCCGGTGGCCGGCGCCGGCGTCGGGGTGGCGAAACGGCCCTGGTTCGTGGTCTCGGCGTCGTCATAGCAGACGGCGGCGTTGTCCAGGGCCAGGCTGATCTGGTCGAGGTTGGACTGCACCTGGAGCTGGGTGAGGTGCCAGTCGGATGCGCAGGTGGCCATGGAGTCTGAGGCCGTCCCCGTCCAGCAGGACTGCAGCAAGCCGATATCGCCCCGCATGGCGTCGACCTCGGTCTGGATCGTGGCGATGCGGGTTCGGGTTCGGGCGGCGGTGTCGGCCACCGCCACGGTGTCGACGGAGTAGGTGGGCATGTCTGGGTCCTTTCGTGAGAGGCGGCCCGAAGGCGGTGCTGTGTGCACTGTGCGCCTCTCACGGTAGGGGCGGACCCAAGATGCGCGCCGAGCGAGGAATCAGCCCTGTGGACACGACCTGCAGGTGGCGGCCTGTGGCCCCGGAGGAGCCGCGGCCGCTCTGGCTCAGGCGGATGAGACGCCGATGAGACGTCCTGGAGCTAGAGGTCCCCGGCGCCGTCGTCGATGATCTCCTCGGTGATGGGGGTGATCTCGCCGGTGCGGGCCTCGCGCAGCTCCTTGGCCTCCTGGGTCTTGGCCCGCAGCTTCTCGGCGAGCTTGTCCCGCTCCGCCTGGACCCGGGCGCGGCGGTCGGCGGCGTCACCGGGACGGTTGCGCGAGCACATCAGCAGGTCGAGGTCGGCGATGCAGGACTCCATCGAGGTCGTGTGCGACATCGCCTCCTCACCGTCCTTGTCGTTCCGGGCCTCGCCACGGTCCGCGGGGATCTCGCCCGTCTGATGGGTGGAGGTCGACGCGGCGACCGGGATCCCCCGGGCAGGAGTGCGCGGTGATGGCGCGCTCAACGCGGACGGCGTCGACGCTGGCGACGTCGGTGACGCCGGCGGAGTTGGTGACACGGCTGTCGCCCCGGAGCCCCCTCGCACCGGCTCCGCGGCTCCTGCCGGGGTCGTCGCCGAGGTGACCAGGGCTCTCAGGTTGGTGTCGATGCGCAGCGTGTTACCGTCCTGGGCCGGAAGAGTGGCAGGTGTGCTCGTCGGAGTGAGCGCCTGCAGACCCAGGGGCGGAGTACGGGGGGCGATCGAGGCGACGTCGTCGAGCCTCTCGCTCGCCGGACCGGGCCGACCGGTCTGACCAGTCTCAACTGAGGTGGGCGCCAGGACTTCGGGATCTGAGGAGGTGGTGCTCGCCGCCGGGGAGGCGAGGTCCGCGGCCGTCCCCGGGTCGCCTTGCCCGTTCTGCGCGCCGCGCTCGGCTGCGAGCTTGGTGAGCTTCTCGCTCAGGCGCCGCTTCTCCGCGGACAGGTTCTCCCGAGCCGCATGCTCCCAGCGTTGGCCGAGGGGCGAGTGGAAGAGATGATCACGGTCCAGGAGCCGGGAGACGATCATCAGTCGCCCGCGCAGGTAATCCTCCAGAGGGATGTGGGAGTACTCCTCGCGCAGCAGGCGCACGTACTCCGCATAGGTCTGTGGGTCCACGGACAGGGTCCCCAGGTCGGCGTCGATGAGCGCCTGGGCGTCGATGTCATGCTCGTCGAGCATGTGCCGCTTGAGGTTGACGATGAGGCAGCACACCCGCTTGACCGTCTCCGCCGGGACGTCCAGGTGGCGCAGGTCCGCCTCGGCGAAGGCCGCCGAGGCGGTTTCGTCCTCGCCGCCGTTGCGGCGGCTGACCTCCTCGGCGTCGGCGGAGAAGACGCACCCGTGGTACCAGCAGGCGACCCGCATGATGTCCGGGTTGTGCGACTCCTCGGCCAGCTCGTCGACGCGCGCGAGCATGTCGATGAGGTGGCGAAGGTTGTGGAAGCGGCGGTCCGGCGTGGACCAGCGCTCAATGAGGAGCTCGCCGGCGGAGCGGATCGCCTCTGGGGGCTGCGTGGCGCCGAGCGCCTTCACCGAGCGGGTGAAGGCCGGAAGAAGCCACTGCGGTGCGTCGATGACACCCATGGGTCAGTCTCCGTGTTGGAAATGGAACGCGTGCCATCGTAGGACTGTCCTCGCCGCAACGTCGACGTGACACAGTGTCTCACGCACCACTCTTGCGGAGTCTCTGAGGGGAGCCTGACGGCACAGCACGGGCTCTCGCCTCACCAGGCCGGCGCGGGCGGCAGCTCGATGTGGACGGTGGCGCCGCCCCCGGGGGTCTGGAGCATCTGGACCGTGCCCCGGTGGGCGGCCACGATTCCCAGCACGATCGCCAGTCCCAGACCCGATCCGCCGGTCTCCCGGTTGCGGGAGGTGTCCGAGCGGTAGAAGCGTTGGAAGACCTTCTCGGCCGCCTCCGGCGGGACGCCGTGGCCGTGGTCGCGGACCTCGACGACGACGACCGGCTGCGCCGTCGGGGTCGCACGCGGGGGCGCCATGCCGATGGCGATCTCCACCGGCGTACCGGTGGGCGTGTGTCGCACGACGTTGCCCAGCAGGTTGGTGAGGATCTGGGAGAGGCGGTCGCGGTCGCCGATGACCTGGATCGACGGCGCCTCCTTGCCGGCGGCCTCGTCGCGGGGGTCCAGGGGAATGAGGCCGCAGTCGCGCTCGGGGGCCAGGACCATCATGTCACTCAGGGCACCGGCCGCCAGCTCGGTGAGGTTGACCGGCTCCATCGACATCTCCCGGCCCTCGTCGATCCGGGCCAGCTGGAGGAGGTCGTCGACGAGGCGCCCCATGCGGTTGGACTCGGTCTCGATGCGCCCCATGACCTCGCCGGTCTTGTTGGCGGGCACCCCACCCATCCGATAGAGCTCGCCGTAGCCGCGGATTGCGGCCAGGGGTGTGCGCAGCTCGTGGGACGCGTCGGAGACGAATCGCGTCATCCGCTCCTGGGCCACGATCTGGACGGCGAAGGCGTTCTCGTTCTGGGCCAGCATGGTGTTGATCGCCCGCTGCAGCGAGCCGACCTCGGTCGTGCGCGGCTCGGTGACCAGGATGCGGGCCGACAGTTCGCCGCGCGCGATCCGCCCGGCCACCCCCTCGATCTGACGCAGGGAGCGGAACGAGCGGTGGACCAGGTAGGTGGCGAAGATCGCCCCGACCGAGATGATCGATACATCGGCCAGGGCCACCACCAGCCGGGTCCGCTCCACGGTCTCCATGACGTCGCTCAGGGGCAGGGCCAGGGCCACGGCGCCGGTGTACTCGCCTGTGTCCTGGTCTCGGATGAGCAGGGTGATCATCCGCCACTGGTGGCCGTTCTGGTCGGAGTTGACCGTGGTGATCGGGTAGTCGCCCTTGTCGGCGTGAGCCAGGGCCCGCCGGTAGTCCAGCCCCTTGATCTGGGGCCGCCCGTACGTGGCGGCGGTGTCCGCCGAGATCCACTCCCCGTTACGGCTGGCGTCGAGGTACTCGGCCTTGACGTAGTAGTTCGAGGGGAAGGTGGTGCTGGTGGTGCCGCCCTCGCGGATCTGGGCCAGGCCCTGGCTCCCGATGGCCACCGACGTGGTGCGCAGCTGACTGTCGATCTGCCCCATCATGTGGCTGTAGAGCAGGGACGTCACCACGAAGGAGACGACGATCAGCCCGATGGCGAGCAGACCCGTCGTCATGAGAGTCAAGCGGGTGCGCAGCGGCATCGCCTGCCAGGGCCGCTGGATCGCGGTGATCGGGTGCCATCGGCCCCGCTTGATCGGGCGGTGCTGCTTGCCGGACGACTTGGCCGGGCGCGTGCTCCCCCCACGCGCCGCCGTCATCACTCGGCCTTGGGCTCGCGCAGCATATAGCCCACTCCACGACGGGTCTGGATGAGCGGGGTGACGGGCTGGCCGTCAGCGCCCTGGATCTGGTCCACCTTGCGGCGCAGGTAGGAGATGTAGGACTCCACGATCGCGGCGTCGCCGTTCCAGTCGTACTCCCAGACGTGGTCGAGGATCTGGGCCTTGGAGACGACGCGCCCGGCGTTGAGCATGAGGTAGCGCAGGAGCTTGAACTCGGTGGGGGACAGGTCCACCTCCACCTCGGCGCGGTGCACCTCGTGGGCATCCTCGTCCAGGACCAGGTCGGCGACGCGAACGACACCGTCGTCCTCGTTCTCAATGGCGTGGGTGCGGCGCAGGATCGCGCGGATACGGGCAATGACCTCCTCCAGGCCGAAGGGCTTGGTGACGTAGTCGTCGCCGCCGACGGTCAGGCCCTGGACCTTGTCCGCCATGTCGTCGCGGGCGGTCAGGAAGAGGATGGGGGTGGTCACGTCGCGCTCGCGCAGGCGCCGGGCCACGGTGAAGCCGTCCATGTCGGGCAGCATGACGTCGAGGACCACCAGGTCGGGGGACGCTTTCTCCACCGTCTTGAGGGCGCCGTTGCCGTCACCGGCGATCGAGACCTCGAAGCCCGCGAAGCGCAGGGACGAGGCGAGCAGGTCGCGGATGTTGGGTTCATCGTCGACGACAAGGAGGTGAGCTTCGGTGCGGGACTGCTGGGAACGCTCCATGCGCCACACCATCCCTTCAGTTTCTGGTCGTTTCCTGAATGAGTTCCGAGTGATTGCTGTTGACAGATCAAGTGGTTGGTGTGACCCGCGGTGCGCGACGGGAGCAGGAACCCTTGGGATTCCCACAAAAACCAGAAGGCTGTGTGGTGGTTGTCAGACAGGCGCGAACGATGAAATTCGCCGGGCGAGTCGTGTTGTGAGATGAGGCGGGGCGACGACGTCGGCCGTCGCCCCGCCGACCGGTCAGAATCAGAGGAAGGCGAGGGGGTCGAAGTCCTCCAGCGGGATGATGCAGACGCGTGGCAGCGGGATGGTGAAGGCCTTGACGTCGCTCTCCAGATCGTAGACCGTCAGGCCCTCGCCCTCCAGCCCGGCCAGCTGGGCGTTAAGGAACTCGCGGAAGCACAGGATCCCGACCTGGGCGCCGGCCTGCAGGAGCCGCTCGATGTGGGGGATGTAGTCGCCGTCGTGGCTGCCCAGCAGGATGTGGGCCTCCTGGCCGGACTCGACCCGCTGGGCCAGCGCCTCCAGGGTGCGCTGGATGCCGACGTCGACGACCTTCTCCTCATTGCTTCCCGATCCGGCCAGCGGGACGGGCCGGTAGTCCATGGCCAGCAGGGCCTGGATGAAGCTCATGGGCATGTGGCCGCTGGTGGCGTTGAGGAAGAACAGGGCCCGGGCCTCGTCCCCCTCACCCTCCTCGGCGTTGGCGGAAGACAGCTCATCACAGTATGCGAGGACCCGGTCCCAGCGGGGCCGCTCCTCAGGTTCGGGGCGCCGCCCCAGCACGCTCATGCCGAGAGTGGCGTCAATGTTCTCGCCATCGACGAGAAGATAAGTCGGTACGCTCATACGCCCCATGCTACCGGTCCCGGCGTTCAACAGCAGATGGCGACGCCCGGAGAAGTCCCACCGATACCAACCTTTTTCCAGGTTGTGCGGGAAGTTATCGGGGCGTGACCCGAGGGGCTCGTGGGCCGTGGTCGCTACTCCCGGGGCAAAGCCGCCCGGTCCTCGTCGTGGTGACGAGGGCCGAGCGGCTGATGCGTCTCGATGACGATGTCCTGCCGGCCCCGCCGGATCGGGTCAGGGGCTCTCAGTAGGAGGACTTCTCCTCGCCGACCGGCTGCTCCTGGTTCTTGAGGGCCTCGAAGGCGGCGTTGATGGCGGCGTCGTCGCCATTGGTGATCTGGGCGGGAGCCTGCTGCGGGGCGCCCTGGAGCGCCGGGTTCTGCCCGGACTTGAGCGCCGCCAGGCGGGCCTCGGCCTCCAGCCCGGCGCCGGAGGCCTCGAGCTCGGCGAACTGGGACTCCAGGGAGGAGCCGGCCAGCTCCATCTGCCCGGCGGCCTGGGCCTCGACCCGACGCACCTGGTCCTCGTAGCGGGACAGCTCGCTGGTGGGGTCCAGGACGTTGATGGAGCGGATGGCGCCCTGCACCTTGACCTGAGCCTCAGCGGTCTTCTGGCGGGCGATGAGCTGGTCGCGCTTGGAGCGCAGCTCGCCGAGCTTGACCTCCATCTGCTGCAGACCGGTCTTGAGCTGCTCGACGACCTGGCGCTGGGAGGCGATCATCGGCTCGGCGGCCTTGGCCTCGTTCTCCGCCGTGATCTGCTTGGTCAGCGCGATCTTGGCCAGGGAGTCCCACTTGTCCGCACCGGCCGTGTCGCCGCCGGCGCGCAGCTGATCGGCCTTGCGGGAGGCGGCCAGGGCCTTGTTGCCCCAGTCCCGGGCCTCAGCGACGTCGGCGTCGTGGTCCTTCTCGGCCAGGCGCAGGTTGCCGATCGTCTGGGCGACGGCGTCGCGGGCCTCGGCGATGGAAGCCGTGTAGTCCCGCACCAGCTGGTTGAGCATCTTCTCCGGGTCCTCAGCCCGGTCCAGGAGCGCGTTGATGTTGGCGCGGGTGAGCTGGGCGATGCGCCCCAGAATCGACTGCTTCTCAGCCATAGTTGTTCGTCCTTCTGTCGACGTGCGACGTCGGTATGGGCAGGTATGGGCAAGGCGGGTGCCGGATGGTTGCCGGGCGGGCCAGGCGGATCAGGCGTCATGATCGCAGGTTCGGGCGGCCGGAGTCACGCCGTCGGGGCCCTCATCGCTCAGGGCATGACTGGCTCCTGACCTGGACCGGTCGGCAGGAAGACGCGGCTCAGAAGTCGCCGCCCCCGTCGAAGAAGTCGCCGACCCCGTCCAGGAAGTCGCCTCCTCCGCTGAAGAAGCCACCGCCCCAGTCATTGTCATGGTGGTGGGAGCCCCAGCCGCCGTAGCTGTGGCCGCCTCCCAGCAGCAGTCCGCCCAGCAGCAGTGAGCCCAGGTCGAGGCCGCCGCCCGAGCGGCCGTAGCCGCCCGAGTCTCTCTCACCGGACCGTGGGCTCCACGAGCTCGACGACGACCCGCGCACGTCGGCCTCGGCCAGCGCCTGGGCCTGGGCCACGAGGGGCTCGGCCGCGGCGACCTCCGCCAGGGCCGCCACCGGGTCGGTGGTCTGCACGGTCGTGGCGGCCGTGGCGTGGCGGGCGGCCTCGCTCAGCGCGGTGCGCGCCGAGGGGCCCACCGCGCCGCGGTAGGTGGTGATGTAGGAGGTCACGGACTCCACCTGGGAGTTGAGACGGGCCAGGCGCGAGCCCAGGGAGGCCCGGGCGCGCGAGTCGTTCTCCTCGCGCTCGCGGGCCGGGGCCAGAGCGGCGTCGATGGCGGCCTCCGCCCGGGCCAGGTGGTCCAGCGCCGCCAGGGGGTCGCCGCTCGGCGAGCTGCCACTGGCCTGACGGCCCTCGGTGATGGCGGCCTCGGCGTCGGCCACGAGCGGGGCCAGGGTCGCTGCCGGCACCGAGCCCTCCAGGCGCTTGGCGTCCACCAGGTCCGAGGAGATTGAGGCGATGGCCGCCTCCAGGTCCTTCGCCGCGCTCTGGAGGCGCTCGCGGGCGCCGGTGACCTGGGCCGCCAGCTCACCGGCCTGCGCGATCGAGCCCTGGGCGATGCGCACCTGCTCCACCGCCGTCGCGTCCTGGGAGGCCTCGACGCTGGCGCGGGCCTGGTCCAGGGCGGTGCGCCCGGCGGCCAGCAGGCGGCGGGACTGCTCGGGGGCCTGGGCCACGCTGGTCAGGGAGGAGGCCGGATAGGCGGCGCTGAGGGTGACCAGGATCGTCTCGGCCATGACGATGGCCTGCTCGGTCTCGTCGGCCCGCTGGGTGGTCTCCGCGATCGACGTCGGCAGGTTTGCCTCGATGCCGCGCCGCTTGTTGAAGGCCTCCTCCTGGGCACGGATCTCGCTGACCGCCTCCGAGCAGTGCTGGAGGATCTCGGTGTACATCTGGCGCTGCTGCGGCTCGGTCTCGGGGATATCGTCGTCGAGGATCTTGCGCAGCTCGAAGCACCGCGACAGGTGCTTGCGGGCGCTGTCCAGGGCAGCGGTGAAGGCGTCCGTGGCCGACAGCCCGAACTGCGCCTGGGCGTAGGACAGCTCCTCGGCGGCGGCGCGCACCGTGTCATCGGCCTGGACCAGGGCGCTGCCGGCCTGCGTGCGCAGCTGCTCCACCGTCATCGCGGCGGGCCCTGATGCCTGGTCCGCCGGCGCGCCGCCCGAGGCGGCCTGCTTCTTGCGCTTGCCGAACAGCATGTCGTCGTTCTCCTTGTTCTTCCTGCGCTTGTACACCGTCCAGGCGGCGACCCCACCGGCCGCCACCGCGCCCCCTCCCAGCAGCACCGGAAGGGCTGAGGAGCCCGAGCCCCCCGAGTTGTGTGAACTGCCTGAGCCCGAGGGGCCGGACATGTTCTCCGGGATCGCCGCAACGGCGTCGTCGTAGCTGCCGGCGCTCAGCTGCTTCTTGAGGGCGGAGTCGATCCGCCTGTAGTCCGACTCGGAGAACTTCGAGGAGTTGCTGTGCGCCTGCAGCTTGTAGCTCCTCGAGGCCGAGCCGTCGGCGGGGATGTTGATGACCAGGAGCATGTCGTCGCGTCCCAGCTTCGTGTCCTTGAAGGCCTGCTCGGCGATCGCGGAGGCCTTGCGGCTGGAGTCGGAGACGGTCAGCACCCACAGGCCCACGCCGTGCTTGGAGGACATCGTGTCCACGGCCTGCTGGGCCTTGGAGGCGTCCAGGATCCCCAGGTCGTCGGTGACGTGCTTGGTCAAAGTGGTGCTCGACGCCGCCGGGAGGGCTCGGGGCACGGCCGCCGACACGGCGATAGGAGAGGAGCCGGGGTCAGAGGCGTGGCGCCCCCCGACCGTCGTCGGCGCTGCCGCAGCGCTTGCGGAGGTTCCCAGCAGTCCCAGGACGGCCGCCGTCGCGGCGCCGGAAGCGGCCAGCTGATACAAGGGGCGGGGGCGCGGGGACTGTGGGTGCTTCATCCGGGCCATAGTCCCCGCAGGGTGCCGGTGTGAGCAAGTCGTTTCGCCTCAGGCGGCACGTGTGAGCCTGTCGCCCGTTACGAGCAACCGAACCACCGGCAGAATGTCGCCCATGACAGACACGCTCACGATCACCGTCATCGAGCCCGAGGAGCTCGCGCCCGTGGGGCGCCTGGGGGAGTGGCTCTTCGCCGAGGGGGCCGCGCTGCGCATGGTGCGCCCATGGCAGGGCGAGGCCATCCCGACCCTCGAGGAGGTCGGTGACGGCCTCGTCGTGCTGGGCGGATCCATGAGCGCCCACGACGAGGCCGACCACCCCTGGCTGGCGGATCTGCGTGAGCTGCTGCGCGGTGTCGTCGCCGACAACCTTCCGACCATCGCCATCTGCCTGGGCGCCCAGGTGGCCGCCGAGGCCCTGGGTGGCACCACGGCCGTGCCGGCGCTGGGCAATGACGAGGTCGGCGTCGTCGAGCTGACCATCACGCCGGCCGGCGAGAGCGACCCGGTCTTCGGGCAGGTGGCCGCCGAGGCCGTGCGCGCCGCCCACCGCGCCGGGATCTCCACCTCCGACGGCACCCGCCTACCCGTCATCGTGTCCCACTACGACGCCGTCACTCACCTGCCCGAGGCTGCCACTCTCCTGGCCTCCTCCGACCGCTCCCCGGTGCATACCTGGCGGGCTGGCCGGCTCCTGGCCTTCCAGCACCACCCCGAGTCCGACCCGGCGCGCGTCGCCTACTGGCGCACCCGCGACGCCCTGAACGAGCAGGCCGGCACCATGGACGCGGCCTCACTCAAGGCCGCTCGCGAGGCCCTGGAGGTGGCTGCCGGGAAGAACGCCGCACCGGGCGCCGCCGGAACCCACGGGGCGACCGCTGCGGACCTGCCCGAGGCGGCCGCGAGCGCCGGGGCCGCCGCCCGTGAGGAGGCAGAGAGGGTGGATCCCGTCATCCAGGCCTTCGGCCGCACCCTGGCGCGGGTCCTCGTGCGCAACGTGCGCGCCCGCCGCCTGGCGCGTTGAACCGGCCTGCTCACCGCCGTCGGGCTCACCGAGGCCCGGCGGCCTCCGTGCGGGTCCGGCGCCAGCGGGCGAACAGGACCAGGAAGGCGGCGACCTGCAGGCCGATCAGCCCCGTGTCGCCGACGATGAGCATGCCCATCCGGAGTGGGGACATGTCGCTGCCCACAAGGTTCATGTGCATGGGGACGAAGCAGGCGAGGAGCAGGGCGCTCGTACTGATGAGTACGAGGAGCTGCTGACGCAGTGACAAGGGGGACTTGCCCCGGGTGGCGAGTCGGTGACGTTCATGTGACATGGTTCATACCTTCTCGGCGTCGATGATGGCGTACGCGTATCCCTGCTCGGCCAGGAATCGCTGGCGGTGGGCTGCGTACTCCTGGTCGGCGGTGTCGCGGGCGACGACCGTGTAGAAGTGGGCCTGGCGGCCGTCCTCCTTGGGGCGCACGATCCGGCCGAGCCGCTGGGCCTCCTCCTGGCGCGAGCCGAAGGAGCCCGAGACCTGGACGGCCACGCTCGCCCCGGGCAGGTCGATGGAGAAGTTCGCGACCTTGGACACCACCAGTGTACGGATATCGCCGGAGCGGAAGGCGTCGTAGAGGCGCTGACGCTCGCGCACCGTTGTCGAGCCGGTGATGACGGGGGCGCCCAGGTGCTCGGCGATCTCGGTGAGCTGGTCCACGTACTGGCCGATGACGAGGGCCGACTCGCCCTCGTGGCGGGCCAGGAGGGCGTCGATGATCGGCAGCTTGCGCGGGGAGGAGGCTGCCAGGCGGTAGCGCTCCTCGGGCTCGGCGGTCGCATAGGCCATGCGCTCACCGGCGTCGAGGGTCAGGCGCACCTCGGTGCAGATCGCCGGGGCGATCCAGCCCTGGTTCTCCAGGTCCTTCCAGGGGGCGTCGTAGCGCTTGGGGCCGATGAGGCTGAAGACCTCGTCCTCGCGGCCGTCCTCGCGCACGAGGGTCGCGGTCAGGCCCAGACGGCGGCGCGCCTGCAGGTCCGCGGTCATCCGGAAGATCGGGGCGGGCAGGAGGTGGACCTCGTCGTAGACGATGAGCCCCCAGTCGTGGGAGTCCAGCAGGTCCAGGTGCGGGTAGACGCCCTTCCGGCGGGTGGTCAGGACCTGGTAGGTGGCGATCGTGACGGGGCGGACCTCCTTGCGCGAGCCGGAGTACTCGCCGATCTCGTCTTCGGTCAGGGTGGTGAAGCGCATGAGTTCCTCCTTCCACTGACGCGCCGAGACCGCGTTGGTGACCAGGATGAGCGTGGTCGTCGAGCTCCTGGCCATGGAGGCGGCGCCCACGAGGGTCTTGCCGGCCCCGCACGGCAGAACGACGACGCCGGAGCCTCCCGCCCAGAAGCTCTCCACCGCCTCGGTCTGGTAGGGGCGCAGCTGGAAGGTGCCGGGGGAGTCGGTCAGCGTGATGGGGTGGGCCTCGCCGTCGACGTAACCGGCCAGGTCCTCGGCCGGCCAGCCCAGCTTGATGAGCACCTGCTTGAGGTGGCCCCGCTCGGAGGGGTGGACGACGACGTCGGCCTCCCCGAGCCGCTGACCCAGCAGGCCCTTGGTGCGCTTGGAGCGCATGACCTCCTCCAGGACCGGCACGTCGGTGGCGTGCAGGACCAGGCCGTGGGCGGGGTCGGTGATGAGCTGGAGCCGGCCGTAGCGGCTCATCGTCTCGGCGATCTCGGTGAGCAGGGCGTGCGGCACCGGGAAGCGCGAGTAGGTGATGAGGGTGTGGACGACCGTCTCGGCGTCCAGGCCCGCGGCGCGCGCGTTCCACAGGGCCAGCGGTGTGATCCGGTAGGTGTGGATGTGCTCGGGGGCGCGCTCCAGCTCGGCGAAGGCGGCGATGGCACGGCGGGCCTCCCCAGCCCGCGGGCGGGCGACCTCCAGGAGGACGGACTTGTCGGACTGGACGATGAGCGGGCCGTCGGGGGCCGACGACGCCGGGGACGCGGAATCGCTGGGCGTGGCGGACATGAACGGGAGTATCCCAAGTCGGGGCGTCGGGGCGCCGTGACGGACGAGACGTTCCTCTTCCAGCGGGAGGGGCGATCCGGCCGGCTTCATGCCCGCGCGCACCTCACGGCCCGGATCCTGAGCTCGCGCAGCGGTGCGTGAGCCGTGGGGTGCGAACGCGAGCCCCGGACGCGGGTCGGGAAGCGCCCTCCCCGTTGCCTGGGCGGGTCTCCTTCCGCAGGATGAGGAATCCAATCGGGCGGACTGTCTAGGGTGGCTGCATGAACAATGAGCTCAATCAGACTGGAGGCGACCACAAGGCGTCCGGCACCGGTCAACGCGGCCGCTGGGCTGCCTGGTCGGAGGTCATCGAGGAGGCATTCAAACCGGCTCAGGGGCCGGCTACGCCGTGGTTCTGGCCCATGATCTACGGCTCCATGCTGGGGGTCGCGATGGGTGTGGCGGCGCCAGGGCCGTGGTTCTTGTGGCTGCCGGTGGGGTGGTCGATGGGTCTGGCCCTCGGAACCGCCTTCAAGACGAGTGGGGACTCGGAGTCTTCCGAGGGGACGGAGGGCGAGTAGCCGGCACCGGTGGTTGGCACTGGTCCCGCTCGTAGGCCCGCCTTTGCACCCCGCCCCGCTCTGTCCGTGAGTGGGGCGGGGGCGTATTTTTGTGCGGATGAGCTCTTCCGCCTCCACCCAGGACCTCGCCGTGCACCTGACGGCGCTGCCGGACCGCGAGGTCGCCGCCCTGCTGGTGGCGCGCCCGGACCTGGCCGCGCCGCCGTCCTCCTCCTTCCTGGCCTTGGCGACCCGAGCGGGGGCGCAGAGCAGCGTCGAGCAGGCGCTGGCCGGGCTGGATGCGCCGACGCTGGCCGTGGCCGAGGCGGTGGTGGCACTCAGCCGGCTCGACGAATCGGGTAAGGCCGAAGGAATCGGGCCGACCGAGGTAGCCGAGGACGCGCGCGCCGGTGGAGTCCTCGGGGCCGGTGGTGAGCCGGCCGACGATGAGCCTGTCGGCCATCCCGCCGACAATCCGACCAGCCCGACCAGCCCGGCCAACCCGGACAACGCTGACCTTGCCGGGCTGATCGCCGCCCACCTGCCGCTGGAGTCCGATCAGGTCGCTGAGGCGCTGGATCACCTGGGTCGGCTGGCGCTCGTCATCGAGGGTCGCCCCGTGGCCGCACTCGAGACGGCCTTCGGGCCGCACCCCTTCGGTCTGGGGCCCTGGGCCGCTGAGCCCCTGAGCGCCGAGCAGCTGCCGCCCACCCTGGAGGAGCTGAGCGAGGACGTCGCCGGCGGTGCCGGCGAGCCGATCGTCCCGGCGGCCTCCGTGGAGATGCTCCAGGCCCTCACCTGGGGGCCGCCCGCCGGCACGCTGCGCTCGGGCGGCAGGGCCCCGGGGGCGGCGCCGCTCATCGAGCGCGGCTGGCTGGAGCGCAGCGGCGACGCCCGCGGGCGCACTCGCTTCATCCTGCCGCGCCAGGTGGCCCTCGCCCTGCGAGGCGGCCGCTTGACGCGCGAGGCCCTGACCGCCCCCGAGGCCAGCGTGTTGGAGATGGTGGGCGGCGCCGTCGTCGCCTCCGAGTCCTCCTTCCACGCCGAGGAGACCGTTCGGCTCGTGGGCGCGCTCCTGGAGGAGTGGGGCCGTGAGGGCGGGACGATCCGCCGCACCGGGGGAGTGAGCGTGCGCGCTCTGGCCCGTACCGCCGACGCCCTCGACCTGGAGCCAGACGCGGCCGCCCGCATCATCGAGACCGCCGCCGGCGCCGGGCTCCTGGGACTCGATGACGACGGCGCCACCTGGGTGCCCTCGATCCTGGCCGCAGGCTGGCTCGCCGACAGCCTCCCCCAGCGCTGGGCGCCGCTCGCCCTGGCCTGGGCCACCAGCGCCCGCACCCCCTGGCTGACGGGTACCCGTGACGACGACGGGGCCCTGCGCACCGTCCTCGGCCCGGACCTGGAGGCCGGGTGGGCGGCGCGACTGCGCACCCGCGTGCTCGCGCTCCTGGGCGACCTCCCGCAGGGGGCGAGCGCGACCCCGGCCTTCGTGCGGGCGGCCCTGACCTGGGAGAGCCCCCGACGCACCATCCCGGGCGGGGCGATCTCCGCGGTCCTGGCCGAGGCCGATGCTCTTGGGCTCACTGGTGCCGGGGCACTCACCGAAGCCGGCAGGATCCTCGCCCGGCGTGCGGCGGCAAGCCCCGATGAGCAGGACGCCCAGCGCGGTGGCGGTGCCGGTAGCGCCGAGGGGGTCGACGGCGACGCGCACGCCGAAGCGCTGTCGGACGACGAGACCCTGGCAGCTCTGGAGGCGGCGCTCGCCGCGGACCTGCCGGCCGCCGTCGAGACGATCCTCGTCCAGTCCGACCTCACCGCCATTGTGCCAGGCCGGCCCGCACCCGAGCTGGCCGCCCTGCTGGAGCGCACGAGCGTTGTCGAGTCGCGCGGCGGGGCACTCACGGTGCGGTTCACTCCCGAGTCGGTGCGCGGTGCGCTCGACGCCGGATACCGGGCCGAGGAGATCACCCAGGCGATCGGCCGCTACAGTCCCGCGCCCCTGCCGGACTCGCTGAGTGTGCTCATCCAGGACGCGGCCCGCCACCACGGGGCGGTGCGGGTGCGGGCCGTGGCCGCGCTGCTGCGGGTCGGTGACGAGGCAACGGCCGCCGGGCTCCTGGCCGAGCCGCGCTTGCGGGACCTCGGCCTGGACGAGGTGGCGCCCGGGATCCTCGTGGCCACGGCACCGGCGGGGCAGGTGCTGCGTGAGCTGCGCGCCGCCGGACTGGCGCCGGTGACCGAGGACGCGAGCGGACATCTGGTGGTCGGACCGGCCATCGCGCAGCAGGTGCGCCGGGCCCCCGAGCCGTCACGCCCCGGCAGCGAGCACTCGGTCCGACGGCGCAGGCCTGGCCGGCGCGAGCTGGCGACCCTGGTGGGCAGGCTCCGTGTGGGGCAGGAGGCACTGCACGCCGCCGGAGAGGCGGCTGTGGCCACCGATCCCGTGCACGCCCTGGCGGTCCTGCGCCAGGCGCAGTCCTCGCGCTCGCGGCTGCGGCTGCGGCTGGCAGGTCCCGACGGAGCCGTGCAGGAGCGGCAGGCGAGGGTCATGGCCGTCGAGCCCGGGCGGGTGCGCCTGCGCGACGTCCTGCGCGAGACCGAGCTGACCGTCGCCGTCCACCGCATCGTCTCGGTCGAGGCCGAGTGACGGCAGACGTTAGTGACCGTCTGAAGGCAGCATCCCGTCGAATGCGCTAGTCGTTGCTGAACTTGGTGCTGTCGGCGAGTTTGAGCCAGACGACCCCGGCGATGATGACGGCGAGCCAGATGGCCTTGGCCGCTGTGAAGGTTTCATCGAAGAAGACGGGGCCGAGCACTGCAGACCCGACAGCGCCGATTCCAGCCCAGACCGCGTATCCAATGCCGACATCGATTCGTTTGAGCGCGACGCTCAGGAAAAACAGGGTGCAGAGGAAGAAGACGAGAGCGACCAGGGACCAGGCGAGGTGAGTGAATCCTTGACTGCCGTTGACGCTCAGGGCGTATCCAACTTCGAAGGCTCCGGCGAGGAGCAGGGCGGACCACGGACCTGCCGCGCTGCGTCCGGTGGTGGGCACGGTGTTGTCATTGGTTGTTGTCATGATCATTCCTTTCGGGTGTGATGTGAATGAAGAGTCAGACGGTTCCGGCAAGGTTCAGTCCGACGACTCCGATAATGACGATGGCGATACCGAGGAGTTTTCTCCATGTCAGTTTCTGCTTGAGGAAGATTGCGCCGACGATGACGATCCCTACGCCGGCAAGTGAGGTCCACAGGGCGTAGCCGACGCCGACATCAAAGGTGAGGAGGGCGAGACTGAGGAAGAAGGTGGCGATGGCGCCGCTGATCAAGGTTGCGATGGTCCAAGGGATGTTGCGGAAGCCTTGGGCTTTTCCGGCGGCGATACCGACCGTGACCTCGAAGATGACGGCGATCGTGAGATAGATCCATTGCATGACTGGTCCTTTCTGAGATGTCAGTTTCGGATGTTGTGAAGGGCAAGAAATCGGATGAACGGTTCAGTGTCACCGGAGACGCGGAGTGGTCGCATGAGGGTATTGCGCAGTGAGTCGGTGATGTCGAATGCTGGATAGCTGTACCGGTAGTCAAAGCCGAGTTCAGCGACTTGGTCGCGGTCGACGGCGACTCGGATATCGGCGATTCGGGCATTGACGGCATGTCGGTAGCACATGCCGCACGGTTCGCCTGTTGCCAGGAGGGTGGTGCCTCTCAAGTCGGTTCTCCCACTTGATGTAAGGGCATCGCGGATCGCCGTGATCTCTGCGTGAGCGCTTGGGTCGCCCGTTTCCTGGACACGATTGACGCCGAACTCGGAGATCACCTGCTGCCCATCAACGATGACCCCTACGAAAGGGAGTCCTCCGCTCTCCACGTGGGTGATTGATCGCACGACTGCCTGCCTCATTATCTGTTCCAGGTGGTTCGTCATAGCTCGCATCCCCTTGAAGTTGCAAGTGTGTCCACGGTCTCTTTTAGTCGTGTTGCACTGGGGGTGCCTTGAAGTGGGGTGCCGCCGATGATGATTCCGGGAACGGCTGTGATCCTCATGGTTTCGGTGGCATAGGCGAGGTCCGCCTGATGCTGACGTCTGCGTTCGGGGCTCGCTATGGCCTCTCGAACGGAGGTTTCCTCCAGGCCTAAGGAGCTGGCGATATCGACAATGACTTCCTCGTCCCCGATGTTGCGATCGTCCTGAAAGAACGCCTGGAACATTGCATGAGAGTACGCTTCGGCGATATTGCGCTCATGCGCGAGCTGCAGTACGAGGAATGCTTTCTCAGTGCGAGGCTGAGGTGACACGCTCGGCAGGCGAACGGGGATCCCGACGCGGTCGGCCATCGGATAGACAATGTCATTCCATATGCGCGGTAGATAGTCGTCCTCCGGCCTGAGGGACGGAACTGGGGCGGGGCGCAGCTCGAGTGGGCGAATATTGACTTCCACGTCCCGGTCTCGCCTCAGTTCTTCGAGGGCGGGTTCGACCAGGAAACAGAATGGGCAGACGTAGTCAATGAATACGTCGACAGTGGTACTCATGATGTCGAGCCTCCTTAGTTGCATGTACATGCATGTAGTGGAGTGTTGGGTGGTGGTTTGTGTGTCGTATGAGCTGACGGTGCGGTTTCTGCTAGGGGGTCAGGTCTGCGATGGCGTGAAAAGCTCGACCTGCAGTGCCAGGTGCTGTGATGGCGGGTGGGGTTGTCAACAGGCCGGCGAGTCTCTCGCTGTAGGGCGTGGCTAGCTCATGCGCAAGGTCGAGGCCGGCCTTGGTGATGACTGCGTAGACGCCGCGGCCGTCCTCGGGGCACGTGTCGCGAGTGACGAGACCTTTGAGCTCCAGTCTTCCTACGAGCCGTGTCGTTGAGCTCTGATTAAGGCCGACTCGGACGGCTAGGTCCGAGATCCGCAACTCGTGGTCCGACGCCCTGCTGAGGAGTGCCAGTGCTCGATAGTCGGTGAGCCCCAGTCCGTGACGCTGAGACAGCCACAGGTTGAGTGAGGTCTCGATTCGTCCGACTGTTGCGACCACCGTTGCCCATGAATCGCCCGGCTCAGTCAAGGTGGGCACCTCTCTGGGATGGACGACATGTATTCATGTGCATGCAAGTAGGTTAGGGTAAGCGGACATCGTCGTCAAGGGCTGCATGAGGTGTGCCCAGGCCAACCCGCGCTGGTCAGGGCAGTCTCAGAAGCCTCCCCTACACTGGCCGGGTGACCGACACGATCGACTCTCACACCGACGCCTCGGGCGAGCCCACGACCGGGACCGACTTGGGTTCTCCGGCGGGCGCCGCCATCGGGGCGCGCACCTCGACGGTGACCCTGGAGCGTCCGGCCCCCGTGCCGCGCGCCGGCGCCCTGCCCACCCCAGGACAAGACCCTCACCTCCCCGGCCGCCGTCGAGCTCGCCCGCCGCGCGCTGGAGGAGGTCACCGACCCCATCACCGTCGGTGAGTACCGGGCCGCTGTGCCCAACGCCGAGCGCCTGGTCACCCACCTGTTCGACTGCACCCTGAGCGGCTACCGCGGCTGGCACTGGGCCGTCACCCTCAGCCGCGTCCCGCGCAGCCGCACTGCCACCGTTTGCGAGATGGAGCTCCTCCCCGGCGAGGACGCCCTCCTCGCCCCCGCCTGGGTCCCGTGGGCCGAGCGCCTCGAACCCGGCGACATCACCCGCTCCGACCGCCTCCCCCGCAAGGAGACCGACGAGCGCCTCGAACCCGGGTGGGAGGCCACCGGCGAGGACGCCGACGCCGTCGCCCTGGACCAGCTCGACCTGGGTCGCCCCCGGGTCCTCAGCGCCCAGGGGGTCTCCAGCGCCGCCGAGCGCTGGTACGGCGGCGACCACGGCCCCGACGCCGAGGGCGTCCGCAAGGCTCACGCCACCTGCTCCACCTGCGGCTTCTTCCTGCCCATGGCCGGCGCCCTGCGCGCCGTCTTCGGGGTCTGCGCCAACGAGTGGTCCGCCGACGACGGTAGCGTCGTCTCCCTGGACCACGGCTGCGGCGCCCACTCCGAGACCGATCTGCCCGACCAGGGCCCAGAGTGGCCCATCAACCCCTCACGGGTCGACGACCACCTCATGGTGCCGCTGAGCACCAACGGGCTCGACCTGCGCGACGGCCGGAGCATCGCCGAGCTCGCCGCCCAGCAGCCCGACGACGTCGACGGCGAGCCCGACGGCGCCCCCGCCGAGAGCGAGGCAGGCGCGCCCGTCCCGAAGGCCGGAGCCGAGCCGCCGGCCCAGGACCGGGACACTGATGCCGCAGCCGATGCCGCGAAGGCTGCTGCCGACATCGACGCCGACATCGCCACCGAGTCTGCCGTCACTGCCGACGGCGCCGCTGGTGCTGACGGCGCGGATGGCACGGACATCGTTGCCGGTGCGGATACCACCGAGCCCGCAGCTGAGGAGCCGCCGGCAGAGGCGTCCGGGAAGAAGACCGGTAAGACTGCGGAGAAGCCCGCCGCGAAGCGCTCCCGCCGCGAGGCCTCCTCGACCAGGCGTCGTCGTCGCACATCCGACTCGCCGGAGGAAACCTCTGAGGACCGCCGCAGCCGTCTGCCGGAGTTCGACCTCGGAGACCTTGGGGGAGCCGCGACCGCCACGGCGTCGGCCTCATCGGCCCCCGACGCCGCCGAGGTTCTCGCGGCAACCGCGGAGCCGGCGCCGCCGACCCCCGCCAGCGCAGGATCCGGTGACACGCCCAGTGAGCGCGCCGCCTCGGCCCGCGCCGCCGTGGCCGGCCTGTCCCTCGCGCTCGGGGTCGACGCGCCTGCCGAGGAAGCAGACGAGGAATCGGCTACGAGGCTTTCGGTCTCAGGGGCAAGCGACCGAAGTGCCGACGGCCGCACGGACGGGACGCCCCAGGAGGGTGTGCCCGACGCGGAGCCCGAGGACGCAGAGCCCCAGCACGCGCCGCGCACCCTTGCCGAGCTCGAGGCCATCCTGCCCAAACGCTCCTGACACGCCCTCGACTGCGGTCCGCCATCATGCCTCAGCGAGGCGCTTGGCGGCCGCCAGCACCTCGTCGAGCATCGCCTCGGTGAGCCGCCCGGTGAAGGTGTTCTGCTGACTGGGGTGGTAGCTGCCGAGCAGTGTCACCGGCCTGCCGTCGGGCCTGGTCAGCTCCGCCGTCGCCCCGTGGCCGAAGCTCGGCTGAGGGCGGGGAAGGGTCCATCGCGCCTCGCGGGTGACCCGCAGCGCCGCGCCCCATCCGATCCCGCCCAGCGCCAGCAGCACCCTGACCTCCGGCATGAGGGTGATCTCGCGGGCGAGCCACGGGGTGCAGGTGGCGCGCTCGACGGTCGTCGGCCGGTTGACGGGTGGGGCGCAACGCACGGCTGCGCCCATGCGCGCCCCGATGAGCCGCTGTCCGTCACCGGCCGCCGTCGAGGTGGGTGACGCCGCCAGTCCCGCCCGGTAGAAGGCCGCCCACAGCCAGTCCCCGGAGCGGTCCCCCGTGAACATGCGGCCGGTGCGGTTCGCCCCGTTGGCCGCGGGTGCCAGCCCGACGACGTAGATGCGGGCATCCGCCGCCCCGACGCTCGCCACCGGCCGCCCCCAGTACGGCTCATCGGCGAAGGAGGCGCGACGGCCGGTCCTGGCCACCTCCTCCCGCCAGGCCACGAGCCGGTCACAGGCACGGCACACCGTGATCCGGGCGTCGAGCGCGGGCAGCTCCGATGACGAGGCGGCCAGGTATGCCACGTCGTTGGCCGATCGGGCCACCGGCGTCCCAGCAGTGGCGGGATCGTCGGGCCATCCGGTCCCTGGAGGGACCGGGGAATCGAAGAACGCTCCGGTGACGGGGTGCGGATCGGCCATGTCCTCATTGTGTGCACGGGCAAGAGCACCATGGTGCCGGCTTCTGTCATCGGTGAAGGGCCGCCCGCTCATCGCCAGGTCGCCCCGTAGGGGCCGGCGGCGAGCCGCATCCCCCTGGGGTCGCGCACGAAACCGGCTTGACGCAAGAGATCGCTCACGGCCGGCTCCAGCGCGGTGACCCCGTTGAGGGACTCCACCACGGTACGGCGCCTGATCGCTGCGACGCCCTGGCGCGCGAACATCCGCTGCCTGTCGGCGGCCAGCGCGGCCAGGGCGCGTGCCAGATCCTCGCGCTCGGACGTGTAGGAGATGAGGATCTTGAGGTTCTCCGAGGCGTAGAGCACCGGGGCGCCATCCAGCACGACGACGCTCGCCCCCTGGCGCCGGACCGGCGGGCCACCAGCCTCCTCACTGCGGCCCCCGGCCGACTTGCCGAGACCGGCGGGCAGCACCGGCTCGGGCCACGGCACCCCGCGCCCGACGAGGCAGGCCGGGTCCTTGAGATCGAGCACGGCCGGTGTCGCCGTCGCGCCGCCGGGGTCGTCGCTGAGAAACCGCAGCCGGTCAATGCTCTCCCGCTCGGCGAACTGCACCGGCCCCAGGCCCTCAATGAAACCGCCGCGCAGAATCACCCCGGTCTCCTCCATGCGCCGCAGCACCGGTATGAGCGGCCCGAGCCCTCCCGCCCCGCCGAAGGCCAGGGCGAGGTCACGGCAGGCGATCCCGTAGCGGTCCAGCAGTGACTCCACCTCCGCGATCGCCCGCTCCTCATCGCCCGCCGGTGCGGAAGACAACCTCACCCAGGAGGTGGAGGACAGAACGGAGGACAACCGCCCGGCCGCTGTCACCTCCCCGGCGCGCGGCATCTCCATCATGAGGCGACGGCCTCGGCGGCTGCGCACCCGCCGCGAAGACGGGGCGGTGCCCGTTCCGGATGCGGGCGCCAGTGCCCGGCGCACCGGCTCGAAGGAGCGGCCCGTGGCGACCCCTTCACGAACCAGCTGCCAGATCGCCTCACCGGTGACTTCCGCGTCCCGGCCCGCCGGCTCTTCCGGGGCGATTGCCTCCCCGGCGACCGGCGCCAGGGCGGAGTCCGTAGGGAAGAAGGCGATCTCGCCGGGTGCGACGACGTCGTCGGACCTCGCCGGTGCGGCCGAGCCCCGCTCGCCCGAGCCCGTCCGGCCCGATCCCGACCGACCTGAGGAGGGCTCTTGGCTAGGGCGCGCCTGCCAGACGACCTCCCCGGAGGCGATGAGCTCATCGAGCATGGCCGGCCGGTAGTCGACGACCCTGGCGGGCAGCACCACCGACTCCCACAGGCCGGCCGGCAGCCACACGCCCTCCAGTGCCGCCAGGGCCTCCGCCAGGGCGTCGACGCCGCCGCCCGGCTCATCGAGCCCCGCCCGCTCCAGCACGAGACGCTGGAGAGCCTCGGGCGGCACCGGCGCGACGGCGGCCCGCGCCCGGGCCAGGGAGCGGTGGCGCACCCGGGTGAGGACCGCTGACTCCATCCACCCCGCCGCACCCAGGTCCACGAGGGAGCCGTCCTCGGCCAGCTCGGCCAGGGCTCCCTCCGCCACCGCGGCCCCCAGAGCGAAGGCCTGCGCCATGCGCTGCGGCGTCACGGTCGTGTGGGTGCGCGCGTAGCGCAGAGCCAGGTCGTTCAGCGGTGAACGGGCCGCCGCTGTCCGTTCGACCGTGCCACCGGCCTCAGCCCGCTCCAGCGCCCAGTCGGGCACCTCCGCTCCCAGGGCCCGCCGCAGATCCTGGGCCTCCTCGACCCGGGCCCACAGCTCCCGCCCGCCGACCCGCACCGCGGCGGCTCTGCGCGCCCCGGCCAGGTCGGCAAGCGCCCGCCCGACGGTGCGCTCGACGTCATCGCCGTCGCCTCGCGCGTCCTCCCCCTGATCCTGCCCGCCGACACCGGTGCACCGCTCGACCATCTCGGCCGCGCTCAACGGGCCCAACTCACGCAGAAGATCGGCGATCCCCTCAGCATCGGCGCGCACCCGCCTGCTGGGAACCAGGTGCTGGAGCTCGGCCTCCACCTGAGCCAGCACCTCGTCGTCGAGCAGCTCCGCGACGCCGCCGTCGCCCAGCAGGGCGTCGAGCGCCTTGGGGTCCAGGGAGAGCAACTGGGCCCGGCGCTCGGCGTGGGGCAGATCCTCCTGGTAGATCAGGGTGCTCGCGTATCCGAACAGCAGCGGGTGGGCGAAGGGCGACGGCTCACTGGTGACGGCCTCGACGACGCGCATCCGGCCGGAGGCGAGACACTCCATGAGATCGGTGAGCGCGGGCAGGTCGTAGTACTGCTGGAGACACTCGCGCGCCGCCTCCACGCTGACGGGGAAGTCCTGGAACTGGCGGGAGGCCTCGAGCAGCTGGCCGGCCTTGACCCGCTGCAGCCACAACGGCGTGCGGCGCCCCGGGCGGGTGGTGGGCATGAGCAGGGCTCGGGTGGCGCACTCGCGGAACCGGGCCGCGAACAGTGCCGTTGTCTCGATCCGGCTCCGCACCAGGGAGGAGATCTCCGCGGCGTTGAAGGTGATGAGCCCGGCCCCCGGGAGGTCGCCCTCAACCGGTGGGATCTGCAGGACGATGCCGTCGTCGGCCACGATGATCTGCGGACGCACCCCCAGGAGCTGGTGCACCCGCTCCCGGATGGCCATCGCCCAGGGCTCGTGGACGCACCGCCCCAGTGTACTGTGGACGATGATCCGCCAGCTGCCGGACTCGTCCTCATAGCGCTCCAGGACCAGGGTCTTATCCGTCGGCAGGGCGCCGGTGGCTCGCCACTGCTCTCGCAGCAGTGACAGCAGGTTGCTGCGGGCATGATCGTCCAGCCCCGCCTCCGTGAGCCGCCGCAGCAGCGTCTGTTCGCCCTCCGACTCCGCGGCGCCCGCCTCCGATGGCAAGGAGGCCTGTACCTGACGCAGGAAGACGCCCTTGGCGAGCCCGGTGGCCGCCGGTCTCCCCAGCCCCTCGCCCTTCCAGAACGGCAGGCGGGCACTGTGCCCCTCGGCCGGGTCGACGACGACACGGTCCCCCGTGATCTGGCGGATCCGCCAGCTCGACGTCCCCAGCGTGATGACGTCGCCCGGGCTGGACTCGTGCACCATCTCCTCGTCGAGCTCCCCGACCCGCCGCCGCCCGGCATCCTGCGCCCCCTCGGGCAGGACGACGGGGAACATGCCCCGGTCCGGGATCGTGCCCGACGACGTCACGGCCAGCCGCTGCGTGCTGGGCCGGGCACTGAGCTCACCGGTAGCGCGGTCCCACACGATCCGCGGCGAGAAGTCCGCTAGGTCCGCCGAGGCGAAGCCACCGGCCAGCAGCTCCAGGACCGAGTCGAAGGCCGAGCGCGGCAGCGAGGTGTAGGGGGCCGCCCGCGTGACGGTGGCGAACCAGGCATCGGCCGTCAGCCCATCCGCCACACTCACCGCGGCGACCGTCTGCTGGGCCAGCACGTCCAGGGCGTTGGACACCAGCTCCGTGCGCTCGATCGCCCCGGCGCGCATCCCCTCGGCGGCGACGACGGCGTCCACCAGGTGAGTCCGCTCCACGGGGTAGATGACGCCGCGCGACCGCCCGCCCACCCGGTGGTCGGCGCGCCCCACCCGCTGCAGGCCCGCCGCGACCGACGGGGGCGGCGCCACCTGGAGCACGAGGTCGACCGAGCCGATGTCGATGCCGAGCTCGAGGGAGGCCGTGGCCACCACGCACCTCAGCTCACCCGCGGCCAGCTCCCGCTCCACGCCGAGACGCTGCTCCTTGGAGACCGACCCGTGGTGGGCCTTGGCGATCACCGCGGAGCCCGCCGCTAGGGGCTCGGTGTGCGAAGCGGTTCCCATCTCCCAGGACTCCCTGTGAACCTGCACCTGCGGCGCCGGCGCCGCCGCCCCGAGACGTGCGGCGTAGGCCTCGTTGAGGTGCGCAGTGAGCCGCTCGCAGGCGCCCCGGGAGTTGACGAAAACCAGCGTCGTGCGGTGGGCCAGGACCTGGTCGAGGATCGCGTTTTCAAGGTGTGGCCAGATCGAGGCCGACACCCGGGCGGGCGCCCCCGAGCCGGGCCCGTCAACCCGCCCCGCCGCCATGGCTCGACCCAGCGCCCGGTCGGAGCGCCAGACCTGCGAGGAACCCACCCGCCCCAGCCCGGAGGGCTGGGCGTTGCGGCCACTGCCCGCGCTCGCGGGTGCTGCCAGCGCCCGCTCCATCCGGGTGCGGCGGTCCGAGATCGCCGGGATGCGGGCCAGGTTCTCCACCGGCACGGCCACCGTGATCTCCGGCGTCGCCCGGCCGTCGTCGGTGATGATTGTCACCGGGTGCGGTCCGCCGAGGAAGTGGGCGACCTCCTCAGGGGGTGCGACCGTCGCGGACAGGCCCACGCGCTGCGCCGGGCGCTCCAGGAGGTCGTCGAGACGCTCCAGGGAGAGCGCTAGGTGCGTGCCGCGCTTGGACCCGGCGAAGGAGTGGATCTCGTCGACGATGACCGTCTCCACTGCGCGCAGCGTCTCGCGCGCGGCGCTGGTGAGCATGAGGTACAGCGACTCCGGCGTCGTGATGAGGATGTCCGGAGGGTGGTTGCGCAGTCGACGACGCTCCCTCGCGGGCGTGTCCCCCGAACGCACCCCCACCGAGATCGGGCGGGTGGGGTCGATGGCGGCGATCCCCGCCAACGGCCGGCGCAGGTTGCGCTCGACGTCGACCCCCAGCGCCTTGAGTGGCGAGATGTAGATGACCCGCACGCCGTCGTCCTGTGCCTGCGCACCTCCTGGCGCCGCCTCGGTCCCCTTCGCCTCCGCGGCCGGCTCCCGTCCCAGGCGGTCGATGGCGGACAGGAAGGACGCGAGTGTCTTGCCCGAGCCGGTGGGGGCGATGACCAGGGCGTTCTCACCCCGGCCGATGGCGGCCCAGGCCCGCTCCTGCACAGGGGTGGGGCCGGCGGGTAAGGCGTCGAGGAACCAGGTCCGGGTGGCCTGCGAGAAGTTCTCCCACCCCGGCCCGTGCGCGCCCGCCGCATCGGCCCCGCCGCTGTCCGATGTCGTACCCGGCGCCATACCCGGTCACCCCCTGACTCTCCACTCGGCCTCTGCGACCATCTTTCCACGAGGGTGTGACAGCGAAGCCGGGGCCTTACCGGTGAAGGAAGTTGCTGGTATCAGCCGGTTTCGCTCAGCGCGTGATGATCTGGAAGAATGCCGCCGTGAGCACACCTACTCCCACGAAGTCCTCATCGTCTTCGTCCTCTCCCAGCACCTCATCCTGGCTGGACCGGTACTTCCACATCACCGAACGCGGTTCGACCATCTCCCGTGAGGTCCGTGGAGGCATCGTCACCTTCTTCTCGATGAGCTACATCCTCGTCCTCAACCCGGCCATCCTGTCCAAGGCGAGTCCTCCGGGAACCGAGGCCCAGCTCGCCGCCGGCACCGCCTTCGTCGCCGCGATCATGACGATCCTCATGGGCGTTGTCGCCAACTACCCGATGGCCCTGGCCGCGGGGCTGGGCATCAACGCGATGGTCGCCTACACCCTCGTGGGCACCCAGGGCATGACCTACGCCGACGCCATGGGCCTCATCGTCATCGAGGGCGTCATCATCCTCGTCCTGGTGCTCACCGGCTTCCGCGAGGCCGTCTTCAAGGCGGTCCCCGACCAGCTCAAGACCGCGATCTCCGTGGGCATCGGGCTGTTCATCGCGCTCATCGGCCTGGTGGACGCCAAGATGGTGCGCCGCGGCGGCACCCCCCTGGAGCTGGGCCTGGGCGGCTCCCTTCAGGGCTGGCCGGTCATCGTCTTCCTCTTCGGCCTCTTTCTCATGGTGGTGCTCTACGTGCGCAAGGTTCGCGGAGCCATCCTCATCGGCATCGCCTCGGCCACGGTCATGGCCATCGTCATCGACGCCTTCGCCCACCTGGGCCCCTTCAACGACGACCCGGAGAAGGGTCCCCTCAACCTCACCGGCTGGTCCCTGTCCGAGCCGCACCTGATCGGTTTCCCGGTGGACCTGCCGAGTCTGTCGACGCTGGGCCAGTTCAGTCTGCTGGGCAGCGTCCACAAGGTCGGGATCATCTCGGTGATCCTCCTGGTCTTCTCCCTGCTGCTGGCCGACTTCTTCGACACGATGGGCACCATGGTCGCCATCGGTGCCGAGGGCGACCTGCTCGACGAGCACGGCAACCCGCCCAAGACCCGCGAGATCCTCGTCGTCGACTCCCTGGCCGCCATCGCCGGCGGTATGGGCGGGGTCTCCTCGAACACCTCCTACGTGGAGTCCGCCGCAGGTGTGGGGGAGGGGGCGCGCACGGGCCTGGCCTCGGTGGTCACCGGCTGCATGTTCGCTCTGTCCATGTTCTTCGCCCCGCTGGTCAAGATAGTCCCTTACGAGGCGGCTACCCCGGCACTCGTGGTGGTCGGGTTCCTCATGATGATGCAGGTGACCGAGATTGACTGGGGGTCCCCGGAGATCGCCCTGCCGGCCTTCCTGACCATCATCATGATGCCCTTCTCCTACTCGATCACCAACGGCATCGGGGCCGGCTTCGTCGCCTACCTGGTCATCGAGGTGGCCCAGGGGCGGGCCCGCAGGATCCACCCGCTCATGTGGGCGGCCTGCGCGATGTTCGTCATCTACTTCACCCTCGCTCCGATCAAGGCGATCCTCGGCGTCTCCTGACAAGGGCCGACGGCGTCCTCCGATCGTCGTCGGACCGTTCTTGACTCCGCGGTCGCCGGGCGGGCCCGCGGGCTATGAGTCGCTCAGGGCCGTCTCCTCCTGCCGGGCCAGCACCATGACCAGATCCGTACGCGCCCGGGCGACTCGTGAACGGATGGTTCCGACGGCGCAGCCCGGTCACCCTGGCCCGCTGCGAGCGCGAGCGCCGCGAAGAACGACAGGATCGGGGTTAGCAGCCCGCTGCTATCCAGAAGAGCCGACGTTCATCGCGAAGTCGCACAGCGAGGCCAGGCGGTGCCTGGTGGTTCCGGTGGCGTCGCGTCGACCCTGCGTGCCTCGTGGCCGCCGTCCGTATTGCCCGTGATGTTCTCCCACGACTCGTTCGGGGCGAGTCGTACCCAGGTAGTCGTCCGCCGGAGCCGAAAAGTTCCCGGTGCCGGCATGGGACTACTCTTTTCAGACGGGGCGTCCGTCGCCTGCGCAGCACCTTCCGGCGCTACCCCCGACGCTCGTCGCCACCTCCTCCACGCCTTCAACGCCCAGGACATGACCCGCACGACTTCAGCACGCAAGCCCAGCAGCGGCATCTTCGCCTCCCTGAGGTTCCACAACTACCGGATCTGGTTCCTGTCCGCCCTCGTGGCCAACACCGGGACCTGGATGCAGCGCGTGGCCCAGGACTGGCTGGTACTGCGCATCCTCACCAACGACTCCGCCTCCGCCACCGGCCTGACCACGGCCCTGCAGTTCCTCCCCATGCTCCTGCTGTCCGCCCACGCCGGCCTCGTCGCCGACCGGGTCGACCAGCGCAAGTTCCTCATCCTCACCCAGAGCGCCATGGGACTGGTCTCCGCCGTCGTCGCCATCGACGTCCTGGCCGGAACCGCCCGCCTCTGGCACGTCTACCTGGCCGCCTTCCTCGGAGGCCTGGCCGCCGCCTACGACGCCCCGGCCCGCCAGACCTTCGTGGCCCGGATGGTGCCCGCCGAGCACCTGTCCAACGCCGTCGGCCTCAACTCCGCCTCCTTCAACGCCGCCCGGCTCCTGGGACCGGCGCTCGCCGGCGTCGTCATCACCTGGGTGGGCGCCGGCTGGGTCTTCGCCGTCAACGCCGCCACCTTCCTCTTCCCGGCAGCGGCCCTGGCCGCCATGCGTGTCGGCGAGCTGGTGGACATGCCCCGCGCCCAGCGCACCTCGGGGCAGCTCCGAGAGGGCCTGGCCTACCTGCGCAGCCGCATCGACCTCATCGTCATCATTGCCGTGGTCGCGGTCGTCTCCATGCTCACCCTCAACTTCCAAGTCACCATGGCCGCAACCGTGCGCAGCGTCTTCCACCTGGAGTCCGAGGCCTACGGCACCGTCTCCTCGGTCTTCGCCGTCGGGTCCCTGTCCGGCGCCCTGTGGGCGGCCCGACGCCGCAACCCCCGCCTGCGCACCGTCGTCGTCGCGGCCTTCGCGCTGGGAGTCTTCTCCCTCCTGCTGGCCGTCATGCCCACTTACCTGACCTTCACGGTCATGACGGTCCCGGTGGGCCTGTGCGTGCTCACGCTCCTGACCAGTGCCAACCAGACCGTGCAGATGACCACCGAGCCGACCATGCGCGGCAGGGTCCTGAGCATCTACATGATGTTCTTCCTGGGCTCGACGCCGGTGGGCGCCCCGCTCATCGGCTGGGTCGCCGACGCCTGGGGGCCACGCACCTCCATCGCGGTCGGCGGCCTGAGCGCTGTCCTCGCCGCCCTGGTCGCCGCCGCCTGGAGCTACAGGCACTGGAACCTGTCCCTGCACTACTCCTCGACCCGCCCCTACCTCAGAGCCTCGGCGAAGTCGTCACCGCAGGCTCTAGAGGCGCCGGGCCGGACCGACGGCACCGCGAACGGACCGAGTCCGGACGAGCGTCGCCCAGGTGATCCGGATGGGCCCGAGGAAGCCGACGACGCCGACCGACTGCCGACCGACTGCCGACCGGCTGAGCCGGAGGAGTAATACGCACGCTACCCGTCGCGCATCTCCGTGGCACTGGGGAGTCGTCCCCAGCCGAGAATCGGTGTGCTTTCAGACAATGTTGCCGGACATCGCAGAACACCGATTATCCTTGCAAAGAGCGCAGTCCGGCGGTTGGGCCCTCTGACCGGGGCCCGGGCCGCCGCGGTAATCCACCTCAAGCAGGAGCCCACCTCATGAGCGAGCTGATCGACACCACCGAGATGTACCTCAAGACCGTCTACGAGCTTGAGGAGGACGGCGTTCCCCCGCTGCGCGCCCGCATCGTCGAGCGTCTCGACCACTCGGGGCCCACGGTCTCACAGACGGTGGCGCGCATGGAGCGCGACGGCCTCATCAAGGTCGCTGACGACCGCTCCCTCGAGCTCACTGATGAGGGCCGCAGGCGGGCCACCGAGGTGATCCGTAAGCATCGGCTTGCCGAAAGGCTGCTGTTGGACGTCATCGGTATGGACCGTCGCCTCGTCCACCAGGAGGCCTGCCGCTGGGAGCACGTCATGAGTGAGCAGGTCGAGGAGCGCCTCGCCGTCATCCTCGACGACGTCTCCACCGACCCCTTCGGTAATCCCATTCCACCGCAGACCGCCGAGCACCCCCGCCCCTCCGCCAATGAGGTCAGCACGGACCGTCTTGCCAGCCGTGAGACCACCACGGCCGTCATCAGTCGTATCGGAGAACCAGTCCAGGCGGACACCGAGCTCATCACCACCCTCGAGGATGCGGGGATCATGGCCGGAGCGCAGGTGGAGCTGCGTACGAGCGCCGGTGGGGTGCGTCTTGTCGGAGCGTCCGGCGATCCCGTCGTTCTGCCCGACGACGTCGCCCGGCACCTCTTCGTGCGGCGCTGATCGACGCCGAACGACACCCCTGTCAGAAGCCCTGGAATAACCTGAAAATAACCTGTGCAGGCAAAGGGGTTGTGGTCGGCGTCTCGTGTTCCGTGTTCTGGAACGCGGGGCGTCTACTTGTGATCCGCTTCACTCTCGAGAGGGCTCTCTCACTGTGGTACTCACGAGGTCTGAATGAAGAGGCAATCATGACGACTTCGATAAGTCGGTGTTGTTTTTCCGTGAAATGGCGCCATTTTCCTCATTAGTTCCGCCTGTCGTCGCGGACCGAGGTCCCTGGAGCCGCGTGGAGGAAACCGAAAATCGATCCATAGTGTCTCGGCTCACAACAGTGTGCGACACCTTGCCGTGACGAAGCGGCGGTCTGTCATGTAGCGTTCAGGTCGTTGCCGCAGACAACCGTCTCGGTGGCGTCTCGGATCGGGGCTTAGTCCTGCCACTCGGTCTGAGGCAAGTGGAACCAACAACTCAAGTGGCAGGAACGGGGGAACCAACTACCGGTCGCCCAGGCGGAGAGCCCGAGCGACCTTGGGGTGAAGCCCGCATCCGCGGGCCGGGCGTCTCCAGTCCGAACCCGACAGCTCACCTCGTCGGCTCAACAGGAGAAAGCATTCATGTCCTCACGCACCATCGCACGTCACCGCAAAGCCACCCGAGCTCTTACCCCACTGGATGACTTTGCTCCCACCGCGCGCCGGGGTCTGGCAGTCGCCGCATCGTCCGGTCTTGCCCTGACCATGATCGCCTCGGGTGCCAGCGCTGCTGGCCGGGCCGAGGTCACCTCCTCCGGGACCATCGAGGCTTCCGGTGTGACCCCCGGTGTTGGCGTCCTCGCCGCCAATGCCCGTGAGGCGCTGGCCGCACGGCAGCAGGTCACCATCGCTCAGGCCACCTGGGTCACCGAGGCCGCCCCGCAGGTCGAGGCCGTGGCCCCTGCCGCTCCGGAGGCTCCCGCCGCCCCTGAGGCGCCCGCTGCCGAGGCGCAGGCCCAGGATCAGGCGCAGGCCCAGACCGAGCAGAGCGCCGACTACAGCGCGGCACCCGCTGCGGATCAGGGTACCGACGCCGCCACCGCGGACACCCAGACGACCCAGGCCTCCGCTCCGGCGGCCGCCAGCTCCAACTCGTCCGTCGTGGCCATCGCAATGCAGTACGTGGGTGCCCCCTACGTGTGGGGCGCCTCCGGCCCCAGCGCCTTCGACTGCTCCGGCTTCACCTCCTACGTGTACGCCCAGGTCGGCATCAACCTGCCCCGTACCTCCGGCGCCCAGGCCGCGGCCGGCACCCCGGTGTCCGCTGCCGAGGCCCAGCCCGGCGACCTGGTCACCTGGCCCGGCCACGTCGGCATCTACGCCGGTGACGGCAAGGTCATCGACGCCGGTAACGAGTCCACCGGTGTGGTCTACCGCGACCTGTGGGGCTCCCCGAGCTTCGTCCGCGTCGGCTGATCCCAGACGCTGAAATCCTCTCGTGAGGGGTGGGTGCCATGAGGCACCCACCCCTCACGGTGTTCCGGACCGATCGAGGTGGGATCCTGGTTCAGGCCCTCTCGAGGAAAGCGGACGCAATCTTGTCATGTGGTGGTCCCCACACCCCTTTTCGAGGCAGAATGTTCCTAGGGTCGCAGACCGCATCTCGAGAAAGGGCAGATCCCATGACCGATGGCAACGTCATCCTCGTCGGAGTCGATGGTTCACCCGAGTCCCTGGCAGCAGTGGACTGGGCTGTTGCGCGTGCCGAGCGCCAGGGCTGGCGCGTCCACATCCTGTGTGCCTACTCCTTGCCCTCCTTCACGACTGCCTCTCTCGACGGCGGCTACGCGGCACTCGATGACTCGGCCGTCAGGTCGGGCGCCCAGGCCGTCATCGACGAAGCCGTCGAACGCGTCAAGAAGTCCGGGGTCGCCGTGACCT
This sequence comes from Actinomyces sp. Marseille-P3109, assembly GCF_900323545.1. Lineage (NCBI taxonomy): Bacteria > Bacillati > Actinomycetota > Actinomycetes > Actinomycetales > Actinomycetaceae > Actinomyces > Actinomyces sp. Marseille-P3109. Next base: position 2,911,435 of record NZ_OOHN01000008.1, read on the forward strand.
CCTCCCTGGAGACCGGAGATCCGGCCGGCGTTCTCGTTGACCTCTCCGAGGAGGCAACGCTGGCTGTCGTCGGCACCCGTGGAGGCGGCGGCTTCACGGACCGTCTTCTGGGAACCGTCTCCTCCGCCCTGCCTGCGCACAGCCACTGCCCGGCCGTCGTCGTGCCTCAGCGCACAGAGGGCGCCGAGTACACGCCGGTGCGCCGCATCGTCGTCGGCGTGGACGGGTCCTCCTCGGCCCGCAAGGCCCTCAAGTGGGCCGTGACGGAGGCGGAGGCTTGGGGCGCTGAGCTCACCGCCATCGCCGCCGTGCCGATGGCCTCCGGAGCGGGTGCGCTCGCCTGGCTGCCGGCCGCCGTCGACCGTGAGCAGGTCCTGGCCGACGTCCGCTCCGGCCTGGACCGCGCCATCAATGAGGCCCTCGAGGGGCACGAGAACGTCACCGTGCGTCGGCATGCCCTGGACGGCAACCCGGCCGAGCTCCTGTCCGAGTTCTCCACCGCCGTGGACCTCATCGTCGTCGGTTCACGCGGACGCGGAGGCTTCTCCGGTCTTCTGCTGGGCTCCACCAGTCAGGCCGTCCTTTCCCACGCCTCGTGCCCTGTGCTGGTCGTGCCTTCGCGCCACCTCAAGGAGAAGCGCGCCTCGCGCACCTCAACGCCCTGGGGCCGGGCCTGAGGCCGCTTCGTAGGGCGACTCGCGCCCGTTCCGCCGTGAGCGAGGCGGCTGCCCGGAGCGCGCGCAACTGAACGGGGATACTGCCGTGCCGACCGATCTCACAACGGTCGGCACGGCAGTCCCGCTGATACGGGCGTGATGCAGCGCTGGTGCGGTGCGAACCGTGTGAGGCCGGGGGTCCGTGTCAGTGCGGCGCTACCGGACCTCTCGCTACTGCCGCCTCAGTTCTGTTGTCTCATGGCTTCTGAGAGTTTCGGGTGTCATGGCATCTGAAACAGGAGTGGGGGGCCCGGGCGCCGCGATCAGCGCGCCACCGCATCCGGGACGAGGCCTGCCAGGATCCCCGCCGGAGCGGGCGGCAGAGGCGGATCACACTCATCGTTCTGGTCCTCCGGGGGAGGGCTCTGATCTGCCGACGCCCCGGCAGTGGAATCGAGCGTCGGTCAGGTCTCGCACCCCGACCCACCCACGTGAGGGGACACGACAACGGCGCCACCCCGGCGCCCGGCTGGTCATGCGCAGGCCATTCCGCTGGTAGTCTTCCGCCCAGGCCCTCGTAGCTCAGGGGATAGAGCACCGCTCTCCTAAAGCGGGTGTCGTTGGTTCGAATCCAATCGAGGGCACTGACACTTTTCCGCGTCATCGCGGGCGTCAGCACCTCACCCGGTCCTGGCGCTCCCTCCCTTCACATCAGATTACGTGTGCCATACGTATGTGGACGCTGGTTTTCGCTTGGAATCTCAGGGTTTTGCGCTGCGTTCGTCCAGCATGGTGACCAGTCGGCGCTCCTCGTCAGTGCTCACTAGGTGCAGGTATGCTCCTGTGGTGGTGACGGAGGCGTGACCCAGCCAGGCGCTGACGGTCGCCACGTCGACGCCCTTGCGCAGCCACTCGCATGCTGCTGTGTGGCGAAGATCATGGAATCGACGGCCGCCGCTGATCTCGTCCCACCGCACCGAGCGTCTCATGTTGCTGCGGTTGAGCGGACCACCCCGCGGGGAGGTAAACACAAGGTCGTCTGGTTTCAGGCCACGCAGGCGCCGGCTGATGATGAGCGCAGGGCGCTGCATGAGCGGAACCTTCCGGACCTTCCCGCTCTTGGGTGCCTTCTCCGGGAATCCGTCACTGGCGCTTCGCCTCACACGCAGCGCGGTGGCGATGCCATCGTCGTCGATCACGACGTCACGGGCACGCAGGGCCCTGAGCTCACCCCACCGCAGGCCCGTGTAGGCCAGCACGATAATCACGTCCCCGTATGGGCCTTCTGGTGCAATCGTCTCGACCTCCCGCCACGAGAACGGGTTAGTCGCTGCCCCGATCGCATTGGTTCTCGGGATCCTGATACCCCGGACGGGGTTGCGGTCGACGACAGCAAGTCCCTCGAGCCACGAGAAAAAGGCAGCAACTGTAATCAGCGCCCGCTGTTTTGTGCCCGGACTGCCATTGATTGACTTGATCAGACGAGAAATCACTTGAGGATTGACGTCGCAGACCCGATGGGCGCGCAACCACGCGGGCAGTGACGCGCATACTCCTTCGTCTCGTTGCAGCGTCGACGCAGCAACAACCTCGCGGCGGTGCTCCAGGAAAAGCGGCAGCCACTCCTGGACCTTTTTCACCGCACCGACGACGTCAATTCCCGCTGCTAGCTGACGTTTCATGCGTCGCTCCCACGCGCGCGCATCAACTGGACTGTCGAATGTTCGCGTAGCGATCGCAGTTCCGCCGTCGTAGATGTAAGCGCGCCATTTACTGCCAGCTTTTGCGACCGTCATTCGTCTGTGCTTTCTGGGATGAAAGTGTGGACATTCTCTGCAACGAAAAGAATCTGCTCAGAAAGTTCGTCACAGTACTGGGCATACACTCTTTCGTGCTCCATCTCGTCAGCCACTGCATCGCGCTCGTCAGTGCAGACCTTGTCCTGCATGAGCTGGAGCTCGATCTCGGCAGCGATGTCGGCGGCGCGCAGGGCCTCGTCGCGCACAGCACTTGCCCTGAGGCGGAGCTGCGCAGCCACGAAGTTGGACACGCCCCCGGGGAGGGTGGCGGCATGCTTCCTGACCTCAGTCGACGACAAGCGCCGGGTTCTCTTCATCATTCCTGTCTCCTGGTGCTGGCGGCAGTCCATTGAGCGTGGCATCATCTACCCAGAAAGCTCTCACGCGATTGCGATCACATTTGGTCGGCTCTCCGTCACGCTCCACCACCGTGATGGCATATGCTGCTCCGGGCATTCCTTTCAACTTTTTTTCGGGCTGAATCCCGTCCTCCCACTCGTCGCGATCAAGCACCATAAGCGAGTCAGATTTTCCACTGACTTGCATGATGATACGTGACGTGAAAAGATCACGAGATCGCAGTGCCTCTTTTCTTGGGTCCTGAAGCGCGGCAACGACAGAGATCGATGCGGCACGACCTCGAGTCAGAATCGCACGCAGGTTCTTGTCAACGCTCTTCTCTTCCTTTGTGGAATCCGCCGCGTATGTGAGCATAGCCGCCTCATCGATCATCACCACGATCCCCGGATAGGCCGGGCAGAGTTCGGCATCCCTCACTCCGTCACAACGCATCAGCTCCAGGCGGTCATCGAGCAGAGCATTGATCTCGGCAAGCAAATCAGCCGCCTCCGCGTAGGTGCGTGCCCGTTTTTCGAAGATCTGTTTGTAGGCTTCCTGCTCAACTCCGCCTTTGAGGTCAATGCCATACATTTTGATGCGACGCGCTTGAATCTGGGGAGTCATCCCTACGGCGATACCACCTAGTACGCTGCCCTTTCCGGCGCCAGTCATGCCGACGATTAGGGTGTGACCGCCAATGATCGGGATCGTCCACTGCTCGCCGGCCTCGGTGATCCCCACCAGCGCTGACCCCGCTGGAGCACTGGCCGCATCAGCAACCGGATACTTTCGAACCTCAGCGAGCGGATCCGGACCCACGACGACAGTGAGGATCACTCCGGCAGCGTCATCGGGAGATGACTCCGCCGTGACTGATGCGCCCAACGCGGACCCCAGTCGCTCGGCGGCTTTGGCCGTCTCAGCAGGAGACATGCTCGGCAGCGAGCGAATAGTCACCTCCAGGCCGCGGGGCACACGACGAATTGCCGTGACTTCGGGAACGTAGAGGTCCTCGACGATGTCGTCGCCGACCAGCGCATGATGGCGAACTCGGCGCTCCAGACCGGCAGCAGAGCACGCCGAGATCCAACGCAGCTCCCGCAGATTCCGTAGGACGCGATCGACATCATCGCGCCTCCAGTACGCGAAGATGGCCGTTCGGCTGGACCACGGCATCTCACCAGGGCGGAGAGTGGTGCGAATGGGCACACGGTGCCAAGCCAGCCACGACGCAAACGCGCACACCATGACGACAACCACCGCAATGAGAGCGAACGTCCACCGATTCCGCTCCGCAGCGATGAACCCCCAGACAGAGAGTGCCGTGAGGATGGCGGTGACTGTGGTTGCTATAGCTACCGTTAGTTGGCGCTCCCACCGGCGGAGCATCGGGCCACGACGACGGACGCGGCGCCGCCCGGCATCAGGCTGATCAAAATCTGCTGCGGTACGCATCAGCGACCGCCCTTCTCGCCTGCGGACTCATCTTCGAGGAGCTCAACCTTCGGCTTCGAGGGTGCGGACGTCGCAGGGTTCGGAACCTCTACGAGCCTGTCGCAGGTAATGGCCTGGCGCGTCTCAGCGCGATCGCCGAACGAGGTCACGGCGTATTGCTTGACCCACACGCGGCCATCCATCCTATAAAAATGGCCGAACTCATAGTTGCCTCGCTCGATAACCGAGATCGTGGTGCCAGTGTCAGGCCCGCCCCAACGACTCGGGCCGACCACGCCGGTCGCGTACGTTGGGTCGCCGTGCTTGGTGAGCTGCGGCGTACCGTCCTGCCGCATGCGCGGCCTGGCTTCCTCTGCGGTCAGGTCCTTGCCCATGCCGGCAAAAATGACGTCAGAGAACTGGGCCGAGTCGTACTCAACGTCAGACAGGTCAAGCATGATGAACTCCTTAATGTACAGTAACCGATACGAACAGACGTTCGGTTGGATGTGTGGCGACGCTCGTCGTAATCGACAGTAACCACCATTCTGATGGCCGTCAATGCCGAGATGATGCGGAACATCGGTTGGGGCGCCCAGTCGCCTAACGGACGTGTTCAATCGTGCGTGCGCATAATCTGCAGACCGATTATGTGTATAACCGGTACGGTACCTATCGCACTGGAGGCCTGAAGGTCTTGCTGTGCCTCAAATCTCGGGCGGCGTCTAGGCGCAGGAAAGTTGCCGACGAAGCGCTATCGCGACGAATCTGGCTGTGCCGAAGCTGGTGAGTGCCGCGTGATGGGCGGCGAAAGGTAGTCACCCTAGTCAAAATGTGATGTTTGACACATCTAGCGGTTCGGTAGCATCGCGGTCATGGATGACCAGCAGCGCGAGAGATGTCGAGCCAGCTGTGAGGCGATGGCCGCGGGGGCGATCGCCGCCGCCAGGGCGCTAGCTGATGGGGAGACTCGACCTGACCAGCCTGACCGGCAGGTCGTCGAAGCTCTGAAGGCGCTGGCGACTGCTCAGACCACCCTCACGGAAACGCAGCGAGCACTCATCAACGCAGCGCTAGATGCGGGCGTGAGTGTGAGGAGGACGGCGGCGGCGGCTGGGCGACCAGTGGTAACGGTGCAAAAATGGCGGAAAGACGCCAAAGAATTGGATTGACCGTAACTTCTCTCTACAGGATCAAGGGGGCCGCCTTCGGCGGCCCCGGTGGGCGGCGCGCTCCTCGCGTCGCGCGCCGCCCACCCACTAACGTGCTTGTGCCCTGCGTCGCGAAGTGCGGGACACGGATCGAAAGAACCGCAACATCACACCGAGAAACCCGGCACGCCACGAGATACCGCCCCTACACCACATCAGCACCAGCGCAGCGATGATGAGGCACCGCCGCGGGCCGGAGGGTAGGCGGGCCTGATGAAGCGAGCCCGAGCGCACGCGCGTGACCAGGACAGAATCGCGCAGCAGCCAGTGTTAGCGGCGAGACGCTCACCGCCATCCTCAACGACAGCCGACATCGTCGCGCTGCCGGTCATCCATGGCCGGATGATCCGACCCCAACAGTGCGGAAATCACCAGCCAGGAAGCCATCAAGGTGCCGCCTGCCGGAGTCACCATTCTCTAAGCAACTCTGGTCGCCACCGAGGCCGCAACAGTTATCGCACTCACCCGCCGTCGAGCATGATGCGTGACCCGGGGTCCGGAGGAGCCCAAGCCAACGCGGTACCAGGATCGCGCTCGATCTCACCGCGGATACGTCGCGCGTCCCGCGACCAGGACGTGGCCGATGCGTGCCGCCACATAACACTGTCGCCTAATACGGAGCCTCGAGCCCGTGAGCAGTAGTCCTGTCTACGCCGACGGCAACGCGTGAGACTCAAACGATCAGGGCTCCAGTCCCGCGACGTACTGAAAACCCTTCCGTGCCAACCGAATGAGCGGTGTCCGCCGCCACGACACCGATAGGAGCGCTGCAACCGCGAGTTGTGTGCCTCGCAGCATCGGCGATGACGAGCACCATCCGCTCCACCGCCAGGACGACCGCACCGCCAGGCATGTGCAGCCTGAGTCATCCGTCGAATGTGACTGCGCCGGGCAATCTCATCAGGTGACGGGGTGCATGGCATCTCCTCGTCATCGCCATCAGTGCCGGCAGCAACTACGTCCTTGAGAACGTAATTGATGACCTTCGACATATAACCTGAGGCTCTATAAGCCTGCTGCTTCGAGCCAATCACGTCGGCGCGGAGCTGAGTACCCCATCGCAGAGTCCGGCCCGACGGAGAGGAGGTGGACACGTCTGCGCAAATCCTCTCCAGAGTCGACGCGCGCTGAGAGCCAGGCTCGGACCAGAGGAACCGCCGGTCCGCCCCGGTAACGCCGAGATCGACCTCAGACACCGACGGCGGCAGCGAGATCAAGACATGGAAATGGATCAAACCGCGACTCTGCCATTCTGCGACCCGAACATACGACAACCGAGCCGAAGAGGTGCCCGTCACCCGGGCCAGCCAGTCCGACAGTGCGTCCGTGGTGCGCGTGAAAAGACGCGGAGCACATCCGTTGAAGTCGACCGCGCCGCTGTAGTCGTATGAGGCGAGGTCAATAGGGACGCCACGTAAAGGCGAGTCATGACGGTGGCGCCGACCGCACTTGCACCGCGGCGGAGCACCCGGGGTCGGCGACTTCGGCACCCGGTGGACCTCCCCGAACGAAGGCGCGGTCAGAGTCAACAGCACGAACCTCTCACCGGCATCAACCCGAGCCCGAAGGCCGCTGTACACGACAGCTCTGACGTCGCCTCTATACAGACGTGCGCAAGACGGACACGACAGCACCGAACGTGACCCACAACGGATACCAACGACGCCAGACCGTCCCGATGCCTCGTCGTCGTAGCGCATCGGGACGGGGTGCCGACACGGCAGACGCGCAAGCAAGGCCTCGTCCTGCGCGGCGAGATCAGTATCACCCTCTAGCCTCGCTCTAACCATCTCCTTCAGCACCGGGCCAGTCAGACGATCAGCCTCCGAGAGATCCCTGGCCATCAGCGCCCGAAGAAGGTTCATATGCGCTTCCGAACCGGTCGCTGACACAGACGTCATGTATACTGCGCCCGAACTCCTAAAGCGGGTGTCGTTGGTTCGAATCCAATCGAGGGCGCGGACACGACCAGTTCCTGCCGTCGTCGGATATCTCCGGTGGAATCCGGCCGGCCTCGGTAGACGTTGGTCGACGGTGGGCTCGCTGTCGGCCGGTGCTGGCCCACGGGCCGGCCACGCCCCGGTGCGTCTCCACACCCAAGGGCCAATGGGCCTATATCTTGAGCGTATGACGCCTTCGTTCTTCTCCTTCGGCCGCAAGCGGCGCGATGCTGCCCTCCGGGAGGACGAGCGCAAGGGAGCCGGAGCCTCAGGCGGATCGGATCAAACCGCCAGCCGACGGCGTTTCGCCGCCGACCTGGGGGCCCTGGCCGCGGCGCCGGCCACGCCAGAGCCGGCCCCCGAGCCGCCGGCCCAGTCCGCCCCCGTGCGCCCGCCCTGTCCTCCTGGCGCAGCCAGCTGGTGGACCTGGGGGGTGTCGCGAGCCTGGACGACATCACCCTGCTCGACGGCGTCGTCGACCTCACCGCCGCGCACCCCTCCGGCTTGGCTCAGCTCTACGCCGGCCGCCCCACCCACCTGTCCAGCATCGTGCGCGAGCGCAACGCCCTGGGCGAGGCCCGCCAGTCCCTGCGGGAGGTCTCCGTCCGCACCGACATCCTCGCCCGCCAGTTCGGCGTCGCCCCGGTCTACCTGGCCATCGGGGTGGCCACCTGGAACGAGACGGTCCCTGAGGACGGAGAGGACGACGGCGCCGTCCACCTGACCGATGGCACCTCGACGGAGGCCGCGGACCTCACCGCCCAGATCCCGCACGTCGAGCGCATCGCCGCCGAGCACGCCGCCCGCAACGCCCTGGCCGCCGCCGGCCTGACCGTCCCCGAACTGCCCTCGGGCCCGCGTGTGCGCACCGTCAACGCCCCCGTCCTGCTGCGCCCCGTGCGCCTGACCAGCGCCACCGCGGACGCCACCCTCACCCTCGACCCCACGATCGAGGTCAACCCGGTCCTCACCCGCGCCCTGCGCCGCTATCAGTGCACCACCGATATCGGTGACATCGCCCGCGCCGCCCTGTCCTCCGCAGGATTCACGCCGCGCTCGGCCCTGGCCCGCATCGGCGCCCTGGGACGCCAGTACCTGCCCGGCTTCGAGATCCACGAGCGGCTCGTCGTCGGAGCCTTCGTCCACCCCGGACAGGCCCTGGTGGAGGACTTCGACGCCGTCCTGGAGCGCTCGCGCACCTCCGCCCTGGTCGCGGCCATTGCCGGCGACGAGGACGCCCGCGACGCCCTGCGCATCGAGCTGCCCTCGCCGGTGCCCACCGATCGGGTCCCCGGCGCCGAGCGCGGTGTGGGAGACATGGAGCCCGCCCAGCTCGATGTCATCGAGGCGGTGGGCTCCGGAGCGAGCTTCCTCATCGACGCACCCCCCGGCTCCGACGTCGCCGGCACCCTGGCCGCCGTCTTCGCCGACGCCGCCGCCTCCGGTCGCACCGCGCTGCACGTGCCCGCCACCAGTGCCGACGGGCACGCCGTCGCGGCGGCCCTGCGTGAGGCGGGCCTGGGCTCCATGGTCCTGGACCTCACCGAGGACGCCGCCTGGCGCCAGCACGCCTCCGAGGGCATCCGCGAGAGCCTGGGCGTCCAGCCGCCCCAGCTCGACGTCGCCGAGATCATCTCCCTGCGAGACCGGCTCACCACTGTCCGCTCGCGTCTGGACCGCTACGTGCGGGCCCTGCACCGATCCCGCGAGCCCTGGTCGGTCTCCGCCTACGAGGCCCTCCAGAAGCTCGCCGAGCTCACCAGCCGCCGTGACCGCGCCACCACCCGGGCCCGTATCGCCGCCGAGCACCTGGGTCACCTCGACGAGGACGGCATGGACCGGGCCCTCACCCTCCTGCACCGCGGGCACGCCCTGGGGCTGTTCACCCCGGAGGTCTCCTCCAGCGCCTGGAACGGAATCCCGGTGGAGGACATGGACGAGGCCACCGACGCGCTCGTCCACCTGCGCGCCCTGGCCAACGACCTGCTGCCCTCCATCCAGGAGCACGCGGCCACGGTCGCCCGCACCACGGGCCTCAGCCGGGCCCGCAACCTCGGCCAGTGGATCGAGCAGCTCGACATGTTCGACGGCGTACGCGAGTCCCTGGACGTCTTCCTGCCCGAGGTCTTCGAGCGCTCCGCCGCCGACATGGTCATCGCCACCGCCTCCAAGCGCTGGCGCGACGAGCGGGGCATCCACATGGACGGCTCGAGGCGCCGTCGCTTCACGCGTCAGGCCAACGATCTTGTGCGCCCGGGCCGCGTCGTCGACGACCTGCACGCCGAGCTGGTCAAGGTCCAGCGCCGCCGCGAGGTGTGGCGCCGCCACGACCCCGACGGCGGCTGGCCCCGTCTGCCCCAGGGCCTGGACGAGATGCGGCGCACCGCCGGCCGGGCCCGAGGCGCCGTCGCCGAGGTCCAGCCGCTCCTGGGACGCGCCCAGGACTCACCGGTGCTCATGGATATGCCCCTGGAGGACCTCCTGGAGCTCGCCCGCTCCCTGGCCGCGGACGACCTCACCGCCCAGAAGCTCCCCGAGGTCAACCGCATCCGCACCGACCTCGAGGAGATGGGGCTGAGCGACTTCGTGGCGGACATGGCCGCCCGGAGCATCGAGGACGAGCAGCTCGAGCCCGAGCTCACCTACTGCTGGTGGTCCTCCCTGCTGGCCCAGACCCTCGCCGCCGACCCCGACCTCGGCGGCCTCGACGCGCGGGCCCTGTCCCACATGGCCGTCTCGCTGCGCGAGCTCGACGCCGCCCACACCCGCTCCCTGTCCGGCCCCGTGGCCCAGGCCTGTGCTCGCCGGGTGCGCGCCGCCGTCGAGCAGGACAAGGCCGACGCCCGTGCCCTGTACATCGCGCTGGCCCGCGAGGACGGCGTCCCGCTGCGGGAGATCATCGACGCCCACCCCATGGCCCTGCTGGCCCGGCCGATCTGGATCGTTCCGCCCACGCTCGTGCCCCAGATCTTCTCGCCCACGGCGGTGGTGGACCTGGCCGTCCTGGACGCCTCTACACCCATGCCGGTCCCGCAGGTGCTGCCCGCCTTCGTGCGCGCCGAGCAGGTGCTCGTCGTCGGCGACTCCCGGCGTGCGACGACGGGCCTGGCCGCCGAGCTCGGCCCGCTCCTGCCCGCCCGCACTCTGCCGACTGCCCGCAACAGCCTGGACGCCGGAATCGCTTCCTTCCTGGCGGCCAACGGCTACGAGGGCGTCGTCGAGGCCGTCCCCTCCCCGCCGGGGGAGGCCCACCTGTCCCTGGAGCTCGTGGACGGACGGGGGATGCCGGCGCCCGGGCAGACCGCGGTCGAGACCGTGGAGGCGGAGGTCTCCCGCGTCGTCGACATGGTCATCGACCGGGCCCTGACCCGGCCCGAGGAGTCCCTGGCCGTCATCGCCCTCAACCGCCTGCACGGCGACGCCCTGCGCTCGGCCATTGCCCGGGCGTCGGCCGGCGCGCCGGCCCTGGAGGCGTTCTTCGCCCCAGGCGCGGCTGAGCCCTTTACCGTCGTCGAGCTGGCCGAGGCGCGCGCGCTGCGACGCGACCACATCATCATCTCGGTGGGCTACGCCAAGACCCCGCACGGGCGCACCATTCACAACTTCGGCCCTGTCTCCGACCACAGCGGCATGGTGGGGCTCGTCGAGGCCCTGTGCGCCTCGCGAGGCAGCACCCAGGTGGTCTCCTGCCTGGCCGCCGGCGACATCGACCGCGACCGCCTGCGCGCCCCCGGGGCGCGCCTGCTACGCGAGGTCCTGGCCCGCGCCGAGGACGCTTCCCAGACCGGCAACTCCGCCGGCAAGGTGCCAGACCGCCTCCTGGTGGACCTGGCCGAACACCTGTGGCGCAAGGGTCTGTCCGTCGTCCCCCGCTACGGGACCGACGGCGGTGTGCGGATCCCGCTGGCCATCGGCCACCCCGACTACCCCGACGAGCTACTGGTGGCGGTTCTGACCGACGACGTCGACTACATCTCCGAGCCCAGCCTGCGCCGGCGTGACCGGCACCGCGTTGAGCGCCTCGAGCGGCGCGGCTGGCGCGTCCACATGGCCTTCTCCGCCGGGGTGTTCGTGGATCCGGAGGCCGAGGCCAAGGCTGTCGAGGAGCTTGTTCTGGCCGTCCTCGTGGAGCGCCAGGGCGACGTTGCTCCGCCGATGGAGGCCGTGCCGGACCGCGTCGACGACTCGGCGCGTGCCGTCCCCGAGGCGTCTGAACCCGATCCTGGCGAGGTGCATGAGCGCACCGAACGCCCCCGCATTGCCCAGGGGCTGCCGCTGCAGGCCTACTCCGATGACCAGCTCGACGACCTCATGGCCTGGATCCGCTCCGACGGCGTGGGCCGCTCCGAGGCCCGGGAGGTCGAGGAGCTGAGGTCGGCCCTGGCCCTGCGCCGCCGCGGTTCGGGCATCGACGCCGTCCTGGCCAACGCCGTGCGACGCACCCGCTGAGCCGCCCGAGTGATCCCGAGCAACACAGTGCATGACGGTGACACTGCCAGTGATGTGGCCAATGCTGCTCCCCACGGCGCGCCTGCGATAGGCGGTGTGGACGGGGCCTCCACTGCGGATGTAGAACCTGCGCCGCACCATGACGGAGCTCCTGGGTGCAGAGGCGCCCGTCGTCGTCGTCGGGTCGTCGCCCTGTCCCCCGGGGACCAGGAACGTGTGTCCCGCGGCGAGAACCCCGAGGATCTGGCCCGGGCCGACTACGAGCACGATGCCCTCAGCGGTATCGGTGGAGGACTCGATGCCCCCGAGACCGGTGGCGCCGGCTCCAACGACGCTCGCCTCAAACGCGATGTCCCCCCGCACTGGGGCTGATATCGAGCAGCTGCGCGCGAATGCCGACAATTATTCTTTGGTGCTGCAAGAAGAGAAATGCGGAAGGCCCCGCCGATCACGCGGATCGGCGGGGCCTTGAGATATGCGGCTATCGAATCGCTGCGGGACTCACTGCCTGGGGGAGCGGTTGGCGGAGCCGGCGGAGAGCAGGTCGCGGATCTCGGTGAGCAGCTGGACGTCGGTGACCTCCTTGGCCTCCTCCTCGGCCTTCTGCTTGGCCATACGCTCCTTGACCTTGTTCATCGGCATGACAATGGCGAAGTAGACGGCGACGGCGATGAGGAAGAAGTTGATCACCGTGGTGACGATCGTTCCGGGCATCACGTAGCCGTCGGGGTTGGCGGCAAGCTCCTGAGCGGTGGCCAGGTGGAAGGTGTAGCTGCCCTTCTCATACAGGGAGAATGCTCCCAGTGAGTCGAAGTTTGGCTGGCCAATGAGCTGCCCGATGATGGTCATGATGACCTTCGTGATGGCATCAACGATCGGCTTGAAGGCAGCACCGATGATAACGGCGACGGCGAGTTCGAGGGCGTTGCCCTGCGCGATGAACTCCTTGAATCCCTTGATCATGGCGATCCTTTCGTAGCGGCGCGGGCAGGCGTCTGCCATGGGTGCGCCATCGGGGACTAGTAAAAGTGAAGCGCCTTATCATCCGTGTAAGGCGCCGCAGCGGCATTACGGGCTCAGCACAATGCCGAGCGTGTTATTCGTAGCCGCGCCAACTACCAGAATAGCGCTACCGGCAGGAATGGCTAGTGTGATAAGTGTTACTTTCTTGTTTCCTGTCCACCGACTACCCTCCCCGACCTCCTGAATCATGATGACTCGCGCTCCGGTGCAGAGCACCGTACTGCGTTGTCCGAATGACCCGACAGGCATTCCTTGGGAAAGGCTTTGAGAAGGCTTCTGAATTCCTGGTGACTCCTGGTTCGATGATGACGGTGACGATGAAGGTAAAGCCGTAGGCGTGGAATGAGCCGACTCATCAATGGTTGAACTGTTTTCCGGGCCGGTTTGCGCGGGTGCTTCCATCTGTCCGTCGGAGCCTGTTCCCGGTGCGCCGTTCGAGGCTCCGTCCTGCGCCTGCCCGATGACGTCGACCCGGGCGCCGGGGCGAGCGAGCTCGGCTCCGACGTCGACCGGCACCTGGACCAGTCGTTCGTCAGGTCCTAGCTGTTGGGCCATGTTTCCGCTGGTCATCGAGGTGGTCATAACGGTGCCCGGCTCCAGGGCGATGGCCGCCCGGGTCCCGACGACCTGCTCCTTGGAGGCCAGGCCGGACCGGGGGAGCGCTGATGGAGGGAGACTGCTCGTCGTGACGTCCTGCTCGGTGATGAGCGCCCCGGCGCTGACCGGTTGAGCCGCGACAAGCACCTGCCGCCCCTGTGCGGGCCCCGGACGCAGCACGCTGAGCGCCACGAGGACAGCGGTTCCCAGGCATACGGCCACAACCAGGTGGCGATGACGCCACAACAGGAGCGAGGGGCGCTGCGTGGCAAGCCTGCTGCCGCGAGACGACGGCCGGACGGTGGACCCGGATGACCGGGGCGATCTGGGAGGCGAGCCGTGGGACGCCCGGCGGGATTCATGACGGGATGGACGGTGGCGGAGTCTCATGCCTCCAGGATCAGGGCAGTGGTAACGCTCGGCGCGGTCCGGCTGTCAGGCCTGTGGACGGGCGCTGCACCAGCGGACCTGTGGCCCCCGGGCGCGCGCTTCTGGCTTGCTCTCAGGCCTCCGGGGACCGGGCGTGCGCCGGCGAGCCGGCAGCCAGCAGGAACCACTCCTGAGCCGTGATGACCGCGTCCACGGGCTCATCGTGCTCCTCCACGGGAAGCGGCCCGGCCACCAGCTCCTCGGGGTGGATGATCGCGAAGGTGTGGGTCCCCGGTGCCCGCAGTGGCAGCATTCGGTCGTACCAGCCGCCTCCCTGGCCCAGCCGCCGGCCGTCGCGGTCCACGGCGAGCGCCGGAATGAGGAGAGCGTCGACGTGACGCACCGCCTCAGCCGGCAGCGCGGGGCCGCTGGGCTCTGGAGGGCGCCTGGGCGCCCGTTCCGCCAGGTCCTCACTTCCTTGGAACAGACCCCAGCAGCGCGCCAGGTGCGGTCCGAGCACCGGCAGCAGCACCTTGACGCCGGTCTCGTGAAGTCTCTCCAGCAGCAGCCGGGTGCAGGGCTCGGCCCCCACCGACACGAAGGTCGCCACACTCGCCGCACCGGCCACCGCCTCCAGGGCGTGCTCGGTCAGCGCCTCGCAGGCCGCCGTGTGCCCCGAGGAGGGGTGGTGGTGATGGGTTCGCCGGTGGGACCGCAGCACCTTGCGCAGCTCTTCCTTGGCGTCGTCGACCTCGAGTCTGCTCGTGTCAGGAAGGTCCAGCGCGCCGGTCGTCATAGGCACATCCTTGCAGGTGAGGACGCCTCGTATCTGAAACGTTCGTCCCGGCGGGGCACGCCGTGTGTCGCAAACCTGACGGTAGCCTGAGTGTCATGAGAACAGTGGCCGAACACCTGGCCGCCTGCCTGGAGATCGCCCAGGCGGCCGCGCCCCTCGACGTGGTCCTTCCTGACGCCGTCGGATGCGTCCTGGCCCAGGACGTCGTCGCCGGAATCGACCTGCCCGCCGTGGATCTGGCCGGCCAGGACGGCTATGCCGTCATCGCCAGGGACATCGCCGAGGCCGGACAGAGCAACCCGCTCGAGCTCGATGTCGTCGACGCGGTGCGCGCCGGCGACATGCGCCCCTGCCACCTCGTCTCCGGCGCGGCCGTCCTCATCGACTCCGGTGCTCCCATGCCGTTGGGGGCCGACGCCGTCATCCCCTGGACCGACACCGACCGCGGCGAGTCCCGGGTCAGTATCTACCGCGCCGTCGCGGCCGGCGACAACGTACGCCGTCGCGCCGAGGACGTGAGGTCCGGAACCACCGTTCTCAAACGGGGCTCGCGCGTCAGCGCCCGGCAGGTCGCCCTCCTGGCCGGCCTCGGGCTGCACCGGGTGCGCGTGCATCCCGCCCCGCGCGTCGTCGTGGTCTCCATCGGCGACGAGCTGGTCGAGCCCGGCCAGTCCCGCGAGGCCGGCGACGTCTTCGACGCCAACGGCCACGCCCTGGCCTGCGCGGTCACCGATGCCGGCGGTCAGGCCTTCCGCGTGGCCGCAGTCCCCGATGAGCTGCGCGCCCTGGCCGAGACCATCGAGGACCAGCTGGTGCGCGCCGACGTCCTCATCACCACCGGGGGCCTGAGCGTCGGTCAGGGAGACACGGTCAAGGAGGTCCTCGCCCCCCTGGGCTCGGTGCGGTTCGACGCCGTTGCCATGTCCCCGGGCCGCCAGCTGGGAGTGGGAACGGTCGAGGGCACTCCGATCTTCTGCCTGCCCGGCGACCCGGTCAGCGCCCAGATCGCCTTCGAGACCTTCGTGCGCCCGGTCCTGCGCCAGATCGCCGGACGCACCTCCCTGCACCGCTCCAGCCTGCCCGCCACCATGTCCGAGGGCTGGCACTCACCGATCGGCAAGCGTGAGTTCGTCCCCGTGCATGTCAGCGGCTCGCCGACCCGCGGCTACCGCGCCGAGCCGACGGCACCGCCCGGCACCGTCCGGCTGCACGGCCTGTCCGAGGCCAACGCCATCGCCGTCGTCCCTGAGGACACGAGCACCGTGGTGGCCGGCGACACCCTCCACTGCCTCCTCCTGGACAGCTGATGCCGCAAACGGGACGGGAACCGCACGACGACGCCGAGGGTCGACCCCCGGAGTCGAGGACTCTGGGCGGCGCTCTGAGAGGAGGAGTCCGGCGTGCCGCTGCCGGCCTGCTGCTCGGGGCGGGCTCTGCGTCGCGCTTCACCTGGCCGGTGCGCCTCGAGCCCGAACCGCCCCGAGGAGGGCCGGGGCCCGGCGCGCCGACCGGTTCTACTCGTCCGGCCCGCCCGTTCGTCGTGGTGCGCGAGCTTCGTGTCGACGATGAGGAGGCCTGGAGGACGCTGCGACTGACGGAGAACGATCGGCTCGCCCCCTGGGAGGCCACTCTGCCGGCCGGCGGCGGAGAGGCGATGAGCGCCTTCCCGGTCTTCGTGCGCCGCCAGACGCGGCGGGCGAGGCTGGGGGAGGCGATGCCACTCGTCGTCGAGGTCGACAACGCCTTCGCCGGGCAGGTTGCCGTCGACCCGATCACCTGGGGCGCCACCCGCAGCGCCCAGGTGGGCTACTGGATCGGCTCGGCCTGGCAGGGGCGCGGAATCATGCGCCTGTCAGTCGCCCTGGTCCTCGACCACCTCCTGGGACCGGTCGGGCTGCACCGCGTGGAGATCAACGTGCGCCCCGAGAACGAGCGGAGTCTGGCGCTGTGCCGCGGGCTCGGGCTGCGTGAGGAGGGGCTGCGGCGCGGCTACATGCACATCAACGGAGCCTGGGCCGATCACGTCTCCTTCGCCGCCCTTGCCGAGGAGACTCACGGGCCCGATGGTGTCGCCTTCCAGCGGAGACTCGCCAGCGGCTAAGGTTTTTCACGGCCCGACCAAGGGTGGGGGCGAGGGCCTGGAGGTGCGCTCGCGGGGAGCCTTGGAGGGGGTGCGGGCCGACCGCTGACCGGCGGGCCGAGGCGTGATCGTCGAGGCGGAAGAAACTTGTGTGACTCGTGTGATAACAGAGGTGTAATACTGGCGGTGTGACATCTTGAATCCCAGGTATTTCGCAGGAAAACCGGAGTGTTCCTGCGCGGGGGCAAGGGCACTCACGCCTACGGTTGCAGTGTGGGAATCGAGATCTGGGCAGTCATCGCCCTCATCACGGTTCTCTCCGTGTACCTCTTTCCGTATTTGGTGGGGCGCCGTGAGATGGCGCGGCGCTCCAACGTCCAGGACCGCTACTCGGCCGAGCTGCGCGTCCTGGCCACGGGCGCGGCCGCCGTCGAGCGTGACGACACCTGTGCGAGCAGTGGGCATGCGGAGCTCTTTCGACGTCGACCGGAGGTGAGGGTGATGAACAGGCCCGCCGTGAGGAATGTGCGTGCCCTGCGCACCGAGCGCGAGCTCGACCATGCCCGTCAGGTTCACGCCCAGGGGCGCGAGCGCCGCCGGGTCGCCGCCTCGCACCGCGGGATCGTCGCCAGCGTCCTGCTCGGGATCTCCCTGGGCGCCTGGGTGCTGGGCCTTGTGACGGCCCTGCCGTGGTGGCCCGCTCTGCTGCCCACCGCCCTGCTGGGGGTCTCCATGGTGGCCGGGCGCCGTGCCGCCCTGGCCTCCGCGGCGGCGGACCGCCGTGAGCGCCGTCGGATCGCCGAGCTCGAGCACACCCTGGTGACTCTGACCGGTCGTCGCTCGACCGCCTCGGTCGTGGCCGCACCCCGCTCCGTCGTCGACGGCGTGCGCAGCGCCACCAGCGGTGCCCCCAGCTCCAGCAGCGCCAGCGCCTCCTCTCCCCTCGCGTCGGCAGATGAGTCCGTCTCCGCGCAGGACCCGTTCTTGGAGCGACTCGCCCGCGAAGGGGTGCAGAGGACGGCTGCCCGCTCCGCGACGTCGACCCGGGAGACGACCGCTGAGGAAACTGCAGAGGCGGTTGGTGAGACGGCCACCGGGGCTGCTCCTTCCGCCACTGCGCCGGCCGTTGAGTCCGCCGCCGATGCTCCCCGCGTCGCAGACTCCGAGGCGGAGCGCCTCGCCGAGCTCGATGCCGATCTCGACGCGGAGACGGCTGCGGCCGTGGTCGCCGAGCGCGAGGCGACCCGCCGCGCCTCGGTGTACGTGCCCACGCGCCACGCCGGCAAGGTCTCCCGGGCCATGGGCGTGCGTGACGCGGTCTCACGTGACGGCGACGAGGAGAGCTCGCCGGGCACCAAGGACTTCGTCGCCTCCTTGTCGACCTCGACCTCTTCACGCCGCCTGACCGGCTGGGGGGAGCTCTTCGCCGAGGCGAGCGCCATCGAGCAGGAGGCGCGGGCGCAGGAGGCTGCGACGTCGGCCCCCGAGGCTCCCGCGCGTCCCCAGCAGGCTGCTGCCCCGGTCTCCTCCCCGGTCGCCAGCGAGCCGCCGCGTCCGGCCACCCGCCCGCAGACTCCTGCGGCCAGTGCCCCCGCCGAGGCGGATCACGTGGCCAAGGAAGCGACGACGTCGACTCCGCCCCAGGGCTGGCGGCCGGTCCACGTGCCCGCACCGACCTACACGTTGGCGGCCCGGGCGCCCCGGCGCTCCTACGCCGACCCGGTGGTCGATCCGGGCACCTATGCCCCGGTGCCCGCGCGCCCGCAGACGGCCCGTGCCTACATCCCCGCTCCGGTGGAGGATGATGAGGAGGAGCTCTTCCACCCCATCGACCTCGACGCCATCCTCGAGGGGCGGCGCGCGGCCGGAGAGTAGGGCGGGCGTGGTCCTCGTCTCGGTTGTAGCGCGGTTCCGGCGCGGTGGGCGGGCTCACCGCCACCGAACTTGCCAGGACGACCGGCGACGATGCTAGGATCGACCCCGCACCTGGGGCTATGGCGCAGTTGGTAGCGCGTCTCGTTCGCAATGAGAAGGTCGGGGGTTCGAATCCCCCTAGCTCCACGTAAGATGAGTAAATCGAAACTTGCCCCGCCTGATGGAGGGGCAGTTTTGTTTCTGCGGTGACTTCGGCCGGTGCATCGATGCTGGTGTGGGCGAGGATGCTGGCGGTGGTCTCGTCGGGTGTGTAGGTGGCGTTCTCTTCGTCGTCGATGGTGATGCGAGTGAACAGGGCGCGGTTGAGGATGAGTCGCTCAGCTGGTTCGCACTTGTTATAGAGGTCTGGGGTGCGTGGAGTTTCTCGGACTGGGGGAGTTTTTCTTCCCTTGAGTCGATAGGATAGATCCCAGGCCAGCAGCGAGATACTCGGAGGAGCTGCTAGGCCCAGGTCGTGCGTGAAGTCATCGAGAAGGAACGCACCATCTCCTCGGTTGCCTCTTCGTATGACCTTGTCCCCCAGACGGTAGGTAACTGGATCGCAAGGTACCGGAAAGAGCATGCCACCGATCAGGATCGTCAGAAAGCCTCCGAGTTGGCTGAGATCGCGAGACTCAGGGCGGAGAACAGCGGGCTGCGTCAGGAGAATGAGTTCCTGAAAAAAGCAGCTGGCTTCTTCGCCAAGGAACGACCGTGACCGAGCGCTTGCGAGCTCATCAACCGCGAAGAAGGCCCCTACCCCATCTCCTTGATGTGCCGGTGGACCAGGGTATCAAAATCTGGATACTATTCCTGGCGCGATCGACCCCAGTCGCAGACGGCCATCATGATCAAGGACATCTTTGAGCACTCCGATGGTACCTACGGGTATCGAAGAATTCAGGTGATCCTGGAGCGGCGCGGTGTGCGGGCCGACGGGTCGACCATCCGCTCCATCATGAGGGATGTGGGGCTACAGGCCGCGCAACCACGGGCGAAGGCCCGCACCACCGTGCTGGCTGAGGACCTGGGTGAGCGCCTTGACCTTCTCGGGCGGGACTTCACCTCTGACGAACCTGGGCGTAAGTGGTGCGGGGACATTCCCCCGCAGGCGGGAGGTGCCCCCTCCTATGTCAGGACGTGGGCTGGATTCGTTTATCTCGCTACTGTTCTGGACTGCTGACACCTTGAAGGTCGTGGGTTATGCGATGGGCGACCGCATGCGTACCTCCCTGGTGTGCCAGGCCATTGACATGGCTGTACGCAGGTGCCCGGTTGACAGGGGCGTAACGATCTTTCATTCGGACAGGGGAAGTCAGTACACGTCACACGTCTCAAAGATTCCTGGACCATCTCAGGTCCTATGGCATTCGCCCCTCGGTGGGGCGCACGGGGGGTGTGTTGGGACAATGCGTGGGCGGAGTCATTTAATGCCACGCTGAAGAATGAGAGGGTCCACCGGATGGTGTATCCCACGAAGGATAAGGCGGTCAAGGATATTGCCTCGTGGATCGAGCTGAGATACAATCATGTCCGTCTTCACTCAGCCCTGGGATATCGCAGCCCGAACGAGGTCGAACGCGAGTTCCTGGGCTTAACGAAGGCAGCCTGAAACAAGTAAACAAGCACTGTCTGAAAAACACCCAGCAGTCCAAGGTTCCGTCATCAGCGGCCAGTTCATGTGCCCTGCGGCTGAGTGCTTGCGCGGTTGCGCTTGTCATTTACGCTGGACGGATGCGTCAGAGTTGCTCCTGCGAAAAGCGGCTAGAAACGCCAACAGAAGAGTCGACGCCACCATGGCATCGGAAGGTTTTGAGGGTTCGGGCGCGACTGGTTGTTGTCGGCGGCCAGGGAAATCCAGCCGCTCAGACGTTGATCTGTGGGGTGAGTAGTTGCCAAATCTCCGTAAATGAGTGTCAAGCCTCCATGAGCGCAAATCTGTTCGACGATTTGGGTCGGAATATTCTCGACGTTTACCCAAGGGGTTCCTTCCGCGTCAAATATGTTGATCCTGTCCCCGGTGAGTTGTGCTATCCAGCCAGGGGTAGGCTGCGGCGGTTCGTCATGAGCGACTTCCAGAAGTCCCGCGCGCTCCATTCCCTGACGGACGGGGTCGATGCGCCCCAAAGAGCTGACGGTGACTATTCCTGGGGCGTGCACCCAAAGCTCGGGTGTCGCGGATTCGGTGTCTCGCCACCAGACGTTGAGTTGGTCGCCCCCATCGATACTGTGCGTAACGTAGACGGATGGCGGCGGATCGCTGAAAATCTTGCGGTAGCGCATGGATTCGCGCTGTTCTCGAAGGATCATCGCCAGGTGCGCCCAAACATCCAACTGGCGTGTGCGCTGCTTGGGAGCCGGAAGTCTCCTGATCACGTCGAAGAGGGGCTCGGGGCCCTCCTCCGTGAAGGCTCTCAGAATCGCATAACGGCTCTGGTGATTAGTCTCCTCTAGCGCAGCGGAGTTTTCATCCAGCCACACCACGAGGCGCCTGGCTGAGGCGATGAGGAGCTCGGGGGTCTCCAGTGGACGCTTACTAGCCTCGATCATCAGTTCAAGGCCCACGTCGAGGAGCCCATCCACCAAGTGATCGACGAGGGCTCCCTCCTCCAGAGCTTGGTTTGCGGCGCCCAGCGCGGTATCCACCCCAGCCTGCCAGGCACTGCGTTCCACCAGCAGGAGCGCTGTCACTCTTTCGATATGGAGCCTGTGGAGTAGAGCGTTTCCTGCCCCGCTCACCGCTGGGTCAGGTGCTCCTGGAGGAACCAAGGCGTCCAGCGCCTGCAACGCGTCACGAGCGCGAGGCGGACTGGAGTCAGGCAGGCACGAATGCAGTACATCCCGGAGCATGCGCAGCGCGTGTTTCGTAGCCGGATCACATAGGGCGTCCTCGTTGCCCTTTTGCAGCACAGCCTTGGTGAGGAGCCCGACTTCGACAACCTCCTCAACCTTGTGAAGACGCGCGGCAGTGATGGCGATAACGGATAGGGTCTGAAGTTGCATCTGTACCCACGTCGCATGGTCGCGGACCAACTCCAGCTGGTCCTGCCGGACCTGGAAGGCCACGCGCGACCAGAAGCGGGAGATCGTAGCCTGCGAGGTGATGAAGGCCAACTGAGCGAAGTTGTGCATAGACATGCTGGCCAGGACCAAGACTTCAGGGCTGTCTTTGAACACCTCGACCGTCTGCCGGAGGAAATAGTCGATGGGACGAATTAAGGCAGCGCCTTCGCGAAAGCGTCCATCCTCGGTCAGCTGCCGCACCCATTTGTCGCTGGTGCTCAGGATAGCCCATACCTCAGGCCCATTCAGCGTGATACTCTGTTTCGCCATGACTAGCTGAACGAAACCATGAACTGTTAGGACCTCATCCAAATCGTGAGCCTGACCCGGTGTGAGGATCTCCTGCTTAATGAATCCAGAGACAAGGAGGTCGTCCAATGCCTTTTTGGTCATCCCAAGCTGGGCTAGGGCATCAAGCAGAAGACGGCAGGGAACGCGGCTTCCACCTGTAATCAACAAGAATGACGCCAGTGTTTGCGCTTCTGGGGATAGTTCTTTCCAGTCAGCTAGTACCACTTGGGCCGCAGTTCGAGGATATCCATGTGGCAGTAAATCCTCGCTGTCCAAGTCGAGGCGATCCAGTCGGTCAGAGAACGGCAACAAGGCTTTTTCTGGGCCACCATGTCGAGCAATCCAACCAACCGCTAACTCCAGAGCCAAGGGCCATCCAGCGAGTGCTCTTGATATAGCGTCACAAGCGGATATCTGTTCAGTTGACCACGACTCGATTGCTTGCCCAAACCGTCGCGCCAAAAAACGGCGCGCTTCGATCTCGTCAAATGCATCTAGGGAAGTTGTTGGCGCGAGAGAGTTCGGCCAGGTCGCCACCCGTGTGGTTATGAGGACTTGTCCGTAGCCACTACGTGGTATCCAGGGGTAAACCTCGTCGAAAGAGGAAGCCCCATCTAGGACCAGCAGCCAAGGTACGGGCGATCCCGACAAAACCTCCACGAGATCGCGTGCGGGCACATCGGTGGGAGTAGTCGTTGCCCCCAGTTCTTGAAGTGCCATCGGAACTTGCGATTCGAGCACTCCTACCGAACTTGCGTCCAGCCAGAGGACGAACGCGACGTGTTCTAGGAGCGATCGAGCATGTAGATAGGCGGCGGCGGACTTTCCGGTACCGGACATCCCCTTCAGGACCGCGATCTGGGGGGCGCCCTCATAGAGCGAGCCGATAGGGAGGTTCGTCTCAAGGAATCGAGAGGATTCCTCTCGCTCGATATAATTCCCGACAGGGACCTGAATGCACTTTCCCCAGGCTCGCGCTC
This sequence comes from Actinomyces sp. Marseille-P3109, assembly GCF_900323545.1. Lineage (NCBI taxonomy): Bacteria > Bacillati > Actinomycetota > Actinomycetes > Actinomycetales > Actinomycetaceae > Actinomyces > Actinomyces sp. Marseille-P3109. Next base: position 2,934,376 of record NZ_OOHN01000008.1, read on the forward strand.
CTAGGGTGCTAGATAGTAGAGGATTTGAGCCCGTTAGAATCTCGCGAATGTCATCGTAGGACAAGCGTTGGTTGTTTGTGTTGGACCCCGCCTCGTGTACGCGGTCAATTAGTTGACGCAGAAGCAAGTACTGCAGTTCGCGGCCAGTCCCGCCATCTCCGGTGGCGCGCAAACGTCCGATGGTATGCAACAGCTTCTCAACCAGTTGATGAGGTGATTCCTGATGTGAGACGAAGCGCTCTCCTTGTCTAAGGAGTGTTGATTTTTCGTGTGCCAACTCTGTTTCGAGTCCGGCTGTTTTTCTTCGGTTGGTGAGGAGTTCGCATCGCCGAGCTCCAGGGTGCTCGCGGCGCAGGCCGTCTAATATTCGTCGGGTTTCTTCGATCCCGATCGTGGTCGATGAGCTCGATAGAGACGCCTTTACCTGGAGGACGCGGTCGGGTGGATCGCCTGCTGACAAGTGAACAATGATGTCGGCTGAGTCCTGGTCGACAGGGTCAACGTCGACTGACCAGTCAGGCGAAGATTTGGAGTACAAGTCCAGCAACAAGTCAACCGTGATTAGGTACTGGTATCTGAACCCGAATGCGGCTGCCACACCGCCGCCAGATCGTTTCATGGTACCCACCATACATGGAGCGGCCAGGGTGACGACACCCTTCCGTCGCCCATGGCAGTTTCAGGATTTCGTGCGAGTGGCCTTCGGCTGGCGCACGCGGCGTTCAGAGGGAGGCCTCAGACGTGATCGTGTTTAGAGCTGGGGTGCGTGGTGTTTCTCGGACTGGGGGAGTTTTCTTCCCGTGAGTCGATAGGATGGATACCATGCCAGCAGCGAGATACTCGGAGGAGCTGTTAGGAGCAGGTGGTGCGTGAAGTCATCGAGACGGAACGCACCATCTCCTCGGTCGCCTCGTCGTATGACCTTGTCCCCCAGACGGTAGGTAACTGGGTCGCCAGGTACAGGAAAGGGCATGCCACCGACCAGGACCGCGAGAAGGCCTCCGAGTCAGCCGAGATAGCGAAACTGAGAGCGGAGGTCCGTGAGCTGCGTCAGGAGAATGAGTTCCTGAAAAAAGCAACCGCCTGGCTTGTCAAGGAACGACCGTGACCGAGCGCTACGAGCTGATCAACCGCGAAGAAGGCCATTATCCCATCTCCTCGATGTGCCGGTGGTCCAGGGTATCAAAATCAGGGTACTACTCTTGGCGCGACCGTCCCCAGTCGCAGACGGCCATTCGGAGGGAGGAGCTGGCTGTGATGAGCAAGGACGTTTTTGAGGACTCCGATGGTACCTACGGGTACCGACGGATTCAGGTGGTCCTGGAGCGGCGTGGTGTGCGGGCGGACGGGGCCACGATTCGGTCCATCATGCGTGACCTGGGGCTGAAGGCCGCGCAACCACGGGCGAAAGTCCGAACCACGGTGCCGGCCCAGGACCTGGGTGAGCGGCCGGACCTGCTCAGGCGGGACTTCACCGCAGATGAGCCCGGCAAGAAGCTGTGCGGGGACATCACCTACGTCAGGACGTGGGCCGGATTCATTTATCTCGCTACTGTTCTGGACTGCTGCACCAAGAAGGTCGTGGGTTATGCGATGGCCGACCACATGCACACGTCCTTGGTGTGCCAGGCCATTGACATGGCGGTCAAGAGATGCCCAGTCGAGGAGGGCGTGACGGTCTTTCATTCGGACCGAGGTAGTCAGTACACGTCTCAGAGGTTCCTGGACCACCTCAAGGCTTACGGGATTCGCCCCTCGGTGGGGCGCATGGGGGTGTGTTGGGACAATGCGTGGGCGGAGTCATTTAATGCCACGCTGAAGAATGAGAGGGTCCACCGGATGGTGTATCCCACGAAGGATAAGGCGGTCAGTGATATTGCCTCGTGGATCGAGCTGAGATACAATCATGTTCGCCTTCACTCAGCCCTGGGATATCGCAGCCCGAACGAGGTCGAACGCGAGTTCCTGGACTTGACTAAGGCAGCCTGAAACACAAAACAAGCACTGTCCGAAAAACACCCAGCAGTCCAAACTGCATCTGCGGACTTCGAACTGGCGCAAACTTCTTTTCTGTCCGGCTTTCATGCGGTTGCCATCGTTGCTGCACTTATCTGTGTCGGGCTCGGCGCCCTGGCAATCCGATGGATCCCCAAGACTGCCGTCGCCTCGAGTTCCGCTGAGAACTAGGAGGCTTGCTCACAATGATCCCGTCATCCGCTTGTACGCAGTCGGCGCCCGTATCGATTCCATCCATGGAGGCTGAGGATCCGTCGCCCAGGCCGTAGACAGGCTGCCGGGTGAGCGACGTGTGGGGTCCGGCGGGGTTCGGTGACTGTTCCTTGTCGAATCGTCGTTGGGAGGTGATCGTGAAGGCGTGGGGTGCGGACCTTCACCTGGTCGTCCGGCGTGTCCGACGGCCTCCCATGGGGTCAGGGGGACCATGTCACCAGGTATAGGCGGCTCAGTGTGGTCCGTTCGTCTGGGAGGCGGCCTCAGGCTGAGCCTCCTTGTGGCAACGGGCGTCGACCCGGTAGATCGTGTCCTTGCAGACCCGAGTACTGCGGACCTCCTCGAGGTTCGCGAGGGTCCTCTGCTGCGGACAGACCGCGTATGGCCGGCCGGAGAGCACGAGATCTGGTTGATGTCCTCCAAGGCAGCCTCGAGCACGTTCCTGGTAAACCGACTACGCAGACCTCCCCGATCCACCGGGCTCACAGCCCCCAGACCGGACCCACACGCCACATCCCAGGTACACCCTCAGGTACCGAGGCGCCAGCCGGCGGCGGCATCCTGCTGTCTCCAGAACTCGGCGAACCGGCCCTCCGCGGCGATCAGATCCGGGAGAGCGCCGTCCTCGACGACGCGACCGTCGTCGAGGAAGATGATCCGGTCAGCGGCGCGGATGCTGGAGAGCCGGTGTGCGACGATGATCCGGGTGCGGGAGGTGGGGTCGTCGGTGAGCGCGGTGGTGACAGCGGCTTCGTTCTCGGTGTCTAGGGCGCTGGTGGCCTCGTCCACGAGCAGGACCGGTGCGGGCTTGAGTAGCGCCCGCGCGATCGAGACGCGTTGCCGTTCTCCGCCGGATATCGAGGCGCCGGACTCCCCGACCTGTCTCGGGCCGAGCCGGTCGATCACTGTGTCCACGCGTGCCAGGTGGGCCGCGGTGTCGACGGCGACGTCGGTGGCATCTGGGTCGCCGACCCGGATGTTGTCGTGGATGCTGCCGTCGAACAGGTAGGGGGTCTGGAAGACCATGCTGACAAGGCCGCGTCGGGTGGCGGAGTCGACAGTCGCGAGGTTGTGCCCGTCGATGAGGACGGCCCCATTGTCAGGGTGCTGCAGGCCTGCGATGAGCGCCAGGACCGTACTCTTGCCCGATCCGGACGGGCCGATGATCGCCGTCGTCGTGCCGGGCTCGAAGGTCAGGTCGAGCCCGTCGAAGACCCGCGGCCCGGTGTCGTAACCGAACCCGACGTCGCGCAGCTCGATTCTCGGGGCGCGATCGATCCGGGGGCGGGTGTCGCCGTTCGGGTCGCGGGGTGCCTGGAGGACCTTGCGGATGCGGCGGAGGGTCCCGGTGACGGTCTCGATGCCGGGCGAGAGCTCGGCGAGCACGGTGAAGGTTTCCAGGTAGCGGACGATGACGACGACGAGCGCGATCGCCTCCGGAACGGTGAGGGACCCGTCCACGGTGAGGGTCACGGTGGTGGCGACGAGGGCGAGGAGGGCGAGCTGGTTGGCCAGACCGAATAGCAGCTGGCCGGGGACCTGCAGCAGCAGTGTCCGCATGGTTGCACCGTGCAGCACGGTCAGGGCGGCGCCGGCGTGGCTGCGGGCGGGAGCGACTCGTCGTGCGGCGCGCAGCGCCTGCTGGGTGCGGGCGAACTCCAGCACCCGCTCGGTGAGCCGGTTGTTCGCGGTGGCCGCGGCTCGATCGGCGTTCCGGCCGAGCCGTCCGGAGGCCCAGAACGCGACCAGCAGCACCACGATCCCGGCCAGGGCGGCCACGCCGAGCTGCCACGCGAGGGCGAGCAGGGCGATCGAGATCATGGTGGGCAGCAGGATCGCGCTGACCAGTGGGGCGACGAAGTAGATGATGATGCCGACCAGGTCGGGTCCGGTCGCGGCGACGGCCTGGCGGGCGGTGGCGGTGTGCTCGGCGGTGAACCAGCTCAGCCGGATATCGGTGATGCGGTCGGCGACTGTGCGTTGACCGGAGTCGAGGATCTCGAAACCCAGCCGGAATCCCTGCCTCGCCGCGGCGGCGTCAATGACCCAGCCTGCGACGGTGGCCGCGGCGAGGGCGCCCAGCCAGGGCCAGGCGGAGGCCGGGTCGCCGCTGAACAGCGCCCCGACGAGGGGCACGAGGAGTACGGCACCGGCGGCGCGCAGGATCACGCCGAGCACGGTGAGGGTCAGGTGCACGGCGACGTGGCGGCCGCTGCGGGCAGGCAGCAGGTCGAGCAGTGCTCGGATCATGACGGATCGCCCTTCGACTCTGGGGGAGTGGTGAACGGGGTGCGGGCTTCCCACAGCCGCCGGTAGCGGCCGTTGCGGGCGAGCAGCTCGTCGTGGGTACCGGTTTCGGCGACTCGGCCGTTGTCGAGTACGACGATCCGGTCCACGCCGGTGACGGTGTGCAGCCGGTGCGCGATCACCAGCACGGTGCGCCGCGCGGTAAGCCGGCTCAGGGCCTGCTGGACGAGGTACTCGGATTCGGGGTCGGCGAACGCGGTGGCCTCGTCCAGCACGAGCACCGGGGTGTCGGCGAGGATGGCGCGGGCAATGGTGAGACGTTGACGTTCGCCCCCCGACAGCGCCACGCCCGACCCCAGCACGGTGTCGTACCCGTCTGTCATTCGCAGAATCCGCTCGTGCAGCTGTGCGGCGTGCGCCGCTGCCTCGACCTCGTCTGGGGTGGCGTCGGGGACGGCGAGGGCGATGTTGTCCCGCACGGTACCCTGCACCAGCTGGGGCTGCTGGAACACGAACCCGACGCGGGTGTAGAGCTCGTCGGCGTCCAGCTCGCGCAGGTCACGGCCACCGATGCGGATTGCTCCGGTACCCACGTCGTGGAATCGGGCCAGCAGCGCGGCGAGGGTGGACTTCCCCGACCCGGACGGCCCGACCAGCGCGGTCACGGTGCCCGGCCGGAGGGTCAGGTTGATGTCCTCCAGCACGGGCACGCCCGGCCTGTAGGAGAACCCGACCCGGTCGAACTCGACTACACCCGTCTCCGTCACGGTGTTGGTGGCGACGGACGCGGTGGTTGTGAGCTCGGTCTCGTCGAGGGCGACCTGGATACGACGGGCGGCGGTCAGGCCGCCGCGCAGTCCCGAGATGCCATAGCCGATGCCGAGCAGGCGGGCACCGAACAAGGTTCCGAGCAGCAGGAACGGCAGCAGGTTGACTGCTTTCATGCTACCGGTGGTGATCAGCAGGGTCCCCAGCGTGCAGATCAGCAGCAGGAAGGTGCCCGGCCGGGTGACCAGGTCGATGAAGGTCCGCTGCCCGATCAGCGGCTGTTGCCAGGCGCGCAGGAACTCGATGTACTCACCCAGCCGGGCGCGGAACGTTGATGCGGCCGCCCCGCCGAACACCCGGATCACCGGTTGCCCCTCGAGGTAGGCTCCTGCCTCCACGCTCATCCGCTCGGCCCATTTCGATGCCAGGGACGTCTTTGGTCCGGACTGGGTGATCATCGCCGCCATACCGAACATGTAGGCCAGCACGGGAAGTAGCAGCAGCAGCCCGAGACGCCAGTCCACGACGCACAGGTACGCCAGCACCGAGATAGGGGCGACGACCGCTGCGACCGCGTCCGGCACCGCGTGGGTGACCAGGTAGTGCAGTGACAGGGTGTCGTCCTGCACCAGCTGCTTCACCTGTCCCGACCCGCGGGTGTCGAACCAGCCCAGTGGCACCCGGGCGAGCTTGCCCAGGAGCCGGGAACGCAGCTCGCGGGCGAAACGGGCGTCGCGAATATGCAGCCACACCGTCAGCGCGGATGAGAGGAGCACCCCTGCCGCCAGCAGCGCCAGTGCCCAGATCCCCAGCGTCCACAACGCTGCCGTGTCCGCCCCGCTCAGCAGCCGGCGGGCCAGCTCCACCACCAGCACGTACGGGGCCAGCTGTACGAGAGTGGCCAGCGCCTGCAGCACCCCGGCGACGATCAGCGTCGGTCGCAACGGGGCGATCAGCCGGCCCCCCGCTCGCGCCCGCCACGCACCTCGGCCCACCGCACCCGCCGTCGATACCTTCGCCGACGTCGCGGCCGCGATCGGCTCGTCGGCGGGGACCTGCTCCGGGGCTGCCTTGGACCGGTTCGATCCGAACGGACGCCCGTAGTACCAGTAGGCCTGGGCGTGGGTCTCGCTGCGGGGGAACCCGAATTCCTTCCGGAGTCTGACCCTCAGCTGCTTCAACGATCCCGACTCTGGTGCCATCCACGCGAACCAGTCCGACCAGTCCCGCGCCTCGATGGCCGCCGCGAGCGACGCCGGGCCGCGCCTCGGTACCCAGTGCACCCTCGCCCGTGGATGGTCGACGAGGGGGATGAGACGGTCCGTGTCCTCGTGCTCCTCCAGGTAGACCTCGATCGGCACCTCGTCTGGCACGATCCCCAGAATTCCGTTGATGGCCGGAATGGACGCCGCGTCACCGATCAGCAGGTATCCTGCAGGCAGCTCCTCCGGCAGGTCGAACCGGGTGCTGCCGAACGGGGTGACCGAGACCGTCATCCCCGGCCTCGCCCGCTGTGCCCACGCTGACGCCGGCCCCGCAGGCTCGTGCAACACGAATTCGACGGCGAAGTCCCCGGTGGCCGCGTCACCCTCCGCGATCGTGTACCCCCGCTGATGCTCCTTGTCAGCACCCTCATGGTCCGGGAACCAGAATCGCAGCGCCGCGGTCGGCGCGACCACGTCCCCCTCCAGCAGTGTTGCCGAATGCATCCGCACCCGCACGACTCCCGGTGAGATCATCTCCGTCCCGGTGACCGTAGCCTCATGGTCCTGCGCGCCGTAGGCGCGCAGGACCGCCCCGTTCAGTCCCCGCTTCGCCATCACTGCCCCTTCCCGGCGGCCTCCAGGGCCGCTCTGATCTGCGCCGCCGAACGGCCCGGCGGTGCCATCTCCACGAATGCCCGCACCGCCGCGCCCAGCCACAACCGCACATACTCGTCCGCGCCGACGTCCGGCAGCGCATGGTGCGCCTCGCCCAACCGCGGATCGGTCCGGATGGCGTTGATCGCATCCCGTTCTCGCGCCGCACGCTCCTCCGCTCGCTGACGCTGCGTGTCCTCCGCGGCCGCGTACCCGATCGAGATTGACGCGACCGCGGACACCAGCGCGATCGCCGCGTCTGCCGAGTACCCGCGTCGACCCAGCGCCGTCACCTCAGACGCCAGCAGCCGGCGGCCGCTCTCCCCGCGTGGGAACAGCGTCTGTACGTATGCCGTGAGCCCGGGATGCTCGAGGATGAACGACCGTAGCTGCAACCCCATCGACAGCAGGTGCTGCGTCGTGTTCTGGGTGGTGTCGTCGACCAGCACCAGGTCGGACAGGATGCTCTCGCCGACCAGGCTCTCCAGCCCCCACCTCCCGTCGACGTGCCGGTACAGCGCCGTGGACGATACGCCCAGTCGGGCCGCCACCCCGCTCAGACTCAGCTGCACCAGACCCAGCTCCCTGCCCGCACGGACGATGTCCGCCGTCTCGATCTGTCGAGGCCGCCCTCCGATCCGCGTCATTTCAGCCTTTCGCATCCTATTACCTCAAAGTTGATGACCATAACTAAGGGTATGCTAAACATGCGGTATCAGGCCGGTCAAGCCGTCCTGGCGGGCGCTGCGTCGTACTGGATTACCCGGTGTCGTTCACGCCGCCGCCGGCATCATCACGCTGCCCTGCGCGCCCGGCTGGGGCGTGGCGGGCGCCATCGACGTCGCCCTCAGCCTCGCTGCCGGCTCGCGTGAGGCGGCGCTGCTGGCCGTCCGCGGCACCCTCATCGGCCTCGGCGCAGGGGCCGGTGACCTCGAGGCGCAGGTGGAGCAGGCCGGTGTCCGACTCGCCGTCACGCACGTCCACACCAGGCGCGAGTGGCTTGAGAGCGTCGTCGACCTGGCCGCGCGGGGAGAGCTGACGCCGACCGCCTTCGAGACCTTCGTTCTCGTCGGCGCCGTTGAGGCCCACCGGGCCGTCGCTTCCGGCCACGGCACCGGCAAGGTCGTCCTGCTCCCGTGACCCGTGGGGCTCTGGGAAGTCCGGGAAGTGCCCGCAGCTCGGTGGTGACGTTGAGTTGATGAGTCGCGTCAGCTGCTGAGAAGCCGGTGGGCGAGCACGCTCACTACGTCGTCGGGGCGGGCGGTTTCATCCACGGGAACAGTGAGTTGGTCGAGAAGCAGTCCGTCGAGGGCGTAGTGGAAGAGCGTGATGTCCGCAGGCTGACCGGGTAGACCCATCTTCTTGTTGAACGCGATGTCGGCTTGAAGTCCCGCTCGCCGCCACGCGGTGAGCGCCTCCGCGACGTGCTACCTGAGTGAGTTCGCCGATGCACTCCCCGCCCATGTGCTCGCGGCCCTCGGTATGCGCCCGCCAGGCAATCGCTTCGACACGGTCATTCAAGGGCGAGCGAGCTACGACGTTGCGCGGGCGGCCGGCATTGAACGGCCCTACGCCCACCTGAGCGAGTTCGTCGCAACACGATCGGAGACGGCCCCGCCGGCCGGCGTGACGTTCACCGCCGATGCTCTCGCGACGGTGCGCGAGCTGAAACAGCAAGAGGGGCTCGCGATCTACCTCTGCGGCGGCGGGAGTCTTGCCGGCGAGCTGCTGCCCGAGATCGACCGCCTCATCCTCAAGCGCAATCCCATTGTCCTCGGTGACGGTATCCGGCTGTTCGGTGCCGCCGGCGCCGTCGTGCAGAGCCTTGATCTGGTGGGCTGTCGAAGCTTCGAGTCCGGGGTCGTCATCGAGGAGTACGTCCGCACGGACCGGTAGTGAGCGTCCAGGGGCGAGCGGATCGAGCGAGCGCAGGTCTCGCTTGTCTCTCCTTGCGTCTATTGGTCGCGGGGCTCGAGAACCTTCCATGCCGTCCAGATAAGGTCGATGATGTAGATGGTGGTCCAGATGCGCAGCGCGGCGAAGACCCAGGTGGGCAGACCGATGGTGAAGAGCCTGTGCGCCACCCACGTGGTGGCCGCCGCTGCGGCGAACAGCCCGCTGTGCCAGGCGAAGTCGGTCAGGAGACCGCGGCGGGACCTGGGCGTCGTCGGCTGATGGGGGTCGGTGTCAGGGGGAGAGGCTGAGCTCTCCGCCTCGGGAATGTCGCCCTCGGGAGCGTCGGGGGCTGTCGCCGAATCGTCGTCGTGGCGCGATGCGGGTGCAGGGCGGTCGGCCGTGCCGAGGCGTGTCAGCGCCGCCGGGGCCAGCACTGCACCTGAGGCGATGATGACCGCGCAGACCATGCAGGCCAGGAACCAGCTTCCCGAACCGTAGAGCAGTCCTGCGGCGAGTGAGCCGATGATCGCCCCGGCAAGGCGCGCCGCCTCGTAGAGGCTCAGTCCGCGCCCGAGGTGCGTGCTTCCCACCGTCTCGGCGATCATGGACTGCTGTACTGGGATTGTGATCGACCAAGCGATCGCAGAGAGCACCCACAGCACGGCGATCCACGGGGGAGTCGGCGCGAGTGCGAGTCCCGCCGCGAAAAGCGCGCTCGACGCCGCACCCACGACGAGCATTCTGCGACGACCCCACCGCACGACCAGACGATGCAGGTAGGGCGGCAGAACGCTCATCGCCACGGCGCCGGGGAGGAACACGTACGCGATCTGGACGACCTCGAGGTGGAACCCTCGCTGGAGGTGCAGCATCAGCAGCAGGCTGATGGCCGCCTCCGCAGTCATGGTAGCCACCACGACTATAAGAATCGGCCGGAGCCCGACGCCGACTCCCCGCAGTCCTTGTAACGACAAGCTCGACAGCTCCGCGCCGGCCGGCCCCGCAGTGCTCGCGCGAGAGCGGTGGCGTCGTTCACTGAGCAGATCCCAGGCGGCCAGGAGGCAGCACGCGGCGGTGCCTGCGAACACCCAACGGTATCCGGCGACGGACAGCAGAATGATCGCGGGAACCAGAACCAGCCAGCCGCCGGTCTCCTCGGCGGCTACCAGCTTCGTGAACACGCTCGAGTCCTCCGGAAGCCGTTCGCCGATGATCGCCCGGATCGCCACCCACGAGAACGCCTGGGCCGCACCGGTGACGGCGGCGGCGATCAGCGCCAGCGGCAACCCGGTCGCCAGGGCGTAGAGCCCACAACCCGCTGCGAGTACGCCGGCACCGGCTCCGGCAACGATCAGGCGATCCGTGCGATCCACCACCGTTCCGGCAACCGGGCGGACCAGGAAGCCCGATACCTGGTTCACCGCGATGAGGATCCCCGTCTGCCCCGGGGGCAGTCCGAGTATCGCTCCGGCGAACAGGGGCAGGGCGAAGTCGATGACCTGCTCCACGCCGCTGGTGAGCGTCGCGCTGTTCAGTACTCGGCGTTCGCGACGCAGTGCGGCGCTGTTGGCGCTGGACACGGAACCTCCATTTGGTAACACGAATGAGTTAACAAAATTATGTTAGCACATCCGTGTCAGCCGTTAGAATGGCGCCGTGCCCAAGCTCATCGATCACGACAGGCGCCGGGAGGAGATCGCCGAGGCGACTTGGCGAGTGATTCATGCCGAGGGCATCAGTGGCGTCTCCATCCGCACCGTCGCCGCGGAAGCCGGAATCTCCACCGGCTCCATCAGGCACGTCTTCCCCAGCAAGAGTGAGTTGCTGACGCACGCCACGGAGCTGGTGGGTCGGCGTGCCTGGGTCCGCATCCAACGTCATCTTGATGAGCCCGACCCTCGTGAGCTCGTTCTCCGTGTCCTGGAGGAGCTCCTCCCGCTTGATGCCGAACGACAGCTGGAGATGGAGGTCACCGTCGCACTCATCGCCGAGGCCCCGGGCGACCTCCGGGTCCGAGAAGTTCTGGATGAGAGCTATGAGACCGTTCGGGAGGTGTGCCGACGCCTGATCGCTCGGCTGCACCGGGCCGGGCTCACAGTGCCGGACCTCGACGTCGAGGCGGAGACGACGGCGCTGCACGGGGTGGTGGACGGGCTCGCCATCCACCTGCTCATCAACCCCGACCCCGGCTTCAGGCGGCAGGCCCTGCGAATGGTCGAGGCCGGCATCGACCGGCTGCGGCCCCAGGCCCGGTCCACGTCCGGATGCGCGCCGGCCGCCGGGGCGACTTGACCTTGACACCGTGACAAGGCCTTTCCTTGGGGGCAGGAGGTGGTCCCGATGACCAGAATGACCCCGCAGGACTCCCGCGTCGCTAAGGCCCTGAGCGCTGAGAGCTCCTCGATCCGCCTGCGGGCGGCCCTGGCCATCGGGACCGGAGGCGACGCCGACTACACGGAGCTGCTCGTCGAGCGGTGCGCGATCGAGCCGGACTTCTTCGTTCGGGACATGCTCTCCTGGGCGCTCACCCGTCTGCCGCCGGAGATCGTTCTGCCGCGGCTTCACCGGGAGCTCTGCTCCGGGTGCAACCAGGCCCGCAGTCAGGCGCTGCACACGCTCTCCAAGGTCGGCGACAAGAGCGCCTGGCCCTGGATCACCCGTGAGATGCTCGGCGATCCCGACGACGGGATCGCGCGGACCGCCTGGCGCACCGCCGTCGTCCTCGTTCCGGAGGGTGAGAAGGCCTCTCTGGCCGAGGATCTGACGCGCCAGCTCGGCCGCGGAGACCGCAGCGTTCAGCTGAGCCTGAGCCGGGCGCTGATCGACCTCGGCGAGTTCGCCGACCCCGTCCTGGAGAAGGCCGCGCAGAGTCTCGATCCGAGGGTGGCTGCGCACGCTCGTGCCACCGAACTGCTCCGGCAGGACCCCGAGACCGGTTTTGAGGAGGCCATCTCCGAGGCGAGGCGTGATGCTCACGCCGGGGGTGCCAAGCGTGAAGGAGCCGGATACGGGTGTGGTAAGAACTGAGACTGAGGGGGGTGAGCCCATGGGGGTGCAGGAGGCGTTGGATTGCTGATCGGTGATGCGGCCCGGTTCTCAGGAGTGAGTGCCCGGATGCTCCGGCACTATGAGGCTCTGGGGCTGGTGCGGCCGACGGGTCGCACCAGCGCCGGCTACCGCGACTACTCCGCCGAGGACGTCCGCAGAATCTTCCAGGTGGAGAGCCTTCGATCCATGGGGCTGTCGCTCAAGCAGGTGGGGCGCGCTCTGGAAGACCCGGACCTGACGCCCGCCGCGCTCGTCGGTGATCTCATCCGGTGCACCGAGGAGCGTCTGGCCCAGGAGCGCGAGCTGCTCGACCGGCTCCGAGCCATTGACGCCTCCGCGCCCGCCGACTGGCGCGACGTCCTGCGCGTCATTGACCTGATGCGAGACCTCGACTCGGAAAGTGCCGCACGCAGACAGCAGGCCGTTCTGATCCGATCTGAGGGAGCACCGGTCCCCGTCGAGCTACTGGCGGAAGCGCTTCTGAGCGAGTCCGAGCCGGATGTCGCGGGTGCGTTGCGCTGGGCCCTCGCCCGATCCGGCGGCGATGCGGTGGCGGCGCTGCGCGCCGGTGCTCACGCAGAGGATGTGGATGTTCGACGGCGCGCGGTTCGGGCGATCTCTGAGGTGCCCGAGGCGCCGGGCGCCGCCGCTGTGCTCGCACAGGCTCTCGACGACCCCGATGCGGCCGTGCGCGACTGCGCCGCTCTGGCGCTCGGGCGATGCGGTGCGACCGAGACCGTCCCCGTCCTTGTCGCGATGGTGGTCGAAGGTGCCCACGATGTGGAGGCAGCGGAGGTGCTGGGAGCGCTGTGCCGCGACGGCGAGCGTGCGGCTTGGATTGTCAATGCTCTGACCGACGAGCTCGCCGCGCCCACCGCTGAGACCGCCGTGCGACTGCGTCTGACTCAGGCTCTCGTCGAGCTCCCGGTCGCTGCCGCCGGAGAGGTGCTTCTCCGGTTGACCCGCGACTCCGACCCCGCCGTCGCCCGCCTCGCCTCGGTCTTCGCCTGAGTCCTGAACGAGCAGTGTCACCGAGGACGTATCGATGGTGTGTGACCGGGCTTCTTCGTGGTTCAGGTTCAGTGGTGGGTGGTCGATGGCGGAGTCGCAGTTTCCTCCGACAGCGCAGTGATCTCACTCACGTATGACCGGTGGTGGTGGGTGGAAGTGCGCGGATTTGCGCGGATCTCCGGGATGTCTGACATGTTGTGGCAGTCGGCTGGGGTGGAGCTTGTGCGACTTTTGTCTGCGGTGACGGCGATTCGGTGCGTATCCTGGAACAGAAACCAACCAAATGGACTGTTAACTGGAGAAGCACCTTGCCGCAGCATGCTCAGTGCCGCGGCGCCCTCGTCCGAGGTAGTGATGGCTTTCAGGGTGTGGGGCATGGTCTTGGTCGCGCCTGCGATGACGGCAGCGTCCTTCGCGTCGGTCTTGGCGCTGCCCGGTGTCAGGTCGGCGGTGCGTCTCATGGACAGTCCGGGCAGGTAGCCCACGGTGATGCCCATGTCCTGGGTCACCGCCATGGCCAGGGCCCCGATGGTGGCGGGCTGGTCCACCACCAGCACCTGCCCTTTTTCTTGTAGGCGCTGGTAGACCTCTCGCAGCCGGTCCTCGTCGTTGGGCAGGGCCCTGTCGAGGACCTTCCGGCCCTCTCGGCTCAGGGCCGTGGCTCAGTGCCCGCTCCTTGCCGACGCCCGGTACCGATGAAGGCCTCGATGTCCTCGATATCCATCTCTCCTGCTGCCTCTCGCTGCGTGGGTGCGGGGGCCAGCCGGTGGACGGGCCGGCCTCCGCACCCACGCCTGCGTTAGACCTCTGCCGTTTTGCGGTGGGTCGTTCCCCTTATCAGCGGTCACCAGCGCCCGGCTGCCGCAGGTGACTTTGGCCCCCCCCGGGATCATCTACGGACAGGGGCAAAACACCCGTGCCCACAGCAGCTGGCCCAGCCCCGGACCACCCGGGACCACCAACAAGGTAACGGGTCGGTTGTGGCAGGCGGTGCGGGGGTGATGGTAGTTGTGGTGGTTCCACAAGCGACGACGTCGCGGCGCTGCTGCTATGAGGCATAGGTGTGCACGTAGAGGCACTCTTCGGCCAGGATGCGGTTGTAGCGCTCGACCTTGCCGTTGTGACATGGATGTAGGGGCGGGTCCTCTGGCGGCGTGAGCCAGGGAGGTGACGGTCGTGGTGGAGACCGGGCGCGGCGGAGAAAGCCGATTGTGGTGGAGGTCGTCTCGTCATCGAGGGCCTCGGTACAGGCCAGGTGGGAGAAGGCCTCGATGGCGCTGTGCAGGTAGGTGTAGCCGGTCCAGGCGCTCTTGCCCCGCTTGGGGAGGCCTTCGCCTCGGGATGGGTGCGTCTGTGGGTCCTCCAGCCGTCCCCCGGGTCGGATGTGTCCGACCTTCTTGACGTCCAGGTGGATCATTCGGCCCGGGAAACGGGCCGGGATCGTTTTGCTGATCCGGTTGGTCTGCTAGGTGGGGTCGGGTGTCGCGTCGTCGGTTCAGGCCAGCTCCGGCCAGCCAATGGGCCACGGTACGCACCGACACCACTGCCCTGCGTACGGTGAGGTCGTGGCTGATGTGGCGGGCGGACCACGTGTGGGTGCGGCGTCAGTGCTCGATGAGGTCCGAGGACTTCACGGGCAGTTTCTCAGTGAGGCATCGAACCCACTACGTGGACTTCCGGTAGTGCCCCGTAGTGTGGTGTAGCGCGGTGGTTGGGCTGCTGTTGGTGGCAGCGCGGTCACCGTGTGATCCTTCGAGGAATCTCCTACAACCCACTCGAACGGAGTCATCACGATGACCGCTCCTTATATTGTCAACCCTGAGCGTCTTCTTGGCGAGGCTCTTTCTCAGGCCTCGCCAGACCTGATGCGTAGCCTGCTGCAGACGGTGATCAACTCCCTGCTGAGCGCTGAGGCTGATGCGGTGTGCGGTGCCGAGTACGGTCAGGCCAGCCCCGAGCGCCGGGTTCAGCGCAATGGCTATCGGCATCGGGACCTGGACACCCGGGTCGGCACGATTGACGTGGCTGTCCCCAAGCTGCGCACTGGCTCGTACTTCCCCGACTGGCTGCTTGAACGCCGTAAACGGGCCGAGTCCGCGCTGATCACAGTGGTTGCTGACGCCTACCTGGCCGGGGTGTCCACGCGGCGCATGGACAAGTTGATAGGTATTTTGGGCATCGACTCGCTGCCCGGAGTCACAGGTCTCACGTATGGCGGCTGAGCTCGACGAGCAGGTCGCCTCCTTCCGCAACCGGCCCCTGGGCGATGCAGGCCCATTCACCTTCGTGGCGGCCGACGCCCTGACATTGACAGGTCCGCGAAGGTGGGCGTGTGGTCAGCGCGGTGGTCCTGACCGCTACCGGGGTCAACGCTGATGGACATCGCGAGGTCTTAGGACTGCGGGTAGCCACCACCGAGAGCTCGGCGGCCTGGAACGGGCTGCTCGCCGACCTGGTGGCCCGGGGACTTACGGGGGTACGGCTTGTCACCTCTGACGCCCACACGGGCCTGGTTGAGGCTATCGCCGCGAACCTGCCCCGAGCGACCTGGCAGCGCTGTCGCACCCACTATGCCGCTAATCTGATGACAGTGGTTCCCAAGAGTCTGTGGCCCGCTGTCAAGGCCATGCTCCACTGGCGTCTACGACCAGCCCGACGCAGTAGCCGTCGAGGCTCAGTTCGACCGCCTCCTGGACTACGTCCACACGATTCTGCCCGAGGCCGCCGACCACCTCGAGGCCGCACGAGCCGACCTGCTGGCCTACCGCCGCCTTCCCTGTCGAGGTATGGAGACAGATCTGGTCCAACAACCCCCAAGAACGCCTCAACAGAGAGATCCGTCGCCGCACCGACTCAGTAGGGATCTTCCCCAACAGGGACGCCATTATCCGCCTGGTTGGCGCCGTCCTGGCAGAGCAGACCGATGGAGTGGACCGAAGGACGCCGCTACCTCAGCCTCGACGTTCTCAACCACAGCCGGAACCTACCCAACACCCTCTCTCTCACCAGCTAACGACCACACTCCACGAAGACCTCTACACCACATCAAGAGACTTGACCTTGAGTGCGTGATCGACGATCAACCCACGTGCGGCGCACCCGATCAAGGTGACCAAATCTAGACATCTAGTATATGGATAGTTAGTATCCTGATATGCAGTTGCCGAAGGGAGTGGAGTGGGCTGCGCACGCGCTGGTCGTGCTGGATGTGGCTGGAGGTCGAGTTGTTTCGAGTGCGGGCTTGGCGGGAGTGTTCGATCTGTCGCCGACCTATCTGAACAAGCACCTGCAGAAACTTGCGGCGGCGGGCATCGTTGCCTCGGTGGCCGGAGCCTCGGGCGGGTTCCGCTTGTCCCAGCCAGCCGCAAGGGTGAGCCTGGATGACGTGGTTTCTGCATTAGGTAGCGCGGCACCTTTGTTCCAGTGCAACGAGATCCGATGCCAGGGTGCATTCGTCGACCAGAAATCGCAGATCCTCGCGTCAGGTCTGTGCTCGATCAACCGAGCTATGTCCCGTGCCGAGGATGCTTGGCGTGCCTCGTTGGCTGGCACCTCTATCGCCGACCTAGCAGCCGGCCTCGACAACGCCACCCGAACCCGCATGCTCCAGGCCACCGGTCTGGATCCCGACCCCGTTAAGGACCCCTTGTGAAGATCGCCATCATCGGCGCCACCGGTACCGCTGGCCGCGCCACCACCCGGACCGCTCGCCAGGCTGGATATGACGTCATTACTCTGTCTCGTGCTACCGGTATAGATCTGCATACCGGTGAAGGCCTCACCAGCGCCCTAGACGGTGCCGACGTAGCCATCGATACCTCCAACCCCTTCCCGGTCAGCGCCGACGCCGACCTCGTCGCTACTTTTCGCGACGCCACGGCTCGCGTTGTTCGGGCCTGCCAGCATGCCGGCGTTGACCGACTAGTGCACTTATCGATCTGCAACATCGACGACCCCGCCTTCGACGAATTCGACTACTACCTCGCCAAGCGCGCCCAGGAGCAGGTACTGGCCGATTGCGCACTCGAGCACGTGGTGGTGCGCTCGACGCAGTGGATGGAGTTTGCCCTCAACCCGGGCGCAGTCACCCAATCTGACGATCAGGTGCGCGTCGAGGACTGGCTTGTCCAGCCTATCGCCGTCGACGAAGTTGCCCGGGTTTTGGTCGAAGCGTCCAGCGGCTCCGTCCGTGACCGACAGATCGCCGGCCCTGAACGGGTACATTTGCCTGACCTGACCCGACAGTTACTGCAGGCTAAGGGGGATTTGCGTCCTGTCGTTGTCACGGCCCCAGGTCTGCCAGCGCTCGCTCAGGGGGTGCTGCTCGCGCCGCGCGGTGCAGAGCTTCTAGGACCTGACGTTGCCAAATGGGTGAGTACCCAAGGGTCAGCAGCCTGACTGTCAATACGTCACCCGGGGCTGGCGTGAGCCAGCCCTTCTTCGCGTAGCCCAGTAGAGTTCCATGTCTTACCCCAACGCGGTGCTTACGTTGCGCCACCGCCTCAATGTCACCCAGCTCGTCGTCGAGGAGGATTTGCTGATCGGCGATGTCACCGCCCGTTTTCAAGTGGTTTGCCTCTCCCGTTAGCTCCACCACCTCAGGGGTCTGCCCCGCCAGGAAGCTGGCGGGGCAGACCTTTTCGTGCCTTGTGTGACTTCTGGGTGCCGAGTCGGCTTTCGTGGATCTGAAGCCCTGTGCTTGGGTGTTTCTGTCGCGGTTTCGGAAGAGCCTCGCTACGCGGCAGTAGGGCTCGGGCGGATTTGGAATCGTCCCTCCGAAATAAGCCAGGTGAGCACAGTGGATGCAATGAGCACAGCGGCTCCACTGGCGAAGGATGCGCTGTAGCTGCCGGTAGCGTCACGCAGAAGCCCGCCCAGCAAGACGCCCAGGGCGGCGAATATCTGGTGGATGAGCCAGGATGATCCCAAGATCCCTCCCATCGCTGTGCCGCCGAAGCGGTCGGCCACCAGTCCGGTGGTCAAAGGAATCACCGGGAAGGATGAGAGGCCGAACATCACCACGCCGAGGATGAAGGCGGGGAGGCTTGGTGCAAGTGCGAGAACCGTGAAAGACACTGCCCTGGCGGTGTGAAGCACGATGAGCGTAACTCGCTTGCCCCATCGCTTGGCCGCCCACTGTCCAGTCAACCACATAGAGGCCGCACTGCACAGGGCGACCAGTGCCATGAGCCACCCGCCCGTACTGGGACTACCGCTGAGCTCCAGGGCAAGCTTCGGCATGTGCGTGGTGAACAGGTAGAGCGAGTACCCGCAGCCGGCGAAACTGAGGCTGATCGTCCAGAACTGACGGTCACTCAGTGCGTCGCGCAATGTGGTGGGCACTCCTGCCTGCTCGAGCGTGCCGTCGGATCGGATACCGACGTCGCTGGGGCTGTTGCGCGCCCCGAACCACAGCACCGGCACAACAAGGGCGAGCATGATCGTCCCAAGAGCAAGGAACGCGGCCCGCCAGCCGAGCATGGTGACAAGTACTCCGGCCAGTGGGAGAAGTAGCAGCTGGCCGGCATTGATACCCATCGAACTCACAGCGAGCGCTCGAGGACGGCTCTTGGTGTGCCATCGAGCTACCAGGACTGAGGAAGGCATTGAACTGCATCCGGCGAATCCTGCAGCAACTACAACCCCGAACAGGATTAAGAACTGCCAGTACTCGGTCACGGTCGCAAGCGTGACGTAGGACAGTCCCATCAGAGATGCACTCCCCGCCATCACCTGACGAGGGCCGATCCGGTCAATCAGTCGACCGGCAAGTGGCTGAAACAGTCCCCAAGCCAGCGTGTTCACTGCAACCACAGTGCTCGTTGCCGCTAAGGACCAGGCAAGGCTGTCCATGAGCGGCGCAATGAACTGCCCGATCGCCAGATTCAATCCGAACGCTCCGGTCAGGGAGGTGAAGGCTACGGCCGTGATTCGACCCTGCCAGTGTTGCAAGGTGGTGGTCATCCCACGCTCCTAACGGATTTGGTGAACCTTAAGCATTAGTGGGATGGAAGCACCCTTTCTAATGGTTGTCAAGACCTGTTACCGTTAGTCCATGGTCCGAGATGCACCCCTGGTTCCCCCGTTGGATGGCGAACCCTTACCGATCGAGCTGGTGAACACAACCTTCGTGGATGGGGGGTTGCGCGGGCGTGTTGTGGACACTCTCACCACACCGTCGGAGCTGGATGCTTGGCTGGCTCGTAATCGGGAGCAGTTCAGTGCCGACCTGCGCCCGCTCCTTGTCGGCGTCTCCAGTGACGTTTGGGATTTGGAGAATTGGCTGGATCTAAGGGGGGCGATCCGTGGCTACCTGACAGCGCTCGCTGGTGGCGCTAATCCAGCTCAGCAGGATCTCGTGCGCATGAACGATGCGGCGGTCGGGGCTGCTCACTACATAGAGCTGCAGCAGGCTGACAGCCTCGTCGCTCGTCGTCGATGGCATGTCGCCGACCCGCTTGCGATTGCGCTGGGTGAGGTCGCCTCTGCTGCGGCAGAGTATGCACGTCCGGAACGACGCTCTCGATTACGAGCCTGCCAGGCTCCGGGGTGCATTCTGTTCTTTGAGAAAACTCATCCTCGGCGCGAGTGGTGCTCGCCGGCTTGTGGGAATCGTGTCCGAGTGGCTAGGCATGCTCGGTCTGCAAGGTGACTCCTGTAGGCGGGGTCGGGTGGTGTTTGCGCCGGTGACGATGTAGGCGGAGGGGCTGCGGAGCCTGACTGGTCTCAGCTCGCTGCCCCTAGGTGCTTGCTCCATGGGGTCTGGGTGGGGTGTTGGTGTGCTCCACGAGGGTCTGAGTCTTGTGCGGCATGGATGAACTCTGGCTAATGCGACCCGACCTTGTACGGTCCAGGTGGCCGCCATGGGGGCGCATTCCCTGACGGCAGTGTGGTGATCTCGCTCACGTATGACCGGTGGTGGTGGGCGGAAGTGCGCGGATTTGCGCGGATCTCCGGGATGTCTGACATGTTGTGGCAGTCGGCTGGGGTGGAGCTTGTGCGACTTTTGTCTGCGGTGACGGCGATTCGGTGCGTATCCTGGAACAGAAACCAACCAAGTGGACTGTTAACTGGAGAAGCACCTTGCCGCAGCATGCTCAGATGAGGCGCCGGAACTTTCTGATGGGCGGTCTCGCCTTGACTGCCTCGAGCACTCTTCTACCTGGGCTACGGCCGACGGCTCACGCCTCCTCGGCGCCGGCCGCCGGTCCTCCCGCGGCGCCGTCAGAGGTGCTGTCGGATATGCAGGACCCTCGTGCCTGGGTCCTCTCCTCCGACGACGGCTCCGTGCGGCCCGACACCTCCACCCACTCCCACGGGACCCAGTCGCTGCAGCTCACCACCACCGGTGACCCCGATCGCCCCACCAGCGCCGACCTGGCCCTACAGGGCGTCAACATGACCGACTGCCAGTGGGATCTGTGGCTCCGAGCCGAGGACTACCGGCAGATCGGAAGCATCCTGCTCGAGCTCGGTGGTGATGACGAGAACTGCCTGCGTCTGGACGTCGCCCCCGATATGCGCACGCTGCGCACCGGCTCCTGGTGCCGGGTGACCGTCAACCGAGCCGCCGAGCGCGCCGTCGTCGGCCGCCCTCACCTGGAGCGGGTGACGCGGGTGCGCCTGACAGTGAAGCCCGCCTCTGACTCGGCTCCGAGCCGGTTATGGCTCGGGTACCTGGGCACCCTGCCCACGGCCGGCAGCGGCATCGTCTCCATCTCCTTCGACGACGGCTACGACAGCGACTACAAGACGGCACGGGAGATCAT
Organism: Actinomyces sp. Marseille-P3109; assembly: GCF_900323545.1. Classification (NCBI taxonomy): domain Bacteria; kingdom Bacillati; phylum Actinomycetota; class Actinomycetes; order Actinomycetales; family Actinomycetaceae; genus Actinomyces; species Actinomyces sp. Marseille-P3109. The sequence continues at coordinate 2,955,203 of NZ_OOHN01000008.1, forward strand.
GCAGGGGTACGGCATCCCTGCGGCAACCTCCTACGTCATCGCCGACAAGGTCGGACTGCCGGGCCGCATGAGCGCCGACCAGCTCGCTGAGATGCGAGAGGTTCACGGCTGGGACATCGCCGCCCACGCCTCCACCGATCTCACCACGCTGGACGAGGCGGGGATGCGCAAGGAGTTCGAGACGATCAGGTCCTTCCTCCTCGAGCACGGCTACCCCGAGGGGGCCGCCCACTTCGCCCTGCCCATGGGGCGGTACAACGACCTCGTGCTGCGCACCTCCCAGAGCTACTTCGACTCACTGCGCACCATCGACGTCGCCCCGGAGACCCTCGCGCCGGGGGACCCGTACCGGCTCCGCGTCTTCTACTGCGGCTCCTACACCACCGAGTCTCAGGTCGAGAAGGCCCTGGCTCGGTGCCAGGAGCACCGCTGCTGGACCCACATGGTCTTCCATCGGGTCGACGAGGATCCCGACGACGCTCCCGAGTCGGTCGCAGCGGCCACCTTCAAGCGCTTCATGAAGCGCGTGGCCGACTCCGGCCTGCCCGTCAGGACGGTTCCGGAGATCATGCGCAGTCAGGTGCCCGCCCCGGCCCCTGACTGAGACGCCGCCGCATTCCGTCCCGAGCACCCGTTCCCAGTCCTCCCCCTCACCATTCCTGATTCCCTTGATACGGATGGATTGACTGCATGAATATCACTGTCATCGGTTGCGGTTACCTTGGAGCCGTCCACGCCTGTGCCATGGCCGAGCTGGGCCACCGCGTTGTCGGTGTCGACGTCGACCGGGACAAGGTCGAGTCCCTCGCCGAAGGACGGGCCCCCTTCCATGAACCGGGATTCACCGAGATCCTGCGACGACGAATCGAGGCCGGCGGGCTGACGTTCACGACCGACTTCTCGGCGATCTGCGGGGCGCAGGCCCACTTCGTCGCTGTCGGTACGCCGCAGGGCCCCGGTGGTGCGGCCGACCTGACGCACGTCGAGGCCGCCGTCGAGGCGATGAAGCCGTACCTGGGCAGGTGCCTCGACGGAGCCGAGATCGTCGTGGGCAAGTCGACCGTCCCCGTGGGCACGGCTGCGCGTCTGGCTCCGACCATCGCCGCTGCAGGAGCCGTCCTGGCCTGGAACCCGGAGTTTCTACGCGAGGGATTCGCCGTCGAGGACACCTTGAACCCCGACCGCATGGTGTACGGCCTCCCGGACGAGCCGGCCGACGCCGAGCGCGCCACGGCTGTGCTGGACGAGCTCTACGCTCCCATCATCGAGTCCGGAACGCCCCGCCTCGTCATGGACTATGCCACCGCCGAGCTGGTCAAGATCAGCGCCAACGCCTTCCTGGCCACGAAGATCTCCTTCATCAACGCCATGGCCAGCGTGTGCGATGCCGCCGGCGGGGACGTCACCGCACTGGCCCGGAGCATCGGGATGGACGCCCGCATCGGCAGTCGTTTCCTGCGGGCGGGGATCGGATTCGGTGGTGGCTGCCTGCCTAAGGACATCCGCGCCTTTCGGGCTCGGGCCGACGAGCTCGGCGTCGGCGAGGCGCTGAACTTCCTCGCCGAGGTGGACCAGATCAACGAGGACGCCCGCCACCAGACCCTGGACAAGGCCAGGAGCATGCTCGGCGGCTCAGTGGACCAAGCGCGTGTGGCAGTGCTCGGAACGACCTTCAAGCCCGACAGCGACGACATGCGGTGCTCGCCCGGTCTGGCCATCGCCGCGGAGCTGGCCGATGAGGGCGCTCGGGTGGTCGTCACCGACCCCGCTGCTGCACAGATCCTCGCCGATGACGACGACCTGCCCTACGACGTCGCCGCCGACCTTGAGGAGGCGCTGACCGCGGCCGACCTCGTCCTCCTGGCCACCGAGTGGGACCAGTACACCCGTTGCGACCCCGCCTGGGCGGCCGACCTCGTCGACAGGCGCAACGTCGTCGACGGGCGTAACGCGCTGGATCCCGAGGCCTGGCGGGACGCGGGCTTCGCCTACGCGGCTGTCGGCTCTCGGTAGGCACTGCTGCCTTCATGCCCTTCGACACGGAAAGACTGACGCACATGTCTTGGTCATTCGGAATGTTCGTCGTGCTCATCTGCCTTCTCATCCTCCTGGCCTGCCTCGCGGTCAAGCTGTTGTTCAAGCGCAGGCTGGGGCTCAGAGTGGTGCGGGACCGCAGTGCGGGCGGCAGCCGGACGCTCATCGTGCGCACTCCCGTGACGACGACGGACGAGGCGCAGCGCTCGGCCGATGCCACCGGACTGCCTCGGGCACTCATGGGGATCAGTGGGCCACCTCCCGTCATCCTCGTGGCACTCGGTCTGGTGGGGTGGTTGTTCTGGCGCGTGCTGGTCAGCTGGCACCATGTCCTGGATGAGTGGGCCGTGTGGACCTTCGACGTCCTCTTCCTGCTCGTTGCCGCCCAGCTGGTGCTGGCATGCTTCGAGGGACGCGTGGCCGGCGACGAGGACTTCCGGGTCGCCGTGCTCGTCCCGCTCTACAACGAGGATCCCGACGTGGTGGTTCGGATGCTCTCCGCCCTGCTGCACCAGAGCTCCCCGCCGGCCGAGATCCACGTCGTCGACGACGGCTCCACCCAGAGCACCTATCTGGAGCAGCGGGACTGGTTCATCCGCCAGGCCGCGGTCGCCGGCATCTACGCCACCTGGCAGCGGACTGCCAACGAGGGCAAGCGCCATGCCCAGGTCCACGGGTTCAGGAAGATCCGCAACGCCGAGCTGTTCGTGACCGTCGACTCCGACTCCATGCTCGACGCCGAGGCTCTTCGTGAGATCGTCCAGCCCTTCAGCGACCCGCGGGTCATGTCGGTCGCCGGTGTCATCCTGGCGATCAACAACCGGGAGAATCTCCTGGCGCGCGTGACTGACGTGATCTTCGTGGGTCAGCAGCTCGTCGACCGCTCCTCCATGTCGCAGCTCGGATCGGTGATGGTCGACTCCGGTGGGCTGGCCGCCTACCGGTGCCGCATCCTGGCTGAGAACATAGACATCTATATGAATGAAAGCTACCTGGGACGGCACGTGGAGTTCTCCGACGACTCCATGCTGACTCTCTTCGCCCTGCTCAACGGCAGGACCGTCCAGCAGCCCTCGGCCTTCGCCTTCGCGTGGATGCCCGACCGGTGGAGCCACCACTATCGGCAGCAGGTGCGCTGGTTCCGTGGCTCCTTCATCCGTGGGCTCTGGCGCATCCGTTTCCTCCCAGTCCTCTCGTGGGGGTGGTGGCGGCAGGCCACCGGGTGGATGCAGATCTGGGCGGTGACCTCGGGCTTCGTCTACCTGGCGCTCTGGCGTCCGCTTGCCACGGGTGACAGCGTCCCTCTCGCGGTGGTGCTCGTGCCCCTCACGATCGGGCTGGCGCAGAACTCGAGGTATCTCAACGTGTGGCGATCGGACACCACCGACTCCGCGCGGCGCGCCAGCCTGCTCCTGTCGCCGGTGGCGACGCTCTGGTCGGCCGTCATCTTGCGCCCCTTGCGGTTCTGGGGGGTGGTCACCAGCGGCAAGATGGGGTGGAACACCCGCCAGCAGGTCGAGGTCACCTCGCAGTGAGCCGTTCGCCGACCCCGTGGAGGGACCGAGGTTCCTGCCTGAGGGGCCGGTATCGGATGCCTCGCTGTCAGCTGCGACAGGCGGCGGGCGCGCTGGGGGCTTCGCGACGAGCTACCCGTCCGGTTGGCATCAGCGCGCGTGATCGGCGTAGAAGTCCGCGAGGTGGTGAGTGCCCGTTGCGGGGGCCACGCAGTCGCGCAGCATGTTCCAAGTCGTGAACCGGGCGGTGTCGGCCAGGCGCGGGTTGAACAGTCCCGTGAGTCCCAGCGTCGGCGGCAGCACCCACGCTGGGACGGCGAGAACACGCGGTCGTTTCCCGACGGCGTCGAAGGCCAGGTGCGCCAGCTCTTCCCAGGTGAGTGTATCCGGCCCTCCGACATCCCAGGCGCCAGTGCTCCCCTCCTCCATCCGGTTGACGACGTAGGCCGCCAGATCCGCTCCGTGAATCGGGTTGATTCGCACCTCTGGGCGGAATACGGTCACTAGACCCCGTCTGGCCATCGCCAGTACCTCCATCATGTCGGAGAAGTAGGCCGGCGGATTGATGATTTGGGAGTTGATCTCGGCGGCTTCCAGACTCTGTGCGAAGGCTGACTTGGCTCGCGTCAGTTGGGCGGGGCAGCGATCTCCGTTCAGGACGTTGATGTAGGTGAAGGAGTCGGTGTGCTTCAGCGCCGAGTCCAGGATCGCCCGGTTGGCAAGATTGTCGATCTGCCACGGGTCGGCCTTCTGACGTGTCACCCCCAGGGCTGAGATGACGTGCTCGATGTCGGCCGCGAGGTCCCGAGTGAAGTCGGGGTCGGTGACGTCGCCGACGGCCCACTCATCGACCAGGCCGTCCAGGGACGGCGAGTCCCATGGTCCGTTCCGGCAGGCGCGTGCCCGGTCTCGCACGATGGCCCGCACGCGGTGTCCCCGAGCGTGAAGCTCCGCGATAACGTGTCGACCGAGGTATCCGGTCGCTCCAGCGATAAGAGCACTTGCCATGTCACATCCCTCCTGGACCGCACTGTCACCACGAATGGCTTGGGACAGGAGCATGGTAAGCATTTATGGACACCGTTGTCCACAAATGGGTGAGAGGTTCAGGGCTTGCGGCGGTCTCTTGAGTCTGGTTGGGAAGCGCTACGGCGCCCCGAATAGGCGTGTCAGAAGGATGCTCGTCAATTGACGGGCGTCCGCCCCCTCACCGCTCGGTGAGGCCAGCCACCGATCGAGTGTGACGGCCACGCTCCACACCAGATCAACGTGCAGGTCCTCGGGAATCTCCTGGTCCAGTACTCCCAGTTCGCGGCCCGTGCGGACGGTCTGTGTGCACCATTCTCGGGCGGACCTCTCGAAGCCGGTGCGCGAGGCGCTCGGTGGAGCGTCCCGCATGTGGAAGAGCGTCGCGATTGTTGCCACATCCTCATCGCCACTGGCTGCCGCCAGCTCGTCGAGGAAGGAGAAGATCTCGGGCCAGAAGGACTCAGTGGTCAGCGCCGCAGGATCGGGTGGGCTCACCCGCTCGGCGAGCAGGGTCAATCCGTCGGAGAAAGCCGCGTCGAAGAGCGCCGCCTTGTCGGAGAAGAAGTAGTAAAAAGAGCTGCGAGGGAACTCCGCGGCGGAGAGGATGTCGCTCAGCGCGGCGCCGTTGTACCCGTGGAGTGCAAAGATCGCGCGTGCCGTCCGCATCAAACGGCGACGTCGAGTCGGGTCGATCGGCTTGCGCGGCCTGGTCATCTCTCACCTCGCAGGTTGCCGGCGGCTCATCCTTGTGCCGACAGAGTACTCGCCCGGGTGGTCGTCAGTCCGGCCACTGCCCCTTGCCGGCGGGCAGGCCGACGGCGGCCAGGAGTCCCGGAAAGCGCTGTTCGATGACGTCGTCGCGCCGGGTGATGCGCCGATGCTTGCCCTCGCGCTCGGTGTGCATGAGTCCCGACTCGCGCAGCACCCGGAAGTGGTGCGACATCGTGGACTTGACGACGTCGTAGCTCAGGTCCCCGCAGTACAGGGCACCTTCACTGGCGATCCGGCGCAGGACGTCGCGGCGGATGGGATCTGATAGGGCGCCCAGGATCGCGTCCAGGGAGATGTCGCCCGCCTCGGGGTGGAAGAGCTCCCTGTCCTTCACGGTTCGCCCCTGTCTCTCTGTCTCGACCTTCGTCCCCGGCACGCACCGGACGGGGGGTTGACAGAGGGAATCGTCTCCTACAATTCTTAGTACGTCAAACATCGAACTAAGGAGGTTTGAGATGACTGAAGAAACGAGTGGCTCATCGCGCGTGTCTGTCGATGACGAGAGGACGCCGCCGAAAGGTGCCCATGTCTCGACCATGGGCTGGCTGTCCTTCTTCACCATGTTCGTCATCGGGACCGATACCTTCCTCGTCGCACCCCTGCTGCCCCTGCTCCAGCGCGAGCTCGACGTCCCCCTGGCCCGGGCCGGCTGGCTGGTTTCCGCCTACGCCCTGGGGTACGCGCTGTTCGCCCTCGTGGCGGGTCCTGTCTCGGACCGCCACGACCGACGCCGGGTCATCCTCTCCGGCCTGGCGGCCTTCGCCGTCTTCACCTGCGCGTGCGGCCTGGCCTGGAGCTTCTGGAGCATGGTCGCCGCCCGGTTCCTGGCCGGCGTGAGCGCAGCCTTCGTCAGCTCCCAGATCTGGGCCTCCATCCCGGTGACGGTGCCCCGCACCTCCATCATCAAGGTCATGGGCTACGCGACCGCGGGACTGGCGGTTGCACAGGTGGCCGGCGTGCCGGTCGGCTCATACCTGTCGGTCAGAGGGTGGCAGCTGCCGTTCTTCGTGGTCGCGGCGGTCAGCGTCATCCTGTGGGGACTCCTCTTCCTCTCATTCCCCCATGTGCGGCCGGTGGGGGAGCCTGCTGACGTCGTCGGCTCCTACCGGAGGGTCCTCGGCTCTCGGGTGCTGCGGTGGTCGCTCCTCGCCTACCTCGCCTTCCAGACCGGCAACTACGCCTCGTTCTCCTTCATCGGCTCCTGGCTGGCCGAGGACTTCGGCGCCTCGCAGACCACCATTGGGAAGGCCATGATGATGATCGGTCTGGGGACCGCGCTGGGGTCGCTCCTCGGTCCGAGGCTCGTTGCAAGGATCGGTGAGCGGCGGTCGCTGTGGGCCGGCATCCTCGTCCAGGGCGCCTTCTACCTCCTGGCCGCTGCGATGCCGCTCATGGCGCACACCATGTGGGGTGCGGTTGTCGCCTTCACCGCGGCCCTGGTGGTCGCCGGCTTCCTTCTGCCCGTCCTGATGGGGCAGCTGCAGGCCCACGCCGGCCAGGCGCGAGGAACCGTCTCCTCGCTGTCCAACACGGCGATGTACCTGGGTGCCACCATCGCGGGCGCCGTCGGTGGAGACCTTCTCACTCGGCTCCCCGGTTTCTGGGGTCCCGGTCTCATGACTGCTCTCGCATTCCTCCTGGCCGTTGCCTTGTACGCGATCGCCGGCGCTCTGGCCTCCGAGTGACTCGGGCGCCTATGGTCGTGTGCGAAGGGCGGCAACAAGTCCGATCCCGGGCGCCGGAGGGTGCCCAGGCGGGTGGCCGACCAAGAACGGGTCGACAACAGCTCGATCAGAGACGAACAGGGAGAAGCATGTCTCAGCTGACCGTAGCCGTACTCGGCACCGGAATCATGGGCTCGGCTATGGCTCGCAACATCGCCGGCGCCGGCCACGCCGTGCGCGCCTGGAACCGCACGATCTCGCGTGCCCAGCCCCTGGCCGACGACGGCATCGAGATCGCCCCCACCGCCACCGCCGCCGTCGAGGGGGCCGACGTCGTCATCACCATGCTCTTCGACGGCTCCGCCGTCGCCGAGGTCATGCGCGAGACCGCTCCCGCCATGCGTCCCGGCGCCGCCTGGCTGCAGATGACCACCGTCGGCCCTGATGATGTGGCCGTCCTGGCCGCCATCGCGGAGTCCGCCGGGGTCCTCTTCTACGACTCGCCCGTCTCCGGGACCCGCCAGCCCGCCGAGTCCGGCACCCTTGTCATCATGACCGCCGGCCCTGCCTCCGGCCGCGAGCTGGTCACCCCGGTCCTGGACGCCGTCGGGTCGCGCACCGTGTGGACCGGCGAGGACGGTGCCTCCGCAGCCTCGACCCGCCTCAAGTTGGTCGTCAACTCCTGGGTCATCGCCGTGTCCAACGCCGCCGGCGAGATCGTCACCCTGGCGAAGGCGATCGGTGTGCCCCCGGCCCAGTTCTTCGAGGTGCTCGACGGCGGTGGCCTGGACCTGCCCTTCCTGCGCATCAAGGCCGACCTCGTTGAACGGGGCGCCCTGAGCCCGGCCAACTTCGCCGTCGACACCTCTGGCAAGGACGCCCACCTCATCCTCGAGCTCGCCCGCGAAGCCGGCTTAAGGCTCGATGGCATGGAGGCCTTCTCCGCCCGGCTCGACCGTGTCGCCGACGCCGGCCACGCCCACGAGGACATGGCCGCCTCCTACCTGGCCGGGTTCTCGACCTCGACCAAAACCTCGTAAGGGACGCGGCCCCGGGTCAGGGGGGCCAATGTTGGTGGGCGTGGGGACGGTGAGTGGTGCTTAATCAATCCCTTTGTTCTGGGAGGCCGCGCTGATGTCAGCTTCCACCACGAACGCCTTGTCGCACCAGCCCTTGATCCAGGTTCTCAGGAGCATCACCGACCCACGCGACAGACGCGGTGTGCGCCTTGACCTGCCCACGGTGTTGTTCCTGGCCGTGACCGGGGTACTGGCCGGATGTCGCAGCCTGACGGCGACATGGGAGCACGCCATCGACCTGACCGCCTCTGACCTGCGGTGCCTGGGGGTGGAGTCGGGGCCGGGTCCTGCCCTCGGTAGTCATCCATCCGCCGGGTCCTGCAGGACCTGGACTCCGCACATGAAGTTTTGGTCGTTGTGGAGTCAAAGAGAGTGGGTGGGTGTGTCCGCGCCCCGGTCCCAGCGTCGGCGAGCAGCCGCAATGCTCTCGCGATTGTCCGTTGCCCAGTCGACGAGCTGACGAAGAACGACCGTGAGGGACTCTCCGGTTCCAGTCAACGCGTACTCGACCTGCGGTGGGGAGGTGTCCAGGACCGTCCGGCTGATGAGTCCGTCCCGCTGGAGTCGACGCAGGGTGACTGTGAGCATGCGTTGGGAGATTCCCTCGACTGAGCGCAGCAGCTGCCCGAACCTGCGACGGCCGTGCAGGCGCAGCTGAATGATGACGAGGACCGACCAGGTGTCCCCGATCCGGTCGAGGACATCGCGCAGGCCGCAGACGGTGCTGTCGGGCTCGCAGTCGCCTTCCTGTGAGGAGGTCTCATTGACGGTTACTCTCGTGTGCCTATCGGCCATGAAGATGCCTTCTTGTCGCGTTCATCGGTTCGCCATACTGTCGACCCGGGTAGTTACTAATAGTAACCAAGGAGGAGTGGAGCAACATGCCCGACAAGGCGAGTGAAGTGATTGGCATCATCGGGTCCGGTCCTATTGGACAGGGGCTGGCGACATTGTGGGCGCAGGCCGGCTACATGGTTCAGCTCGGTGCGAGGTCTCCGGAGTCGGCGAGGCGCGTGAGTGTTCCCCCGAGTGTTCGCGTTGTCAGCTTTGAGGAGGCTGCTCGTCACAAGGTGGCGGTCCTGGCGGTCAAGCACAGTGTTGCGGAGGACGTGGTAGGTCCTCTCGCGCCGCTCCTCAAGGGGGCGATGGTCGTCGACGTGATGAACGCGGCTGGTATACGGGAGGGGCAGATCGTCTCCACGCTGCCGGAGGGGCGCACTGAAGGGCAGTGGATGGCCGATATGCTGCCGGACTCATTGGTTGTCCGCGCCTTCTCCCATATTCAGGAGGAGCTGCTCGTGTCGCGAGCAGGCAAGAATCCCGGAGTCTGGGCGGTCGGATATGCCACCGATGCGCTTGAGGAACGACCGCGAATTGAAGGCCTCCTTGAGGTTACCGGATATGTGCCCGTATTTGTTGGGACGCTCGCAGAATCATCATTGCTCGATCCTGGCGGGTCAGTATTCCCCCACCTGTTCACGGCTGGTGATCTCCAACGTCTTGCCGCCGTGCATCGACTGCCTCGGATGTTGGAGCGATTCAACGCGGGTGACATGAGTGAGGTGCTCCATGACAAGGTTCAGTGGAGCTTCCCCTACGGTCCCACGCTCGGGGTGCAGGAGACCTTCATCGGGAAGGAGGCGGTTGTGGATCATCTGAGGAGAGTGCGCGACTCCGGTGTACGCATCTCCGATATACGCACCGAGCTCGAGACCCCGCACGGTGCCGTGGTGCACGCCGAGGGAGTGTTCCCGACCGCTCAAGGGCCCATCGCCAGCGAGATCGTCAGCGTCGTCACCATGAAGGACGGGCTCATCGGCAATGTTCACGAGTACTGGGACACCGCGGCGATCAAGGGGTGAGTCCCAGGATCGGGGCAGGTGCGGCTGAACGGATCAGTGCCTGCCCCGAGCTGCGAAGCCTGCTCTGTACTGACGAGAATAGACGATTAACAATCGTTTTCGGACACAGTGCTAGTCTCGCCCCGGAATCATCCCGACATCGAGAGATCTCACCATGTCCACAACAACCTCAAGCGGCTCCGCTGCGGCGAAACCACCCAGTGCCGGCTCCAGCCCGGTCAAGGAGCTGACGATCCGCGGCGTCGTCATCGGCGGCATCATCACGCTCGTCTTCACCGCGGCGAACGTCTACCTCGGCCTCAAGGTGGGACTCACCTTCGCCACCTCCATCCCGGCCGCTGTCATCTCCATGGCGATCCTGCGCCGCTTCTCCGATCACACGATCCAGGAGAACAACATCGTCCAGACGATCGCCTCGGCGGCCGGGACGCTGTCCGCCATCATCTTCGTCCTGCCCGGACTCATCATCGTGGGCTGGTGGACCGGCTTCCCCTACCTCCAGACGGTTCTCGTCATCATCCTGGGCGGCATCCTCGGCGTCACCTACTCGATCCCGCTGCGGCGTGCGCTCGTGACCAACTCCGATCTGCCCTACCCCGAGGGCGTGGCCGGTGCCGAGGTCCTCCGCGTGGGCGACACCAGCGAGGGCGCCGAGGAGTCCAGCCGTGGACTGGGCGTCATCGTCCGCGGTTCCATCGCCTCTGCGGCCCTGTACTTCCTCAACACGCTCAAGGCCATCAGCGTCGACATCTCCGGGGTCTTCCGGGTCGGCGCCGGCGCCACCATGATGAGCACCTCCCTGTCCCTGGCCCTGGTCGGCGTGGGCCACCTGGTCGGCATCGGTGTCGGTATCGCCATGATCGTCGGCCTGCTCATCTCCTACGGCGTGCTGCTGCCCGTGCGCACCTGGGGCGGCGCTGCGGCCGCCCCGGACCTCGCGGACTTCGTGAGCACCACCTTCGCCAGCGAGGTGCGCATTGTCGGTGCCGGCGCTATCGCGGTCGCCGCCATCTGGACCTTCCTGAAGATCCTGGGCCCCATCGTCTCCGGCATCCGCGAGTCCCTGGCCTCCAGCGCCAAGCGCGACGCCGGCTACGAGATTCCCGTGACCGAGCGCGACCTGTCGATGAAGATGGTCATCGGCGTCACCGTCGGCTCCATGCTGCCCATCGGAGTGCTCCTGTGGCTGTTCCTGCACGGGACCTCCATGGCTCACCACACGGCGGGGCTCATCATCGCCTCCATCCTGTTCATCCTGCTGACCGGCCTGGTCGTGGCCTCCGTCTGCGGCTACATGGCCGGCCTCATCGGCTCCTCCAACTCGCCGATCTCCGGCGTCGGCATCCTCGTCGCAGTCGCCGCGGCCGCACTTGTGCGCACCATCGCCAGCAGCTCCTCACCCGACGACGTCCGCACCCTGGTGGCCTACACCCTGTTCGTCACCGCCGTCGTCTTCGGCGTGGCCACCATCTCCAACGACAACCTCCAGGACCTCAAGACCGGCCAGCTCGTCGACTCCACTCCGTGGAAGCAGCAGGTGGCCCTCGTCATTGGCGTCGTCTTCGGCGCCATCATCATCCCGCCGGTCCTCGGCCTCATGCAGGGCGCCTTCGGCTTCGCAGGCGCTCCCGGCGCCGGTGCCAACGCGCTGGCGGCTCCCCAGGCCAACCTCATCAAGCACCTCGTTCAGGGCGTGCTCGGCGGCGACCTCAACTGGAGCCTGCTGGGGCTGGGCACCCTCATCGGCGCCGTCGTCATCGCCATCGACGAGATCCTGCGCCGCAACAGCAAGTACTCGCTGCCGCCGCTCGCCGTCGGCATGGGTATGTACCTGCCCGCCAGCGTCACCGTCATGATCCCGATCGGTGCGGCCCTCGGCCACCTCTACGACCGCTGGGCCCAGCGCACCGCCAACCCCGAGCGGGCCAAGCGCATGGGCACGCTCATGGCCACCGGTCTCATCGTCGGTGAGAGTCTCGCCGGAGTCATCTACGCCGGCATCGTCGTCGCCTTCGGTGGCAAGGAGGACCCGCTGGCCATCATGCCCGAGGGCTTCGCCGGCGTCGCCCCCTGGGTGGGCGTGGTGCTGTTCGTGGGCACTCTGTGGTACCTCTACCGGGGTGCCCGACAGGAGAGCACCCGCGACTGATCGCCACTGGTCACGGCTGACCGACGTCGAATCACCCTCGAATCGCCGTCGATCCTCACCGACTGTCCTCGCGGCCGCCGTCCCTGCACTAGGCTGGGTAGTGGCCGCGAGGACGCGTAGTACCAGGAGGACGTCATGACTTCGGCAGCATCGACATCGGCAGTATCAGTGGCGTGCGGGATCGACATCGGTGGATCGGGGGTCAAGAGCGCTCTGGTCGACCTGACCACGGGCACGTTCATCGGCGAGCGCGTCCGCATCGACACCCCCGAGGAGTCCACGCCTGAGGCGGTCGCCCGGGTGTGCCGCGACCTCCTCGAGCAGCTTCAGGTCGACGACGACGTCCCGGTCGGCGTCGCCCTGCCGGCCCCGATCGTCCACGGGATCGTTCCTTTCATCGCCAACCTCGACAAGTCATGGGAGGGTGTCAACCTCACCCAGCTCATGCGCGAGCAGCTGGGCCGGCCGGTGACCGGCCTCAACGACGCCGACGCCGCGGGCCTGGCCGAGGTCGCCTTCGGTGCCGCCAAGGACGTGCCCGGGACTATCATCGTCACCACGCTGGGCACCGGGATCGGATCGGCCGTCGTCGTCGATGGAACACTGGTCCCCAACACCGAGCTCGGGCACCTGGAGATCGACGGGCGCGACGCCGAGAGCCACGCCTCCGCCGGTCAGCGCACCGCCCAGGACCTGTCCTGGAAGAAGTGGGCCAAGCGCCTTCAGCGCTACTACTCCCACGTGGAGATGCTCTTCTCCCCGGACCTGTTCGTCGTCGGCGGGGGAGTGTCCCGCAAGCACGAGAAGTACCTTCCGCTGCTCGACCTCAAGACCCCGATCGTCCCGGCCCAGTTGCTTAATACCGCCGGCATTGTCGGGGCCGCTTACCAGGCCTCCCGGGCCGCCGCCGTCTGAACCGGGGACTCGCGATCGGCTGAGGGGAACGGCCGACGCCTCCCCCCCCCGCTGGTGACGCCGGCTGCTGACGCTACGGTGTCGTCAAGCCTGTGAGAGTGCTCCGGGACTGTCCCTATGGACAGGCGGTGCTGTGCCCCAGGCGGGGGCGGTCGGCCTGCGGACTCATGACACTGGAGGCATGGGTAAAGCAGAGAAGACGAATCCTGTCCGTTCCAAAGCTGTCATCACCGAAACCCCTGAAGCAGCGGCGGCCGCAGGCGCCCGTCCAGGTCGTCGTCGGTCGGTGGCTTGGCGGGTGCTGGCGGTGCCCCTGGCGGCGGCGATCGCGCTGGGGGCTGCCGGGGGTGCGGCCTCGGCAGCGCCGTCGAAGGGGGAGGCTGAGAGCCTGAAGTCCCGGGCCCAGGGGCTGGTGGATGCCGGCTACCCGGCGGCTCTGGCCGCGGTGAGTGATGCCAAGGGCGAGTCGGCGGGGGTGGCCGTGGGCAAGGGCAACCTGGAGACGGGACAGGCCCCGCCGCTGGACGGGGAGGTGCGAGTTGGCTCCGCTTCGAAGACCTTCGTGGCCGTCGTCGTCATGCAGATGGTCCAGGAGGGCAAGGTGGGGCTCGATGAGCCGATCGAGACCTACCTGCCCGGTCTGATCAAGGGCGAGGGTATTGACGGATCAAAGATCACAGTGCGCCAGCTCCTGCAGCACACCAGCGGACTACCCGAGTACACCGACACCTACCTCTCCAGCAAAGCCGCGGAGACCGAGAACATGCAGCACTATGTTCCTCCACGTGACCTGCTGGACACCGCGCTGGGCAAGCCGGCGCAGTTCGAGCCCGGCACTCAGTGGAAGTACACCAACACGAACTACATCGTGCTGGGGATGCTGGTCGAGCGGGTGTCTCAGCGGCCGGTGGGCGAGCAGATCGACCAGCGCATCATCAAGAAGCTGGGACTGTCCCACACCTACCTCCCGGGAAACGGCGAGAAGAAGCTCCACGGCCCTCACCCTCAGGGCTACCACCTCAACGGTGAGGGCAAGCTGGAGGACGTGACCGATCTGGATACCTCACTCGCCTGGGCCGCTGGTGGCATGGTGTCGACCCCCAGCGAGCTCAACACCTTCTTCCAGGCCGTCCTTGACGGCAGGCTGCTGACCCAGTCCAGCATCGACGAGATGAGGAACGGGGCGGTTGACGCGAGTTCGCATCTTGGACCGGGGACGGTGTACGGATTGGGACTCATTGGCACGTCGTTGACCTGCGGAGGTACTGCTTGGGGACACCATGGCGGTATCGCTGGATATGAGACTCATGATGGGGTCGGCCCTGACGGTACCGCTGTGACCGTCGCTGTCACCGCCGCATCCGCAGATATCGCCGATCAGAGCAACCTGGAGAGCTCCACCAAGGAGAAGGCCGGAAAGGTCGATGAGGCAGTGGACGCTGCCCTGTGCCACAAGTGATGAGTTCTGAGGCGGAGTCGGGTACCTCATCGCCGCGTATGTGTTTGACTCGGGATATGCCCGATTCCGCCGTTCAGGTGCAGAGACCATCGCGTCTTCCCCGGGCCGCGGTGGGTCTCTGTCTGCTCAGCGTGCTGCCCTACATCGGTATGGTGCTGGCCGATCCCGAGCACATCAGCAACTACGGAGTCAGCTCGGTTCCCTGGGCGATTCTCGTCATCGTCCTGGTCATCACCCAGGTGGTGGCCGTGATGATGACGGCGCGCTTCCCGTGCTGGGTGCTCGGGATCGTGGCCACCGCCGATCTCATCGTTCTCATCACCAGCGACCGATCGGGACTCGGATCCGCCGCGGTCATGGTCGTCATCTGGTACCTCGTGCGTCACCGCATCCCGGGCTGGCAGATCGCGCTGTTCGCCAACGTCATCGTCTTGAACGTGGTCTTCCTCATTGGCGAGGTGTACTCCGGTCAGCGTGGGATAGTCGCCATGATCATCCTGCTCTCGGCGCACCTGCTGCAGCGTTACCTCCTACCGGTGGCGGTGGCGGAGTACATGCTGGGGCGCGAGCAACTGCACCAGGCGCTGCGAGACAAGGCCGAACTCCTCGAGCGGGAGAAGCGGCTGCTCGAGCGCCAGGAGCGCGAGCGGGTCGAGCGCGAGCTGCGGGCCAGCCGCAATGCCCTGGCCCGCGACCTGCATGACATCGCCGGCCACCACCTCTCCGGCGTCATCGTCAGCGCCCAGGCGGCCGCGGCTCTGCGGCACAAGGATCCGGAGCGTTCCTACCAGATGCTCCAGACGGTGCAGGCCAGTGCGCGGACCGCACTGGCCGACCTGCGTCAGGTCGTCGGCCTCCTGCGCAGCGAGGACAGCAGTGGTTCCCCACGTGAAGGTCGAGGTGGGGACGACGGACAGGACGGGGCGACGTCGTCGAGCACCGGGTCAGCACCCGAGGCGATGGCTGAGACGATGGCCGGGGCGGCGGCTGACATGACGAGGGAACCGGCGCCCCTGCCATCGCTGGCGGCCGTGCCTCGCGTTGTTGAGGAAGCACGTCGTCGTCGGCAGAGAGTCGGCTATGGTGTCAACGGTTGCCCCCGCCCTCTCAGCCCGCTGGCTGATACCGCCGCCTACCGCATGGTTCAGGAGTCGCTGGCCAACAGTGCGCGGCACGCGCCGGGCGCCACCTGCCAGGTGTACGTCACCTACCAGGATGAATGCGTCGAGATTGTCGTGAGCAACCGACGTCCGCCCACCCTGGAGGTCGGTCCGGCTGGGCCGGCTGGGCGAGCCGGAGAAGGCCCCACGGGTGGTGGGTACGGACTGTCCGGCATGGCGGAGCGGGCGGCCCTGGTGGGCGCTGAGCTGAGTACCGGCCCCGATCCCGACGGCGGCTGGTGCAACCGGCTCGTCATCCCCGTTCCGCCGGACAGTGCCGACGGGCCCAGTACCGAGGAGGAAGCAGCTCTCCCATGATTCGACTTGTCATCGCTGACGATCAGGCCGTGGTCCGCGCCGGTTTGAGCGTCATCCTCGGAGCGGAGGAGGACATCGAGGTCGTGGGTGAGGCGGCCGACGGTGCTGAGGCCATCGCGCTGGCTCGTGAGCTGCGCCCCGACGTTGTGTGCATGGACATCCGCATGCCCGGGACCGACGGTATCGCGGCGACGCGGGCGATCGTCTCCGACCCTGATCTGGACGTGGACGTGCTCATCCTGACCACCTTCGACGTCGACGACGACGTCCTGGCCTCGCTCGAGGCCGGGGCCGCCGGGTTCCTCCTCAAAGGTGCAGATGAGGGCATCCTGCTGGGGGCGGTCCGATCCGTGGCTGCGGGGGAGGGAACCCTGGACCAGCGCGTTACCCGACGTATCCTGCATGAGCTGTCCAGACGGGGCTCCCGAGGCGCGCTCGCCGGAAGCGACACCGGGTCTCAGCAACGGTACGTGAGCAGAGCGGAAGATGCTGGTGGCGCATCCGAGCCGGCGTCGTTCGCGGGAGCTGCTTCCGTGGACGTCACCTTGACCTCTCGGGAGCTGGAAGTGCTCAGACTGCTGGCTCGGGGTATGTCCAACGGTGAGATGGCGGCGCACCTGTACGTCGAGCCGACGACGATCAAGTACCACTTGACGGGGCTCATGCAGAAGACCGGATCCCGGGATCGCCTCCAGGCAGTGCTGTGGGGGATCCGCGCCGGCCTGGTGCATCCGTAGGTGCGGATGAGGCGAGAAGAGTTCCAGGAGAGACCGAGTCGGTGGAACATGGCGCCATGGCGCGGGGAATGGACCATGAACAGACGGATGAAAAAATATGGTGCAGGTCACGCAAAAACAGTTTGACAGGATGGGTTCGCGTCCGACTAAAGTACTCCTCGCTGCCAACGAGACCTAACGGGTCGCCGGCAGTACCGAACAGCGGAATCGTCGGATCGGCTGGTGAAAAACTTGCTGATCCGGTGAGGTCGAAAATTCAGAGATCAGGGTCACGTGATTCTGATTTGATTTCAGAACTTCGGCCTGCTTATCCTAGTCCGGTCGCCTTCGAGAGGCAAGCGAATCATTCGGTTCGCAGAAATCTCGCTGGGTGTGTTGTTTGAGAACTCGATAGTGTGTCATGTTTTTTATGCCATGGGTCCTGGGGGGCTGCGCGTTTTGTGTGGTTTTTTGGGGCTTGTTTTGTTTTGGTTTGCCTGGCTTCTGTTGTGGGGGTTGGGTGGGGCCATGTGGTCTGGTTTTCTGGGCTTTTTCTGATTGGAACCTTTGTGGTTTTGTTGGTTTTGTTTGGAGAGTTTGATCCTGGCTCAGGACGAACGCTGGCGGCGTGCTTAACACATGCAAGTCGAACGGTGAAGCGCCTTCCTTTGTGGTGGGTGTGGATGAGTGGCGAACGGGTGAGTAACACGTGAGTAACCTGCCCCCTTCTTCTGGATAACCGCATGAAAGTGTGGCTAATACGGGATATTCTGGGTCTGTCGCATGGTGGGCCTGGGAAAGATTGCGCCTTTTGGGTGTTTTTGGTGGGGGATGGGCTCGCGGCCTATCAGCTTGTTGGTGGGGTGATGGCCTACCAAGGCGGTGACGGGTAGCCGGCCTGAGAGGGTGGACGGTCACACTGGGACTGAGACACGGCCCAGACTCCTACGGGAGGCAGCAGTGGGGAATATTGCACAATGGGCGCAAGCCTGATGCAGCGACGCCGCGTGAGGGATGGAGGCCTTCGGGTTGTGAACCTCTTTCGCCAGTGAAGCAGGCCTGCTCCTGTGTGGGTGGGTTGACGGTAGCTGGATAAGAAGCGCCGGCTAACTACGTGCCAGCAGCCGCGGTAATACGTAGGGCGCGAGCGTTGTCCGGAATTATTGGGCGTAAAGAGCTCGTAGGCGGCTGGTCGCGTCTGTCGTGAAATCCTCTGGCTTAACTGGGGGCTTGCGGTGGGTACGGGCCGGCTTGAGTGCGGTAGGGGAGGCTGGAACTCCTGGTGTAGCGGTGGAATGCGCAGATATCAGGAAGAACACCGGTGGCGAAGGCGGGTCTCTGGGCCGTTACTGACGCTGAGGAGCGAAAGCGTGGGGAGCGAACAGGATTAGATACCCTGGTAGTCCACGCCGTAAACGTTGGGCACTAGGTGTGGGGGGCCTTTTCCGGGTTTTCCGCGCCGTAGCTAACGCATTAAGTGCCCCGCCTGGGGAGTACGGCCGCAAGGCTAAAACTCAAAGGAATTGACGGGGGCCCGCACAAGCGGCGGAGCATGCGGATTAATTCGATGCAACGCGAAGAACCTTACCAAGGCTTGACATGTGCCGGATGGCTCCGGAGACGGGGTTTCCTCTCCTTTGTGGGGGGCTGGTTCACAGGTGGTGCATGGTTGTCGTCAGCTCGTGTCGTGAGATGTTGGGTTAAGTCCCGCAACGAGCGCAACCCTTGTCTCGTGTTGCCAGCACGTTGTGGTGGGGACTCGCGGGAGACTGCCGGGGTCAACTCGGAGGAAGGTGGGGATGACGTCAAATCATCATGCCCCTTATGTCTTGGGCTTCACGCATGCTACAATGGCCGGTACAGAGGGCTGCGATGCCGTGAGGTGGAGCGAATCCCTTAAAGCCGGTCTCAGTTCGGATCGGTGTCTGCAACTCGACACCGTGAAGTTGGAGTCGCTAGTAATCGCAGATCAGCAACGCTGCGGTGAATACGTTCTCGGGCCTTGTACACACCGCCCGTCACGTCATGAAAGTCGGCAACACCCGAAGCCCGTGGCCCTACGGGGAGCGGTCGAAGGTGGGGCTGGTGATTGGGACGAAGTCGTAACAAGGTAGCCGTACCGGAAGGTGCGGCTGGATCACCTCCTTTCTAAGGATAGGTTTGTGTGGGGCGGTTTGCCTCCTCCTTCTTTTTTGGTTGTTTGTTTTGTCTGGGCCAGTGTGGTCTGGGCCGGCCTGGAGGGGGTGTCTCGCACGGAAGCTGCGGCTGGCTGGCCTTGCGCTGTTGTGTGGGGTTGGTTGGTTGTGGTGTTGTGTGGTGTAGGAAACACGCCTGCTTGTGGTGGGCTGCTGCGGCTGTTGTGGTCGTGGTGGTC
This sequence comes from Actinomyces sp. Marseille-P3109, assembly GCF_900323545.1. NCBI lineage: Bacteria > Bacillati > Actinomycetota > Actinomycetes > Actinomycetales > Actinomycetaceae > Actinomyces > Actinomyces sp. Marseille-P3109. The sequence goes on from NZ_OOHN01000008.1 coordinate 2,974,247, forward strand.
TGTTGTGGTGGGTGCCCCTGGTGTGCGCGGTTGTGTGCGTGTGTGGGGGTGGCATGCTGTCGGGGTTCTGGGGCAGTGCGCCCTGGTTGCCTGGCCTGTGCTTCTGCTGCCTGTTGGTGGTGGGGTGTGGGTGTGGGTGGGTTGGTTGTGAACTGTATAGTGGACGCGAGCATCTTACTGTAAGATTTCTGTGACATTTCTTTTGTTTTGTCGTGTGTTGTGTTGTTTGTTTTTTTGAGCGTTCGGTGGATGCCTTGGCATCAGGGGCCGATGAAGGACGTGGTGGCCTGCGATATTCCTCGGGGAGCCGGCTGGCGGGCTGTGATCCGAGGGTTTCCGAATGGGGGGACCCGGCACGAGTTATGTCGTGTCACCTGCATCTGAATTGTATAGGGTGTGGGGGGTGACGCGGGGAAGTGAAACATCTTAGTACCCGTAGGAGAAGATATTCCGTGAGTAGTGGCGAGCGAAAGCGGATGATGGTGAAACCGTGTGCGTGTGATACTCGGCAGGGGTTGCGTGTGCGGGGTTGTGGGGCTGTCCTGTTGGTCTTCTGCCGGAGACCGGGCGCGTGTGCTGATCTGTAGCTGAATCGTCTGGGAAGGCGTGGCGTAGTGGGTGATACCCCCGTAGGCGGAACTGGTTGGTGCGTGTCTGGGGTGGTGCCCGAGTAGCACGGGGCTCGTGGAATCCTGTGTGAATCTGCCAAGACCACTTGGCTGCCTGAATACCTCCTGATGACCGATAGTGGATAGTACCGTGAGGGAATGGTGAAAAGTACCCCGGGAGGGGAGTGAAATAGTACCTGAAACCGGGCGCTTGCAAGCCGTCAGAGCCTCCCATGCTTGTTGTGTGTGGGGGTGGTGGCGTGCCTTTTGAAGAATGAGCCTGCGAGTCAGTGGCGTGTCGCGAGGTTAACCCGTGTGGGGTAGCCGTAGCGAGAGCGAGTCCGAACAGGGCGAGTGTAGTGGCGCGTTCTGGACCCGAAGCGGGGTGATCTACCCATGGCCAGGTTGAAGCACGTGTAAGAGCGTGTGGAGGACCGAACCCACCTAGGTTGAAAACTGGGGGGATGAGCTGTGGGTAGGGGTGAAAGGCCAATCAAACTCCGTGATAGCTGGTTCTCCCCGAAATGCATTTAGGTGCAGCGTCGCGTGTTGCCCGGCGGAGGTAGAGCTACTGGGTGGCTGATGGGCCCCACAGGGTTACTGACGTCAACCAAACTCCGAATGCCGTGCGGGTTGTAGCGTGGCAGTGAGACTGCGGGGGATAAGCTCCGTGGTCGAGAGGGAAACAGCCCAGATCGCCGGCTAAGGCCCCTAAGCGTGTGCTAAGTGGGAAAGGATGTGCGGTCGCGCAGACAACCAGGAGGTTGGCTTAGAAGCAGCCATCCTTGAAAGAGTGCGTAATAGCTCACTGGTCAAGTGATCGTGCGCCGACAATGTAGCGGGGCTCAAGCACACCGCCGAAGCCGCGGACCCACAGCGTTTGTTCCCTTCATCGTCCCACGTTGCTGGGGTGGTGGCAGGGGCTGTGGGTGGTAGGGGAGCGTCCTGCACCGGGGGAAGCCTGTGGGTGACTGCTGGTGGACGGTGCGGGAGTGAGAATGCAGGCATGAGTAGCGATACTAGGGTGAGAAGCCCTAGCGCCGAATGACCAAGGGTTCCAGGGCCAGGCTAGTCCGCCCTGGGTGAGTCGGGACCTAAGGCGAGGCCGACAGGCGTAGTCGATGGATGACGGGTTGATATTCCCGTACCGGCGAAGCACCGCCCATGCTGACGCGCGGGTGCTAACCCACGCCGTGCTGCCATATCGGCCCTCAGCTCAGGTCTTCGGGCCTGGTGGGGGTTGTGGTGGTGGGGTCTGGGGACCCTCCGTGCAGGTAGGCAAGCGTGTTAACAGGGGTGACGCACAGTGGTAGCCCGGCGGACCTGATGGCTTGGTCCGTTCAAGCGCGCAGCCCGTTGCCCAGGTAAATCCGGGGGACTGTCTTGGATGACGGGGGTGAGGCGTGATGGTGACCCCACGCTGGTGGGGGATAACAGGGTGATCCTGGGGTGCCGAGAAAAGCCTCGACGCGATGGTGCCAGCCGCCCGTACCCTAAACCGACACAGGTGGTCGGGCAGAGTATGCCTAGGCGCACGAGTGAATCATGGTTAAGGAACTCGGCAAAATGCCCCCGTAACTTCGGGAGAAGGGGGGCCTGATCCCTGAAACAGCTGGCCTGTTAGGGGGGAGGGTCGCAGAGACCAGGGGGAAGCGACTGTTTACTAAAAACACAGGTCCGTGCGAAGCCGTAAGGCGATGTATACGGACTGACGCCTGCCCGGTGCTGGAAGGTTAAGAGGAACCATTAACCCTCGGGTGACGTGGTGAATTTAAGCCCCAGTAAACGGCGGTGGTAACTATAACCATCCTAAGGTAGCGAAATTCCTTGTCGGGTAAGTTCCGACCTGCACGAATGGCGTAACGACTTCCCCGCTGTCTCAACCATGAGCTCGGCGAAATTGCAGTACGAGTAAAGATGCTCGTTTCGCGCAGAAGGACGGAAAGACCCCGGGACCTTTACTACAGCTTGGTATTGGCGCCCGCTATAGCTTGTGCAGGATAGGTGGGAGACGTTGAAGCCGTTACGCCAGTAGCGGTGGAGTCGTCCTTGAAATACCACTCTGGTTATGGCGTGCGCCTGAACCTGGGCCCGTGATCCGGGTTAGGGACAGTGCCTGGTGGGTAGTTTAACTGGGGCGGTTGCCTCCTAAAGTGTAACGGAGGCGCTCAAAGGTTCCCTCAGCCTGGTCGGCAACCAGGTGTTGAGTGCAAGTGCACAAGGGAGCTTGACTGTGAGACCGACGGGTCGAGCAGGTACGAAAGTAGGAACTAGTGATCCGGCGATCCCGTGTGGGTGGGTCGTCGCTCAACGGATAAAAGGTACCCCGGGGATAACAGGCTGATCCTGCCCAAGAGTCCATATCGACGGCATGGTTTGGCACCTCGATGTCGGCTCGTCGCATCCTGGGGCTGGAGCAGGTCCCAAGGGTTGGGCTGTTCGCCCATTAAAGCGGTACGCGAGCTGGGTTTAGAACGTCGTGAGACAGTTCGGTCCCTATCCTCTGCGCGCGCAGGAGACTTGAGAAGGCCTGTCCCTAGTACGAGAGGACCGGGACGGACGAACCTCTGGTGTGCCAGTTGTCCCGCCCGGGGCACGGCTGGTTGGCTACGTTCGGGACGGGTAACCGCTGAAAGCATCTAAGCGGGAAACCATCTTCAAGACAAGGTCTCCGCAGGAAGGACTCGTCCTTCCTGGTAGGCCCCCAGCAGACTACTGGGTTGATAGGCCAGAGGTGGAAGACCGGTAACGGTTGGAGCTGACTGGTACTAATAGGCCAACACAAACAACACCCCCCACCCGCCACAACACGGTGCGTGGGACGAGGGGAACAACGGTAAGCACGAAAGCGTCCACTATACGGTCCACACCCAACCCACCACCAACCACACACACACGCACGCGCGTGAGCGTGAGCGTGTGGGGTGCGGGGGCAACCACCACACAAGTGAATCAACGCACCGCACTACCCACCCAGACGTCTCGGTGGTCACAGCGACAGGGACACGCCCGGACCCATCCCGAACCCGGAAGCTAAGCCTGACAGCGCCGATGGTACTGCACCCGCCAGGGTGCGGGAGAGTAGGACACCACCGAGCACACACTTGATCAACCGGCTCGGAACCGCCTCACAACGGTTCCGAGCCGGTTGCTTGTCACGCGCGAACTGCCCTGATGGACAGTGGGCGCTGTTCTCCTGGCGAGGGATTCTGGCCGGTGAATTGCCAACACTGAGGTCATGAGCAACACACGCGACAACAGAACAGTTCATGACCGTCCCCAATCCGCATACCTTGCCACCGACTCATCAACGTCCCGGGTGGGTCGTCGTCGGTCGGTGGCGTGGCGGGTGCTGGCGGTGCCCCTGGCGGCGGCGATTGCGCTGGGGGCTGCCGGGGGTACGGCCTCGGCAGCACCGTCGAAGGATGAGACCACGCATCTGAAGTCCCGGGCCCAGGGGCTGGTGGATGCCGGCTACCCGGCGGCACTGGCCGCGGTGAGTGATGCCAAGGGCGAGTCGGCGGGGGTGGCCGTGGGCAAGGGCAACCTGGAGACGGGACAGGCCCCGCCGCTGGACGGTGAGGTGAGGATCGGGTCGAACACGAAGACCTTCGTGGCCGTGGTGGTCATGCAGATGGTCCAGGAGGGCAAGGTCGGGCTCGATGAGCCGATCGAGACCTACCTGCCCGGTCTGATCAAGGGCGAGGGTATTGACGGATCAAAGATCACGGTGCGCCAGCTCCTCCAGCACACCAGTGGCCTGCCCGAGTACACCGACACCACCCCCGGAAGGAGCGATATCTTCCAGATCAAGGACCACTACATCCCGCCCAGGGACCTGCTGGACACGGCTCTGGGCAAGCCGGCGGCCTTTGAGCCGGGGACGCAGTGGGCCTACACGAATACGAACTATGTGGTGTTGGGGATGCTTGTTGAGCGGGTGTCTCAGCGTCCGGTGGGCGAGCAGATCGACCAGCGCATCATCAAGAAGCTGGGACTGTCCCACACCTACTTCCCTGCCCCGGGAGACAGGAGCATCAAGGGCACCCACCCTCAGGGCTACCACCTCAGTGCTGAGGGCAAGCTGGAGGATATTACCGAGATGGATCCGGCTTGGGCGTGGGCGGCTGGTGCGATGGTCTCGACCCCCAGCGAGCTCAACACGTTCTTCCAGGCCGTCTTCGACGGCAGGCTGCTGACCCAGTCCAGCATCGACGAGATGAAGAACGGAGCGGTTGACGCCAGCTCGCGCCTTGGACCGGGGACGGTGTACGGGCTGGGCCTCATTGGCAGGTCGTTGACCTGTGGAGGCACCTCCTGGGGTCACGGCGGGACGATCCACGGGTACCAGACCAACAACGCCGTGGGACCGGACGGCACCGCAGCCATATTCGCCGTGACCGCCCTGCCCTCGGCCATCGCCGACCAGAACAACCCGGAGAGCTCTGCCGAGGAGAAGTACCAGCGAGTCGAGGATGCCGTCGACGCCACTCTGTGCCACAAGTAGCGGTGCGGCCCTGGCCTGTCCGGACCTGTCTGCCTCTCAGCGGTCCGGACCGGCTTTCACCACCGACATCTTCTTCGTAGGCGACGCGGATACGTGCTGTCTGTGAAGAAGACGTCGGTGAGTAGGGAGACTGCCTCAAGGCACTGGGACTGAGTTGATGAAGGCCTGAGCCGCCGGACTGGGGTTGAACGAGTCCCAGGCGAGGTACTCCACCCGGACGGGGCCATCACTGATGGCGACGCATGCGCAACCGTGCGCCTCACGGGCCACGCTGGGAGCGATCAGCGCCACCCCCAGCCCCTGGCGCACCAGGTCCGTCAACAGCTCGGCAGTGGTCACCTCGAAGCTCACCTCGCGGCGGAGTCCCGCCTCCTGAAAGGCCAGGTCCGACTGCTCGCGTCCTGATGATCCTGCTGGAAAGTCCACGAAGGGCTCGTCGGCAAGATCCTCAAGGTGGAGTCGACGTCGCTTCGCCAGTTGATGCCCGGACGGCAGTACCGCCACCAGTCGTTCCCTGGTGAGCTCCCGCGTGCGAACGCCCTGAGGTATGACAGCCTCAGCCAACCCGAGGAAGGCCGCATCGAGACGTCCATCTGCGATCCGGTGCAGGAACGCATCACTTCCACCGCTGCGCACATGCACCCGAACATCGGGGTGCCGGCGATGGAACTGGCCCAGGACAGCAGCAACATCCACTGCGGTCACCGTTGGAATCACCCCGATCGTCAGAGTCCCCCTCACCTCGCCCCGCGCAGCCGCCGCCTCGACCTTGGCGCGCTCGGCCGCCTGCAGGCACAACCGCGCCTGCTCCAGGAAGGCCTCTCCGGCGGGCGTCACCTCCACCTTGCGGCTCGTGCGCGCAAAGAGCGTCACCCCCAGCTCGCTCTCCAGCGACTTGATCTGGCGACTCAGCGCCGACTGCGCCACGAAGCATCGCTCCGCCGCACGCGTGAAGCCCTGCTCCTCGGCGATGGCAAGGGCGTAACGCATCTGCTGCAGTTCCATGACATCAATCCTATATGAGCATCGCTGCTATCACATCTATGTCATCGACAGATCAATGCATGGTGGGCAGGCTGAAGCCATGATGACGATGCAGGGCGCTCAACCGATCGGGCACAGAAAAGCCTCGTCCGAGGCTCGCCGGAGCGCCGGCTGGATCGCCCTGACGGCCCTGGCGCCGGCCGTCTGGGGGACGACCTACATCGTCACCACCCACGCCCTGCCTACGGGGCACCCGGTCTTCGCCGCGCTCATGCGAACGCTTCCTGCAGGAACTCTTGCACTCGCTCTCACGCGACGGCTCCCCAGCGGACAATGGTGGTGGAAGAGCCTCGTTCTCGGCGCTCTTAACATGGCCTGCTTCTTCCCGCTGCTCTTCGTCGCCGCGCAGCGCCTGCCCGGAGGTGTGGCCGCGACGCTCGGGGCCGCCCAGCCGATCATCGTCGCCGGTCTCGCCGTCGTCGTACTCAGTGAGCGCCCGTCAGCGTGGAGGCTGATGTGGGGCGGGATCGGCGTCGTTGGTGTTGCGCTCGTCGTCCTGGGACCGCAGGCGGGACTCGACGTTCTCGGGGTGACGGCCGGTCTGGGCGGAGCCGTCTCGATGGGGCTGGGAGTCGTGCTCACCAAGCGGTGGGGCAAACCCGACCGCGTCAGCGCCTTGAGCCTGGCCGGCTGGCAGCTCACCGGTGCCGGGCTGCTGCTCATCGTGCCCGCGCTTCTCATCGACGGCGTCCCGACCGGTATCGATGCCACGGCCGTGTTGGGCTACAGCTGGCTCGGGCTCGTGGGAGGGCTCGCCGCCTACGTCCTCTGGTTCGAGGGCATCCGTCGGCTACCGGTCACGCCGACGGCGCTGCTCGGCCTGCTCTCGCCGCTGACCGCAGCACTCCTCGGGCACGTCATTGCCGGTGAGGTGCTCAACCCCATCCAGCTCCTGGGGTTCGCGCTCGCTCTGACCGCGATGACCGCGGGCCAGCTCGCTCCGCCCTCTTCCCGATCCTCCTCTCGAAAGGAATTCTCATGAGAATCGTCGTTCTCGGTGCCACCGGCATGGCCGGGACAGCCGTCGTCGCCGAGGCGCTGCGCCGCGGTCACGAGGTGACTGCTGTGTCTCGTCAACGTCGTCCCAGGGCCGATGACCATCTCACCTCCCGCGTGCTGGACGTCACCGACGTCGACGGCGTCGCGGACGTCCTGGAAGACTGTGATGCCGCCGTCGTCGCACTCCGTGCGCCCTCCGGACAAGAGGGTGATCTGGCCGGGCTGACCACGGGTGTCCTGGACGCCGCCTCCAGGAGTCGAACGCCCCTCCTCATCATCGGGGGCGCCGCCCCACTGCAATCGCCCAACCATCCCGGTGTTCTTGCCATCGATGACCCGGCCGTGGTCCCGCCTGCATGGAGGAAGGTGGCCCGGGCGAGCCTCGAGCAGTTCCGCTCCTGCCAGGCGCACAACTACCAGGGATGGGTCTATCTCAGTCCTCCGGCGCTCTTCGGGCCGGGAGACGTCACCGGCTCCTACCGCCGTGGAACGACAACGCTTCTCGTGGACGACCAGGGCCAGTCACGAATCAGCCCGGAGGACCTGGCCTGCGCCGTCGTCGATGAGCTGGAGCATCCCGGGGGCCAGCAGCACGTCACCGTCATCGCCTCGGTCTGATGCCGCCCTCAGATCCAGGACGACAGGAGCATGTGGTAGAGCCAGAAGGCGCGTGAGACGGTCTGCCCGGTCCAGATCGGCCACCAGAAGGCAGCGGCGGCGCAGGCCAGGGCCGTGACCAGGATGATGAGGGAGATGCCCTCGCTGCGGATCTGCCACGTGGGCACCGACGTCCAGCCCGCCAGGACCCTCCACGGGCCACGGTGACCGGTCTCCTCCAGCTCGTCGTCGGAGGAGTCCGATGCGGTATGCGCCGCGGACATCGTCGGCGCGGGGTAGCCGGTCAGCTCAGCCATGGTCCGCATCCCCGCCGCGTCGGTCTGGAGTGCGTCATCGGCGACGGCGGTGGACGTGACGGTCCCTGCCGCAAGGTCGTCATCGTCTGTGTCGTCTGTATCGCCTGCGGCCGTGCTGATGCGGTACATGCCCGGGTCGGTCTCCACCACCGGCGGCGTCCACACCGGTGTGCGCCCGAACTGCGGACCGAAGCCCAGGAACCGCGCACCCACACCGCGCCAGGGCCGGATACCCGCGCCGATCTGCCCTCTCCTCAGAGCCGTCGCCTGTTCCCCGGCCTCCCGGGACCCTGGCAGCGGCGGCAGCAGACCGGCTCCCATCCCCAGCGCCAGCACGAGCACGAGCACGACGCAGGGCACGAAGGCCACCGTGTAGAAGGTGAAGATCGTGCGGTCCCGGTACTGGAACCACGGCACGTACAGGCCCAGGTAACCGATGAGCGGTACCCAGGCCCGCCAGTCACGGTTCTTCACCCCGACGATGACGATCACCACCAGCGCCACCGCGGCGGACCACCAGATGACGATGTTCCCGATCGAGGTGATCGCCTGGATGCAGTCCCCGCCCCAGCAGGTCTGCGGCACCTGGGCCTTGTCCTCCCAGAAGAAGGAGGTAGGCCGCGTCTGCAGCAGCCAGCCGTAGGGCTTCGACTGGTAGGTGTGCGGTGAGGCCAGACCGACGTGGAACTCGTACATCTGCTGGTGGTAGGCGATGAAGTCGTTGACGATGTTGGGCAGCGAGGGGAAGGGCACCGGCTGGCCCATCGCGATCTGCTCCAGCGCCCACCCGCGCTTGTAGGCGCCGGGGTGGGTGAACCAGGACCACCAGCACCCGATGTAGACGGCCACGGCCACCGGCACCGTCTGCAGGAAGTCGCTCACGCCCTGGGCGACCGTCCCCTCCAGGAACCAGGACCTCGCTCCCACCCGCCGCAGCGCCAGCGTGTCCCACACGACGACGGCGACGCCGACGACCGCCAGCAGGTAGATCCCCGACCACTTGATGGAGCAGGTCAGGCCCAGAGCAACGCCGGTGGCCAGCAGCCACGGGCGGATCGCGGCGTGCGGCGCCCGCGCCCCGGGCCTCGTCCCGGCCAGCTTGCGGGCCAGTCTCGCCCGCGACCACTCGCGGTCGCGCACCAGGAAGTACAGGGACAAGGTGGCGAAGAACCCGATGAACACGTCCAGCAGCCCGATACGGGACTCGGTCAGGGCCACGCCGTCGACCGCCAGGAGCAGCCCGGCCAGGCCCGCCAGCAGCGGGGAGCGGGTCAGACGCATCGTCAGACGCGTCAGCAGCAGGACCGTCGCGATCCCGGCGATAGCGGGCATCACGCGCCAGCCGAAGGAGGACGACGGCCCGAAGAGCTCCATCCCGGCGCCGATGAGCCACTTGCCCAGCTGGGGGTGGACGACGTAGGCGGCCTGCGTGGACATCCCGGAGAAGACCCCGGAGGAGAAGGCCGAATCGGAGTCCTTCGCCCAGTTCGCCTCGTAGCCCAGGTGCCACAGGGCGTAGGCGTCCTTGACGTAGTAGATCTCATCGAACATGAGCGTCTTGGGGTGACCCAGCCCGATGAGGCGAAGCAGCGCAGCGATGACGCCGACCACGCCGGTCACCAGCCAGCCGCGGATCCTCATGGCGCGGGGCATCCCCCAGTACACCGGTCCCAGCCCGAGCAGGGTGCGCAGCTCATTCTCGGTGCGCTCCCCACCGCCGGAGCGGTCGGTCTGCTCGGAACCCCTGGTGCCGGCGGCGGCCTCGGCGGGCTTGGTGCCTGCTGCCTCAGCCTCCGTCGGTGCTGGTTCCTGTGCGGGTTCCTGCTCCGCGTCCGGGCCGGTGGAGCCGTCGCGGGACTGCTCTGGGTACTGTGCGGGAGACAGCGCGCTCGGAGTCGTCACACCCCGAGTCTAGGCGGCGGCGTCATCGAGGCGTCGACGACATACTGTGTCCTATGACTGAGAGCATCCCGCCCACAGGAGACCTCGCCGCCGGCGACGTCAGGGACGACCCGGACGGCCGGGCCAACCGAGCCGACCGGGACGGCAGGGCCGACGTCGCCGCGGATGCCGCCGATGCTGCGCTTGGCCCACACAGCGCCGACCTGCGCGGCGGGACCATCACCCTGGCCGCCACCCCGATCGGCAACGCCTCCGACGCCTCCCAGCGCCTGCGGTGCGGCCTGGAGCAGGCCGATCTCATCGCCGCCGAGGACACGCGCCGGCTGCGGGCACTGGCGCAGCGGCTGGGCGTCGAGACCCGCGGGCGCATCATCGCCTTCCACGAGCACAACGAGCGCGACCGCGCCCCCGAGCTGCTGGAGGCCGCCCGCGCCGGCCGCCGTGTCCTGGTCGTCTCCGACGCCGGTATGCCGTCGGTCTCCGACCCCGGATACCGACTCGTCCAGGCCGCCGTCCAGGCCGAGGTGCCTGTCACCATCGCACCGGGCCCTTCCGCGGTCCTGGCCGCTCTGGCCCTGTCCGGGCTGGCCTCCGACCGGTTCTGCTTCGAGGGCTTCCTGCCCCGCAGGCCGGGGGAGCGGCGTCGGGCCCTGGAGCTCTTGGCCACTCAGGAGCGCACCATGATCCTCCTGGAGTCACCCCGCCGCGTCCACGACTCCCTGACCGCCATGGCCGAGGTTCTGGGCGGTCGGCGTCCGGCGGCACTGTGCCGGGAGCTGACCAAGACCCACGAGCAGGTGCTGCGGGCTCCGCTGGCCGAGCTCGCTCAGGCCACGGCCGACGGCGTTCTGGGGGAGGTGGTCCTCGTCGTCGCCGGCGCCGAGCCCGCCCCCGCCAGCCCCGAGGACGCCGCACGCCGGGCCCTGGCCCTGGCCGAGACCGGCATGCGACTCAAGGCCGCCGCCGCTCAGGCGGCCGGCGAGGCGGGCCTGCGCCCCAACGAGGTCTACCGCGCCGCCCTCGAGCTGCGAGACACCACTGCCTGAACGCGGCTCCCGGCCTGCCCCGGTCTCCGTTCATCCCCGTTCCTCGGCCACGACGGCCCCAGGGCAAGCCCCTTCCGCTATGGTCGGCTCATGAGCAACGAGTTGCACACCGGCCCGCGTGTCCACACTCACCGGGCCCTCATCATCGTCGACGTCCAACCCACCTTCTGCGAGGGCGGCGCCCTGGCAGTGGCCGGCGGCAACGCCGTCGCCGAGCGCATCGCCGCCTACCTGCCCGCCCACCGGGAGGAGTACGACCTGGTGGTCACCACCCAGGACTGGCACATCGACCCCGGTGGGCACTTCTCCGAGGCCCCCGACTTCATCGACACCTGGCCCGTCCACGGCGTGGCCGGCACCGCTGAGGCCCGGCTGCACCCGGCGCTGGATGCCCTGGTCGCCGACGCCGCCGTCAAGAAGGGGCAGTACACCGCCGCCTACTCCGGGTTCGAGGGCGTCGACGACGAGGGCCGCGCCCTGGCAGACATTCTCAGCGGCGCCGGCATCGAGGCCGTCGACGTCGTCGGCCTGGCCGAGTCCCACTGCGTCAAGGACACCGCCCTGGACGCGGCCCGGCTGGGCTACCGCGTGCGGGTCCTGACCGACCTGACCGAGCCGGTCAGCCCCGAGCTGGGACGAGCCGCCCGGGCTGAGATGAGGGCCGCCGGCGTCGAGCTGGCGTCCTCGCGCTGAGGTCGCCGAGGCGCCGAGTCAGAACGAACGGGTGTCCTTGCCGGCCAGGAGCCGGCAAGGACACCCGTTCGGCGTCAGGGGCGCTACTGCGCCGGCCAACCGCCGGGCTGGTTGTACTGGCCGGGCTGACCCTGCTGGCCCGGTTGGTACTGGCCCGGCTGCACGGGCTGGGTGAACACTGATGGCTGCTCCGGCTGAGCCTGCTGCTGAGTCGGCTGCCCGGGCTGAGGCTGCTGGCCCGCCCACCCGAACTGGGCGGTCGGAGCCGTCGGCGGCGAGTACGGGGGTGCTCCCGCCCCGGCCGCCGAAGGAGCGTAAGGGGACTGCTGGCCGACCGGATCAGGCTGCTGGTACTGGGGCTGCTGCGCGTACTGCCCGCCCTGCGCCGGCTGGCCGGATTGCCAGGCTCCCTGGGTGTAGATGCCCGGGGCCCCGCCCATGGCGTCGGTTGCGGCCCCGGTCATCGCGGTCGATGCGGCGGGAGCGGGCGCCGCGGCGGCGGCCAGCCTGGAGCGCCAGGCCATGCCGCCGGCGCCCATCCCGATCCCCAGGACGGCGATGACGATCGCGCCGACGACCCCGAACAGCGACAGCAGGGTGGCCTTCGCCGACGAGGGGGCGATGATCTCGCCCACGGAGACCCCCGAGCTGTTGTGGCAGTCAACGGTGTAGGAGCCCGACTCGCTGGAGGAGAAGGTCGTGAAGAGCTTGCCGCCCTTGACCTTCGTGGACGATGAGCTGGACTTGGTGTCGACGTCGCCGCCGCCGGGAGAGGTGACCGAGCACACCGGCGCGTCGCCGCTGTCGCTGTAGAACAGCCCGTAGGTGCTGCCCTTGTCCAGCTCGACCGTGGCGACCTCGTCGTCCGGAAGGCTGGCGACGGTGGCGTTGAACTGGCTGCGTGTGACTGCACTCCCGATCCCGCCGATGATGGCGATGAGGAATACAACCACTCCGGCCACCGCAAGTGCTGTCGGGGCGGCCAGGCTCCTCGACGTCGTCGGCCGGCCCGCGGCTCCCGGGTAGCCGGCCTGGGGTGCCTGGAACGGTGCCGCCGACGGGTACTGCGGGGGCTGGCCGCCGGCCATGGCCGGGTCGTAGCCGTTCGCAGACCAGCCTGCTGAGCTCGCGGAGTACGGGGACCCGGGTGCGGAACCGGGGTACTGGGACATAACTGGCCTTCCTGGTCCATCGTGCCCATGCGGAGGCGGGCGGGAACATGTCATGAGCACCTTCGCCGCGGTCACGGCAACCGGTCACAGAAATGAGACGCAGCAAGACAATGAGCACCGAGGTGTGCTGCATGACTCGGGACAGACTACCGGGTGCCGGCGAGGCGGCGCAGGCCGTATTCGAGACTGCGGTCGAGGGGCGAGCCCGAGCCCCTCGAGTACGAGGCGAGTGACAGAGCGGGCGACAGGGCGAGTGAGCCGGTGGGCGCACCGGTGAGCACCGACCGGTGGGGCTGAAGCGGCCGGGAACCGGATAGGCTGGCCCCATGACCCACATCCTGTCCGCAGTCGCCTGGCCGTACGCCAACGGCCCGCGTCACATCGGCCACGTCGCCGGCTTCGGTGTTCCCTCTGACGTCTTCTCGCGCTACATGCGCATGGCCGGTCATGACGTCCTCATGGTCTCGGGCACCGATGAGCACGGCACCCCGATCCTCGTCGCCGCCGACGAGGAGGGCCTCAGCGCCCGCGAGCTCGCCGACCGCAACAACCGGCTCATCGTCGAGGACCTCGTGGCCCTGGGCCTGTCCTACGACCTGTTCACCCGCACCACCGCCGGCAACCACTACCACGTGGTCCAGGACATGTTCACCACCGTGCGGGACAACGGCTACATGGTCCAGCAGGTGACCCGCTCGGCGATCTCCCCCTCCACCGGGCGCACCCTGCCCGACCGCTACATCGAGGGCACCTGCCCGATCTGCGGCGCCGAGGGCGCCCGCGGGGACCAGTGCGACACCTGCGGCAACCAGCTCGACCCCACCGACCTCATCAGCCCGCGCTCGCGGATCAACGGCGAGACCCCCGAGTTCGTGGAGACCACCCACTGGTTCCTGGACCTGCCCGCCCTGGCCGAGGCCCTGGGCGTCTGGCTCGACGAGCGCGAGGCCTCCGGGACCTGGCGGCCCAACGTCATCAAGTTCTCCCAGAACCTCCTGGGCGACATCCGCCCGCGCGCCATGACCCGTGACATCGACTGGGGCATCCCGGTGCCCGGCTGGGAGGACCAGCCCACCAAGCGCCTCTACGTCTGGTTCGACGCCGTCATCGGCTACCTGTCCGCCTCCGTGGAGTGGGCGCGCCGCAGCGGCGACCCCGAGGCGTGGCGCGCCTGGTGGAACGACCCGCAGGCCCTGTCCTACTACTTCATGGGCAAGGACAACATCGTCTTCCACTCCCAGATCTGGCCCGCCGAGCTCCTGGGCTACAACGGCCAGGGCAATCGCGGCGGCGAGCCCGGCCGCCTGGGCGTGCTCAACCTGCCCACCGAGGTCGTCTCCAGCGAGTTCCTCACCATGGAGGGCAAGAAGTTCTCCTCCTCCCACGGCATCGTCATCTACGTGCGCGACTTCCTCCAGCGCTACCAGGCCGATGCCCTGCGCTACTTCATCTGCGCGGCCGGCCCGGAGACCGCGGACGCCGACTTCACCTGGGCGGAGTTCGTGCGGCGCACCAACGGCGAGCTCGTGGCCGGCTGGGGCAACCTCGTCAACCGCACCGCCTCCATGATCCACAAGCGCTTCGGACAGATCCCCGAGCTCGGCGAGCTCCAGGACATCGACCGGGCCCTGCTCGACGCCGTCGAGGCCGGCTTCGCCTCCGTGGGCGGCCTCATCGCCCAGCACCGGCAGAAGGCGGCCCTGGGCGAGGCCATGCGACTGGTCGGCGAGGCCAACAAGTACGTGGCCGACACCCAGCCCTTCAAGCTCAAGGGCGAGGACCCCGCCACCCAGGCCCGCCTGGCCACGGTCCTGCACACGCTGGCCCAGGTGGTCACCGACCTCAACCTCATGCTCTCGCCCTTCCTGCCGCACGCCGCCAACGACGTCGACCGGGTCATGGGCGGAAGCGGCCACATCGCCCCGATGCCCCGCATCGAGGAGGTCGACGAGCTCGATCCCGAGCGCCTGCCCGAGGCCTTCGACGGCCGCACCGGCTACCCGATCATCACCGGCGACTACGAGGACGCCCCCACCTGGGAGCGCCATCCGATCGGGGTCGGCACGCCCGTGGCCAAGCCGACCCCGGTGTTCACCAAGCTGGACGAGTCGATCGTCGAGGCAGAGCTGGCCCGTTACACCGGTTCCGTGCCCGACGACGTCACCGGCGCCTGAGCGCGCATGAGCCCCAGGAAGCGCGACCGATCCTGGCCGCCGGCCGACGCCGTCGCACCACTGGCGGCCCCGGTCACCGACAACCACACGCACCTGCCGGTGGCCGCGGACACCGGCGGTCCCGGATCCGAGGCGCCGCTGACCGCGGCCGAGCTGGTCGAGCGCGCCGCCGCCGTCGGCGTCACCCGCGTGGTGACCTCCGCCTGCGAGGTCACCACCTGGGATGACAGCCTGGCCCTCGCCCGCGAGCTGCCCGGCGTGCGCGTGGCCCTGGCCGTGCACCCCAACGAGGCCGTCCTCCACGCCGGGGTGCGCGAGACCGGGCCCGACGGGCTCGAGCCCCGGGCGCAGGAGCACCATGCCGAGCCGCTCGAGTCAGTCATGGTCCGACTGGAGGAGACGCTCAGGGCGAACGCCGACGTCGTTGTCGCCGTCGGAGAGAGCGGCCTGGATTTCTTCCGCACCGGCGAAAAGGGAGCCGCCGCCCAGCGCGAGGCCTTCCGGGCGCACATCGCCCTGGCCAAGGACCTCGACCTGCCCCTGCAGATCCATGACCGCGACGCACACGCCGCCTGCGTGGAGGTGCTGGAGGCCGACGGCGCCCCCGAGCGCACCGTCTTCCACTGCTTCTCCGGCGGGGCGGAGCTGGCCGCCGCCTGCGCCGAACGCGGTTGGTACGCCTCGATCGCCGGTCCGATCACCTACCCGGCCAACGGGGCCCTGCGTGAGGCGGTCGCCTCCCTGCCCGACGAGCTCCTCCTGGTGGAAACCGACGCGCCCTACCTTTCCCCCAAGCGCTGGCGCGGTCGGCCCAACGCCTCCTACCTCATGTGTGACACGGTCCGCTTCCTGGCCGAGCAGCGGGGGATAGGAGAGGAGCAGCTATGTCGCCGTCTGCAGGCCACTACCGCGGCGGTCTACGGGACGTGGTGATCGCCGTCGGCCACGCCGGGCAGGGGGAGCGGGCGCGGTGCGAGTCCGGCCGCCGGAACCTGTCCCTGACATCCTGCGGGGCGCGGGCTGCGTGCTCAGGAGCCTGGGAAAGAGGTGGCGGCGGGGCCTGTGGGACGGGATTTGTCCGGACCAGCAACTCCTGGGTTGCCATCATTCTTCCAGGTTCGTCCCAGGTGGGAAACAGTCGGGAATCAGAGCGTCTTCGCACGGTTCGGTCACAAGCCACCGGGGTGTGAGCAGGTGCATTGGCACGCCCCTGGGTCATCGGTTACGGTGACATGCAGTCGTCAAACGAAGGAAGTTCTATCGTGGGCCGTCACTCCCAGACCAGCTCCCTGAGTACTACACTCTCCGGCCTTGGCTCCTTAGCCACCAAGAAGCGGACAGCCACCGGCGTCCACGGCCGTCGGCGCGCCGAGGGGCCCGCCAAGACCGCCCTGGCCCCCATGCTCTTCAAGGCGGGCGGTGCCGCGGCAGCCTTCTCGCTGGCCGTCTCCGGTGCCGCCTACGCGGCCATCTCCGCGGGCGATGACGAGGGTCGTTCCTCCTCGGGCGGCTCCTTCGGGCTCATCGGCGGCGAGTCCGAGGCGAAGCCCCAGGCCACTGAGGCGCAGGGCCCCGGCAAGATCGCCAGCGCCCAGGTCTCCACCACCACCGTCGACGAGCCGCAGGTTCACGGCACGGTGCAGAAGGAGAGCGACGCCCTGCCCGCCGGGCAGACCCAGGTCGAGACCCCCGGTGTCGACGGGTTGGTTCGTACCACCTATGAGGTCACCACCGCTGATGGCAAGGAGGTCTCCCGCACCCCGGTCGCGCAGGTCGTCGTCACCCAGAAGGTCGACGAGGTCGTCCTTGTCGGTACCGGCGCGCAGCAGGCCCAGCAGGATGCAGCCGCCCAGCAGCAGGCCGCCGAAGCCGCTGCCGCCCAGCAGCAGGCTGCCCAGCAGCAGGCCAGCGAGGGCTCCGCCGCCCCCAGCACCGGTGCGGGAACCGACCCGGACAGTGCCAAGGCCATCGCCCGGTCCATGATGGCCGGCTACGGCTGGGACGACTCCCAGTTCTCCTGCCTGGAGAGCCTGTGGACCCGTGAGTCCAGCTGGAACTACCAGGCCGAGAACGCCTCCTCGGGCGCCTACGGCATCCCCCAGGCGCTGCCCGGCTCCAAGATGAGCGAGGTTGCCGACGACTGGACCACCAACCCCACCACCCAGATCACCTGGGGCCTGGGCTACATCTCCGGCCGCTACGGCAGCCCCTGCTCCGCCTGGGCTCACTCCGAGTCCGTCGGCTGGTACTGAGCCGAGCAGCGGTGGGGCACTGCCTCGCGCCTGCCGCTGTCTGACACGTACTCGATGGCGTCCGTCCCCTCGTAGGGCGGACGCCATCGATGTTCCTGGGAGACGCTTCTCACATAGGCGTGAGATGGTTTATTGTCAGGACCTTCCTCGTTCCACTACCGTGGCACCCGCCGTCGATTGGAAGGACGTCTCCCCGTGACTCCCACCACCCAGCGCCACACCCATGCCCTGCCCCAGGAGCTGGACGCACCGGCTGCGCCTGACGCCACCCAGGCTCGCCGAGGCGTGCGCGCCATGGCGCTGCGCGCCGGTCTGGCGGCGCTGGCCCTGTCGGTGGCGGTCTCCGGCGGCGCCTATGCCGCTGTGCAGGTGGGTGAGCGCGGCCGGGCCTCCGGCGCCGACGCGGCGGACCAGCGCATCGACGCCCTCGACGCCGAGGGTGCCCACGGCAGGGTTTCGGTCTCGTCGAGCACGTCCACCCTGACCACCGAGACCGTCGACACCACCGACCCCCACGGCTCCCTCCAGCAGGAGAGCAGCGACCTGCCCCAGGGCGAGAGCAAGGTAGCCACCCCCGGCGTCGACGGCGTCGTGCGCACCACCTACGAGGTCACCACCGTCGACGGCAAGGAGGTCTCCCGCAGGCCGATCGCCCAGGTGGTCGTCACCCAGAAGGTGGACGAGGTCGTCCTCGTGGGCACCGGCGCCGCCAAGAAGCAGGAGCAGAGCCAGCCTCAGGCGCAGGCCCCCGCGCCCTCGGCGTCACCGGACTCCTCCAGCGGCTCTGGTGGCTCTGGTGGCTCTGGTGGCTCTGGTGGCTCAGCATCCGCAGGTGGTTCCGGTGACAGCGGCGGCGGTACCAGCGAGGTTGGCGACGACGTCTGGGACAGGCTCGCTCAGTGCGAGTCCGGTGGCAACCCGAAGACCAACACCGGCAACGGCTTCTACGGCATGTACCAGTTCACCCTGTCGACCTGGCAGTCCCTGGGCGGAACCGGCTACCCCCACGAGGCCGACGCCGCCACCCAGACCGCCATGGCCAAGAAGCTCCAGGCGCAAGCCGGCTGGGGACAGTGGCCCGCCTGCGCCGACAAGCTCGGCCTGCGCTGAGCAGCCGGAGCGACTGAGGCGGCAGCCGCGAGAGATCCGGTAGTGCCGCGCTGACACGGACCCGCCGGCCTCACACGGTTCGCATCCCACGGCCGTGACCAGCCCGCATGCGGCATGTTCCCAGATATCTCACAGTGACAAGAGGTGGACGCCGGTTACTGTGTCCCCATGACGTTGCCGGTACCCGATTCACAGGTGCCCCCGGCAGGAGCCGCCCGCTCGGGCGCCTCAGAACCTGCGGGAGCCTGCGAGACCACCTCCGAGGCCTCATCCGACCCCGCCTGTGCGGATCGCCCCCAGCAGGAGGACTCTCATGATCCTCAGGAGGCCGGGGCGTCCCCGGGATCCCGGGCCGCCGGCCTCCTGGGGCCCACCGAGGTCCGCGGCCTGTCGCAGGCGCTGGGCATCCGCCCCACCAAGACCCTGGGCCAGAACTTCGTTCACGACGCCGGCACCGTGCGACGCATTGTCAGGAGCGCGGGTGTGCGCCCCGGGGACACGGTCCTGGAGATCGGCCCGGGCCTGGGCTCCCTGACCCTGGCCCTGCTGGAGGCCGGGGCACGGGTCGCCGCCGTCGAGATCGATCCCGCCCTCGCCCGTGCCCTGCCCGTCACCGTCGCCGACCGCCTGCCCGAGGCCACGGGCCGCCTCAGCGTCATCGAGGCCGACGCGCTAAGCATCACCGGACCGGAGGCCCTGGGCGGAGCCGGGCAGCCCCCGCCCACCCGCCTCGTGGCCAACCGGCGGAGCCGGGCAGCCCCCGCCCACCCGCCTCGTGGCCAACCTGCCCTACAACGTGGCCGTCCCCGTCCTGCTCACGGTCCTGGAGGCCCTGCCCAGCCTGAAGACCATCACCGTCATGGTTCAGGCCGAGGTCGCCGACCGCCTGGCCGCCGCGCCCGGCTCGCGCACCTACGGCGTCCCCAGCGTCAAGGCCGCCTGGTACGCCGCCGCCCGCCGCACCCTGACCATCTCCCGACACGTCTTCTGGCCTGTGCCCAACGTCGACTCCGCCCTCATCGAGCTCGTCCGCCGCCGGCCCCCGGCCACGCGCGCCACCCGCGAGCAGGTCTTCGCCGTCGTCGACGCCGCCTTCGCCCAACGGCGCAAGACCCTGCGCAAGGCCTTGGCCAGGATGGCCGGGGGAGCCGACGCCGCCGAGTCCGCCCTGCGCGCCGCCGGCATCGACCCGGCGCGGCGCGGCGAGACCCTCGACATCACCGCCTTCGCCGCCCTGGCCGAGGCGCTGCATCCCATCGATGCCGATGGGACCGCCGTGCCGACGCCTCCCGCCACCTCACAGGAGCAGCCATGACCCATTTGCGCGCCGTCCCCGGCGGTCCCACCGGTCCTCGCGACCCCTCGACGCCGCCCCGCAGCGGCTCGGCCAGTTCCGTGCGCGTCGAGGCCCCCGGCAAGGTCAACCTCTTCCTGTCCGCCGGCGCTCCCGGCCCCGACGGCTACCATCCGCTCACCACGGTCTTCCAGGCGGTCCGCCTCATCGAGACCGTCACCGCCCGCCGCCAGTCGGCCCAGGACCACGGCACCGTCACCCTCACCCTGGAGGAGCCCAACGACGCCGTTCCCACCGACGCCTCCAACCTGGCCGTGCGCGCCGCCGAGCTCCTGGCCGAGGCCACCGACGTGAACGAGGGCGTCGACCTCCTCCTGCGCAAGCGCGTCCCCGTGGCCGGGGGCATGGCCGGAGGCTCGGCCGACGCCGCCGCCACCCTCGTGGCCTGCAATGCCCTGTGGGGCACGAACCTCACCCTGCCCGAGCTCTCCGCCCTGGCCGCCCGCCTCGGGGCCGACGTGCCCTTCTCCCTCACCGGGGCCACCGCCGTCGGGAGCGGCCGCGGCGACCTCGTCACCCCGATCATGACCCGGGGCTCCTATCACTGGGTCTTCGCCCTGGCCGAGGAGGGCCTGTCCACGCCCGCGGTCTTCCGTCACTTCGACGAGCTGAGCGCCTCCGGCCCCACCGACCCCGCCGTGCGGGACGTGCCCGAGGCCCTCACCGCGGCCCTGCGCGCCGGGGACGCGCGCGCCCTGGCCGCCTGCCTGCACAACGACCTCCAGGCCGCCGCCCTCGACCTGCGCCCCGAGCTGGCCCGGGTCATCGCCGTGGCCGAGGAGGCCGGGGCGCTGCGCGCCATCGTCTCCGGCTCCGGCCCCACCATCGCCGCCCTGGTTGAGGACCCGGGCAGCGCCCAGCGGGTCTCACGCGCCCTGACGGCCTCGGGCCTGGTCGCCGACGTCCTGCGCGCCGACGCCCCCGTGGCCGGCGCGAGGGTGGTGGGTTGATGGCGCACCTGCTCGGCGTGGAGAACCTGCGCCTGACCGTCGGGTCCCGCCTGCTCCTGGACGACGTCACCCTGGGGCTTGAGGACGGCACCCGCGTGGGGGTCCTGGGCCCCAACGGCGCGGGCAAGTCCACCCTCCTGGCGGCGCTGGCCGGCCGGCGGGAGCCCGACGGCGGACGCGTCACCCGTACCGGCGGCGTGAGCGTGGCCCTCCTCAGCCAGGCCGATGACCTGCCTCCCGGCGCCACCGTGCGCACTGCCATCCACGGCCAGACCCCCGAGCACGAGTGGGCCTCCGATGCGGGCGTGCGCGACATCCACGCCGGGCTCATCGCCGACCTCGACCTCGACGCGGAGGTCGTCACCCTCTCCGGCGGCCAGCGCCGCCGCGTCGCCCTGGCCGCGGTCCTCACCCGTCGTGCCGACGTCGTCATCCTCGACGAGCCCACCAACCACCTCGATGTCGAGGGCGTGGACTGGCTGGCCCGCCACCTCCAGGCCCGCTTCTCCGGCTCCGGAGGGCGCGGCTCCGGTGCCCTGGTCACCGTCACCCACGACCGCTGGTTCCTGGACGCCATCTGCACCAACGTGTGGGAGGTCGTCCCCGGCGTCGACCCCGGAGGCGGCCGCTCCCAGGTGGCCGGCCGCATCGAGACCTACGACGGCGGGTACGCCGCCTACGTCCTGGCCCGCGCCGAGCGCGCCCGGCAGGCCGCCCTGGCCGCCGTCAAGCGCGAGAACCTCCTGCGCAAGGAGCTGGCCTGGCTGCGCCGCGGCGCCCCGGCCCGCACCTCCAAGCCCCGCTTCCGCATCGAGGCCGCCGAGGCCCTCATCGCCGACGTGCCGCCCCCGCGCGACACCGTGGCCCTGACCGCCATGGCCACCGCCCGCCTGGGCAAGAAGGTCCTCGACCTCGAGGACGTCACCGTGCGCTACCCGGTCTCCACCGGCCGGGCCGACGAGGCTGACAGGGTCGGGGCCCCGGCCGAGCGGGAGGTCCTGCGCCACGTCACCTGGCGGCTGGCCCCGGGCGAGCGGGTCGGCGTCGTCGGCGTCAACGGAGCCGGCAAGACCACCCTGCTGCGCCTGCTCGAAGGCGTTCAGCAACCCACCGGAGGCCGCGTCGTCCGCGGCAAGACCGTCCAGGTGGCCACCCTGTCCCAGTCCACCCACGAGCTCGATGCGCTCGCGGACCTGCGCGTCGTCGAGGCGGTGGCCATGGTGGGGGAGAGGATCGTCGTCGGCGACAAGGAGATGACCGCGGCCCAGCTCGTTGAGCGCCTCGGCTTCACCCGCCAGCGCGCCTGGACCCGGGTCGGTGAGGTCAGTGGCGGGGAGCGCCGCCGCCTCCAGCTGCTGCGCCTGCTCATGACCGAGCCGAACGTGCTCCTGCTCGACGAGCCCACCAACGACCTGGACACCGACACCCTGGCGGCCGTCGAGGACATCCTCGACTCCTTCCCCGGCACCCTCGTCGTCGTCTCCCACGACCGCTACCTCCTGGAGCGGGTCACCGACCACCAGGTCGCCCTCTTGGGGGACGGGAGCGTGCGAGACCTGCCCGGCGGGGTGGAGCAGTACCTCCAGCTGCGTCGCCAGGCCGCGGGGTCGGCCCGGGGCGCAGCCGCCTCGGTGGCCTCCCGGACGACGTCGGCCCACGCCGAGCCCCGGGCCGAGCGCGGCGCCACGACCGGGGCCAAGCGTCACGAGGCCCGGAAGGCCCTGGCTCGCATTGAGCGCAAGATGGAGCGCTCGGCCCAGACCGTCGCCGCGCTGCACGTGCGCATGGAGGAGGTCTCGGCTGATCCGGCCAGGGTGGCAGAGCTGGCTGAGCTGGGTCGCGAGCTCGTAGCCGCTCAGGCGGCCCATGCCGATCTGGAGGAGCAGTGGCTCGAGGCCGCGGAGGCGCTGGAGTCCTGAGACGGTGCGGTCATCGCGCCCAGATCTGCGAGTCTGATACGTCAGGGAGTGGGGAAAGCCGGCCGGTGGTGGGGAGGATGCGGGAGAGGACGGGGATACGGGATGCTGGTCTGCGATGATCTCGGTGACGGGCGGTGTCCTTGAGACCGCTCAGACGACGGGGGCGACCTGGCGGGCCAGCTCGACGAGGTGGTCCAGGTTGGGGGCGATGTCCTCGGCGGCGGCGCCCCACAGGCGCATCACCAGGTCCACCGGGACGGTGGGCAGACCGGCCAGGCGCAGGACCACGACGCCCTGGGTAGGGCCGTTGGACTCGTAGAAGGCGGAGAAGCCCACCATGTCCGGTCCCGGCCGCAGGCGCACCAGCTCGGCCTCGGGCAGGAGCGCGGCAATGATCTGACGCTGGGTGGCGCGGCGCCCCTCCTTGGAGCCGTCGTCCTTGGCGATCTCCAGGCTCAGGTCGATGACGAAGGGCGGGTGGGCGACGTCGTCGATGTGCATGAGGCGCGCAAAGCGCCCCTGACGCTCCATGGCCTGCAGCTCGTTGAGCAGGGACTCCAGCTCGGAGCGCCACTGCGGACCGGTCACTCCCAGGTGGGCGCTGCGGTGCCGTGCCTCCTCCCGTGCCCAACCCGGAGGCGGGAAGGGCGGGATGATCACCCATCGCTGGGGATCAGGCGTGACCGCGATCTGCACTGTGTGCTCCTTCCGAGACCTCGTCTGACTGCGAGGCAGTGGACTGGGCGCCTACCATGTCTGTCCTATGAGGACCCGAGAGCGACATACGACAATTATGCCTGCATCCGCACGCCGCCGTGTGGTCCGCGTGCTGGTAGATGCTGGGCTCATCATCGCACTCTGTGCCGTCACGGAGCGCTGCTGTGGAATCTTATTCGCTGTTGGGGTGGTTGTGCTGCTTATTGCTGTGATGACCGCCATGATGGCTATGACCGGTGCCACGGTGGGGGGTCTCGTGACCGGGGTCCGACTTCGGAGGGTGATGGACCCGAATGGCCCGCCCGGACGCTCTGCGGTGATTTACGTCGCATTTTTGGGTCTCTCTTTGGTGGCAACCGCAGGGTTGGCCCCCTTTATTTTGTGGATCCTCTCACTATGGCGTGCTGAACAGCGCACCTGGTTCGACCGGTTGGCTGGGACGGTCCTCCTCAGCGCCAGACCGACCTCGGTGTCGACCTGCTCCCTGGTGGTTGAGGGGTCAGTAATCCCTGTTCTGGGGCCAATTGTCCTCGGGCGCAGGCCGGCCCCGATCGAGTCCCATCCGGACGCCCATCTGGTCGCGGTGCTGCGCTCGGAGGACTCCGTGTCCAAGACGCACGCACTGTTCGTGCCCGCCTCTGATGGGGTGCTCGTCACAGATCTGGGGTCGACCAACGGGACCCACATCGAGGACGAGGAGGGGGTCCACCGACTCTCACCGGGCCGACCGGAGTACGTGCACCGGGGACGGCAGGCATACTTGGGTGACGGTGTCTGTATCGTCCGTTGAGGAGAAATATGATGACAAACAGCCCGAACAGCAGCGCGAACAACGAGGTCTGGTGGACCGAGGGTTCGTGGACAGGCGTGGTCACGCCACGTGCTGTGATGATCCTGCCCCCGTCGGTACCGCAGGACCTCACCGAGCGCCTGTGGCGGCTGCTGCGTAGTGAGGAGGCCTCGCTGACGCGGGCCCTGGACGAGCTGGTGATGGGGATGGGAGGACGCCTGGGGGCGATCCCGGACTTCGTGCTCGCCGTCTCGGCGCCCGAGGACGTCTTCCACGTGGCGCTGCGCGGTGCCCCGCAGATGGAGGTCGACGGCAAGGCCCTGGACGCCTCCGCGGTCACCACCTGGTTCGAGACGACGGTGACCGCCCCCAACTCGGTGATCGTCAGCGCGCCCGACGGCGCCGGTCAGGTGCGTCGCCCGGCGGTCGACGCCGTCGTGAGCACCGGCCACCTGGTGCTGCGCGGATCAGAGAAGTCGAGTGGGACCCCGTCCCCCAGCCGTGCATCGTCGAAGGGGTCCGGCGACTCCGACGACGATGACCCTGACCCGGCCGGTCCTGACCACTCCACCACGTCCGCAGGCTCTGCCGGATCCCCTGCCGCAGAGATGAGGTCCTCGCGGACCTCCCGCCGGGCCTCGCGTCGTTCCTCGCGCCGTCAGTCCGCCTCGTCGGACCACTCGGAGCAGGACGACTCGTCCGAAGGGGCGCATGCCGGTACCGCGGCTTCTGCCGACGCCGTCGACGACCTCATCGAGATCGCTCAGGACAGCGCCGAGCAGCAGGCCCTTGAAGGTGCTCGGCTCGCCGCCTCCGCCGAGGTCGCAGAGCCCACCGAACTCAGCCAGTCGGCCGACTCCGCCGAGTCTGTTGTGTCCGCCGGGTCCGCCCTGTCCGCGGAGTCCGCCGGCCCCGCCGACCTGCTGGCCGTCGTCGCCGGCATACCGGCTGAGACCACGCGGACGACCGAGACGACTCAGGCTCAGGTCGTTGCAGAGCCCCTGGGGGCCGTCCAGGTCGCCGAGGCCGTCGTGGCCGATGCTCAGGCGGCTCCTGAGACGAGTGAGAGCGCCAGCTCCGCTCCTAGTCCTGGCAGCGCTCACAGCGCTCACAGCGCCGAGCCCTTCGAGGCTCCAGTCGTGGCCGAGGTCTCCCCTGAGATCGCCGAGGTCACTGCGACGTCCTCACCGGAGGCTTCCGGAGAGGACCTGCTGATCGCCCCCGTCTTCGATATCCCGGCCCTGCCGATCCCCTCCGCTCCGGAGGCAGAGGCCATGATCCCGCCCCCGCCACCCCCGTCGAGCGAGGATCTTGCTGAGGCTGCTGGTATCAAAGACGCTGCCGTCGAGGTCACCGAGGTCGCCCAGACCCCGGCCGACTTCGTGCCTGCCGAGGCCGCTGTGGTCGCGGAGGCCGCCGCCGTCGCGGAGGCCGCCGCGCAGGCTCACGCCGAGGACGAGCCCGTACGCTCCGGGGACCATGACGGACAGACCATCAACGGCCTGCCCGAGGACCTCTCCCAGGAGCTGCGTGCCGAGCTGCTCAACCAGGGGCTCGGTCCCTTGGAGCCGAGCCAGTCGGCCAGCTCCGCCGGCTCGGCCGGATCCGCCGCCGCGGCGGAGACGGTGACCGAGTTCGTCCAGCCCCCGGCTGTCGAGCCCTCCTCCGGAGGTCTCGACCGTGGCGACCATGACGGGCAGACCATCAACGGCCTGCCCGAGGACCTTGTGGGTGAACTCGTCTCCCTCGTGGGCTCCGGACCCTCCAGCCCGGCGTCCCCGGTCTCGGCGAGCTCTCCCGGTGAGCCCGACGCCATACGGATCGTGCTGTCGGCGGTGTGCCCCCAGGGCCACCCCAACCCCACGAACTACACCGTGTGCCGCGTCTGTGGAGCCGAGCTCAACCGTCCGGCCAAGTCGGTGGCCTGCCCCCCTCTGGGGCGCGTGGTCACCTCCGGCGGCGAGAGCATCGAGCTCAACCGTCCCCTCCTGGTGGGTCGCAACCCCGTGGCCGACGACATCACCAGCGTCGCGGAGGTCCCCCTCCGCCCGCTGACGGTCGCCAGCCCCAACCAGCTCGTCTCGCGCAACCACATCCTCATCGACCTGGATGCGTGGAGCGTGCTGGCCCAGGACCTGGGCAACTGCAACGGCACTGTTCTCAACCGCCAGAACGAGGCGCCTGTGCGCCTGTCCTCGGCGAACCCGGTGCTCCTGCGCAGCGGAGACGTCCTCGACCTCGGCGATGGCCAGACCCTCGCCTTTGAGAACCTCCCCTAATGCTGGATCACAAGGGACCGCCTCCGGTTATCTCTGGGTTCACCTACCTGGAGAGACTCGGAGCGGGAGGCTACTCCACGGTCTACCTCTTCGAGCAGCACATGCCCCGCCGCGAGGTCGCGGTCAAGGTCATGAACGCCGACGTTGAGGACAAGACCGCCTCCCGCTTCGAGTCGGAGGCGAATCTCATGGCACGGGTCTCCTCGCACCCGGCCATCCTGTCCATCTACGGCGCGGGCGTCTCCGCCGATGGCCACCCCTTCCTGGTCATGGAGTACTGCCCGCCGCCGCAGCTGGGCGCCATCCTGCGGCAGGGTCCCCTCAACGTCGCTGAGACCCTGTCGACGGCGATCCAGATCGCCGGAGCGGTGGAGACCGCTCACCGGGCCGGCATCGTCCACCGGGACATCAAGCCCGCGAACATCCTGTTCACCACCTACCGCCGTCCAGTGCTCTCGGACTTCGGCATCTCCGCCATGAGCGGTCCCGAGGGCTCCGAGGAGCTGCGGGGGATGAGCGTTCCGTGGGCGCCCCCCGAGCAGCTGGTCGGGATGCGCTCGGCCAACCCGGCCTCCGACATCTACTCCCTGGGCGCGACGACCTTCGCCATGCTCACGGGCCGCAGCCCCTTCGAGACCGACGGCATCCCGGATGTCTACGAGCTCTCCCGCCGTATCGTCAAGGACCCCCTGCCTCCGCTGGGCCGCCAGGACGCCCCACCGTCGCTGCACCGCGTGCTGTCGGTGGCGATGGACAAGAACCCGGACTCCCGCTACCCCACGGCCCTGGCCTTCGCCCGGGCGCTTCAGCAGGTCCAGGCCGAGCTCGACCTGCCGATCACCACCGTTGATCTGTTCCAGGAACCGGACAAGGCCGCAAAGTCCGCACGGCGGCCCAGCTCCGACGAGAACGACACCGCCACCAAGATGGGCGTTTTCAACCAGGTCGACGTCACCAGCGAGCACATCGCCATGCGGGTGGATCCCGACGGCGACGAGGACCGGTCGTCGTCGGGCTCGGAGGCCGACGACTCGAGCCGACCGAACCGGATGCGGGCGGTTCTCACCGCTTTCCTCGTTGTGGCCATGGTCGTGGCCGTCATCGGCGCGATCATCTTCTCCCGGAACCAGGACACGCGGAAGAAGCCCGACAACCCCGTCGCCACCATCGCTCCGCAGCCCGGCGCCAACCCGTTGCAGGCCTCCGTGCCGATGGTCGGGGACATCGAGGGTGAGCCGCTCGACGACGGAACGGTTCGGTTCACCTGGGGCGAGCCGGAAACCGGCTGGACCGGCAGCTACCTCTACCGGGTCAAGCTGCCCGACGAGGAGACCCAGGTCGACTCCATCCGGACCAACGAGGTCGTCGTCGAGGCCCAGGAGGGGCGCACCTGCCTGGAGGTCACCGCGGTGCGCTCGGACGGCAAGGCATCCCAGGCCAAGACCGCCTGCGTCGACACCCCCTGAGTCGGCCACTGATCGGATGAGATACAGCGGCGGGGCCCGCACTCCGTCACGGAGTGCGGGCCCCGACACTGAAGGAACCGGCGTCGAGCTCAGACGACCTCGACCTTGAAGGCGATACGACCGAAGAAGATCGTGCTGCCCTCCAGGGCGGACAGCGCCTTGTCCGGCACGGCCTCGATGCTGCTTCCGTCGCGGTGCTCCACCCGGGTGCCGTTGGTGGAGTGCAGGTCGGTGACCCACACCCCATCCAGGAGCGGGAAGATCGCGGCGTGCGTCTTGGACACCGAGCGCGTGGGGTCATCGAGGGCGACGCGCTCCGCACCGGGGTAGGCCGAGATGTTGTCGGGGTCGCGTCCCACAACCGTGGGCTCGTGGATGAGGATCGGGCTGCCTCCCAGCAGCGGGACGAGGCGCACCGACAGTGCCGGGGCCGCAGAGGACGCCGACGGCAGCGACGGGGTGGCCGTCTGGGCACTCGCGGCAGGGACCACCGGGGTGGCGGGAGCAGCCGGGGCACTGGCGGGTGCCGCTGCGCTCGCAGCGCTACCGGCGCTGTGCCCGGTGTGCGCCGAGGTGACGCTCGACGGACTCGCCACGCGACTCGTCCGAGGCTGTGCAGGCACCGGGCCATCGCTCTCCCGGCTCTCGTGACGCGAGGCAGGGACCTCGGAGAGGCCGGTGCGGGCGTCACTGCGGGTGCCGCTGTGGGACTCGCCCTGAAGATCACTGCGGACGTCACCGTGGAGATCACCGTGGAGATCACCGTGGAGATCACCGTGCGCCGCCCGTCCCTCCGCGGGCTCGGGGATCCCCGGGCCCTGGAAGCGGTGCGTGCTGCGCGTCCGCCGTGACGGAGCCTCGGGAGTGGCCGTGCTCGTGGCGCCGCCGGCGTGACCGGGGGTCTGGGCGTGGCTGCGGTGGCTGCGCACGGTCGGGTGGGCGTCGCCCGTCGTCGATGCCGGGACGCCGCCGGGCACCGTGGCGGGGTTGGTCAGGTCCGGCTGGGAGGATACCGGGGAGGGCTTCCGGGGCGACCCGTCGTCGGAGATGATGACCCCTTCCGGAAGGGAGTCCACCGTCGCGGCATCCACCGAGGTCGGGAC
Source organism: Actinomyces sp. Marseille-P3109 (assembly GCF_900323545.1). Lineage (NCBI taxonomy): Bacteria > Bacillati > Actinomycetota > Actinomycetes > Actinomycetales > Actinomycetaceae > Actinomyces > Actinomyces sp. Marseille-P3109. Next base: position 3,003,246 of record NZ_OOHN01000008.1, read on the forward strand.
CGAGGACCAGGGCACCGAGTCGATGAGCGCCTGTGTGTTGCGGTCCCCCGAGGGAAGGATGCTGGAGGTGTCGAAGGTGTGCGCGACCTCTGGGGCCGAGCTCGATCCGGCGGCGAAGCGGTGCCGCTCGGAGGTGAACAGACTCTCACGGCGAGGAACGCCGGGTTGTGACGCCGGCTCTCGCCGATCCTCCGTGGGCGCAGCAGACGAGCTGGAGGTTTTCCTGCCGGGGTTGCCGGACTGAGTCCTCCAGCGCTGGGCGTGGGCATGTCGTGGTTCCATCGTCTGCGATGTTACGGCTTTTGTGGCTTTCGAGCGCGGGACTTGTGTCGATGGTGTCGCATCTTGCGAAGAAGAGGCCTGACGAGCCTCGGAATCATTCGGCTTTTTGGAGGATTCCGCTGAGGGCGTCCTCGCGCCCGGGGACTGATGATCGGCCGGGTGCGGTGCGGAGGGGGACGCGTTGGTCGACGGCTCGGGAGTGTCGTCGACCGCCTCGAGGGTGGCGGTCTCGGCGTCCATCGGCGATGACCTCACCGGGACTGGTCTGCGTGCCTCCGACGGCCTCGACGGCGTCGCCCGCCCCGACGTGGAGGACCGCTTGACGGTCGGCTTCGGCGAGGTCGCGGCGGTTGCCGCGGCGTCCGCGGAACCGGCGGTCCCGGCCGACTGCTCCGCCTGGGCGGGCTGCACCGCTGGGGGCGCCGACCTGGCCGAGGCCTCGGCGGCGGCGAGCGCGGCGGAGGCCTGGGGATCCACGGGGGTGGCGGAGGCCGCGGCGACGGCGGCGGCGTCGGTGTCGGAGACTGCCGGGTTGGCGGAGGCCGCCGATGTCGCGGAGGAGGACAGGGTCGCGGCCTTGGTGGCCTTGGCCGTCCTGGGCGCCTGGATGACGCCGTAGCCGTCAGCTGAGACGGTGGAGCCGAAGACCGCCGAGGTGTAGGCGGCTGCCGTGGCAGGAGCCGTCCGGGAGGCGCTGCTGGGTGAGCCGGCGGCCAGGGGGCGTCCGGCGTGGCGCGCGGGCTGGCCGGGACGGGCGGGCCGAGGCCTGCGGATCGAGGAGGACACGGGGTCCGACGTCGTCGGGTGCGCGGTCCCTCCCGGGGAGGCCATGATCCCCGCCTCGGTGGCGCTCTGCGCACCCACGGTGGCCCCGGCGGCCCCGGCAGCGGCCCCGGCGTCGGCCGTTGAGCTCGCCGAGCCCGCCCGGGACGCGCGTCGCAAGGCCTTCTCCGTCTTCTTCTCCGCCTTCTGATCGCGCCGACGACGGGACCTGGGGGCGGCCTCCGAGTCGAGGTCGGGGGAGGGCTGGGCCGAGGCGCCCGCGGGCGCGGCCGAGGCCTGGGCGGAGTGCGGAGCGTCGTCCCGGCCCGGCCGGTTGGTCTTCCCGGTGTGGAGCAGAGCCATCCCGGAGAGCTTGTCGTGCCAGCCGCGTCCCTCGGGGTCGGAGGCGGCCGAGCGCATGAGGGCGATGGTGCCCAGGCCGAGCGTGGTGACGCTGACGGCCAGGATGAGGTCCGCGTGGAGGAAGGACCCCAGTGGGGAGGGCGTCTGGTTGCGGGCGCCCAGCATGCGCACCCTGAGCAGTAACCCGCCCAGGGACCATCCGGTGGCGGCGATGGCGAGCCACCTCAGACCGACCACGACGGCGAAGGCGATCAGCCCGCTGGTCAGGACCGGCTGGCCGGCCACCTGCCAGATGAGGACGGTCATGCCCGTCACCAGGAGCGAGCCGATGACGAGGTCGATGACCCCGGCAACGACACGCGCCCTGACCGGGGCCGGGGCGAGCCGACGACGCGGCCTCCGCGGCCCCTGCGCGGTGAAGCCGGGAGCATGCGGCGGGCCCGCGTCGTCGGAGCGTCGGCCCTGGCCGTCACCGCGGGGCGGCTCGTCGGGGGCTGTGGGGGCATCGGGAACTATGCCGTACGGGCTCACGCTCGCGGCCTGCGACGCATCCGTGGTGGACTGAGAGGACGTCGGCGGCCCCGCAGCGGTCGGGGCGCTGCTACGGGCGTCAGCCGTGATCGTCATGACCGCAACCTCCTGGGTCGACGTGACCGCCTCCCGGCGGGATGGACAAGAGAGCGCGGGGACAGGCGGGCCATGGCCCGCCCCAGGCGTGAGCGTTCCGCACCCATGGAGCGGACAATCGCGTCTGAGGATTCCCACAACTCCCCTAGAGCGTACGACGCGGGCTCCCCGGAGCTGAAGACCTGAGTGTCAACTGCTCCGGCGAAACGGGGCAGATCGGCCTGCGGGAAGTGCGGGGCCAGCTGCGCGGCCGCCTCGCGCCGGGTGACGCCCCACCCGGGCACGCGCCCCAGGTCCCGGGCGCGGTCGAGGATCTCCTCCCAGGCCCCCAGGGCCTTGCCGACGCCGGTGCGTCCCCGCCGTCGGCTGCGTCTCCAGGCCTTCCAGCCCAGGACGGAGCCCACGACCGCCGCGATGGCCAGGATGGAGCCTCCCACGACGATGACCGCCGTCGGCAGGCCGCCCTTGTCGTCGTCCTGGGGGTCGTTGCGCTGGGGGTCCTCGTAGTTGGGGGGCAGCTGGGCCGGGTCCTCGTTGGGCAGTGGGGGCTGGAGGACGTTGGGCTCGGGGTTGGAGACCTTCTGGGTGGTCTGCTGCTGGGGGACCTGGTCGCGGTCCGGGGTGACGTCGAAGGACACCCAGCCCAGCCCCTCGAAGGGAATCTCCACCCAGGCCTTGACGTCCTCACCGGTGACGGTCTTGGCATCGCCGTCGGTGGCCGGGTCGAAGCCCATGACCACGCGCGCCGGGATGTTGAGCGAGCGGCACATGAGCATCATGAGGACCGAGTACTGCTCGTCGTCGCCGATGAGGGAGTCGGCCTCCACCATCGAGGCGATGCGGGCGGCCCCGTGACCCGGCTGGGAGGGGCTCTGGGTGCCGTCGGAGTAGTAGCTCGTGCGCAGGCGCTGCTGAAGCGCCCGGACCTGGGCGATGGGGTTGGACTCCGCGCCGACGATCTCCTTGGCCAGGGAGGCCACCGACGACGGCACCTGATCGATCGGGCCCAGTGAGGTCTGGGCGATGGACGCCTTGTTGAGCGTGGCCTCCGAGGGCGGCGTGTAGGGGGCGACTCGCTCGGTGAGGACGTCGCCCTCGGCCAGGCCGCTGGTGGCGATGCCGGTGGAGGAGAACTTGTCGTAGTACATGCCCTCGCTCAGGGCGGACTGACGCGGGCCGGAGGACTCGATGCGGATCGTCTCGGGCATGGTGGGGACCCAGGGGAAGCTGTAGTCCTCGATCGTCAGGGAGGAGGTCTGCTTCTTCCCGTCGAGCCGGCTCGCCGTCAGCTGGGTCTTGTCGCCGATGCGCTCGAAGCGTGACTGGCCGTTCTCGTTCTGCCCGATGTGGGCCGACAACCCGTCGTAGGAGTCCATCGCGGCGATGCGGATGCGCCCGCCCTTGGGCAGGTTGGAGGGCTTCATGAGCTGGGTGTGGGCCTTGTCCGTCTCCAGGGTGCGCACCAGGGACAGCGGGCTGGCGTACTCGGTCAGGTCCAGGGGCGGCTGGAACAGGTCTCGCACCACCGTCCGGGAGGCGGGCGCGGCGGGGGTGAGGGCCATGGCGGCCAGGGAGGTGACGATGAGCAGGACGGCCGCGATGACCGCCCCGCGCAGGGCCGCCCGGCCCAGGTCACCGGTCGAGCGTGCGCTCGTGGTCCCCGAGGTCGTGGAGAAGGAGCTCAGGTCCAGGGCCTCGATGACGTGGCTGCGCCGCTGCCGCAGGGAGCCGCAGGTCCACAGGGCCAGGATGCCGGCGACGAACAGGACGCCCAGCGCCGTAGGGCGCACGGCCTCCTGCCCGCCCCAGCCGATGCCGACGACGGGCAGCAGGACGAGGCTCAGCCCGGCCAGGACCTCGCGGCCCGCCAGGATGAGACGGGTCGCCAGAGCCGAGACCACCAGCCCGGCCAGCCACGGCAGCACCGTCATGCCGCTGAAGGAGCTCAGCGGCATCGGTACGGTCAGGGCGTCGCGCCACACGGTGACCGTGGCGGCCAGAACGGTCTTGACGGCCGTGAGCCCGGAGCCGACGTCGGTCAGCAGCCAGGGGGCCACCAGGACGTGCACCAGCGCCAGGGCGGCCATGCTCGGCAGCACCGACAGGCGCAGGCGCGAGCAGGCGAAGGCCGTCAGGCCGCCGATGAGTGCCCCGTAACCCACGGCCAGGCAGCCGATGACGGAGGCGAAGACCGGCAGGAAGGGAACTGCGCCGACGGCGATGATCCCGGCCGCCAGGGTCAGCTCGAGGGCGGCGACCGCCGGTGTGGGCGGCTTGGCTCCTCGCCGCGGAGGCAGGAAGCGGTGAGCCGAGAGCGCCGGCCTGGAAGGACGCGCCAGGAGCGGGCCGGCACCGGTGACCGAGCGGGCCGGTCGAGTCGTTTCGGTGCTGTAGAGACTGCGCGTGCGCGACGAGGTCGCCGTCAGCCACGAGGAGGAGGACTCGGGGGAGCGCGCGGAGGGCTGCCCGGCCGCCTGCGAGGGGGCCTCGGCGGGCGATCCGGAGGCAGGAGAGCCCGCGGTGCGCGGGGGCCAGGTGGTGGGGGTCGTCGTAGGGGTCATAGTGCTCGCCTCAGGGCGGTGGGAAGCTGCTCAAGACGGTCCATGTCCACCACCGGCATCGTTCCGGCGTGGAGGCGCGACAGACCCTGCTGCCCTGCACGCAGGGTGACGGCCACCATGGACAGAGGAGCAAAGCTGCGGGCCCGGGCCAGGGTGGCGCGGTCGACCTCCTGACCGGTGACAAGGACGACGATAGAGGCCTCGGGGTACGCCGTACAGGCGTGTCGCACCAGGAGGTCGCAGCTGACGTCGTCCTCACCGGTGCTCAGCAGGCAGGACGTGTCCAGCATCCGCAGGGACGAGGAGGTGGGCAGGGAACCGATCTGGGTGACGAAGCGGACCTCGCGGCCGTCCTGGATCGCGTCCATGGTCAGGGAGCAGGCGATCGACACCGCGGTCTCGAAGTCCTCCTCACCGGCGTAGTCGTCCTGACGGGTGGACAGCAGGACGAGCAGGCTGGAGCGGCGCGTCTCCTCGAACTGACGCACCATGAGCCTTCCGGTGCGCGCGGTAGTGCGCCAGTGGACGTTGCGCCGGTCGTCGCCGGGGACGTAGTCGCGCAGGGCGTGGAAGGCGACGTCGGAGCTGGACAGGTCCTGGGTGACAGCGCCCTCGATGTCCCGCAGGACGCCGTGCAGCACCGTGTTCAGGCGCAGGGTGCGCGGGTGGATGTGGATGTTCTGGGCTTCGGTCAGGGAGCGCTCGCGCTGGAGCAGCCCCACCGGGTCGCGCTGGACCGCCAGGACCGGACCCACGGTGACGATGCCGCGGCGCTGGGTGGGCAGCACGAAGCCCCGCTCGTGGACGGCCCGGGGGGTCAGGGTGGGGACGACGAAGACGGCGCGCCCCGGCCCCACCGGCATCTCCATGCGCGAGGGCAGCAGTGGCCGCGTGCGCGGGTTGGTGACGGTCAGGCGGATGAGGGCGTGGTCGCCCACCGTGACGCGGGGCTCGAGCAGGCTGTGGTTGACCGAGTAGCCGCCGCGGGGGATGAGCCACAGCCAGGCGCTCACCACGACGACGCCGACGACCGCGGCGGCGCTCCAGGCCTCCTGCCACCCCATGACGGCGCCGGTCAGGCCGCAGGCCGCGAGCAGCACGAGACAGCCCCAGCCCACCGGGGTGATCGTGTGCAGCAGCCAGCGCAGCGGTCTCAGCGCCGTGGCGACGGCGTCGGTCAGTCGGGACCTCGCCGGTCTGGCGGTCAGGGCGGCGCTCGCGGAGGCCGACGATGACGCCGCCGCGGCCGCCGACGCCGAGGAGGCCGGGGACGCTGCGGCGGGGGAGGTGAATGCGCCGGCCCGGCCCGCGGGCCCCGGACGGGCCGGGCGGGCGGAGCTCTGCGACGTCGTCTGAGGCGGCATACGGCTCAATCGCGGGTCGTGGGTGCGGGGACCTGGCTCAGGGCGGCGGTGATGACGCCGGAGGCGGTGGCGCCGGTGAACTCAGCGTCGGGGTCCATGACCAGGCGGTGGGCCCACACGACCTGAGCGAGGTCCTTGACGTCATCGGGCAGGACGAAGCTGCGTCCCTGAGCGGCGGCCCACACGCGGGCGGCGCGGGCCATGCCGATGGCGCCACGGGTGGACACGCCCATGCGGGTCTCCTCGGCGGCGCGCGTGGCCTCGACCAGGGCTCCGATGTAGTCCAGCACCGAGTTCTCGATGTGGTTGGTGGCGGCCAGGTCCGCCATGGAGGCCACGACGGAGGAGGCCACCACCGCGGACAGGTTCTTGGAACGGTCCGGGTGGGCCGAGCTGGACAGGATCTGGGTGAGCGCCTCCCGGTTGGGGTAGCCCACGGAGGCCTTCATGAGGAAGCGGTCCAGTTGGGCCTCGGGCAGTCGGTAGGTGCCGGCCTGCTCGATGGGGTTCTGGGTGGCGATGACCATGAAGGGGCGCTCGGTCGTGTGGCGCACGCCGTCGACCGTCACCTGGGACTCCTCCATGACCTCCAGGAGCGCCGACTGGGTCTTGGGGCTGGCCCGGTTGATCTCGTCGGCCAGGACGATCGAGGAGAAGATGGGGCCGGCGTGGAAGTCCCACGAGCCGGTCTTCTGGTCGTAGATCGTCACGCCCGTGATATCGCTGGGCAGCAGGTCGGGGGTGAACTGGATACGCGAGTGCGTCCCCTGCACCGAGGCGGCCAGGGCGCGGGCCAGGGCGGTCTTGCCGGTTCCGGGGGCGTCCTCGAGCAGGAGGTGCCCCTCGGAGAGCATGGTGGTCAGGGCCAGTTTGATCACGTCCTCCTTGTCCAGCAGCGCCTGACCGACGTTGTTGACAATGGTGGAGAAGGCGTCAGCGAACCATGTCGCGTTCTCGGGGGTCATCGGCATGGAATCAATGATCCTTCGGGTGGAGAGATGTGAGTGTGTGAGTTGTTGCGTACCGGGCATCGATCCGGTTAATGATCCGGTTACTGCTGGGTGCAGGTGATGGACTGGTTCCAGTTCGGTGTCCGGTGGGGGAACTTGTGCCGGGAGTACCCGTTCTTATCGAGAGATACCTCCTCCTCGTTCCAAGCGGGCTCCCAGTTCCAGGTGTCCCAGTACCAGTAGCCGCAGGACAGGGTGCTGTTGGGGTTGCCGGAGAGATCGAAGACCATCTGGTAGCAGCTGCCCCAGCGGCCGAAGGGACGGCAGGTCTGGGTGTAGTCCACGTAGAACTGCGTCTGGGTGCCGACCGGGACGGTCTTCTCGTCGTCGTCGTCATCGTCGTCGTCATCGTCGTCCTGCTTGGGCGGCCTGGCGACGGTGTCGCAGGCCCACTCCGAGGTACCGGTGTTGTTCGTGGCACGCACGCACCAGGTGACGGCCTTGCCGGCCTTGAGCTTCTTGTCGTAGCCCTCGCCCACCTCGATGCTCTTCACGGTGTTGCCGGCGTCGTCGGACTGCTCGTAGCTGGTGCCGGCGCCGTTGTTGGCGCTGGGGGTCCAGGAGCACACGGCGTGCTTCTGCTCCTTGCCGCCGAGCTCGCAGCTGACCGAGGGCGCCGACGGCGGACCGTAGGGCGCCACCGGTGAGGAGGAGACGACCTCGGAGTACTGCCCGCCGCCGTTGGTCCGGGCGTAGACCGTGTAGGCCCGCCCGTCGGTCAGGCCCCGGATGGTCGAGGAACTGGTCCAGTTGACCTGGTCGACCGAGTACTCCACTGACAGGTCGCCCACGCTCCAGCCGTTACCGGCCCGCGGCGAGGCGTTGACGGAGAGCTCTCCGCTGTTGCCGGTGGCCTTGACGATGGGGGTCGAGGGGGGCAGCGGAGTCGACTTGTAGGCGTAGCTGGCCTGGGCCGAGGTCTTGGTCCCGTGACCGTTGTCGGCCACGACCCAGAAGGTCCAGGATCCCGGAGACAGTGAGACGCTGGTGGAGGTGGCGCCTCCGACGTTCTTCGAGTCGCTCGTGTTGCCGTTGGAGTAGTACAGCGTGTAACTGACGGGGCTGCCGTTGCCGTTGGCTGCCTGCCAGCCGACGGTGACCGTTCCTCCGTTGGGGGTGATGACGGGAGTTCCGGGGGTGCCGGGCTCCCCGAAGGGCGTCACCTGGTTCGACGGAGAGGACCATGCCGAGGGTGCTCCCTGGTTCGGGACGGCGCGCACCTGCGCGGTGTAGCTGCGGCCCGAGCCAACGGCGATCTCGGCCTGGGTCCCGGTGAGCCCGGTCCTGATCTCCCCGTTGGACAGACGCACGTCATAGGTCATTCCGGACCCGGTGGGGTCCTCCACCTCGTTCCAGCTGACGGTGAGGCTGCCCGAGCTGGCCGCCAGTGTGGGTGCGGCGGGCGTCTTGGCCGTGGCGTTGTGCTGGTAGGACACCGTCGCCGCGTCGGAGTCGCCGTACTTGTTGGTGGCCACCACCTGGACGGTGTAGGAGCGGCCGGGCTCCAGGCCGCTGATGAGGCAGTTGGAGGTCGCGCAGGCCTGCGTGACGCCGTCGACGCTCACCTTGTAGCCGGTGATGGGGGAACCGGTGGAGGCCCCGTCGTTCCAGGACACGCGCGCCGAGGTCGCGCTCATGGGCGCCACGCTCACCCCGGAGGGGGCGGTGGGGGCCACGCCGCCGACCTGCACGGTGATGGTGCCGGTGACGGCCCGCGACTCGGATCCGGTGGAGTCCAGCACCCTGTACTGGGCGGTGATGGTGCCGTGGAAGCCGGCGGCCGGGGTGATGGTCACGGTGGTGCCGGAGACATTCACCGTGCCCTGTCCGGAGGTGATCGTCGGAGTGCCGGACAGGGTGATCGGCTTGTTCGGGAAGGGGTTGCTCACCGCCGTGGACACGTCGGCGCTCACCGCCTCGCCGTTGCGGGACTCCAGGGTGATCGGCGCCGCGGTCATGAGCGGCTTGTTGGAGGCGCTCACCCGTACGGGCAGGGAGGCGCTCACCGGCGGGTTGACGCCGTCGGAGACCGTGATCGGGATGGAGCCGGTGGTGCCCTCGGTGGCCTTGTCGGAGGCCTTGACGGACAGCGACGACCCGCTCAGGGAGATGTCGAAGCCCGCGGGGGCGGGGCCGGCCTGGAAGGAGAGCTTGTCGCTCGGGTCCGGGTCGGTGGTCATGGCCGCCAGGTTGGCCGTCACGGTTCCCTCGCCCGGCGCCACCGTCACCTCGGTGGGGGTGAAGGTCGGCGGTTTGTTCGTTGAGGAGTCCACGACGATCGGCAGCGTGAGCGTGGAGCTCAGGGCGTCCGAGCCGGTGCCGTCGGCCACGGTGAAGGTCACTGAGGTCTGGCCGGTGAAGCCCGACTCGGGTGTGAAGGACAGTGCCGTCCCGTTCGAGGCGGTCTTGGCGTCCTTGGTGCCCTTGGCCATGTGGATCGAGGAGGAGTCCGCGATGACGGGCTTCGTCCCCTCACGGGTGAGGATGTAGGAGGACAGGTTGATGTCCGTGGTCTTGTCCGCCGTCACGTGGGCGGGCACGGCCGAGGGGTTGATGCGGGGGCGTAGGGCGGACCGGGCCGGCACCACGACGACGGCGTGACCGGTCAGCCCGTCGGCGTCGGTGATCGTGTAGAGCACCAGCCGCTGGGTCTCGCCCACCGTGAGGCTGAGGGAGTCCTTGCCCACCTCGACGTCGGGGTCGGAGGAGGAGAGCTTGAGGTCCCACGGCGAGCCGTCGGTGTCCTTGTCGTTGTCCAGGACCGGGACGGTCACCCGGCCGTTGGCGTCGACCTGGTCGACGGTCACGTAGTCATCCACGCCCACCGGGTTGGCCAGCGGCGCGTTGCTGGAGACCTGGACGGTGACGGTGCCCGTGTCGGTGCCGCCGCGCCCGTCGGAGACGGTGTAGGTGACCGAGTGGTTCCCCTCCTTGCCCGGCAGGTTGAGCACCAGGCGGCCGGCGCGGGTGGACACGCCCAGCGACGGGTCGCTGGAGACCGGGTCGCCCTCCAGGGACAGGGTGTCGCCGTCGGTGTCCAGGTCGTTGGACAGGACATCCACGGCCACGGTGCGTCCCGGCTTGGCCACCACCAGGTCATCGCTGGCCACCGGGGCCACGTTGATCGGGGAGGCCTGGGCGACGCCCACGCGGACGGTGCCGGTGGACTGGGCCCCGAAGCGGTCCTCGACGACGTAGGTGAAGGTGTCGGTGCCGGTGGCGCCCTCGGAGGGCTTGTAGGTGAGCCACGAGGAGTTGACCTCCACCGAGCCCAGGGAGGGGGCCTGGTTGAGTCCCACGAGGCTCACCGAGTCGCCGTCCGGGTCGATGCCGTCCAAGGGCACGGTGATGTTCGTGGACGAGCCGGACAGGGTACGGGCCTCCAGGTTGCGCGGTGAGGGCGCGGAGTTGTGCTCGGCGTCCTGCGCTCGCACCTCCACGGTGAGGACCCCCGAGGCGGTCTGCCCCTGGTCGTCCTTGACGGTGTAGGCGTAGGAGGTGCGTCCGGGCTGGTTGCCGGCGCGGAAGCGGACGGTGTCCTCGCTGACCCAGGCGGTGCCCAGCTCGTCGCCGACGAGGCTGACCTGGGAGTCCACCGACAGGTTGAGGCCCGAGGGGGAGGAGTCGTTGTCCAGGACGGAGGCGGTGACGACGTCGCCGGCGCGCACGACGGCCGTGTCGTCGGTGACCACCGGCGGCTGGGACTGGGACTGGGTCACCGGGACGATCGCGACCTTCCCGGTGGCGCTGGAGGTGCCGTTGGTGACGGTGTAGTCCACCGTCAGGTTGGCCGGGACCGTGCTGGCCGCGGTGATCTGTAGCAGGGAGTGGTCCACGACCGTGACGGTGACGCCCGAGTCCGGCGGGGTGCTCACCGACTGCAGGACCAGGATCTCCCCGGAGGGGTCGAAGTCGTTGTTGAGCGGGGCGATGGTCGTCGAGCCGCCGTTGCGCAGCAGGGCGGTGTCGTTCTCGACCTCGGGCGGCACCGTGGCGTCGGCCTTGGGGGTGACGTCCACGCGCACGATCCCCTGGGCCGTGTTGGCCCCGTCCATGACGTCGTAGGTGAGGTAGTAGGTCTGGGCCTGGGCACTGGCGTCGGTGGAGAAGGTGAAGACGCCCGCCTGCTGGTCGACGTCGATCGAGGTCCCGGCGGGGGCCTCCTGGACCGCGGCCAGGCGCAGCGTCCCCCCGGAGGGAGAGGTGTCGTTGTCCAGAGGCGAGACGACGGCCTTGGTTCCCGCCACGACGCGCACGTGGTCGGCGTTGGCGATCGGCTTGGCCGACTGAGCCGGCTGCACATCGACCTTGACCACGCCGGAGGTGGTCTCCCGGCCGTCGGAGACCGTGACGGTCAGGTCCCGGGAGCCGGTGCCGGCGCCCAGCTCGCGCACGGTGACGGTGCCCTCGTTGGAGACCTTGACGTCCATCCCCTCACCCTGGGCGGAGACCAGGTAGAGGTCGTCCCCGTCGGGGTCCAGCCAGTGGCCCAGCACGTCCAGGGAGCCGGAGGCCCCCTCGGCGACGGTCAGGGTCGGGGTGGTGTTCTGGTTCGGGGCGCCGTTGACGTCCCAGCCGTGGACGTCCACGGTGGCGACGGCGGAGTCGCTCATGCCGCGACCGTCGTCGGCCGTGTAGGGCACGGAGTAGCTGCCGGTGGCGTTGTCCGGGACGTCCATGCGCAGGGCCAGTCCGCCCTGGGCCTTGGTGGCCGTCAACGACCCGCCGTTGTCCTGCGGGGTGGCGGTGAGGACGTCGCCGTCGGGATCGGAGTCGTTGGCCAGCACGGGCAGGAGCGCTGAGCGGCCCGGGCGCACTCCGAAGCTGTCGTCGACCGCCTTGGGGGCGTGGTTCTCCTCGGTGCGCTCCGGCGGCGTCTGGGACTCCGAGGTGTTGGCGGAGTCGTCCTTCTGGTCGGCGTTGTCATCTGTCTGGGCGGTCTTGTCCGTCCAGTCGTCGATGAGGACGAGGTCGTTGTTGGGCAGCCACACCGAGCCCGTCTCCAGGTCGTTGAGCACGATGGCGTCGCGGTTGACCCGGAAGATCGGGGCTGAGGAGGAGGCGAGCTTGTCGTCGTGGAGGGTGTCGGTGCCGCCGCTGAACAGACCCGAGCAACTGCGCACGAACTGGCCGGAGCCGGACCAGGCCGCGTACACGCACTTGCCCAGGCGCACCGGCTGGGCGGGCACTCCCTCGGGGGCGGAGCTCTCCTTGGACGACGGCGTCTTGGTGGTCTTGCCCCCGTCCAGCGGTACGGAGATGAGGGCGTCGCGGGAGGCAACCAGCACCGAGTCGGCCTCGGGGCCGGGCTGCTGGAGCACCAGGCCGGAGGCCCCCAGGTTGACGGTCTTGCCCTCGGGCAGGTGGAGGATCCCGGTGCTGCGCTCGAGCACCACGGGCTTGTCACCAACGGCGGTGATGGCCAGGTCGGTGCCGGAGGTCAGTGACAAGGAGGTGTTGGTGGCCTCCTCCCAGCCCTTGCCGCCGGCCTCCAGGGAGACCAGGGACTTGGTGGTGGGTGAGGCCGCGTAGATGGCGCCGTCCTTGCCGACGACGGCGACGACGTCGGGCATGCCGGTGACCACGGGCGCGGCTGCGGTCAGGGAACCGGCCGTCTTGGCCTTGGTGGCACGGATGGTGCCCTGGACCTTGTCGATGGCGATGACCCGGTCGCCGCCCTGGGCGATCGTGACGCCCTTGGTGAGCTGGGTGCGTCCGGAGAAGGAGACCTGGGAGGGGTCGACCGAGGAGACGGAGGCGTCACCCGAGTCGGGGACCAGGACGTCCTCGGCGTTCTGAGTGACGTCGAAGGAGGACGAGGAGGTACGGATCGTGCCGTCGACCTCGCGGGAGGGGTAGTTGAGGCGGGCCACGAGGTGGTTGGAGGTGGAGGTGACCCACACGCCGCCGTCGTTGAGGTGCAGGTCGGCCTGGGCCACGCCCTCGTGGAGCCAGGCGGCCGTTCCCAGGGCGGCCACGCACAGGACCGCCGCCAGCGAGGACAGTCGCTTGCGCAGCCGCTGGCGCTGGGCCCGCGACTGGGGGATGCGGAAGGTCGCCGCCAGGCGGGAGGTGGTGGTGCCGGAGGTGAGCCCGGAGCCGGTGTCCTGGGCGTCGGCGGCCTGAGAACCCTGGGAACCGCCCTGGGAACTCGTGGGCCGGCGCCGAGGACGCAGGGCTCTCGCGGCACGGGCGAGGAGACCGGGGCGGTCGGTGGAGGACTGGTCGGTCTGGGCGGTGCTGGAGCCGGATCGGTTGGTTCCGCCGTCGCCGGCACCGGAGGCGGCCGTGGCGGAGTCGACGCTGCGCGACGGGTTGTCGGGCGCTTCGAAGTCGTTACGTGAAGTGGTCACTGGGCCCCTTGGGGACTACGAGATGCGACCTCCTGGACGAGGGTTCGTCGCAGCATCGTCGAGGAGGTGGTGGGTGTGTAGGGCAGGTAGATCACCGAGGCGCCCACCTCAGCCATCTCGGCCTCGAGGCGGCGGCCCTTGTCCGTGCCCTCCCAGTCGGTGCCCTTGAACAGCACGTCGAAGGGGGAGCGTTTCCAGGCCAGGCGCTTGTCCTGGTCGTAGTCGGGAACCACGGAGTTCACCATGCGCAGCGCGGCCACCATGGCCATGCGCTCGGCCAGGGGCACGATGGGGCCGCGCCCCTTCATCCTCTCCAGGGACTCGTCGGTGGCGACTCCTGCGATGAGGTGGTCGCAGCGCTTGGCGGCCTCGGTGAGGATGTTGAGGTGTCCCACGTGCAGCATGTCGAAGCCGCCGGGGACGTAGCCGGTGATCATCAGTAAGCTCCCTTTCCGCCGATGACCGCGCGCAGCGTCCCGGCGAAGATCTTCGCGTCCAGGGCTCCGCCCCGGTTCTCCACGTAGTGACGGTCCAGGGCCACGGTGGAGGCCCAGGACAGGTCCGAACGTCCGGAGATCTGCCACAGGCCGGTCAGCCCGGGCTTGACCAGGAGACGACGCAGAGCCTCGGCGTCGTACTTGGCGACCTCGACGGGAAGTGCGGGGCGGGGCCCCACCAGGCTCATGTCGCCGCGTACGACGTTGATGAGCTGAGGCAGCTCGTCGATCGACAGACGGCGGATCCAGCGGCCCACCCGGGTGATGCGCGGGTCCTGGCGGTCCTTGAACATGACCTCGTTACCGGCGTCGCCACCGGCCTTGACCACGGAGGCCCGGCGGGCGTCGGAGTCGATGTACATCGAGCGGAACTTCCACATGGTGAAGGGCTTGCCGTTCTGGCCCACGCGGGTCTGGGTGTAGAAGACCGGCCCGGGGGAATCGATGCGGATCGCGACCGCGGTGGCCGCCAGCAGCGGCGAGATGAGCGTCAGCCCGACGGCGCCGGCGAACCGGTCGAACAGGGACTTGCCCAGAGCGCGGGTACGGCGGGTCTTGACGGCGATGAGACCGGTCCAGCCGTGCGTGACGGTCAGGGCCCGCATGCGCCCGGGCACGACGTCCTGCAGGCCGGGGGCGACGACGAGGCGCACCTGGGTGTTCTCCAGGCCGCGCATGAGGGTCACCAGGTCCTCCGGGGTGACCGAGCCGACCGTCATGACGGCGTCGATGCGCTCGGCGTGCAGGGTCTGGGTGATGTGCTGGGGGCTGCGCACGGGCTCGGCCGAGTGGAAGGCGCGGTCCTGCCCGGAGGACAGGTAGCCCACGATGAGGAAGCCGTCCATGGGGTGGCGGCGCAGCTGGGTGAGCAGGGGCTGGGCGCCAGAGCCCATGACGATGAGGGTGCGGCGCAGCGCGTGGCCCTCGAGGCGGCGGCGGCGCAGCCAGCCGGACTCGATGGAGCGTCCGGTGATGGCCAGGAGGAGCTGGACCGCCAGGGCCGCCATGAGGGTGGTCCGGGCGACTCCGGACAGGTCGGCCAGCAGCAGGGCCACCGGGACGCTCACGGCGGCCGCGGCGACGAAACGACCCGTGCCGGGTCCGGCCTGCTCCACGGCGTCGATGCCGAGGGCTCCCAGGAACCAGGCGATGAGCACCATCGTGGTGCCCACCGTGGCCGCGGACCAGACCAGTGACAGGTGGCCGCCCAGCAGGGCGACCCAGACAGGGGCGGTGACGGCGAAGAGGTCGGACAGCACGAGCCAGATGACGAGGTCGCGGCGCGTGCGTGCCCAGGGACTGCGCGGAGCTGTGGTGGAGGTGGCGTCGGCTGCTGTCGAGGGACGCCGGTGCTGCTCGCGCTGGGGCAGTGTCAGGGTCGAACTAGACAAGGTGGACTCCGCAGGGATCGAGGGTGGGTAATAACTGGTCGAGTGGTGCTGACGGGACGTCGCGAACAGCAGCAGTTTTAGAATGCTACTAACTCTGGACGGCGTTATTTGTGGGAAGTGGCCAAGATCGCAGGGTCAGGAAGAGGAGTCGGGGTGCGTTTGAAGTGACTCTATGTTACAGGTGAGCAACGATGCAGAGGTGCCAATACACTTATGAGGGACCTTTCAGGGTTTGTCCAGCAAGGGGTGTTTGGCCTGGTCAAGGCCGGTTTGCTGGGGTTATGCCAAGGGGGGTGGTTGGGGGTCGGTCAATGTCACAAGTCGATAAACAAAAGATAGCAGGTCGCTGATGATGGTGCGTCTACTCTCGTGCCTGTCTTCAGTCTTCCCCCGACGCCAGATTGTGACCTTCCTACAACATCAGGAGTGCGATGTGACCCAGCCGAAGCCTTCGGCACCTGCGCGGACCTCTCCGGCGGGTGCCCCTCCCGCAGGTGCCGAGGATCGTGGACGATCTGCGGATATGTCAGGCACCGCAAGCCATTCGATGGCTGAAGAAGGTGCTGGATCGACGGTGAGGCCGGCCGCTCGACGCCTGTCGCTGCGGCGGCTCGGTGGGTCGCTGCGGCGAGGATCGTCGTCGGGTGCCAGCTGGTCGTCTGTGGGAACCACAGCCGTCGCCAAGGTCCTGGTCATGGGTGTCTCGGGCGTCTTCGGCCTGGTCAATACCAGTCTCATCATCAGGCACTTCGGTGCCGACGCCTTCGCTCAGTACGGCCTGCTGGCCACCTTCCCCACCCTCATGCCCTTCACGGACCTGGGGATCGGCGCGGTCATCCTCAACACGGTGGCGGGCTCGACCGACCCGGCCCACGACTCGACCGTGCGGCGCACGATCACCACCGCCATCCGGGTGCTGCTCGGGTCCGCCCTGGTCGTCAGCACGGTCGGCATCGTCCTCATGCTCCTGGGGGCCTGGCCCTGGCTGCTGGGGGGCAAGCTCATGGAAGGCGGTGGGCTGACCGCCACCGTCTGTCTCATCATCTACGCCGCGGCCCTGCCGATGTCCGTGGGGCAGCGCGTCATCATCGGCCTGGGGCGCTCGGCCACGCAGGTCATCAGCCAGGGCGTCGTCTCCCCGGCCATGTCCTGCTTCCTGCTGCTGGCCATCGTCACCGGCCTGGGGCGCGGCAACGCCGTGTCCATCTACTCCTACATCGCCAACGCGCTGGTCTCGGTCATCTGCATCATCGTCGCCTGGCGCGCCACCAGGCCCCTGTTCGCGGGGGCCCTCAGGGACGTGCCGCGTGTCCGTAGCGTGCGGGGCGTGCGCATCGTCAACACCGCGGGCCCCCAGCTGCTTCAGTCCCTGGCCATCCCGATCGCCTTCCAGACCGACCGGCTCCTCCTGTCCCACCTGGGCCAGTCGCAGGCCCTGGCCGAGTACAACCTGGCCAACAACCTGTTCAACATGCTCACCCAGACCGTCATGGCGGCCGGGGTCGCCATGTGGCCGATGTTCGCCCGTGCCCGTGCTGACAAGCGCATCGAGAACCCCTTCAAGCCGGCGATGCTCTTCAGCGGGGGCGGCTTCGTTCTGGCGCTCGCGCTGGTGGCCGTCACTCCCTGGGCCGCGCGCGTCATGTCCCACGGCAAGATCGTCCTGCCTGCCGCCCTCGTGTGGGCCTTCGCCGTCTACGTCGCCGTCGAGGCCGGCAAGCAGCCGCTGGGCATGTACATGACCGATCCGCGCGGGCTGCAGTTCCAAGTGGTTCCGGTGCTCGTCCTGGTGCCGATGAACCTCGCCATCTCCTGGGTCCTCATTGGGCCGTTCGATGCGGCCGGCCCTATCCTGGGCTCAGTGATCTCTGTGATCCTGTGCCAGATCATGCCGTATGCCTGGTGGGTGCGCCGGGACGTGGCCAGGCGCCGCCGCGAGCTGGCCGAGCAGCAGGCGCGGGAGACGGGCGGTGACGCCGTTCCTCCTGGTCGGTAGCTCTGAGCCGCCCCCGCGGCCCGGGCGCCCGCAGCCGCCTGCCCGCGCCAACCACTCCCCGCCGCTGCCTGTCTTCCCTCGTCGCGGTCCATCATCACTGTCCATCCACCCCGGTCCGACTCACGGGCCCCATCCAAGGAGACGCTTCATGAGCTCCCCTGCCGGTTCCCCCACCATCGCCGAGAACATCAGGGCGCTGTCCCGCGCCCAGAAGTCCAAGGCCGGTGCCCCCCTGTACTCCCGTATCGTCAACCGCCCCGCGGGCCGGGTCCTGGCCGCCGTCGCCCACCGACTGGGCGCGACCCCGGACCAGGTAACGGTGCTCTCGGCGCTGTGCACCTACAGCGGCATCGCACTCATCGCCCTGTGGCGTCCCACGGTCGTGTCCGCAGTGGCGACCGCCCTGCTGCTCATGCTGGGATACGCCCTTGATGCCGCCGACGGACAGCTGGCGAGATTGCGCAATGGTGGATCGAAGGCCGGTGAATGGCTGGATCATGTCGCCGACGTCATTAAGCTCTCCACAATTCATGGGGCCATTGCGATCTCCCTTTTCCGGTTCACGGATCTGCCTCCCTCGGTCCTCCTTATTCCACTCGCATTCGGGGCGGTTCAGAATATCCACTTCTTTAGTTACATCCTGACCTATCAGCTGCGTTATCACGGCGGTACGCCGATGGCCAAGGATGAGGCCCGTCCGGGCATGATCAAGTCGATCCTCTCGGCACCCACGGACTACGGGCTCATGTGCTTCGTGCTCATGACCCGCTTCGCCCCTACGGTCTTCCTGTGGATCTACGGCGTCATGCTCCTGGGCTGCGCGGGCTACGTGGCACTGGCTCTGCCCAAGTGGTACCGCGACCTGCGGCGCGACACCCAGTAGGTCGTCGGCCCCGCAGGTCTGGCGCCACCGACGGACCGGGGCCGGTGTAGCCAACGGTTCATGACCCGTTCACGCAATCATCGCTTAAGGATTCTCATGTCACTGCTTACCGGCCGCAAGGCACTACTGGTCTATACCGG
Organism: Actinomyces sp. Marseille-P3109; assembly: GCF_900323545.1. Lineage (NCBI taxonomy): Bacteria > Bacillati > Actinomycetota > Actinomycetes > Actinomycetales > Actinomycetaceae > Actinomyces > Actinomyces sp. Marseille-P3109. Next base: position 3,021,475 of record NZ_OOHN01000008.1, read on the forward strand.
ACGCAAGGATGGTCTGGGCAACCGTGTACGGGCCCTGCTGTCCGCCCAGGCCCTGGCCCGCGTCGAGAATCGTGACCTCTATTACGTGTGGAGTACCGACGAGTACTTCGGCCCCCGGATGGACGAGCTGTGGCACTTTCAGGAGGGCACCTCGGTATCGCGACTGACCTCCCGAGCGCTCATTCCTCTGGCCCGGTACCGCCAGCCCAGGGGCGTCCGGGTCACGCCCGCACTGCGCCGCGCCCACCTGTGGCAGATCCGCTCCCACGGCCTGCCCGTCACCTGGGAGGACCCGGCCTGGAGCGAGGGGGCATCGGGCACCGGGCCGCGTCCCTGGACCGAGCTGCTGCGCGAGCTGACCCCCGTCGACCAGATCGCCGATCAGGTGCGCTCCATCTACGACGCTCACCTGCGTGGACGCCCCTACGTCGGCATCCAGGTGCGCACCCACGCGGTTTCTCACGCCAAGACGATCGAGTCCTCCCCGGTGGAGTGGTTCGCGAACCGGATGCGTCAGATCCGCGCCGACCACCCCGACGTCCCCTTCTTCCTGTCCTGCGACACCCCCGAGGCTCAGGAGCAGCTGGCCGGTGAGTTCACCGGCTGCGTGTTCCTCACCGACAAGGGTGGCTACAACACCACCGCCGGCGTGCGTGCGGGACTGGTCGACCTCTACCTGCTGGCCAGCTCCCAGCACCTCATCGGGGCCTCCTTCTCCAGCTTCGTGGAGATGGCCGTCTTCCTGTGCGACGGCGCCGTGCCCTTCGAGCGGCCCGACCAGCCCCTCGAGGGCGAGTTCAGCCTGTCCCTGGGGCTGGCCGAGGACCCCCTGCGCCCCGCCCAGCGCTGATACCCCGCCGAGCCGGGCATTTTTCGCGTAGCCCTACCGTTTTTCCGTAGGGCTACGCGAAATCTGTCGGTCTCGGTGGAACCGGCGGGGGCCTCAGTGATCGAGGAGCTCGCCCATGATCCGGGCCATGGTGGCTCGGTAGCCGGCCACGGAGAACCGGTCGGCAGCCTCGCGCTCGCCCTGCTCGGCCAGCCTGGCCGCCAGAGCCGGGTCCGCCGCCAGGGTCCCGAGGGCCTCGGCCAGAGCCGCAGCGTCGTCGGCGGGCACGAGCAGGCCGGTGATCGCGTCGGTGACGACCTCCGCCAGGCCCTGGACCCGGGAGGCCACAAGCGGCCGGGCGGCGTGCATCGCCTCGACCGCCGTGTTCCCGAAGGGCTCGGCCCGCGAGGGCACGACGACGGCGTCGGCGGCCTCCAGCACCGGCCAGGTGGGGCGCACGTAGCCCAGCAGCTCGACGTGCCCGTCCAGATCCGGCTGGGCGGCGCGCTCGCGCAGCTCCTCCTCGTACCACTCGTAGCCGGGGAAGACCGACCCGCACACGCTCAGGGAGGCATCCACCCCCGAGTCGCGCAGCAGCCCGACGGCGTCCAGGGCCACGTCCACGCCCTTGCGCGGGGAGAGACGACCCACCATGGCGATCCGGAACGAGTCGCCGGGCTGCCTACGACGCAGGGGCGCCAGAGGTTGGTCCGGACCGGCGACCCCGTTGTGGACCACCTCCGTGCGTGAGGCGAGGCGCGGCTGGACGTCCAGGAGGGCGTCACGGGCGGCGCCGGAGTTCGCCACGATCCGGGAGGCCGCCAGGAGGGGCGCGTTGAGTCCGGTGCGGATGATCCGGCGCTGGGTGTCCTCGGCCTCGTGGACGTGCGCCAGCACGGGGATGCCCGCCGCGCTCGCGGCCACCGGCCACCACGGGATCGTCACCGTGTTGGTCAGGACCGCCTCGGCCCGGCTGGCGCGGATGACCGTCCGTAGGCGCGCGATCTCCGGGGCGGCCTGAGCCGACAGTCTCGTCAGGCCCTTGGGACTCAGCAGGGCCTTGCGCAGGACGGTGAACGGCATGACGGCTACGCGGGCCCCGGCCTCGCGCAGCACCTCGACCAGGGGGCCGTCCAGGGGCAGGGCCACGAGGACCTCGTGGCCGGCGTCGATGAGCCCGTGAATGGTCTCGACCAGCTGCCAGTCCGATCCGTAGAGGTCGGGGGAGGGGTGAGCCACGAGGATCCGGGTGGCGCCGGCGTGGTCACCGCCCGCCCGGCCCCGGCTCACAGGCTCACCTTCCCGGTGCGGCGCCCGGAAGGGCGGTGGCGCGAGGGGCCCTCGAGCGCCAGGCGCCTAGCCAGGGCCTCGTAGCCGGAGGCCACCTCGTCCCAGTCGTAGAGGACGGCCCGCTTGCGGGACTCCTCGCCGCGCGCGGCCTGGGCCTCGACGTCGGACTCGGCGGAGGTGACCAGGGCGGCCACATCGTCGGGCGAGGTCCAGTAGCGCCCGGCCTCGCCCAGGACCTCCCGGTTGAAGGAGACGTCGAAGGCGTCCACCGCGGCCCCGGCGCCGATCGCGCGCAGGAGGGAGGGGTTGGTGCCCCCTACGGAGTGTCCGTGGTAGTAGACCAGAGCCCCGGCGTAGAGCGCGTCGAGCAGCTCCTGGTCCCACAGGCCGCCCAGCAGGCGGACCCGCTCGTCGGCCAGGGCCTCGATGCGGGCGGTGTACTCGTCGGCGTACGGGGCCGAGCCGACGACGACCAACGGCAGCGTGGCGCCGGAGTGAACGTAGCCCTCGACGATGACGTCGATGTGGTTCTCCACCTCGAAGCGGGCGACGACCAGGTGGAAGCCCTTGGGGTCCAGGTCCAGCTCGGCCAGGCGCGAGGTGTCCGCAGTGATGCGGGGAGCCCCGTAGGAGATGAGGTCGGTGGGGGCGTTGAACTCGTCGGTGTAGTAGTCGGCGATGCCTTGGGCGTCGGCGATGAGGGCGTCGGAGTAGCGCACGGCCAGGGCCTCGGCCGCGCGGTAGTAGCGCTTACCGGTGGGGCCCCACTTGCCGCGGCGCCACTCCAGGCCGTCGACGTGGGTGGCCACCGGGACTCGTGCGGCGCGCAGCGCGGGCAGGAAGGGGGAGTTGGCGGCGTTGAAGACGAAGGCGGCGTCGGGGTGGGTGCGGCGCAGTAGGTGGACCACCGACAGGGCCGTGTGCGACAGGGTCTCCAGGCTGCGGTTCTTGACCGAGGGCAGCTCGATCAGCCGCATTCCCAGATAGGTACTCGGAAGCGGGGTGCTCGGCTCGGGGTTGCGGCAGTAGACGAGGACCTGGTGGCCGCGGTCTGCCAGGCGCCGGCCCACCTCCTCGATGGCGGTCTCAAAACCTCCGTACCGGGCGGGGACGCCTCGCGTCCCGATCATGGCGATGCGGAGCCTGTCCGGGTTCACAGCAGTCAACGGAGTCCTTTCAAGGGGCGGCGGAGCCGGGAGGGGGGTGGGAACCGGTGGGCCCGGTCGAACGCGACAGTCGGATGAGACGTCGGCCGCGGGCCACCGAGAGTGGCGGGAGGAGCGGTGGCGACGGCGGATCCGGGCTCTCGCCCGCGCGCTGGCTGATCCCGGTCTCGGCTCGGTGCTGATTGGGGACCGGACCAGTGCTGGATCGCCGAGCGTGCCGGCGTCAAGCCGGGACGGCCGTACCGCACATACCCGGTCAAGAGTCTAGAGGCAGCCGGCGCTGCGCTCGAGCGATACGGAAAGCGGGATGCTTCGGCTGCGAGAACAGGACGCAGGGGGCGGTAGGAGGAACGGTTGTAGATCCCCTCCGTGGGAACGATGCAGGGACCCTCCGTGGGAACGGGGTGGAGACGGAGGTGTGAATGCCGGCTCGGTCACCGAGGTGAACGATCCATTCCCACCTGAATGACGGCTGGGAATTTGGGGTGAGAATCGGGTGTGGAACGCCGGCTCAATGAGTGAGAGGCTATCGATGGGAAAAGCGTCCATGAGGTGCAGACCTGCTCGATTAGTGATTGATGCCACAACAGAAGATGCAATAAAGTCTCTTCGAACCGTTACCAAAGAGTTACCTCTGTAATAGCCTCGTGACTGGCGCCGGTCTCGCTGTCTGCCGTTCGGGTCTGAGGTGGGGCTGCCCCGTCGTAGCGCGCCGCTTACCCAAGTTCCCTCACGTCTTAAGAACGGAGCACTCGTGCACCCTTTCCGTGCTGTTTCCAGTGTGGGGGCGGTTCTTGCCGCCCTTCCCCTCGCTCTAGGCGCTCTCGTCACTCCCACTATCACCCCTCAGGCCGCAGCGGCTCAGGGGCAGACGACTCTCGCCTCCCCTCAGGCCCTGCCCACCGCCCAGATCGACGGCGTTGTCTGGGATCAGGCGGTTGTCGGCAACACGGTCTACGTCGTCGGGGAGTTCGAGAACGCTCGCCCGGCCGGTGCCGCTCCCGGCGAGAATGAGTCTCGTCGCTACAACGCCATGGCCTACGACATCACCACGGGTGCCCTGCTCGACTGGGCGCCGAAGGTCAAAGGCAGGGTCAGTGCGGTCGAGGCCTCGGCCGATGGTTCCACCATCTACCTCGGTGGCAACTTCAACTCCGTCAATGACGAGGCCGTCTACCGCGTTGCCGCAGTGGATGCCGCCGGCCAGCGCAAGCCGCTGTCGGTCTCGGCCAATGGGGCGGTCATGGACCTTGAGATCTCCCCCGACGGCTCCACCCTCTACATGTCCGGCTCCTTCACCCAGCTCAACTCCTCGGCACGCCAGCGTGCAGGCGCCGTGGACCTCAAGACCCAGAAGGTGACCAGCTTCGCCCCGTCCATTGACGACTCCGTGGCGCGCTCCATCACGGTGGCGGCCGACAACTCGGCGGTGGCTGTTGGCGGCTCCTTCAGCTCGGTGGGCGGCTCCTCCAACGGCTACGGTGTCGCCATCCTGGAGAAGGATGGATCACTGCGCCAGTCCAATCTCTCCAATGTCATCCGTAATGCCGGGGAGCACTCCGGCATCATGAGCCTGAAGTCCGACTCCCGAGGGCTCTACGGCACGGGCTACTCCCAGGAAGGCACCTTCGAGGGGATGTTCCGGGCTGACTGGTCCACCGGCAACATCAACCTCATGGCCGACTGCCACGGCGACACCTATGACGTGCTGCCCACCAACGATGTCATCTACATCGCCAGCCACTCCCACGACTGCAGCAACATCGGGGGCTTCCCCGAGCGCTCGGGCGAGGGCATCTACCACCATGCCGTTGGCTTCTCCAGCAACGCCACCGGCACTGTGGGCCGCAACCAGGCCTCGGGCTACAGTGACTACGAGGGTCAGCCCGCCCCCACCCAGTACAACGGCTTCCTGCCCGGTTTCCAGAACGGCCAGTACACCGGCCTGAGCCAGGCCGTCTGGACCGTTGAGGGCAATGACAAGTACCTTGTCTACGGCGGTGAGTTCGTGGCCGTCAATGGAGCCTCCCAGCAGGGACTTGTCCGTTTCTCCATGAGTGGTGGCGACCCCAACGCCAACAAGGGTGGCGACCCCAACGCCAACAAGGGTGGCGACCCCAACGCCAACAAGGGTGGCGACCCCAACGCCAACAAGGATGATGACAACAACGCCAACAAGGGCGATGACAACGGCGACAACGACAATGGCGATAAGAAGGACAGGAAGGATAAGAGGAAAGACTGGGATCAGGATGGAGGCTGGGACCAGGACGGGGACCAGGACGGAGACGGAAACGGAGATTGGGGCTGGGACAACAACCGGCGCGGAGGCTGGTGGTGGTGACCATGAGGCCCGCTGAGCTTGCTGATCACGGTGAGTTTTCCGCTGAATCATCCGGTTCTATGGAGGGGTGTGGTGTGCTCCCGGACTCAGTGGACGCTGAGGGCGCCGTCCCTCGCGGTAGAGGTCGTACGCTTCGACACGTGTCACGAACTCGTATGCTGATCCTGCCCACCGTCCTGGTCCTGGGGCTGGGGCTGGCCGCTTGCGGAAGCGGAAAGTCCCACAGCGCCTCCACCTCCTCGGCGTCGCCATCCATGTCCGCCACTGGCTCGACGTCGGCTCCCGCTGCCTCGTCAGCCCCTGCCACCCCGACGGTCCAGACCGCGCAGCCCACGACGGCGCCCGCGTCGCCGTCGGACAGCGCCGCCACCCCGGACGCCTCGTCGATCGACCCCAAGGCCGTCGAGAGTGGTGACCTGTCGAAGGATGAGTACCCCGAGGTTCCGCTCGACAAGTCCGTCAGTATCGACGGGGGCGTCGTCATCTCACTGGGGCAGCTGCAGTCGCAGGACTTCGCCAGCGGCCCGGGGGAGGTCGGGGGCTCCGGTGTCCTGGTGCCGGTCACGGTGACGAACAACTCCGGACAGGACCTTTCTCTGGCCAGTGTGCTGTCCACCACTGTCAACTACGGTGAGGGCTCAGGAACGCCCGCCAGTGAGATCATCTCGGCCTCGGACGCGGCGCCCGCCACGCTCGCCGCCGGTCAGACTGTGACCGTCAACCGTGCCTTCGTCGTCCCGGCCGAGGGGCGCGGGAGCGTCAAGGTTGTCGTCGACCTGGGGGCTGACCACGGGGCCGCCACCTTCCGGGGAGCGGCCGGCTGATGTGAGAGCCGACTCCCGGGCTTCTCAGTGCACATCGAGGCGCCGCCCGCACACGCTTGCGTGTGCGGGCGGCGCCTTGGCGTGCCGGTAGATGTTGCCTCGTCGTGATATTGTCTGGGGTTGTTCTGGAAACCGCCTGAATGAGGTCTTGCGTGGCGGGCCAGTTCGAACGGCCGTCGGCCGTGAGGGGCGCGGACTACCTGGAATGATGCTCGAACCGCACAATCTGACCAAAAGGTCGGCGTCGCGCTGGGCGTCCAATGATTGTGGGATGAACTAAAAGTTCGGCAAATGTGTTGTTGGCGGTGTACTATAAGCCAGCCCGACGACCCTGGCCGGGTGCGGAATACCAGCCATTCATAAGGTTGCGTATCCGTGATCTGAGTATGTTCTGAACGGAATACCTGTGAAGCTCCCCCGCCGATTCCTGAGCGGCCTGCTGGCCGCGGCTCTTGTTCCCCTTGGTGCCATCACACTCGCCCCGGCGGCGCCAGCCGCCGCCGATCCGGCCCCCGCCGGTGCTGCCGGTGCGCCCGCCACTGTCTCCGCCGACGCCTTGCCCACCGCCCAGATCAACGGCATTGTCTGGGACCAGGTGGTGGTGGGTGACATCGTCTACGCCGTCGGCAGGTTCTCCTCGGTCCGCCCCGCGGGCTCGCCGGCCGGGCAGAACGAGTCGCCGCGCGGCAACGCGATGGCCTACAACATCAACACCGGTGAGGTCCTCGACTGGGCTCCCACCACTAACGGCACCATCAACACGATCGCCGCCTCCACCGACGGTCAGACCCTCTACCTCGGTGGAGAGTTCACGACGATCAACAACCAGACGGCGTGGCGCGTCGGCGCGGTCAGGGCCGCTGACGGCCAGCGTGCCCCGCTGGGTGCCGCCGCCAACGGCAGCGTCAAGGCGCTCAGCGTCTCCACTGACGGCCAGACCCTCTACATGGGCGGTGCCTTCACCCAGATCAACTCCTCGGCTCGGCAGCGTGCCGCTGCGCTCAACCTGGGAACCCAGCAGCTGACGGGCTTCGCGCCAAAGGTGGACAACTACTATGTGCGCAGCATCGTCGGAGCCTCCGACGGCTCGGCCGTGGCCATCGGCGGAGCCTTCGAGTCCGTCGAGGGCAGCGACAAGCCCGGCTACGGCATCGCGATCCTCGAGAACGACGGCAGCCTGCGTCACAACAACGCCTCCAGCGTCGTGCGCGGAGCCGGCGCCTGGGCGTCGGTCATGAGCGTCAAGGCCGACGAGCAGGGCCTGTACGCCGCGAGCTACTCGCAGACCGGCTCCTTCGAGGGCGTCATGCGCCTCAACTGGAACACCGGGGACATCGACTACATGGCCGACTGCCACGGTGACACCTACGACATGCTGCCCGCGGGCGACGTCGTCTACGCGGCCAGCCACTCCCACGACTGCTCCAACATCGGTGGATTCCCCGACGTCACCAACCAGTACCACAACGCGGTGGCTTATACGAATGCTCCCACCGGGACGGTCGAGGCGACTCACCACCGCAGCTACCAGAGCTACGAGGGTCAGGCGGCCACCACCAACCTCAACTTCTACCCGGACTTCACACCGGGCAAGATCTCCGGAGCCAACCAGGCCACCTGGACCGTTGAGGGCAATGACAAGTACGTCGTCTACGGCGGCGAGTTCCTGGCCGTCAACGGCACCGCCCAGCAGGGCCTGGTGCGCTTCGCCCGGCGCGACATCGCCCCCAACAAGCAGGGCCCCATGGAAAAGGGCGGTGCTTTCAAGGTCACCGGCTCCTCCCCGCGCGCCGGTGTCGTGTCCCTGTCCTTCAAGGCCAACTGGGACCGCGACGACAAGACTCTGACCTACAACGTCTACCGCGACTCCATGAATGGCCAACCGGTCTCCAGCCAGTCGGTGACCGCCGGCTTCTGGGAGCGCTCCGACCTCAGCGCCACCGACGTCGTCGACCCCGGAACCACTCACCGCTACCGGGTTCAGGTGACGGACCAGTGGGGGGCCTCCACGGTCTCGGACTGGGTGACGGTCAAGGCCGGTGAGGGGCAGGGCCTGAGCAAGTACGGGGCTCGCGTCCTGGCCGACGGCGCCGCCCACTACTGGTCCTTCGACGAGACCGACGGCGACAAGGCCGAGGACTTCGTGGCCCAGCGCAACATGACGATCCGCGGCGAGGCCTACAAGCGCGGTGGCGAGTCCGTCCTGGGCTCCGGCGCGTCGCTGGCCATGACCTCCGACAGCAACAACAAGTCGCACGCCGCGACACGAGTGGCCTCCCAGGCGCCCACCGCCTTCTCCATGGAGGCCTGGGTCCGCACCACCTCCACCTCGGGTGGACAGATCATGGGCTACGGGTCCTCCGAGGACAACCAGTCGTGGAGCCGAGACCGAATGGTCTACATGCGTAACGACGGAACGCTCAGCTTCATGCTCTACCCGGACAGGCTGACCACTGTCACGACGCCCAAGAGCTACAACGACGGCCAGTGGCACCACATCGTGGCCTCCATGAGCCCGACCGCCGGCGCGACGCTCTACGTGGACGGCAACCTCGCCGCCTTCGACGGCACCATGACCAGCGGGCAGAGCTACTCCGGCTACTGGCGCATCGGTGGGGACTCGCTCAACGGTGTCAACGGCCAGCCCTCCAACACCAACATCCAGGCCGACATCGACGAGGCCGCCGTCTACAGCACGCCGCTGTCGGCCCGCCAGATCGCCGAGCACTACACCGCCGCCACCGGCAAGGAGGTCCAGCCCGACGACAAGGGCGACAACAACGGTGGCAAGGGTGATGCCGGCAAGGATAAGCAGGAGGCTGGCAAGGCCCTGCTGGACGACTCCTTCGAGCGCAGCGTGAACAGCGGCTGGGGCAAGGCCAACACCGGCGGTGACTGGAAGACCACCTGGAACGCCGCGGCCTTCTCGGTCGACGGTGCCAGTGGCCGTATCGCCATGGCCGGTCCGCGCTCCTCGGCCTCGATCATCTCCGATCAGATCAAGTCGACGTCCACCGACGCCGTCGTGGACTTCTCCCTGGACGCGGTGCCCTCCGGGAACGGCGCCTTCATCTCCTACGCCGCCCGTACGACCAAGGCCGGCCAGTACCAGGCCACGGTCCGCATCGGTAGCGCCGGCAACCCGGTCGTCACGGTCTCGCGCGTGGTCAAGGGACGGGAGACCGCCCTGGGCACCTATGTCCTGCCGCAGCCCTACACGGCCGGCCAGCCCCTCCACCTGCGCATGGTGGTTGACGGCGCGGAGTCGACCAACATCCAGGCCAAGTTCTGGGCCGGGGACACCGAGCCCGCCGAGTGGGGGATCGAGGTCGTCGACAACGACAAGACCCTCAACGAGGCCGGCACCGTGGGGGTGACCACCTACATGTCCGGTTCGGCCGGGCCGGAGACCGTCACCCTGTCGGTCGACAAGGTCACCATCAAGCAGCACTGACGCCGTCGGGCGCAGCGCTCATACGGGTCGGGCCGGGAGGAACGTGCTTCCTCCCGGCCCGACCCGTTGCGGTACGCGATGCGAACAGTCGTCGGCGGAGTGGGGTGTCACAACGTCGAGGCGATCCGTTTCTCCGCCGACGCATACACCTTGCCGGACACCTGTGGCTCCACCGCTCAAGACTCGGTCACTCCCCGATACGTCACACGGTGGCAACACTGTCCGTCCCTAGGATCGCCCTGTAGCGAGAACCCACCAGGAGGAACCATGATCAGGGTAGCGATCAACGGCTACGGCAACCTCGGCCGCGGCGCCGAGCAGGCCATCACCAAGAACGCGGACATGGAGCTCGTCGTCGTCTTCACCCGGCGCGACCCGGCCGCAGTCGCCACTCAGGGGGCTCCCGTCGCCCATGTGGACGACATGCCCGCCTGGGCCGACAAGGTGGATGTCTGCCTGAACTGCGGAGGCTCGGCCACCGACCTGATCGAGCAGACCCCGGCCGCCGCCGCCCTGTTCAACACGGTCGACTCCTTCGACACCCACGCCCGCATCCCCGAGCACTTCGCGGCCGTCGACGCCGCCGCCAGGGCATCCGGGCATGTCGCCCTGATCTCCACCGGCTGGGACCCGGGCCTGTTCTCCATGCTGCGGGTCCTGGGCGAGGCTGTTCTGCCCGACGGCGCCACCACCACGTTCTGGGGGCCCGGTGTCTCCCAGGGGCACTCCGATGCCCTGCGCCGTATCGACGGTGTCGTGGACGCCAAGCAGTACACCCGACCGGTGGAGGCGACCGTTGCCGCGGTCAAGGCCGGCGACGACGTCGAGCTGACCACCCGCTCCATGCACACGCGCGACTGCTACGTGGTGGCCGAGGATGGTGCCGACCTGGCCCGCATCCAGCGGGAGATCGTGGAGATGCCCAACTACTTCGCCGACTACGACACCACCGTCACCTTCGTCACCGCCGAGGAGCTGGCCACTGAGCACGCCGGCATCCCGCACGGCGGCTCCGTCATCCGCCGCGGGCACACCTCCGACGGCGTGGCCGAGACCATGAGCTTCGAGCTGCAGCTCGGCTCCAACCCGGAGTTCACCGGCTCGGTCGTGGCCGCCATGGGGCGCGCGGTGGCGAGGCTGGCCGCTCGCGGCGAGTCCGGAGCGCGCACCGTCTTCGACGTGACGCTCGCCGACCTGTCCGCCAAGACCCCCGAGGACCTGCGCGCCCATTACCTGTGAGGCGCACTGACGGCGAGGGGCGTCCCGCCGCCGAAGCCGAGCCGGCGGCGGCGGGACGAGGGAGCGCCAGCCGAATCAGCCGCGGATGAGGGGCTCGTCGACGTCGGGAAGCTCGTCCCGACGTGCGGCCTGGAGCAGTCTCAGGCCGTCACGGGTGGCTTGCGCCGCCGTGACGAGTGGGCGGCGGGTGCGCAGCAGCTGGCGCTTGCCGCCGCGCAGGACGATCTCGCGGGCGGCCCGGCCGGCCGTGGCGACCCACCGGCGCTGCGTGGCCCGATCCAGGCGCAGGCCCGCGTACAGCAGCCGGTTGCGCACGTTGTAGTAGTAGTAGATGTCCGACTTGGAGCGGTCCTCCGAACCCTCCTGCCCCGAGTCCTGGGGCTGCGACTCTGAGTGGGTACCGCCCTCGTCGTGGACGGCGACGGCGTCGCGCGCCAGGTCCAGGCTGCCGCCGGCCGCCAGCACCCGGGCCGAGAAGTCCACGTCCTCCCAGTACAGGAAGTAGCGCGCATCGAAGCCGCCCGTGACCTCGAACAGATCCGTCGACAGGGCCAGGCAGGCCCCCGAGAGCCACGGATGAGTGCCGCCCGGGGGAATCGGCCGCGGTGAGCGGCGTGAGCGCATCGAGCCGTCGGCCAGGCACACGACGATCCCGTCGGAGACGATGCGGCCGGTGGAGTCCTTGAGCACCGGTGCCACCAGGGCCAGCCGGTCCGCGTGCGCCCGGGCCGCCAGCCGAATGAGGTCGGACCGGGCGATGACGGCGTCGGGGTTGAGCAGGACGAGCAGGTCGGCGCCGAGCTCTCGGGCACGTGCCGCCCCCAGGTTCATGCCGCCGCCGAAGCCCGTATTCGTCTCCGGCAGGACCGCCTCCCAGCCGCGCGCGGAGGCCAGCGCCACCAGCTCCTCGCGGGCCTCGGGGGTGGAGTAGTTGTCGACGACGACGATGCGGGCCTCGGGGGAGTCCTCGGCCACGCGCGCCAGCGTGCGCTCCAGCAGCGCCGCCGAGTCGTAGCTGACGACGACGACCGCCGTGCGGGAGAGCAGCTCACGGCCGGAGAGCCTGCCGGCGGCCTCGGACGAGGCCGTCTCGGTGGTCTCAGCGGCGTCAGTGCGCTGGGCGGGCTCAGGGGTGGCGGTCATGGGAGCAGGAGCCTTCCGGGTGCAGACGGATCGAGAGCTGAAGCGACGACTCACGACGTCTTCAATGCGATGTTGATGCGATATGGCGTTGCGGGCGTGATACCTCCGGCCGGTCCGGCGGTGCGACGGCGTCGGGCGGGTGCTCGAACCGTCGGGTGCGCCCGGCTCGTGATAGTACCGTTAGTCCGTGTACCACGCCGTGAGCCGCCAGCAGGCGGGAGGAAGGACGGGGCCGGACGTGCACCTGACCATCGCGATGCTCACCTACCGCCGCAACGAGTACCTGGCGCAGGTCATCCCCCAGCTGCTGTCGCAGGCCGACGACGTCTCCGGGCCGGAGACAACGGCGGGCGTCCTCATCGTGGACAACGATCCGCAGGCCGGTGCGCGGGCCGTCGTCGAGGCGGCCAGGGCGGCCCTGACCGGCGAGCCGTCGGAGCCGTCGGGGCCGTCCGGGGAAGCTGATCCGGCTGATTCGGCTGCGACATCGAGGCTGGTCTACGTCCATGAGCCCGAGCCGGGGATCGTCGCCGGACGCAACCGCGCCCTGAGCGAGGCCCGTGGCTCCGACGCCCTCATCTTCATCGACGATGACGAGATCCCCTCGCCGGGCTGGCTCCAGGCCCTCGTGAGTACCTGGCGCGCCCAGGGCTGCGCCGCGGTCACCGGCCCCACGCCACCGACCTTCGAGGTCGCCCCCTCCCCGTGGGTCACCGCCTCAGGCGCCTTCGACTCCTGGGAGGCCGCCGACGGCGCCCAGGTGCGCAGCGCCGACACCGGCAACCTGCTCCTGGACCTGGGCGTCGTCGAGCGCCTGGGACTGCGCTTCGACCCGCGCTATGGGCTCACCGGCGGAGAGGACTCCCTCTTCACCCGTCAGCTCACCCGCGCCGGAGGTGTCATCCGCTTCGCGGCCGGGGCGGTCGTCACCAAGCGCGTGCCCGCAGCCCGCGCCAGGCGCGCCTGGGTGCTGGAGCGCTCCCTGCGCTCGGGCTCGTCCTGGGCCCGGGTGCGTATCGACACGGTCGGGCACGCCGGCGATGGTGCGTCCGGGAGGCTCGCGCGTCTCAGGCTGCGCCTGGGCTACGGCGCCAAGGGACTGGCCAAGGCCGGTATCGACGCGGCACGTGCCGGCGTGGCCCGCATCCGCGGCGATGTGCCCGCGCAGGCCCGCTACGAGGTCTCCTCACGCGGGGGACTGGGCATGGTCGTGGGCGCGCTGGGCGGGCACGTGCGCGAGTACGGCCGCCCGCGCAGCCGGCGGAGTGCGGCGCAGGCGGGAAGGAGGAACGCATGAGCCGGCTGACGATCGCCATCCCCACCTTCCGGCGTCCTGAGGACCTCACGCGGGCCGTCGGCGGGGTCCTGGAGCAGGCCGGTGAGCTGGTCGATGGCCTGAGCGCCGAGGCCTGCGATCCTGAGGGCGACGCGGCGGGCGCGACGGACACGGGCAGGACTGCAGGCGAGACCGTCTCCGACGTCGAGGTCCTCGTCATCGACAACGACGCGCAGGGCTCCGGGCGCGAGGCCGCCCTCTCCGCCGCTGCCACCGCCGGGGTGCCGGTGCGCACCCCCTCGGAGGATCGGGTGGAGCCGGGAGGCGTGAGCGTGCGCTACGTCGTCGAGGAGCGGCCCGGTGTGGCGGCGGTGCGCAACCGCGCCCTTGATGAGACCACTGAGCGCGACCTGCTCATCTTCATCGACGACGACGAGGACCCCGAGCCCGGCTGGCTCGCCGCCCTCGTGGGGATGTGGGCCACGACCGGCTGCCAGGCGGTGGCCGGGCCCGTCATCCCGGTCTACGAGGTCGAGCCGGAGGAGTGGGTGCGCCAGGGGGAGTTCTTCGTGCGCAGGTCCTGGCCCACCGGCACGATCCGCCCGGTGGCGGCCTCCAACTGCCTGCTGCTGGATCTGAGGTTCGTGCGCCGGGCCGGGCTGCGCTTCGATGAGGCCTTCGGGGCCACCGGGGGAGAGGACACGCTCTTCACCCGCCAGCTGTGCGCCGCCGGCGGCGTCATCCGGTGGTGCGACGAGGCGCGCGTACGCGACCATGTCCCGGCCTCCCGGCTCACCCGCCCCTGGATCCTGCGCCGACAGCGGTCCCACGCCGCCACGTCGGTACGCGTCGAGCTGGTCCTGGCAGGAGGCGGGGCCCAGCCGGCCATTCGGGCCCGGGCCGCGGCCGGTGGTCTGGTGCGCATCGTCGTGGGCGGCCTGCGAACAGCCGGCGGAACGCTGATCGGCAACCCGAGGCACGCCGCCAAGGGGGCCCGGCTGCTGGCCCGCGGCCGCGGCATCCTGGCGGCCAGCACCGGCGGCGGCGTCCACCGCGAGTACGACCACTGAGTGGCGGGTCTGCGATCAGGTCTGCCGGGCGGCCTCGGTCCGCGACGGCGGCGTCCGCCGCCTCCGGGCGCCATTGAGGAGCGTGCCGGTCCTGGCCGGCTATCTCGAGCTCGCTGGGCGGTTGCGTGCTCGGGCCGGGGACTGCGTTTCGTCTTGAGGACGTCCTTTCATCCAAGACGGCGACGTCCCGATCTCAGTCATCCTTGTGGAAATGCAGTCCCCGTGAGGAAAGTACGTCCTCAACCCGCGTCGCCCGGTTCATCGTCGGCGTCCGGTGAGACCGCTTCGTGCAGAGCCGGTTGCAGCACCGCGGCTCCCAGCACGATCGGCAGGTAGGGCGGAAGCACCGTCCACGGCCCGATGAACACGTTCTGCACCACGGTCAGGGCCGCGAAGAACAGCCAGGGCGTGGCCTTGAGCCGCCCCAGGTCTCGCATCATCGCCGCCAGCGCCATCCCGGCGATGAGCAGCAGCAGGAGCGCGCCGGGGATCGATGCGGCCGCCCACATGTCCATGACCCCCGAGTGCAGCTCGATACGGCCACCGAACATGAAGTTCTCGACGTAGCCGTTCTCCGGGTCGTAGCCCAGGGCCGCCATGCCCTGCTTGGCCACCCACAGGTCTTCGAAGCGGGGCTTGACGCCGGCGCCGTACCCCCAGGGGCGGTTGCGGAACAGGGCCCAGGAGGCGCCCAGCTCGGGGCGGGCGGACAGGAGCAGACCCGCGGAGCTCGACGACTGGGCGATGGTCCGGTTCTGGGCGTCCTCACCCAAGGTCCCGGACTCCGAGGCGGCGACGACCCCGGCCATCGCCACCACTCCCACGACCCCCAGGACGGCGATCTGCGAGACCGCCAGGCGTCGCGGGGTGGGCACGCGCCATCGCGCCCAGGACGCCAGGGCCTGCCAGATGACCGTACCCAGGATGACGGCGAGGAATGCCAGGGTGGAGCGCGAGTCCGAGACGAGGAAGACGCCGCTCAGTCCCAGCAGGGCGACGATCTGCACCAGTCGGCGCCGGTTCGCCACGAGGCTGAGGACCATGATCGACACCGCCGCACCGATCCCGAACTTCCACGGGTTGGGACTGGTCTGAAGCAGCGACAGCGAGTCCAGGAACATGCCGAAGCCGACCGCCAGCGCCGCGCGCCGCACTCCCAGCCGGCGCGCCCCCCACACGAAGGCGGCCACCGCGCAGGGCACCGCCAGCAGGCTCAGGGTGGTGACGCGACGGGCCCAGGCCTCAACGATGAAGCTGCTCTCGGCCAGCAGGGACATGATGTAGGCCGTGCCCGCTGCCAGGATGGACAGCATGAGCAGCAGGGAGAACCGGCGCGCGTGGCGCACGGCCGTCCAGGTGACGGGGACCGAGGCGAGCGCGACGCAGTCACCGACGCTCAACGCGGCCGCCAGCTCGCGGCGCACCCCCAGGCACACCAGGAGGACGACGGCGATCGTCATCTCCAGCCTCCGCTGGGACGGCGGTGCCGGACTCGCCCCGGGAACAGCCTCCGACGACGTCTGCGGCCCGTCGTGAGCGGGGACCGGCGGCAAGGACTGGGCCACGGCCGGTCAGGAGTCTTCCCGAGAGCGACGGCGCCCGATGATGAGCAGCGGGTCCTCGACCTTGTCCTGCGGGTTCTTCTGGCTCAGGAAGTACAGCAGGATGGCCATGACGGCGCCGGCGGCCAGGCCGATGGCGGCCCCGATGAGCGCGGTGGACACGGCCGACAGGCTCGAGGGCGACGTGGGGGTCGCGGGGGAGTCGACCACCTTGAGGGTCGCGGTTGTGTTCCCCGGCTGCCCGGAGTTGGACAGATCACGGGCCACCGTGTCCAGGGCGGACAATTCGGCCTCGGCGATCCGGTGGGCGCGCTCGGGATCGGTGCTGGTGGCGCGGATCTCCACCAGTGTGGTGCCGGTCTTGCTCGTCACCGAGACGGACTTGCGCAGCTCCTGCTGGCTGATCCCAGTGGACTTGGAGACATCCGCGAAGGTGCTCTCCGAGGTCCCGATCTCCACCAGCGTCGGCATGATGGAGGTCAGGTAGTTGAAGGTGTTGGTGGGGTTGGCCTCACTGTTCTCCACGCTGAGGTTCGCGTTCGCCGTGGAGGTGTACTGCGCCGGCGTCAGCAGGCCGAAGACCAGGCCGATGATGGCGCCCAGCACGACGTGCATGACCACGAGGACTGCGTTCTTGCGCAGCGCGATGATGAGGGTTTCCGGGTCCATGGGTTCCGTTTCGGTGATTGCGGGAGCAACAGAATAGCGTGCCCATCCGGGCACGAGCCGGGCGCGGGAAGTGAATCACCTCGTTCCTGGGCACTTCTCAGCCCCCACTAGGTCTCGATACTCAAAGAATGCTCGTGCTCGCAGGACGGCCGATCGATGGGGACGTGATGAACCTGACGGGAGTCAGGTCGGGTAGTCCTGAGTCGGACGGCGGCCCCGGTCAGGACGTGGCGGTGGTACCGTCGTGCCCGCCTGAGCCCGCCGGATCGCCTGAGTCGGGGCCGGTCACCTGGGCCGCGGACCCTTCGGTGTCCGCTGATCCGGCGTGGAGCGTGGGCCTGGCCTTCATGCCGCGCAGGCCGTTCCAGGCGAGGTTGACCATGTGGGCGGCCACCTCCTCCTTGCTCATCGAGCGGTTCTCCAGCCACCACTGGGCCGGCATGGCCACGATGCCCACCAGCATCTGGGCGTACAGCGGCGCCGTACGCGGGTCGAGATCGTGGGCCGCGAACTGCGAGGCGAGGATTCCAGAGACCTCGATGGCGACGTCGGCCAGCAGCGTGGAGTAGGTGCCGGCGGCGCGGTCCGAGCCCGCCGAGAGGATGCGGAACCCGTCGGGGGAGTCCTCGATGTAGGTCAGCAGGGCCAGGGCGGCCCTCTCGGCGATCCGCGAGGCCGAGCCGGACGTCCCCGATCGGGGCGGGCCCTCGTGGCCGGCGTCGGGCCGTGCGCGAGGGGCTGCGACGGGGCTGGTGGCCGGGTCGGTGATCGCTGAGGAGATCGCGGCCGAGATCGTGGTGATCTCCCGGTCGACGACGACGGCGTACAGGCCCTCCTTGCCGCCGAAGTGCTCGTAGACCACCGGCTTGGAGACCTGGGCCCGGGCGGCCACCTCCTCGACGCTGGTGGCGTCGAAGCCGCGCTCGGCGAACAGCCCGCGGGCCACGGCGATGAGCTGCTCGCGCCGCTCGCTGGCGCTCATGCGTGTGCGTTTGGCGGCCATGACCTCACCCCCTGCCGACCCGGCTGACCTGACGGCCGGCTCGACGACGCTCGGACCACTGGGCGAGGCGCGCCGAGGCCAGGGCTCCGGTGCGCCTCGCCAACCGGTGGCTGGGGGCCTCGATGTAGCGCTGGAACATCCAGGTCAGCAGCGCCGAGGCCGCCGGGGCCAGGACGAGCAGCCACCACGGCGAGATCGACTGCGTCAGCAGCCGCAGAGAGACCACCACCGGCTCGTGCACCAGGTAGAGGGAGAAGGACATGAGCCCCAGGTACTGCACCGTGCGCGAGCGCAACGGGCCGCGCAGGGCCCCGGCCCGCACCACGAGGTGAACCAGGTAGGCGGCCGCCGCCAGGGTGACCGCGTTGGCGACGCGCTGAGCCGCGTGGCTCTCCATCCCCGGCCACCAGGCCAGAGTGATGAGCAGCAAGCAGATCAGGGCCTGCGCCGTCGCCCAGGAGCGGGGGCTGTCTGGCACGGGGGAGGAGTTGTGCCCCCAGGCCCAGCCCATGACCGCGCCGACGGTGAAGACCGGCAGGTAGCTGCCCGAGCCGGGGCTGGCGGTGATGACCGGCACGGCCAGGGCGGCCGCCACTGGCAACCAGGAGAGCCGCCACCGGGCGCACAGCGCGACCCCGAGGATCATCAGGGGGAGCACGAAGGAGAAGATCGCCTCGGCGTGAAGCGACCACAGGACCGTGTTGCGGTAGGCGTGCTTGGGAATGAGCAGGTACTCCATGAGCATCTGGCGCGCATCGAGACCCGTGGGGTGGGTGACGGTCATCCAATGGCCCAGTGCCGGATTGGCCGAGCGCGGAACGAGCAGCATCGCAATGACCGCGAAGGTGGTGGAGGCCGCCGCCGGCAGCCACAGGCGCACGAATCGCCGGGGGGCGTAGTCGACCCAGTCGAAGCGCCGCCCCTGGGCGTGCCGACGGGCCACCGGGTAGGTCAGGGCGACCCCGGACAGGACGAAGAAGATGAGAACGGCCTCGTGGCCGGCCCACAGCAGGTGGAGCGGGCTCTGGGTCAGGATCCGGTTGAACGTCCCGGTGGGTACGACACCGGGGCGAGCGCCGACCTCGGCCAGCGCCGGCACGGTCTCCAGGATGTGGTGGATGAGCACGACGACGGCGGCCAGTCCTCGCAGTCCGTCGAGCTCGATGAGCCTCACTGCCGCCGGCCGGTGAGGAGCGGGCGAGGAGGGAGGGGGAGAGGCCCCGCCCGACTGCGAAGTCCGATGAGTGTGGCATCGCCCCGCCTGCCTCAGCATTGGCATGGGTGCCTGTGAGCGAGTACGCAACGGCATTGAGCTGCAGCAGGCCGTGTCGGGGTGCGCGGGGGGACTGAGTTGCGTCGAAGGTGCCGAGCACGACCGGGACGTGAGAGACTGTCCCGGCATCGCGCCCCTCGAGACTCGACTGGGGGGCTGGGACGCATCCTTCCGCCCTGGTGTAGCGGCAGCACGCAGGCCTTTGGAGCCTTGAGGCCCGGGTTCGAATCCTGGGGGCGGAGCGGCGTAGCATGAGGGTGTTGGGGTTCCCTCGCTCTCACTCCCATCGGCTGGCCCTTTGGCCGCCTGCGGGTCGCGCGCCATCCCGTCCGTCCATCCGTACCAGATCAGAAACCGTAGGAGTCCGTCCCCGTCTCCGTCCGGTCGCAAGCCGGATCCGTCGGGAGCCCGGGCGCGAACCTGTGAGAAGAGGACACGTGACCCCCACCGCACCCGCTGCCGTCATCGTCATGGCCGCAGGCAAGGGAACTCGTATGCGATCGGTCACCCCCAAGGTCCTGCACCGGATTGGCGGTCGCAGCCTTGTGGACCACGCCGTCACCGCCGCCAGGGGGCTCGAGCCCCAGCATCTCGTCGTCGTCGTGCGCCACGAGCGCGACGCCGTCGTCGCCCACCTCGCCGAGGTCGCCCCCGACGCCGTACCGGCCGACCAGGACGAGGTCCCCGGCACCGGACGGGCCGTCGCCTGCGGCCTGGCCTCCCTGCCCGAGGACCTCACCGGCCCCGTCGTCGTCACCAGCGGGGACGTTCCCCTCCTGGACACCGCCACCCTCCAGGCCCTGCTGGCCCAGCACACCGAGCGCGGTGACGCCGTCACCCTGCTGACCACCGAGCTGGATGACCCCAGCGGCTACGGGCGCATCGTGCGCGAGGCCGACGGCACCGTCTCGGCCATCGTCGAGCAGCGCGACGCCACCGAGGCCCAGCGCGCCATCCGCGAGATCAACGCCGGCGTCTACGTCTTCGACGCCGCCCACCTGCGCGCCGCCCTGGCGACCCTGGGCACGGACAATGACCAGGGCGAGGTCTACCTCACCGACGTCGTCGCCCACGCTCACCGGGCGGGCCGGTCCACCAGTGCGCTGGTCGTCACCGACCACTGGCTCGTCGAGGGCTGCAACGACCGCGCCCAGCTCGCCGACCTCGGCGCCGAGCTCAACCGTCGCATCCTGCGCGACTGGATGGCCCAGGGCGTCGGCGTCGTCGACCCGTCCTCCACCTGGGTGGACGTCACCGCCGAGCTCGCCCAGGACGTCACCCTCGAGCAGGGCGCCCTCGTGCGCGGAACCACCCGGATCGGTCAGGGCGCCCGCGTGGGCGCCTATGCGATCCTCACCGACGCCGTCATCCCGGCCGGCTGCGTCGTCGCACCCTTCAGCCAGCTCGACGCCGGCGGCGCCCAGGGCTGACACATGAACTCATCGGCCCGCCGGTCTCAGCCGAACCGGCCACCTGCCTCCACCTCCGTCTCCAACAATCACACCGAGGGCCGCACCGGCCGTGAGAAGGGAACCACGTCATGACGGGCATCATTACCAAGGGTGAGAAACGGCTGGTCGTCGTCTCCGGGCGCGCCCATCCCGAGCTCGCCCAGGACGTGGCCAGCGAGCTCGGCACCGAGGTGCTGTCCTCCACGGCCTACGACTTCGCCAACGGGGAGACCTACGTCCGCTTCAACGAGTCGGTGCGCGGCTGCGACGTGTTCGTCGTGCAGTCCCACGGCGACCGCGTCAACGACTGGCTCATGGAGCAGCTCATCATGGTCGACGCCCTCAAGCGCGCCTCCGCCAAGCGCATCACCGTGGTGGCTCCCTTCTTCCCCTACGCCCGCCAGGACAAGAAGCACCTGGGGCGTGAGCCCATCAGCGCCCGCCTCGTGGCCGACCTCTACAAGACCGCCGGCGCCGACCGCCTCATGAGCGTGGACCTGCACACCTCTCAGGAGCAGGGCTTCTTCGACGGCCCCTGGGACCACCTGTGGGCCCAGCCGGTGCTCGTGGACTACGTGCGCACCCGCGTCGACCCCGCCAACACCGCGGTGGTCTCACCCGACGCCGGCCGCATCCGGGTGGCCGAGCGCTGGGCCAACCAGCTCGGCGGCACGCCGCTGGCCTTCGTCCACAAGACCCGCGACGTCACCCGCCCCAACGAGTCCGTGGCCAACCGCGTCGTCGGCGACGTCGAGGGACGCACCTGCGTCCTGGTCGACGACATGATCGACACCGGAGGCACGATCGCCAAGGCCGTCCAGGTGCTGCTGGACTCCGGCGCCAAGGACGTCATCGTCGCCGCGACCCACGGGGTGCTCTCCGGGCCGGCCGTCGACCGTCTGTCGACCTGCGGCGCGCGCGAGGTCATCGTCACCGACACCCTGCCGATCCCCGCCGGCAAGCGCTTCGAGAAGCTGACGGTCCTGCCGATCGCGCCGCTGCTGGCCCGGGCCATCAAGGCCGTCTTCGACGACGGCTCGGTCGCCTCGCTCTTCGACACCGTCGGCGTTCCCGGAGACTGAGGTCGGAGTCGGGCCGGCACTGGGCCAGTACCGGCCCGCCCGCTCCGTGCTGTTGCGCACCGTTGTGCGCCCGCCCCTCGTCGGAGCCCCTCCCAGGGCTCGGCGAGGGGCCCGTTCTCGTACCTGACGGCCCGACGTCCACTCCGGGAGCTCAGATCCGCGTCATCAGGTGCGAAGGCGAGGACGTGATGGGCAGTGCTGCCCATCACGGCGAGATAGTTCTTGGCGATACAGTGACATCACCAAGTCGATAACGATTGCATTGCAATCCTACTCAGCGGTTGAGCGCTGCGGGACCGCCATCACTCAGGGTCCTGCTCGTACGGGGCGCGCCCCCTGTCATAACGCGCTCTACCGGTTAAATTAATCCAAGGTTGTCGGTAGTCGAATGACGGCGCGTACCGAACACATTCCTTTGTATGCCGCCGATACACAACCGCCATACCGTCGACGTACCACCGACCTGCGTGCACATTCGTAGCCATATCTCCCGGAGGTTCCCGTGCAACGTCGCTCCCACACCCCCCGCGTCCTCATCATCCTGTCCCTCCTCCCGCTCCTCCTCGCCTTCATGGTTGCCCTCACCCCCGCCGCACCGGTGTCGGCGGCGGAGGATCAGGGCGAGGTCAACGCCGATGCCGGCTTTGGACACGACAACGGTCAAGGTGAGGCCGGAGACGACGCAGGCGCCGCCGGCCAGGGCTCCGAGCCGACCGGCCAGTCGTCCCAGGAGCCTCCGTACACAGCCGCGCCCCTGCCGACCGCACAGATCGACGGCGTCGCCTGGGGCCAGCTCGTCGTCGGCGATGTGGTCTACGTCGTCGGCGACTTCAAGACCGCCCGCCCGGCCGAGGCGCCCAAGGGACAGCAGGAGGTTCCGCGCTCCAACATCCTGGCCTACGACATCAACACCGGGCAGCTCATCGAGGACTTCGCTCCCAGCCTCAACGGCGCGGGCCGGAGCCTGGCCGTCTCCGAGGACGGCAAGACCCTCTACGTCGCCGGGGAGTTCGACAGAGTCGACGACGAGTCGCACAGCCGGCTGGCCGCCTTCGACATCTCTCAGGGGCACGGAACCCTCATCTCCTCCTTCCGTCCCGTGTTCAGCACGACCGTCAAGGACATCGCGGTGGCCGGCGACACCCTCTACGCCGGGGGCTACTTCACCAAGGTCAACGGCCAGCAGCGGGTCCGGCTGGCCGCCCTCAAGGCCTCCACCGGCGAGCTCACGGACTGGACCGCCTCCGCGGAGGGACCCAACGCCCAGGTCTATGCGATCGAGGTTTCCCCGGACCACTCCAAGGTCGTCATCGGCGGCTCCTTCTCCTCGGTCAACGGCTCGAGCAAGCCCGGTTACGGGATGGCGCTCCTGAGCGCCTCCACCGGTGAGATGCTGCCCATGCCCGTCAACGACACCGTGCGCACGGCTGGCCAGAACGCCGCCATCTTCGACATAGCCGTCGACAACGACGGTTTCTACGCCACCGCCTACTCCTCCGTCGGTCGCCTCGATGAGGCCAACCTCGAGGGGAGCTTCAAGGCGGACTGGAACGGCAACCTCATCTGGCTCGAGCCCTGCCACGGCGACACCTACGGGATCGCGCCCACCAAGGAGATGGTCTACACGGTCGGCCACGCCCACTCCTGTGAGACCATCTACGGCTTCCCCAACATGTCCGAGGTGCGCAAGGACGGCTCTCATCCCCTGTACGCGCGGGCAATGGCCTTCACCAACAGCCCCGACATCACCATTCGCCACCAGGGGGTCGTCGATGGCTACCAGGACTGGTCGACGTCGGGCTACAAGAGCCCCACGATCGTCGGCTGGTACCCGGACCTGGAGGCGGGCAAGGTGACGCGTGCGTTCCAGGCCGCCTACAAGGTTGACGTCACCGACAAGTACGTCCTCATGGTGGGCGAGTTCATCGAGGCCGACGGCAAGGTCCAGCAGGGGATCGTGCGCTACCCCAGACGTGCGGGCCAGCCCACGCTGCCGCCCGAGGGCAAGGCCGAGACCCTGGGTGCCAAGGCCGAGGCGACGATGTCGGGCTCGGTCAAGGTCTCCTTCACCGCCACCTGGGACCGCGATGACCCGACACTGACCTACAGCCTCTATCGCGACAACGAGACCACGCCGGTGGCCACCGAGAAGATCGGCGACACCCGCTGGGCGCTGTCCTCCCACACCCTGGAGGACACCGGCTGCCCGGCCGGCGAGCACACCTACCGTCTCGTGGTCTCCGACCCCAGCGGTAACACGATCACCGCGCAGACCCAGAGCGTCAAGGTCTCCAAGGCTGCGAATGGCGCGAAGGACGCCAAGAACGCCAAGAACGCTGGGAAGGCCGGGGACTCCGAGGAGAACGACGAGGACAACTGAGCCGGCGGACCCGGGCCAGCACCAGGTGATACGCCTGCGGCGGGTCATGGTGCCCCGGCCGACGACTTGAGCGAGGAGCACGCCGAGAACAGGAACAGGGCGGGCCCGATGCGAGAGGCATCGGGCCCGCCCTGGCGCGACCGGCGGCTGGTGGACGGCTGTGGGCGGCCGTCCTACCAGGAGCGGCCTGGCGGCTGCGCATTGCGCCGGGCCGTCGCCGCAGAGGCCGCTGACGACGCCGAGGCCATCTGCTGACTGGGCTGAATGGACGGAGGCGGGGCGGTGGGAAGAGCGGTGCTGCTGCGTCGGGCGGGGGCGTCGGGCGGCCCCGGGGAGCGGTGGCTGCCGGAGGCGGGAGCGGAGGCGTACTGCTGCACCGCGATCGAGGGGGAGGCCGGCACCGTCAGGTCCGAGGGCATGGGCGGCGGCGGTGGCAGCGGGGCGTGCGTATAGGACGGAGCCGGCTCGGACGACGACCCGCTCGAGGTGGCTCCGGTCGGGGCGGCGGAAGTGTTCTCGCGGCTCTGCTGCTGGTACGTGGCCGAGGAGGTGCCGGAGGTGAATGAGCCTTGTGTGGAGGCCGAGGCCGACGACGCCGAGGCCATTGATGCTGCCGATCCCATCGAAGCCACTGAGGACCCTGAGGACGGCACCGGGGACACGGAGGACGGCGTCGGCAGGGGGGCGTGGGCCGGCGCCGGGACGGAGGACCGGGCCGGGGAGTAGAGCGGCGCGGACACTGCAGGCATCGCGGCGGTCTGCTCGGGCGTCTGCTGCGCGGACAAGCCCGGGGCCGCGGCGGACGATGCCGTCGGCTGGGACACCGGTACCGGCGGGGCCGAGCTCGACGAGCCTCCCGATGTCATGGAAGGAGCCAAGGGGGCCGTGGCGGGTGAGGGCATCGGCGCTGAGACGGACTGGGGCGCCATGGTCCCGGCCTGGGTGGGCTCAGGGGCGTGGGAGAAGGAGGCCTCCGGGGAGGTCGGAACCGGGGACTGCGCCTGGGGCTGGAACTGCTGGTACTGGTAAGGGTCCTGCGACTGCATCTGGGGCTGCGCCGGGGCGGGACTCGGCTGCAGCAGGGCGGCCAGCTTCTGACGGAGGGCCCGCAGAGCGGCCGCCGCTTGCCCGGCTCCGCCTTCGCCGCTCTGCCCGGCGCTGTGACCGCTGTCGCGGCGGTGGCGGAACATGGCGTAGGAGACCGAGGCCAGCAGGCCCAGCAGCAGACCGGAGATCGCCGAGGCGCGGGCGCCGGGGCGCTCCATCGTGGTGTTGGCCGGGGTGGCCGGCGAGGTGGTGCTCGTCGTCATCCCTAGGGCCTCCTTACCCAGCAGGTCGCCGGAGGAGAGCTCCTTGTTGAGGGATGCCGCCGTCGCCTGGGCGATGTTGACGGCCTTCTGTCTGCTGTCGGCCTTGGCGGTGATGGTCAGGACCAGGGTCTCGGGCGGGTTGGTGACTGTCAGCGAGTCAGACAGGTCAGTGGTCCTCATCTTCAGTGAGGTAGCGGCCGGATCCAGGACCTTCGGGCTCGTGGAGAGCTCCACCAGGGTGGGCATGAGGTCCTTGGCCTGGGTTGAGAAGGAGGGGGTCTCCTTCGACTTGGGCTGGATGCCCAGGGTCGTGGTCGCCACCGCCTCCGGCTTGGTCGACAGGGCCACCCCAAGCCCGGCCAGGGTGCATACGAGAAGGATGACGAGGCAGGCTACGAGATTCCTGCGGATGGCGTGAAGGATCTGCGAAGGCTGCACGCTGCTCCTCATCTGATCTGGGGCTGGTCGGTTCCGGCGGCCCGACGGATCCGAGGACCCGACGGATGCTGAAAGGCTACGACCCAACCTTAACTGTAAGATCACGCTCAGGTCTCGATGACTGTAGTAGCCTTCCCTGCGCCCCCGGCCACGCTGGGATTCTTCCGTCGCACGGGGCCGCATGCTGTGGTGAGTCTTTCACCGGAGCCGTGCGGCGCGGGTGAGGGCCCTCAGGACTCCCGCCAACGCGGTGAAGAAGACGCCGGAGCCGGCTGGGAACGGCCGACGACGTCGGACTTCTTCCGGCCTCGCCTGATCTTGGTCAGGACGCCGGAGGCGCTCCCAGAATCTTCTCGGGCAGTTCCCACGGCCTCTCTCCGGCCCCCGGAGACGCCATCGACGATCCACTCGTCCACCGAATCAGCCACCATGACGCACGATGACACAAGGGAGGAACGATGTCCCTCGCCAGGACCCTGTTCATCGTCCTCCCCATGGTGGCCGCCGCCCTGGCCGTTGTCACCTTCGTGGCCGACCGCATCCACCGCCGCCCCATCGTCGGGGCGGGGCTGGTCATGTGCGCCATCGGGTTCGTGCCGGTGTGGGTGATGATCCCCGTCCAGCCCAACGTGCCCCCGGCGACCCTGGCCTGCTTCCTGGTGATCGTCGCCCTCCTGCCCGGCTTCTCGTGGCGTCTGACCAGCGGGGACCTCATGGTCGCCACCGCCTGGGGGCTGGTGGGCCTGTCCGTCGCCGCGGGCTCGCCGCTCAACTACGTCCTGTCCGACGTCGTCTTCGGGGCCATGCCGGCCTACCTCGCCGGGAGGCTGCTCGTGGAGCGGCTCGGGCTGCGGCGCATGGCCGAGGTCCTGGCGATCGTGTGGATCGCGGTGTCCGTGCTGGCGCTGCTCGAGGCCGTCACCACCATCAACCCCTTCAGCTACATCACCATCCACAACAACCTCTACGAGGAGTGGTCCCCGCCGCTGGCGAGGGGGAGCTTCACCCGCGTCGAGGGGGCCTTCGGCCACCCCATCGCCCTGGGGGTGTGCCTGGCGGCGGGGATTCCCCTCATCCTGGCGACGCGCTGGAGGCCGGGCTACCGGATCGCGGCCGGCGCCCTGGTCCTGGGGGCGACCATCCCGACCTTCTCCCGCTCGGCGATCGCGTGCGCCGTCATCGCCGTCATCCTCAGCCTCATGCAGGTGCACACCAATATCCCCGCCCTGTGGCGGATGGGCTTTCTGACGGTGCTGGTCGGTGTGGGCAGTGTCCTGCTGCCCTACGTCCTGGGTGTCTTCGACTCGGCCGGCCGCGAGCAGGAGGACTCGGCCGGCTACCGGGGCGACATCCTCGTCCTGGTGCGCCAGCTCAATCCGCTCGGGCTGTCCTCGGCCTACCAGAAGTCGGGGGGCTCAGTGGCCTGGGGCGGTTACAGCTCCATCGACAACCATCTGCTGCTGACGGCGCTGCGCTTCGGCTGGATCCCCGTGGTACTCCTCATGGCGGGGCTGGTGGTCTACCTGGGCCGGGCTCTCGTCCAGCGCTCCAACCCCGCCCAGGTCGCCCTGCTCAGTCTCATCCCGGCCTACGGGACGGTCGCCTTTATCACCCAGGTCGGCACCGTCGTGTGGCTCATCGCCGGGATGGCTGCCTCGGCGCAGGTCTCGGTCCTGCTGGAGAGCCGTAACAACACCGCGGGCGGGGGCGTGGGCGTCGTCGCCGGGCACGACAATCCCTGGAACCGGATTCGCAGTCGGGACTGGTCCCGCAGTGCCTTCACCGGCCAGGCCGCCCGCTCCGCCATCCACTCCGCCGGTGGTAACGGGACAGGGAGTCACTAGACTCGCGGCCGTGCTTCTGACTGCGCTCCTGCCTCCGCTGCTCGCCGACGCCGACATCGCCCGTACCGTTCGCGCCGCCTCCTCCCGCTCGCGCTCCGACCGCAGCCTCGTCGTCGCCCCGGGCGCCCGGCCAGCCGTCCTGGCCGCCATGGCCCTGGGCGAGGAGGGCGTCAACCGGGTGGCCGGCGACGACGCCGAAACAGCCGAGCGGGCCACCGTCGGGAGGAAGGACGCTGACGCCAGCGCCGCCTCCGGTACGCCCCTACTGGTCGTCACCGCCACCGGTCGCGAGGCCGAGGAGACCGCTGTGGCCCTGCGCAGCTACCTGCCGGCCGAGGACGTGGCCGTCATGCCCGCCTGGGAGACCCTGCCTCACGAGCGGCTCTCGCCGCGCGCCGACACCGTCGCCCAGCGCCTGTCCGTCCTGCGCCGGTTGGCCCACCCCGAGGAAGGCGGGGCGATCCGCGTCCTCGTCGTCCCCGTGCGCGCCCTCCTCGCACCCGTCATCGCAGGGCTCGGTGAGCTCGAGCCCGTCCATCTGGCCCCCGGTCTGGACGTGGGCCTGGAGGAGACCGCCCGCCGTCTGGAGGCCGCTGCCTACACGCGCGTCGACATGGTCGAGTCCCGCGGAGAGTACGCCGTGCGCGGCGGCATCCTCGACGTCTTCCCGCCCTCCGAGCCGCGGCCGGTGCGCGTGGACTTCTTCGGTGACGAGATCGATGAGGTCTCCTCCTTCGCCGTCGCAGACCAGCGCACCATCGAAGCGCTGGGCGCGGTGACCGCCACCGCCTGCCGCGAGCTGGTCCTCACCGACACGGTCCGCCAGCGCGCCGCCGCCCTGACCGACGCCGTCCCCGGCGCCGCCGACATGCTGGAGAAGATCAGCCAGGGCATCGCCGTGGAGGGCATGGAGTCCCTCGCCCCGGTCCTGGTCGACGCCATGGTCCCGCTGCTCGACCTCATCGGTGACCGGCTCACGGTGCTCCTGGAGCCCGAGCGGGTGCGCAAGCGCGCCGAGGACCTCACCGCCACCACCGGCGAGTTCCTCGCCGCCGCCTGGACCTCGGCGGCCTCCGGCGGCACGGTCCCCGTCGACCTGTCCGCCGCCGCCTTCGCCCACCTGGCCGAGGCCCGGGCCCTGGCCCTGTCCACCAACCGCGGCTGGTGGTCCTTCACCGCCCTGGCCGCCGGACCCGAGACCACCCGCCTGCCCCTGAGCGACCCGCGCACCTACCGCGGTGAGCTCGAACGAGCCGTGGCCGACCTGGGCCTGCTGGCCCGTCAGGGCTGGACCGTCGTCGTCGCCACCGACGGCCCCGGACCCGGCCGGCGCATGGCCCAGCTCCTGGGCGACGGCGACGTCCCCGCCCGCATCGTCGACCAGCTCTCCGAGGTTGCCGAGCTCGGCCGCGACGGCGACTGGGCCCCTGACCCTGCCGTCTCCACTGAGGACACGGTCGGCGAGGCGGACGGTTCAGCCGCCGTCGACGTCGCAGTTGATGCTGCGGCCGGTTCCCCGGCGGGACCGGGTGACGGCGTCGTGCGCGTCACCCAGGCCAGCGCCGGCCACGGCTTCCTCGCCGAGGGACTGCGCCTGGCCCTCATCGCCGAGTCCGACCTCACCGGGCGGGCCAGTGCCGGCCCTCGCGAGCGCCGCAGCCTGCCGGCCCGCCGCGCCCGCCGTTCTGTGGACCCCCTGTCCCTGCACGCCGGGGACCTCGTGGTCCACGCCCAGCACGGGGTGGGGCGCTTCATCGAGCTGAGCCGGCGCACCGTGGGCGGGGCCCGCTCCTCGGCCACCCGCGAGTACCTCGTCATCGAGTACGCGCCCTCCAAGCGCGGCCAGCCCGGCGACCGCCTCCTGGTGCCCACCGACGCCCTGGACCAGGTCACCAAGTACGTCGGCGGCGACAGCCCCGCCCTGAGCAAGATGGGCGGCGCCGACTGGGCCAAGACCAAGTCCAAGGCCCGCAAGGCCGTGCGCGAGATCGCCGGCGAGCTCGTGCGCCTCTACGCCGCCCGCGCCGCCACCACCGGCCACGCCTTCAGCCCCGACACCCCCTGGCAGACCGAGCTGGAGGAGGCCTTCCCCTACACCGAGACCCCCGACCAGCTCTCCACCATCGACGAGGTCAAGGCCGACATGGAGAAGGCCCAGCCGATGGACCGGCTCGTGTGCGGCGACGTCGGCTACGGCAAGACCGAGATCGCCGTGCGCGCCGCCTTCAAGGCCGTCCAGGACGGCAAGCAGGTCGCGGTCCTGGTGCCCACGACCCTCCTGGTGAGCCAGCACGCCGAGACCTTCACCGAGCGCTACGCCGGCTTCCCGGTGACCGTGGGGGCCCTGTCCCGCTTCCAGGACGCCGCCGAGTCCGCCAAGGTCCTCGAGGGGCTGGAGAAGGGGAGCGTCGACGTCGTCGTGGGGACTCACCGCCTCATCACCGGCCAGGTGAGGTTCAAGGACCTGGGTCTGGTCATCATCGACGAGGAGCAGCGCTTCGGGGTGGAGCACAAGGAGACCCTCAAGGCGCTGCGCACCAACGTGGACGTCCTGTCGATGTCGGCCACCCCGATCCCGCGGACCCTGGAGATGGCGGTCACCGGCCTGCGTGAGATGTCCACCCTGGCAACCCCGCCCGAGGACCGCCACCCGATCCTCACCTACGTGGGCGCCTACGAGACCAAGCAGGTCTCCGCCGCGATCCGCCGCGAGCTGCTGCGCGAGGGACAGGTGTTCTTCGTCCACAACCGGGTCGAGGACATTGACGCCACCGCCGCGCGCCTGGCCGAACTGGTCCCCGAGGCGCGCGTGGCCACCGCCCACGGGCAGATGAACGAGCACCAGCTGGAGGCGGTCATCGACTCCTTCTGGCGCAAGGAGACCGACGTGCTCGTGTGCACCACGATCGTGGAGACGGGGCTGGACGTCTCCAACGCCAACACCCTCATCGTCGACCGCGCCGACCGCATGGGCCTGTCCCAGCTCCACCAGCTGCGCGGGCGCGTGGGGCGCGGCCGTGAGCGGGCCTACGCCTACTTCCTCTACCCGTCCGACAAGCCGCTGACCGAGATGGCCCTGGAGCGCCTGCGCACCATCGCCACCAACACCGACCTGGGGGCCGGGATGCAGGTGGCCATGAAGGACCTGGAGATCCGCGGCTCGGGCAACCTGCTGGGCGGTGAGCAGTCCGGGCACATCGCCGGGGTCGGCTTCGACCTGTACGTGCGCATGGTCTCCGAGGCCGTCTCCGCCTACAAGAAGGCCCTGGCCCGCTCCGGCAGGGCCGGGGCCGACGCCGTCGGATTCGAGGAGGGCGACGACGAGGACGTCGAGCTGCGCATCGAGCTGCCTGTGGACGCCACCGTCCCCGAGGACTACATCCCCCACGAGCGTCTGCGGCTGGAGGCGTACACGAAGTTCGCGGCGGCGCGCTCGGGGGAGCAGGTCGACGACGTCCTGGAGGAGCTGGCCGACCGCTACGGGCCGGTGCCCGAGGCGACCGCCCGCCTGGCGGCGCTGGCGCGGCTGCGGGCCCTGGCCGCTGAGCTGGGGGTGCGTGAGATCGTCGCCCAGGGCAAGTCGGTGCGCTTCGCGCCGGTGGATCTGCCCGAGTCGGCGCGTATGAAGGTCACGCGCCTCTACCCGGGGACCGTGCTGAAGCCAGCTACGCGCACCATCGTGGTGCCCGCGCCGGGCACGAATCGCATGGGTGGGGCGGCCCTGTCCGGCGAGGAGGTCGTGCGGTGGGCCGAGGTGCTCCTGCATGTCGTCGTCGAGGGTGCTGCCGCCTACGAGACCGAGGCCACCACCTACCGCAAGCGCCGCTGACGGACGGGCCTATTCGGTTCCCACCTACTGGATAGGGCGTTGACCCACCATGAGGTCGGATTTAGGTTAGGCACACTTAAAGCGCGATTGCGATGGAGATCGTAGATCTCCTCTGGTCGTGAGGCCATCCACGGGAAGGACTGCGATGAATACGTTCCCGCGTCTCATCATCGGACGGCGGCGGCTCCTGGCTGCGACCCTGACCGGGGTCGTGTCTCTGGGCCTGGCCGCGTGCGGACGCTCCGGCGGCAGAGGCTCGGCCGGCTCCAGCGGCTCGGCGTCGTCGGGATCCCAGGGATGGCCCCGCACCGTCAAGACCGACGACGGCGACCTCGCCCTGTCCGAGCAGCCCCAGCGCATCGTGTCCACCTCCATTGCCCTGACCGGCTCGCTGCTGGCGGTGGGAGCCCCAGTGGTGGCCTCAGCCGTGACGGCTTCTAACACCGACGGCCTGAGTGACGATTCCGGCTTCTTCGTCCAGTGGTCTGATGCGGCTAAGAAGCAGAAGGTGGAGAAGCTCTACGAGATCAAGTCGGTTGACATCACCAAGGTGGCCGGCTTCGAGCCGGACCTCATCGTTGTGGCCAAGAGCGGTGGCGACTCGGCGGCCGATCAGGTCGAGCAACTGCGTGACATCGCACCGGTCCTGGTCGTCGACTACACCGGGCGCTCCTGGCAGGACGTCACCCGCACCATCGGTCAGGCCACAGGGAACGAGCAGCAGGCGGACACGGTGATCGCCGACTACGACGCGCACATGTCTGCGACCAAGGGGGCCATCACTGTTCCCGAGGGGACGACATCGGCCTTCATCGTCTACGGCGGTGGTGGCGGTGGCGCCGCGGCCCTGACCGCGGAGTCTCCCCAGGTTCAGATCCTGACCTCTCTCGGGTTCACCATGGCCGACATCCCCGAGGAGGTGAAGGGCGATACCTCCAAGGGGCAGCGGCAGGACATCGTCAAGTTGTCCAACGAGAATGTCCAGGCGGGGCTGCCTGGTGACAACTGGGTGATCGTCGCCGCAGACAGTGCCAGCCGCCAGAAGGTCGCCGACGACCCGACTTTCTCCACCGCGACCCAGGTGACCCAGGGGCGGGTGGCCTACACCCCGGCCTCCACCTTCCGCCTCGACTACTACTCGGCCCTCATCCTGCTTGACTCCCTCAAGGAGAACTACAAGAAGGGCTGAGCACCTGACAGCCCTGTGCCCGCTTCACTCTCTGGGCATGCCTTGATGTAGGTGCTGTGGCTGTATGACGGTTGCTGGAACTGTTCAAGGTCAGGTGGCGCGGATTCATCTGGAGTGGACGTTCTCGCCTGCGCTGGAATCCGTGAGAGGTGTGTTGAGGAGAGCTCAACACGTATCAACCCAAGTGGCCGGACGCGAGCAGACGTCATGCAACCGGCACAAGATGTCCGGGGTTCGGCGTCTCACTCCTATCAAGAGATGGCGTTATGGGCATGGGTACGAGTGACGGCCGGGTGGCGTTGGTTGTGCGGCTGCCGGGGCGCCTCGCGTCAAGGTGTCCATAAAATTTTCTCAGCGAGGCGCCGGACTTTTACATGGGTGCCTTTGATGAGCATGTCAGGATCAATCCTCCTGGAAAGAGCTTGCTCTGCGCAGTGTGGTGTGGATTGCGATCATAGTGCATGCGGAGAATACTGCTGATAGTATTCCGGGAAGCAAGTAGTTTCCTGTTGATTTGGCCAGGATGCCGCCGGTGATTGATGCGAAAAACATGGCGGCGTACTGTGTTGAGCCATTGAGGGCGATGGCAGTTCCGCGAATACTCGGCTTGAGTTCGCCCGCCAGGGTTGTCAGTGCTGGCTGGCCGGCACCAATACAGAAGCTCCATACGATATGGGCCAGCACAACTGGGGTCGTATGAGGGGTTCCTAGCACGAGTGTGACAACGCTCAGAGCTGCTCCGGAAGCTGTTAGAGGCATGAGCAGTTTGATTCCGATTCTCCTGATGGATCTTCCTCCGGTGACAGATCCAGCAACACTTGCTATGCCAGCGCCGAGTATTACGAGGGCGATTTCTCTCTCATGGAGACCTAGTTGTAGGCTGTAAAAGTTTCCAATGCTAGCGAAGATGGTCTGCAATCCCGCGTTCCAGCAGAATGTTGCCCCTAAGGTTGTCAGTAGGACCGGGGTTTGAAATGCTGTTTTAAACATTCCTGCTACCGTCTTAGCGGGAGAAGAAGTACTGTCGTGCGGGGGCTTGGCGTTGGGGACTGTGGTGATGGATGCTATGGTTGCCGTAAGTCCGGTTGCGGCTATAATTCCGAAAGTCCATCGCCAGGATGTGATATCCGAAAGATAGGTTCCCAGGGGTACTCCGATGACAGTTGAGGCCAGTAGCATGGCCATGACGTTTCCTATGGCTTTTCCTCGAGATTCCGGTGGGGTGTTGTCGCCTATGAGAGAAAATATGGAGGGCATGATCGCGCCTCCGCCTATCCCTGCGATGCATCTCATGGCTATGGTTGGCCACCAGGATGTTGTGAGTCCTGTCAGTAGGGTCCCGATACTGAATATCGTGAGGCCGGAAACTAGGGTGGTTTTTCTGCCGACCCTGTCCGACAGGGCGCCTAACAGGGGTGAGAATATGAAGTAGGCGAGCGCGTATGATGATACAAGTAGGCTACCAATGTGATTGGATGCATTCAGGTCGTCCATCATGGTGGGTGTGATCGGTGCGACCACCATTGAATCCCATCCGACGATGAAAGCGCATAAGCCTAGCACTAGAGTGAGGCGTGATGCTTTTGAAGTTGAATGATTTGTCATTGTAGCCTCCAATGTTGAAGGGTTGGTATTTCAGCTGACTGATCGCTGATATTGTTTGCTCGTGGTGTATTTCGTTCAGGGAGTTGCTCGACTGATGACAGGGTGAATATGTCTATGTTGGCGAGGTGGTGCGGCTCGTTCCGATTGCTGGTTAGTGTTGAGAGGTGCTGGGGTGTTTGTGCTCAGGTTTGCGGTGAGGGTGTTGGAAGGTGATTGGTGTGGCTGAGGAGGGGGCAAGTGGTGATCCCCAGGCTATTCATGATCGACGTTCGACGAATGTCGATCATATGGTGAGCGTACACTCGAGACATGGCTCGCGCGACACATCCGGATATTGAGACGGTGAAGCTCCCCGATGTCCTGCATGCGCTGGCAGACCCAATCCGCCTTGGACTGGTGCGGCTGCTCAGTGATGGTGAGGAACGGGCGTGGGGTCAGCTGGATGCGCCCATAGCTCCGAGCACCTTGAGCCATCACCTCAAGGTTCTTCGTTCGGCTGGGATCACCCGCACCCGCATGGAGGGGAACCGGTGTTTCGTGCGTCTTCGAACTGATGACCTCAATGAGCAGTTCCCGGATCTGATGGCCACAGTGCTGGCACTTGCCGCTGAGCCCGACTCAGGGCTGAGGCGGGTGGGGCTCAAGGATGAGCGGGATTAGGTCAGAGGTGACGTCTGGTTGGATGGCGGACGGTTTCTGGCGTGTCCAGCCTGTGCTGCCTGGGCTGCGTGCGTCGTCGGGGGCGGAACGGTAAGGTCAGGGGCCAGAAACGTTGTGACACCATGTCGCCCTCCGACGTCGTCCCCTCCAGGAGTAGACCGTGACCCGAAGCCTCACCGCACGCACGCGCGTCCTCGCCGTCGGCGCTGCACTCCTCATCGCCGTCGGGACGCTCACCGGCTGCACCGACCGCCCGGGGCAGGCGGCCGACATGAAGTACACCGGCCTGGACGGGGCGAGCCACTCCATCGTCGTGACCGAGAAGGACATCGACGTGGTGGCCAAGGAGCTGGAGCCCAAGCCCGGCCAGCAGACGGAGCAGGAGCGCAAGGCCCCGACGCGGGTGGACATCGCCGGCGCCCTCATCGAGGCCCCCCTCATCACGGAGGTCGGCCAGGCTCACGGCATCACCATTACTGACGCGGAGATCGCGCAGCTGGCCAAGGAGCAGCTGGGCCTCGAGCCGCGCCAGGCGAGCACACTTGCCTACCTGCGGGCCAATGTCCTGTTCAACCAGCTTCGTCAGCAGCAGGACCAGGCTCAGGCCATCGTCGCCGACCTGAGCAAGCTGCGCGCCACGCTCACCGGCGACCGCTCCCCGCGCTACCCCGACAAGGCTCCGGAGTGGTGGACCCAGGAGGACCCCCGACAGCAGCAGACGCCGCAGCAGGGCGGCCAGCAGCAGCCCCAGCAGCAGGTCCCCCAGCAAGGCGGCCAGCAGCAACCCCAACAGCAGCAGGTCCCCCAGCAGTCCGTCCCGCAGGAGGGTGCCGAGCAGCCCGCCGACCCCGGCCAGACCGAGGGGCAGACCAATGACGATCAGGGCGCTGGTGACGGTGCTGCGCAGCCCGGTCAGGCCGACGGCGGCGCCGGCGAGGGCGGCCAGGGTGCCGACCAGTCCGAGGGCTGAGTCCAGGAGGAGGCCGACGCGACCGGCACCGGCCGTGGGCCCACCTGGTGGGCCGGCCCCGCCTGACGTACCCGGCTCGTGTAGACGAACCGTAGCGCGCACTGAGGCTCTGGGCTCGGTCTGCGAGCCCTCTGGCGCTTCCGCGCGAGCCCCGGCGTCGTCCAGTGATTCTCGCCGGGCGTGAACACTGTGCATTCCTCAGGACCATGGCCCTCGTGGTGGGATGGCGGGCCCGCTAGGCTGGGTCTGCATTCGGCAGTCGCGCGCGAGTGTGCTCGACGCCGACGACCTCATCACGATCCCCTCAGCAAGGAGCACCAAGTGGCCCTCATCGAGAACGTTCACGCCCGCGAGATCCTCGACTCCCGTGGCAACCCGACCCTCGAGGTCGAGATCCTCCTGGAGGACGGTGCCTCCGCTCGCGCCGCCGTCCCCTCGGGCGCCTCCACCGGTGCCTTCGAGGCCGTCGAGCTGCGCGACGGTGACAAGGACCGCTACGGCGCCAAGGGTGTCGAGAAGGCCGTCGACAACGTCAACGACGTCATCGCCCCCGAGATCATCGGCTTCGACGCAGCCGACCAGCGCGGCCTCGACCAGCTCATGATCGAGCTCGACGGCACCCCCAACAAGGGCAAGCTCGGCGCCAACGCCATCCTCGGTGTCTCCCTGGCCGCCGCCCAGGCCTCCGCCGAGTCCGCCGGCCTGGACCTGTTCCAGTACGTTGGTGGCCCCAACGCCCACATCCTGCCCGTGCCCATGATGAACATCCTCAACGGCGGCTCCCACGCGGACTCCAACGTGGACATCCAGGAGTTCATGATCGCCCCCATCGGCGCCCCCACCTTCCGTGAGGCCCTGCGCATGGGCGCCGAGGTCTACCACGCCCTCAAGGCGGTTGTGAAGGAGCGCGGCCTGTCCACCGGTCTGGGCGACGAGGGCGGCTTCGCCCCCAACCTCGACTCCAACCGCGAGGCCCTCGAGCTCATCGTCGAGGCCATCGAGAAGGCCGGCTACAAGCCCGGCAAGGACGTGGCCCTGGCCATGGACGTCGCCTCCTCGGAGTTCTTCGATGAGAAGACCAAGACCTACCAGTTCGAGGGCGAGGCCCGCGACAACGCCTTCATGGTGGACTACTACGAGAAGCTCGTGAAGGACTTCCCGATCGTCTCCATCGAGGACCCGCTCTCCGAGGACGAGTGGGACGACTGGAAGGCCCTGACCGACAAGATCGGCGACAAGGTCCAGCTCGTCGGCGACGACTTCTTCGTCACCAACCCCGAGCGCCTCGCCAAGGGCATCAAGCTCGGTGCCGCCAACGCCCTGCTGGTCAAGGTCAACCAGATCGGCTCCCTGACCGAGACCCTTGAGGCCGTCGAGATGGCCCACCGCGCCGGCTACACGTCCATGACCTCCCACCGCTCCGGTGAGACCGAGGACGTCACCATCGCCGACCTGGCCGTGGCCACCAACTCCGGCCAGATCAAGACCGGCGCCCCCGCCCGCGGCGAGCGCGTCAACAAGTACAACCAGCTCCTGCGCATCGAGGAGGCCCTCGGCGACGCCGCGGTCTACGCCGGCGCCGGCGCCTTCCCCCGCTTCCAGGCCTGAGCCTGAAGGCGGCCTCCCGCCGTCGAGCAGCTGACTGACACAACGGCTCGACGACGGCGCACGCTCCCGCTCCGGGGCAGACGGGTCCTCCCGCCTGCCCCGGAGCGTTTGAGACGGTGCAGGTGGTGTGGCGCGAGATCTGTGCCGTCGCGTGGACGCACCCTGGAGCTCGCGAGCTGCTCCTGTGGCTCAGTCCTCGAGGGCTACCGTGCGTCCGCGAGGCTCTGGGGCGGTCCGGAGCGTGAGCAACGCGCCCGGTGGGGTGCGCTTCCACCGGCCCGCCAGTGAGGCAGGATGCCCGTATGACTCCGCGCCGCCCCACCTCCAGCCAGTCCGGGACGCGCCGCGTCTCCCGCGGCGCTCGGCCCCGCCAGGTCCCCACCGAGCGTGCGGCCTCCTCGCCCGGATCGGGCTCGGGCGCCTCCGAGCCCGAGGGGCTGCCGACGACGGCGCCCGAGCGGGTCCTGCCACCGCGGATCGTCACCCTGGCGGTCGTGTGCCTGCTGGCCTTCGTCGTCGTCTTCACCTCGCTGCGCGCCTACCTGTCCCAGCAGGCCCAGTACGACGCCGTCGTCGCCAAGATCAAGGAGGCCTCCGACACCTCCACCAGCCTGGAGAACGAGTTGGCCCAGTGGAAGGACGACACCTACGTGCGTGCCCAGGTGCGTGAGCGCCTCGGCTACGTCATGCCCGGGGACACCAGCTACGTCGTCGTCGGCGCCGACTCCGTCAAGCAGCCCGGCGCCAGCGGCGGAGCCACCCAGGGCTCCCAGGGCGCCCCCTGGTACCAGACGCTCAAGGAGTCCGCGCAGGCCGCCGGCCAGACCGAGGACAAGGCCGACGGGGCCTCGCAGGATGGCTCCAAGAACGACCCGGGCGGCAAGGTCCTCAACCCCACCCAGACGGGCCTGCCCACCGGCTCGCCCAGCCAGGCGCCGACGGATCCGCCCAAGACCTCGCCGAGCCCTGCCGCCACTCCGCAGACGAAGGAGACCCCGTGAGCCCGACCTCCGAGACGCAGAGGACCGAGTCGACCGATGCACCTGCCCCCGAGCAGATCAGTGAGCGAGCCAGTGAACACGCCACTGAGCAGGTGACGGAGTCGGTGACGTCGGCTGACCTCGACGCCCTGGCCGACCAGCTGGGCCGGGTACCGCGTGGCGTCGTGTCCATCGCGGCCCGCTGCGTGTGCGGGCGCCCCACCGTGGTGCGCACCGCCCCGCGCCTCGACGACGGCACCCCCTTCCCGACCAGCTACTACCTCACCCACCCGGCAGCCGTGAAGGGCTGCTCCACCCTTGAGGCCGAGCACCTCATGGAGACCTTCAACGCTGACCTGGCAGCCGACGAGGAGCTGGCCGCCGCCTACGCCGCTGCCCACGCCGACTACCTGGCCCGGCGCGCCGAGCTCGGGCAGGTCCCCGAGATCGACGGCGTCTCCGCCGGCGGCATGCCCACCCGCGTCAAGTGCCTCCACGCCCTGCTCGGGCACGCCCTGGCCGCCGGCCCCGGCGTTAACCCGATCGGCGACTGCACGCTGGAGGTTCTGCGCGAGCGCGGACTGTGGGATCCTGAGCGCTGCCTCTGCTGACCGACCGGGCCGTGTGGGACAAGCTCGATCGCCTGCTGGGGCGCTTGCGCGTCCCTCGCGGCCGTACCTTACGATTCCAAGGCATCCCTCACGGGCCGCCCCTGAGCCGTCAGGTGAGGTCACGCGCTCCCACCCGTCCCGTTCTCTCCATCCCGACCCAGCCCAGGAGGCCTCCGCTATGACCCGCGTCGCCGCAATCGACTGCGGCACCAACACCATCCGCCTCCTCATCGCCGAGGCCGACCGTGATCGGTCGGGCCGCCCCCGCCTGGAGGTGCTACGCCGCCGCAACGAGATCGTGCGCCTGGGCCAGGGCGTGGATCGCACCGGCGTGCTCAACCCCGAGGCCCTCGAGCGCACGCTGACGGTCGTGGACGCCTACGCCACCGACTGCGACGAGCTGGGTGTCGCCCCCGGGGAGGCCGTCCGGCGCTTCGTGGCCACCTCAGCCACCCGTGACGCCCGCAACCGGGAGGACTTCGTGACCGGTGTGCGCCGGCTGCTGGGCGTGGAGCCAGAGGTCGTCAGTGGCCAGGAGGAGGCCCGTCTGTCCTTCAGCGGATCGCTCCTGGGAGCCCGCGGGGGAGAGGACTCAGGAGTGCGGGAGGGGAGCGAGTGCGCGCAGACGCCGCGCCTCGTCGTCGACCTCGGGGGCGGCTCGACCGAGCTGGTCCTGGGCGTGGACGCCCCCAGCGCCGCCATCAGTCTGGACACCGGCAGCGTGCGCATCACCGAACGGTTCCTGACCGGCGGCGTCACCCCTGAGACCGAGGCCGCCGCCCGCGCCGAGGTGCGCGGCCTCCTGGACGACGCCGAACGGGTCGTCGACCTGTCCGCCCCCGGGCAGCTGGTCGGACTGGCCGGCACCATCACCACCGTCACCGCCCACGCCCTGGGCCTTCAGGCCTTCGACCCGCAGGCCCTGAACGGTGCCGAGCTGAGCCCCGACGCCGTCCTGACCTCCTGCGAGGCGATCGTCCACTCCACCGCCGAGCAGCGCGCCTCCTGGGGCTACCTC
Organism: Actinomyces sp. Marseille-P3109; assembly: GCF_900323545.1. NCBI lineage: Bacteria > Bacillati > Actinomycetota > Actinomycetes > Actinomycetales > Actinomycetaceae > Actinomyces > Actinomyces sp. Marseille-P3109. The sequence continues at coordinate 3,061,592 of NZ_OOHN01000008.1, forward strand.
GCCCCCGGGCGCCGCGACGTCATCGCCGCCGGCGCCCTCGTGTGGAGCGAGGTCGTCACCCGCGTGGTGGAGCGGACCGCCGCCGCCGGGCGCCCGCTGGAACGGGTCACCACCAGCCTCTACGACATCCTCGACGGCATCGCCCTGTCGCTCGTGCCCGCGCAGGCGGCCCTGGAAGGAGACGAGGCGTGAGTGCGGGGACCTCTCTGCCCCAGGGAGGGTGCGCCATCACCAGCGGCTCCGGGGAGCTGCCCGCGGTCGCCGTCTCCCTGACCGGGCCGACCGCCGCCCGCGCGCGGATCCAGGCCCGCCGCGCCATCGAAGTCGGCGCCGACGTCCTCGAGCTGCGCGCCGACCTGCTCGAGGAGGCCGACGCCCTGGTCGCCTTCGCCGAGGCCTCCGGTGCGGAGTCACCCGCTCCCGACCCGATGGTCGTGGTCACGGCCGCCGCCCAGGTCCTGGAGTGCCTGCGCCGCATGGCCGACGTCGTCGACGGCGTCCCCCTCCTGCTCACCTGCCGCACCGCGACCGAGGGCGGCCGTGCCCACCTGGACGATGCCGGCTACGGCGCCGTCCTCGGCGCCGTGCTCGACGACCTGTCCACCTGGGCGCCTGAGCACCGTCCGGCCGCCATCGACGTCGAGGTCCAGCGCGGCTGCCTGCCGGGGGTCTCCGAGCAGGCCCACGGACTGGGCATCGACGTCGTCGCCTCCTTCCACGACTTCGAGGCCACCCCCGCCGACGATGTCCTGGAGGAGGTCCTGGCCCGCATGGTCAATGAGGGCGCGGACCTGGCCAAGATCGCCGTGTGGCCCACGAGTGCCGACGACGTCGCCCGCCTCCTGGGCGTGTGCGCTCGGGCCACGGCGGACCCGGGGGAGGGGACGGGCCTGGGCGTGCCCGTGGCCGCCATGTCCATGGGGGCGCTCGGTGCCGTCAGCCGTGTGGCGCCGGCCTTCGGGACGGCACTGACCTTCGCCGTCGTCTCCGACGAGCAGGGGGAGACCCAGGCCTCCGCCCCCGGCCAGCTGCCGATCCAGGACGTGCGCCGCTGCCTGGGGCTTCTGAAGGCCTGAACGATGCTCCGTGTCCGCGAGTTCGTAGGGTAGGTCGCGCGTTCGAGGGGTAGAGGGTACGAACGCGCTCCTTAAGGTACGACCGCGTGGAGCCGTCGGTGCCTCACAGCCCCTCCTCCCAGGCCAGGATCGTGCGGGCCATGAGGCCGGTGTTGCCGGTCTGGCAGTGGCTCGCCGCGCTCTCGGCCCGGGTGAAGGTGCGGGTGGTCACCGAGCGGGCGGCGGTGAGACGCTCGGCCTGACGAACCATCTGGTGGAGCGGCACGAACTCGTCCTCGGCGCCCTGCATGAGCAGAACGTCCCCGGTGACCCTGGGGGAGACGTCGGCCGTGGAGAAGGCTGCCGCAGCGCGCAGGAACTCGGCCGGGGAGTGCGTCCCCGTCACGTGCATGCCCTGCCACATGCCCCACCAGGTCACCGGGCTGCCGCGGGCCTGCTCGGTCAGTGCCCGGTTGAGAACCCTTGTGGGAGTCCGGGCGATGAGGGGATTAAGGTGTGTGAGGGACCGCCCGGCACCGCGCGCCAGAGTCGGCGGAAGTGACTGAGAGACGAGGACCTCCAGGAAGTCATCGAGCACATCGAAGGCGACGACGCGCCGGGCCCGCGGCTCTCCGGCAGCGGCGCGCATGACGAGCCCGCCTCCCAGCGACATGCCGACGAGCGTGGCCTCCTCGACGTCGAAGTGGTTCAGGACCGCCGAGACAGGCGCCGCCCAGTCGGCGCGCATGGTGAGCCTCTCGCTTCTCCCGGGCACTGTGTCCGCTTCCAGATCGGCCTCCAGGGCGCCGCCCTGCCCCGGGCCCTCAAAGGCGATGACCCTCCGGCCGCGCTGCGCCACCGCGGCCAGAACCGTGAAAGTCTCCTCGATGTAGGAGTCGAATCCGCCGAAGACGACCCAGGTGCTCTTCGGAGGCTTTGTGGCGCCCGCATCCACCAGCTCATAGGCGGGCAGGAACCCTCTCTCGAAAGGAACCGGCTCGGGCTCCAGCGCGAAGCAGCGTTGTAGAGAGGAGACGAACCTTCGGCGAGTCGGTGCCTTGAGCGGGTTGCCGGGCTGCATGAAGAACTCCGCCCCACGGGCGAAGAAGGCCGCCTCCAGATCGCGCTCCTCATCCCGGACCCGGTCGGCCAGGGCCAGACCTGGTCGGTGTGTCGCAGTCGGGGCGTCAGGTGTCCAGCGGGGTCAGAACGGCGATTTTCCAGCTCTCACTGTCGCGGACGAGTTGGTAGAGGAAGCGCTCTTCCTGCCTGCTGGGGCTGTGGGTCCAGGTGACATCGACCCAGATGCTGTGCCCGGTGCTGGCGACGACCTTGACTGCTGCGTGGGTAGTGGTGACACCCTCGTACTGGCTGAATGCTCCGGCGAAGAACTGCTCGGTCTGTGAGGCGCTGGAGACTGCGATGGGATGCTCGGGGAACTCGATCAGCGCGGGCACGGCGTAGTGCTCGGCGATGGCCTCGGCGTTTCGGTCGAGCAGAGCACGGGTGTAGGAATTGAAGAACTGCTCTGCGATGGCGTTGTGAGTCATATCCTCAACGTTACGCACCAACCCGGACAGGCCCGTGTCGTCGTTACGCTGAGGCCATGAATCCACCCCGTGGCCAGGCGTCCGCGGCTTCACGTGACGCCCACCTGACCCTGCGGCGGGTGGAGCGTCAGCAGCACCTCATCGAGCGACTGCATGCCAGCTCGAAGCGGCTCACCCTCGGCCGTCTCGCCACCGACCTGGACGTGACCGAGCGGACCATTGCCCGCGACCTGGAACGGCTGCGCCACTCCGGCGTGCCGATCACCGTGACCCCCGGCCGAGGCGGTGGCGCCACCATCGAGCACGCTGGCCCGCCTGGACCTGTTGAGTTGGATCTCCCGGAGATCGCCGCTCTGATGGCCAGCCTCACCGCCCTTGGGCCGACCGCCAGTGACTCCGCTTCCTCCGCCATGCGTAAGCTCACCGCTGCGCTCGTGACCACGGGGAGCGCGTTCGTAAGCGGCGCAGGAAGCGCGTGAAAGTGCTGTGAAGGCCCCTGTACAGGCTGTGGCCACGCTCCGCGAGGAGCAGCTGATCGTCAAGACGTCACCGCGCTAACTCACCTCAGCGCGTCTCCCAGCTGACCTCCCCCGCCTGTCGCTGCCGCCGGGTGGGGCGCCTCACCGGGAGCGCGGCTGTTCGCGCGGCGTGCCCATGCCGTATTCTTGCCCACGTTGCCCCGGCGAGGGACGCGTCTTGAGAAGGCGCGCATCCGTGATCGACGTGGTGGTACCTGGCGGTACTGCGCGTCGTTGCGCCCAGCCGGACCACCATCAGCCGCGGGGCACCGGGCCCCGCTTCATCCGCAAGGAGAGCCTCATGGCCAACAACGCCATCACCCTCAAGGCCCAGGACCGCACCGAGTTCGGCAAGGGCTCCGCCCGCCAGGCCCGCCGCGCCGGCCGGGTTCCCGTCGTCGTCTACGGACACGGCACCGAGCCCCGCCACCTCCTGCTTGAGGAGCACGCCACCCGCCTGGCCCTGCGCAGCAACGACAACGCCCTGGTCGAGCTGGACATCGACGGCGGTGAGACCCTTCTGGCCCTGGCCAAGGACGTGCAGCGCCACCCCATCCGCCCCGGCGTGCAGCACGTCGACTTCCTCCTGGTGAACCGCAACGAGCGCGTCGATGTCGAGGTTCCGGTCACCGTCATCGGCACCGCCGACCCCGGCACCATGCACATGATCGAGGCCGCCACCATCATGGTCTCCGCCCCGGCCGTCTCCGTCCCCGAGGCCATCGAGGTCGACATCACCGGCGTCGCCGCCGGTACCGTCCTCACCATCGCGGACATCACCCTGCCCGAGGGCCTGGAGGCCGTCTCCGACGCCGAGACCGCCGTGGTCAACGTGGCCAACGAGCACGCCGTCGCCTCCGAGGTCCCCGAGGTCGTCCCCGCCGAGGGTGACGCCGAGGACGCGGCCGAGTGAATCGCGCGTGACCCGCATGAACAGCCGTGACGACGCGCCGGCCTGCGCCCGTCCCACGCCGGGGCGGGCCGCATGAGTGAGCCCTGGCTCGTCGTCGGGCTGGGGAACCCCGGGACCCGGTACGCCCGCAACCGCCACAACGTCGGCTACATGGTGCTCGACGTCCTGGCCGAGCGCACCGGGTCCCGGTTCTCCAACCACAAGAAGGCCCGCGCCCGCGTGGCCGAGGGACGCCTGGGACTCATGCCCGGCGGCGCCCCTGGCCCCCGCGTCATCCTGGCCGAGCCCTCGGTGCTCATGAACCTCTCCGGCGGGCCCGTGTCCGGGCTCGTCTCCTACTACGGCATCGACCCCGCGACCCGCCTGCTCGTCATCCACGATGAGCTCGACCTGCCCGCCCACGAGCTGCGACTCAAGCGCGGTGGCGGCGAGGGCGGCCACAACGGCCTGCGCTCCATCAGCAAGTCCATCTCCACCAAGGACTACGCGCGCCTGCGCGTGGGCATTGGCCGCCCACCGGGCCGCCAGGACCCCTCCGACTTCGTCCTGTCCGACTTCCCCGGCCGCGAGCGCGCCGACCTCGGCGTCACCCTGGAGCAGGCCGCCGACGTCGTCGAGCAGGTCGTCACACTGGGCTTCGACGACGCCCAGCAGCGCCTCCACGCTCCTCGTTGACACAAGGCTGTTCAATCAGGGGCGGGCGGGATGGACGCTCGAAGGCGTGAACGGGTCGGGCTGGAGCGCCGTGAGGAACGAGCAGTGTGGAGGGCTGCCGAGAGCGCCTATCCCGCCCGACCCGTCGGCGGCCGTCCCAACGATGTTGCCCGGGCTCAGGCCATGAGGCCGGTCTCGTAGGCGACGACGACGGCCTGGACTCGGTCGCGCACGTCGAGCTTGGCGAGCACGTTGCCCACATGGGTCTTGACGGTGGTGGCCGACACAACGAGGCGGTCCGCGATCTCCGCGTTCGACATGCCCTGGCTCATGAGCACCAGGATCTCCTTCTCACGCGGGGTCAGGGAGTCGATTCGTGGGTCCGAGGCCTGGATCGGATGGCCCGAGTTCGGCAGCGAGGAGGCGAACATCTCCAGCATCCGCTGGGTGATGCGCGGCGAGACGACCGCCTCCCCGGAGGCCACTGTGCGGATCGCCTCGGCGAGCTCGGTGGGGCGGGTGTCCTTGAGCAGGAAACCCGATGCCCCGGCGCGCAGCCCGGCGAAGGCGTACTCGTCCAGGTCGAAGGTGGTCAGGATGAGCACGCGCGTGCCCGGGCACTCCCGGGCGATGAGCTCGGTGGCCTCGATGCCGTTCATCCCCGGCATGCGCACGTCCATGAGGATGACGTCGGGGTGCAGGGCCTTGGCCTGGGCCAGGGCGGCCGTGCCGTCGGATGCCTCGCCGACGACGTTGATGTCGTCCTCGGCCTCCAGCACCATGCGGAAGCCCATCCGCATGAGGGCCTGGTCGTCCGCGAGCACGACGCTGATCGGGCCTCTGACCTCGCCGGGCCGTTCGACCTCGGGCTGGAGGGAGTGGTCGTTACTCACAGGGGCGTCTGCCACGAGGAAGTCCCTTCGTCATGCTCATCCCAGCGTAGGACTGCGCGGACTTGCCAGCCCGTGGGTGTCGGGCCGGCCTGTACGGTCCCACCATAGACCGATGCACGCTCCCGCATGCCGATGATTCCCTTGCCGGATCCGTGCATCGGGCGAGTGCCGGGGGCGGCATCGTTGTCCACGATCAGGACCACGGTGCCGATGTGCCGTTCGACGTCGACGCTGACGGCCGGCGTCGTCGGTGCGTAGCGCAGCACGTTGGTCAGTGCCTCCTGGGCAATGCGGAACACCGTGAGCTGGAGTGCCTTGTCCGCCGGGAGGGCGGCGCCGACCCACCGGTAGTTGACGGGCACGCCCGCCGCCTTGAAGCGCTTGACCAGCTCGGTGATGTCGGCCTGCTCGGGGGCCGGTGCCAGGGGCAGGTCGCCCCGGGAGTGGTCGGTCCCGCTGTCGGTGGCCTGTTGGCGCAGGCTGGCGATGGGGGCGCTGGGCTCGACCGGCGCCACCGTGCCCAGTGGAGCGAACTCGGGGACCGGTACGTCGCGGACCTCGTGGCTGTGGGCCGATGGCGCAGAGGCCGCCGAGGGTGCCGACAGCCCTGAAGCCGTTGTCTTTCTCCCGAAGCTCCAGCGGGAGCGACGTGCGGAGGTGGGATGCGCGGGGGTTGCGGACGACTCCGGGGAGACGGCCTCAGCGGGAGGTGCCGACGGCGTCTGCGGGACGCAGTCGGGAGATGATGCGGACTGCCCTGAGCCCGCTGAGGCGGCGGGGCCCGGTGAGCCGGCCGGGCCGGCGGCGACCGACGGGTCCTCTCGCAGGACCCCCACCAGGCGGCGGGTGTCGGCCAGGGCGCTGCGTCCGGCCTCGGCCAGGGTCTCCATGGCCTGCTTGGCGACGGCCGGGTTCCGCTCCACGGTGGCGGCGGCGCCGTCGGCCATGGTGATCATGACGGCCAGGGAATGGGCGACGACGTCGTGCATCTCCCGGGCGATGCGGCTGCGCTCCTCGGCGGCCGCCAGTAGCGCACCCTGCTCGCGGGCCAGCGCCATCCGGGCCGAACGGGCCTCCAGGGCCTTGATACGCAGGCGGATAGAACGGGTGTTGACACCCACGAGGACACCAACGGCCGTCACGAGGCCCGCGATGAGTATGTTTTGCCCGAACTGCATGAAGGAGTAGGACGGGTCCAGGAGGAAGCTGTCGCAGGTGGAGACGATGAGGTTGACGGCCCACGCTGTCCAGGCGACAGAAGCCCGGCGATGCGAGGCGAGGGTGCCCAGGCAGATCGGCATGGCCAGTGCGGGAATCAAGATCATGCCGAATGACATGGAGATACGCTGCTGCGCTTCCAGGTGAAGGGCGTACTTCTGTGTCAAGAGGTAGATCTCAGGAATGAGCAGCAAGGCGGCCCACACCCACAAGGGACAACGCCGTCGCAGTGCGAGTGCGGCTCCACCGAGCCCCAGCGCGGAGAGTGTGATCGGCAGATGCAGAGTGGCGTTGGGGTCGGCGTCCGGCCCCTTTGAGTTCAGGAACATCATCAGCAGGTTCAGCAGAACGACCCCGCTGGCGATGAGCGCGTCCGCAATCGCCAGGTGACGGTGGTACCACTTCCTGATCGCACGCAGCAGCCCCCGGGTGGCGGGCTCCGACTGAAGGTCCGGGTCGATGTCTGCGGACATGTCAGTGGTGGGACGGCCGGGCTGAAGGATGGGCAGCTGGCTGGACATAGGACTCAGTGTGTCATTCCACGGGGTCGTGATCGACGTCGACTTGTGCGGCTGTGATGACCGGAACCGGTGGGATCGGGGGCGGCGGGCTGCCTGCTCGTCGTTGGAGACGAGGGCCGAGGGATTGGGTGAGGTTGCCGTCGGCAGGGAACGGACCATGGCCCGCAGGAGGGCGGGGTTGGCCAGGATCGAGCGGAGCGACGTCCCCGCCTCGGGAGAACCGGAGTTCTCCCGAGGCGAGGTGGGTGAAGGGGCTGAGGCAGGAGGCGTGGGTACTGACATGGGTCAAGACCTCCGGACGGTTTCGGCGGGGTGCCGGCTCAGGCGTCGCGCCGGGAGAAGACGAACCAGGCGGCGATGAGCGGGATGATCGCCCAGGCGGCGAAGACTGCGACGGCCTGACCGTGGCTGAGGAACTGGGCGCCCTGCCCACCCCACTCGGTGGTGCGCTGGAACGGGTCGGAGACGGCCTCGGAGACGGTGCTGGGCAGGCAGCCGATGATCTTGTTGATCCACTCCCACTTGCTGGCCGCGACCTGGAGAGGCGTGGAGATGATGAACAGGATGGAGACGATCACGGTGATGGTGCCGGCGGTGGAACGCAGCAGGAAGCCGATGCCCAGGGCCATGAGGGCGATGCCGACGAAGACCAGACCCGAGCCCCAGATGTGTCCGGCGTAGTGCGAGTCGGTCAGGGAGCCGGCGTGCTCGCCGAGGAAGGGCTTGGAGATCGCCCAGGACAGGAAGACGGACACCGATCCCAGAATGAAGGCGACGATCGTGAGAACCACGGCCTTGGACACCAGGAGCCGTCCGCGTCTGGGGGAGGCGGCCAGGGAGGAGCGGATCTGCCCGGAGGAGTACTCGCCGGTGATGATGAGGGCTCCCAGGACCGCGACGACGATCTGTCCGAATGTCAGACCGGAGGTGATCAAGTTCTTGGCCATGTCCTGGTGCTGCTCGGACTGTCCGAAAGCGGCGGCGAGACCGGCGCCGAAAAGAACGGTCAGGGTGATGGTGATGAAGGAGGTGATCCAGGTCGAGCGCAGGGTCCAGAACTTGATCCACTCGGCGCGCACGGAGCGCAGGATGGTCTGGCGGCCCTGCACGCGCAGGCTCGTGGGGTGCTGGGGCGTTGGCAGTCATGACAGGGCTTTCTGGTGCGAGATGAACGTGAGGAGGCGGGTACACGATGAGCCGGTGGCTCACCTGGAGCGTGAGCCGGCGTGACCCTCAGGGCTGGGGCCGGCTCTGCCGGGCGGCCTGGTCCAACGGCTGTGGCGCCAGCTGGTGGGCGGGGTCGGTGCGGTACTCCACGGAGTCGCTGGTCAGGGTCAGGTAGGCCTCTTCGAGGCTGGCGTGAATGGTGGTGAGCTCGTGCAGGACGATGCCGCCCTGCGCGGCGAGCTCGCCGATGGCGGCGGCGGTGGTGGCGGTGGTCTCCAGGACGCTGGGGCCCACGGGACGGGCGGCCAGGTTGCGAGCGGCCATGAGCTCGGCGAGTTGGGTGGCCTGGGGGGACGCCACGCGCACGCGGTCGGTGGTGGCCGAGGCGATGACGTCGTCGACCGGTCCGGCCGACAGGATGCGGCCGCGGCCGATGACCAGGAGCTGGTCGGCGGTCTGGGCCATCTCGCTCATGAGGTGGGAGGAGATGAAGACGGTGCGGCCCTCGCCGGCCAGGCGGCGGCAGGTCTCGCGCACCCACTTGACGCCCTCGGGGTCCAGGCCGTTGACGGGCTCGTCGAACAGGAGCACGCCGGGGTCGCCCAGGAGGGCGGCGGCGATGCCCAGGCGCTGGCCCATGCCCAGGGAGAAGCCCTTGACGCGCTTCTTGGCCACCGAGGTCAGGCCGGTGATCTCCAGGACCTCGTCGACCCGCTTGGTCGGGATGCCGTTGGAGGCGGCCAGCTGGCGCAGGTGGTTGCGGGCGTTGCGCGAACCGTGCAGGCCCTTGGCGTCCAGCAGGGCGCCGACCTCGCACAGGGGAGCGGACAGGTCGCGGTAGGGGTGCCCGTTGACGGTGACCTTGCCGCTGGTGGGCTTGTCCAGGCCCATGATCATGCGCATCGTGGTGGACTTACCGGCCCCGTTGGGGCCCAGGAAGCCGGTCACGGTGCCGGGCTTCACGGTGAAGGAGATGTTGTCCACCGCGGTCTTGTGACCGTAGCGCTTGGTGAGATTGACTGCCTCGATCATGATGTTCTCTCTTCGACGTAGGCCTCTGGGGAGGCGGGCGGGGGTGGTTCGGGATGTGAGGGCCGGGCCTAGGATCCAAGTGGCTCGGTGGTTTGCTGGAGGTGGGTTGGACGGCGAGTGGTTGACCGGAGCGGGTTTTCCCGGAGCTCAACCGGATGGCTCCAGCCTAGGAACGCGCCGCCGGCGGCGAATCGGCCGTGGTGACGAACCCGGGCCGAACCGAGGCCGGGCCGCCAGGCGTAGGCGGGTCATCCTGGAGGATGAGAACCGATCGGTCGAAGAAAGTCGGAGAAAGGGGCCAGGGGGATTACAAGGGCTGCCGACTCCTGCCGAGCGCATGGGTACCTCTCCCCTGAATTGAGTGCTACGTCGTCAGGGAAAGGGGTTTCCTTCACCGTACCGGGGATGCGCATAATGAGCCCAGTTCCCGGTAGCGGCCCTCGTCGGTCGGCCGGGCTGCGAGCGGGCGCCCTCCGGGCCGTTCGCCCCATACCCCTCAGAGAGGATGAGAGGATCATGTCCAACCCCTTCTTCAGCCGCAGCGCCGCCTTCCAGGAAGGCGGCCGGGTGGCAGGGTCGGCTCCGACCCAGACGCCCAACGGCTACCCCACGATGCCGGGCTACCAGGCCGGACAGTATGGGCAGCAGCCCAACCAGTACGGGCAGGAGGCCACCGGCTACGGGCAGCAGTACGGCCAGTACGGTCAGAGCGCCAACCAGTACGGCCAGACCGCCGGCTACGGCCAGGTGAGCCCCGAGCAGATGGCCGGCCTGGAGGCCCAGTACCAGGCGCCGTCGGCCACCAACGCGGACATGCGCCGTATGACCTACGACGACGTCATCATCCGCACCGCCGGCATGTTCGCCATCATCCTGGGCACGGGTGCCATCTCCTGGAACCTGGTGACCAGCATCGATGAGACGACCCTCGGGCTGGGCGTCATGGCGATGTTCGTAGGCCTCATCGGCAGCCTGGCCCTGGGACTGGTCAACGCCTTCAAGCGGGAGCCCTCCCCGGCCCTCATCCTGGCCTACGCGGCCTTCGAGGGTCTCCTGCTCGGCGGCTTCTCCGGCTTCATGGAGGCCCGCTACGAGGGCATCGTCGTCCAGGCCGTCCTGGCGACGCTGGCCACTTTCGGCGCCATGCTCGCCGCCTACTCCTACGGTGGCTTCCGGGTCCAGGGGCGGTTCCGCCGGGTGGTGGTCGTGGCCACGCTCGGTTACGGGGTCTTCTGCCTCATCAACCTCGGCCTGTCGATGACCGGTGTGGTCGGCGGGGCCTGGGGACTGCGCTCCATGACCATCATGGGGATCCCGCTGGGCGTCCCGCTCGGGATTCTTGCGGTCATCCTGGCCTCCTTCTTCCTGGCGATCGACTTCGAGTCCATTGAGAACGGGGTGCGCAACGGGTTGCCCCGGCGCTACGCCTGGGCGGGGGCCTTCGGCCTGGTCCTCACCATCGTGTGGCTCTACGTGGAGTTCCTGCGCCTGCTGAGCTACTTCCGCGACTGACCGCGAGGACCCGGGATCGGCTCGGATCCGGTCTGGGCCCGCTCCACCACCTCGGCCGGGGCCGGGACGCATCACCTGCGTCCCGGCCCCGCCGCATGTCCGGGTGTTCTCCCGCCGAGTGCTCCGCCGTGGTTGCCTCGGCGCGCTCCGGGACGCCACGGTCCCGCTCGGCCCGTGTGGCGAGTTCGCGCTGGGCCGAGGTCCGCTACGGCGCCGGACCGCGGGCCTCACGTAGGCTCGCCGCATGATCAACATCAACATGCCCTCCGTCGAAGGCCCCAAGGGCACCAAGCCCACGCTCACCTTCCCCGGCCCCGAGGCCCCCGAGGGCCTGCAGGTCCAGGTGCTCGACGCCGGCGACGGCCAGGTGGTCGAGGCCGGCGACACGATCGTGGCCAACTACCTGGGCCAGATCTGGGGCGGCGACGTCTTCGACAACTCCTACGACCGCGGCCAGCCGCTGAATTTCCAGGTCGGCGTCGGCATGGTCATCCGCGGCTGGGACGACGGCCTCGTGGGCCAGCGCGTCGGCTCGCGCCTTCTGCTGTCCATCCCCTCCGAGCTTGGCTATGGCGACCGCGGTGTCCCGCAGGCCGGCATCCGCGGCGGCGACACCCTCGTCTTCGTCACCGAGATCCTGGGCGTCATGTAAGCAGACGCGATGATGCTGCTTCCGCCCAAGGCCCAGCCCGGTGACCGCGTCGCGATCCTGTCCCCGTCCCTGGCGGCCCCCGGCTTCGCCCCGGCGGTTCACGAGCAGGCCATGGCCAGGCTCGAGGCCCTCACCGGCCTGGTCCCCGTGGAGTACCCGACCACGAGACGGCTCGGCGCCTCGCCCGAGGAGCGCGCCCGCGACCTCAACGCCGCCTTTGCCGACCCAAGCATCCGCGCGATCCTGGCGACCGTGGGCGGCGATGACCAGATCACGGTCATCCCTCACCTCGACGGCGCCGCGGCGCTGTCCGATCCCAAGCCCTTCCTCGGGTACAGCGACAACACGAACCTCCACCAGTGGCTGTGGTCGCTGGGTATCGCCAGCTTCCACGGCGGCTCCACCCAGGTCCACGTCGGTCCGGGCCCGAACGTCGACCCGATCCACCTCGACTCGCTGCGGGCGGCGCTGCTGACCGGGGGCGAGCTGGAGATCACCGAGCCGGGAGAGTCCGAGGACCTGGGGCACGACTGGCTCGACCCCCGCGCCCTCATCGAGTTCGGCGAGCGCGAGGCCACCGAGCCCTGGACCTGGGCGGGGCCGTCCCGCTCGGTGACCGGCCCCGCCTGGGGAGGCTGCCTCGAGGTGCTCCAGTGGGTGCTGACCGCCGGCCGGTTCCCGGCCGACCCCCACGCTCTGGACGGCGCCGTCATGCTCATCGAGACCTCCGAGATGCTCCCGTCAGCCTCCGAGGTGGGGCGGGTCCTGCGCGCCATGGGCGAGCGCGGGCTGCTGGCCGCCGTCGACGCGGTCCTCGTGGCCCGCCCACCCGCCTCCTCGCTGGAGGACCGCCGGGACGCCCCGGCCAGGGCCCGCTTCCGAGCAGAGCAGCGCGACGTCGTCATCGAGACCGTCGGGCGCTACAACCCCGAGGCGGTCATCTGCGTCGGGGTCCCCTTCGGGCACACCCGCCCCCAGTGGATCCTGCCGCACGGCGGAACCATGACTCTTGACGGCGTCTCGCGCCGGATCACCGCCAGCTACGCCTGAACGGCTTGGGACTGCGGCACCTGGGATACTCTAGAGACGGCGCGCTTGCGCCACACCCGGTAGCACGAACTGCACGGTCCGGAGGAAGTCCGGATGACGCCGTCGGGGCCGCAGGTCCCGGATCAGCCCAGACCTTGTCGTCGTGGGCGAGTAACAACCAGGCGTTCGTCACCTCGGGGACACCGTTGAGCGGTTGTCACGGGGACTCCTGCTGCGCCGGGTGCGATCCCTCGCACCCGAAGGAGCCCGTATGTCCGTCTCCGACAACCAGGCTGGCATCCCCGTCAGCATCTCGGCCCAGTTCACCCTCTACTTCGACGGCCGCTTCTGGGTCGGCGTTCTCGAGCACCACGAACGTCATCGTGGCGGTGACATGATCGGTCAGGAGATCACTGTGCGGGCGGTGCGGTACGTCTTCGGTGCCGAGCCCACCGACGTCGAGCTCTACGACTTCCTCTTGGCCCGCAGTGGCGAGCTCATTGACCGCGCCGCAGAGTCTCCTGCGGTCCCGGCGTCCCAGTCGGTGGGCTCGTCGTCTCGTCGCCCCAACCCCAAGCGCGCCGCCCGGCAGGCCGCCAAGGAGGCAGCCCGGGCGCGCCCATCCACCGCCGCGCAGGCCGCACTGGCCGCTGCCCGTGAGGAGACCGCGGCCCGTGCCTCCCGTGACCGGAGTCGACGCCGTCGCCAGGAGGCGGACGATGCCTGGGTCCGACGTCGTCAGCGGGCCAAACGTCGCCACCGCGGCAGGTGAGATGCATCAGGGGCATCGGCTCTGGTGCACGTAGTGACGCAAGGTGAGCGTTCCGCAAATAGTGGCCGTGAGGGTGGCGTTGAGGACGGCCGTCTCAGATGCGGGGGAGTGGCCTGCGACCGCGCCGGGTCAGCGTTATCGCGGGTGTCACGTCTCAGGGACGGATCTCGGTGCGTCAGGACGGGCCGGTGGGGGATACGCTGTGGCAACACGGCGTCGTGAAGCGCTGGCCATTCCCCTGCGGCCGGCTCCTTGCGACGCCGTTCCAGTACGCCTGCCCGAAAAGGAACCGCTCATGCCGCAGTACCGCAGCGCTACCTCCACCCACGGCCGCAATATGGCGGGCGCCCGTGCTCTGTGGCGTGCCACGGGCGTCAAGGACTCGGACTTCGGTAAGCCTATCATCGCCATCGCGAATTCCTTCACTCAGTTCGTCCCCGGCCACGTGGGTCTGCGCGACGTCGGGCGCCTCGTGGCCACCGAGATCGAGGCCGCCGGCGGACTGGCCAAGGAGTTCAACACGATCGCCGTCGACGACGGCATCGCCATGGGCCACGACGGCATGCTCTACTCCCTGCCCAGCCGCGACCTCATCGCCGACTCCGTGGAGTACATGGTCAGCGCCCACTGCGCCGACGCCCTCGTGTGCATCTCCAACTGCGACAAGATCACCCCGGGCATGCTCATGGCCGCCATGCGCCTCAACATCCCGGCCATCTTCATCTCCGGCGGCCCCATGGAGTCGGGCAAGATGACCGCCGCCGACGGCACCACCCGCAAGCTCGACCTCATCGACGCCATGATGGACGCCGCCGACCCCACCGTCTCCGACGAGACCATCAGCGCCATCGAGCGTCTGGCCTGCCCCACCTGCGGCTCCTGCTCGGGCATGTTCACCGCCAACTCCATGAACTGCCTCACCGAGGCGCTCGGTCTGGCCATGCCCATGAACGGCACCCTGCTGGCCACCCACGCCGACCGCGGCGAGCTCTTCAAGAGGGTCGGCCACCAGATCGTCGAGATCACCCGGGCCTACTACGAGCACGACGACGACTCCGTCCTGCCGCGCTCCATCGCCACCAAGGCCGCCTTTGAGAACGCCATGAGCCTGGACATCGCCATGGGCGGCTCCACCAACACCGTCCTGCACCTGCTGGCCGCCGCCCAGGAGGCCGAGGTCGACTTCACCATGGCCGACATCGACCGCCTCTCGCGCAAGGTCCCCCACCTGGCCAAGGTCGCGCCGTCGACGAACCTCTACCACATCGAGGACGTCCACCGCGCCGGCGGCATCCTCGGCATCCTCGGCGAGCTCGACCGCGGCGGCCTGCTGGAGACCTCCACCACCAACGTCCTGCGCTCCACCCTCGGCGACGAGCTCGCCGCCTACGACATCGCCCGCCCCGGCCCCGACGGCGTCCCCGGCTCCCAGGTGAGCGAGGAGATCCGCACCGGCTACCTCGCCGCCCCCGCCGGCGTGCGCACCACCGAGATGTTCTCCCAGGCCTCCCGCTGGGAATCGCTCGACAACGACCGCGCAGGCGGCTGCATCCGCGACATCGAGCACGCCTACTCCGCCGACGGCGGCCTGGCCGTTCTCTTCGGCAACATCGCCGAGAAGGGCTGCATCGTCAAGACCGCCGGCGTCGACGAGTCGATCCTGACCTTCTCCGGGCCCGCCGTCGTCTTCGAGTCCCAGGAGGACGCCGTCGCCGGGATCCTCGGCAAGCAGGTGAAGTCCGGCGACGTCGTCATCATCAGCCACGAGGGGCCGCGCGGCGGGCCCGGCATGCAGGAGATGCTCTACCCGACGACGTACATCAAGTCCATGCACCTGGGCAAGGAGTGCGCCCTGCTCACCGACGGGCGCTTCTCCGGGGGTACCTCCGGCCTGAGCATCGGCCACGTCTCCCCGGAGGCGGCGGCTGGCGGACTCATCGGCCTGGTGCGCAGTGGTGACATCATCGACATCGACATCCCGGGCCGCTCCATCTCCGTGCGCCTGAGCGAGGAGGAGATCGAGCGTCGCCGCACCGAGGAGGAGGCCCGCGGCGAGGACGCCTGGACCCCGCACGTGGACCGGCCCCGCAAGGTCTCCGCGGCACTGCGCGCCTACGCGATGCTCGCCACCAGCGCCGACCTGGGCGCCGTGCGCGACCTCAAGCGCCTCGGCGTCAGGTAGGCCGGCGGCCCGGGGGAGGTTGGCCCCAACCGACCCATCGCATATTTGAAAATCGTTGTCACTCGCATCTAGAGTTTGCATGTGACAATCGTTCTCAGATCGTTGGTGGTGCGCTCCGGCGCCACGACGCTGGTCGACGACGTCGACCTGCACCTCGCGCCCGGCAGTAGGACCGCGCTCGTCGGCGCCTCCGGGGCCGGCAAGTCCCTGACCTGCGCGGCGCTCGCGGGCACCCTCCCGGCCGGGCTGGAGGTCACCGGCTCCCTGACCGTCGCACCCGACGGCGCCGACCCTGACCACGACTCGCGCGCGAGCTCCGACCCGGCGGACCAGGCAAGCGGCGTCAACCTGCTGGGGCTGCCCGCCGCGATGCGCCCCCGCAGCTGCCGTATCGCGTTGGTGTCCCAGGACCACTCCACCGCCCTGCACCCGCTCATCCCAGTCGGTCGCCAGATCTCCCTGGCCTCCCAGGCCGCCGGACGCACCCAGAGCGAGGCCGACGTGCGCGCCACCGACTATCTCTACGCCGTCGGACTCGATGAGTCCTTCGCCGACCGCGTGCCCGGTCGCCTCTCCGGAGGCCAGCGCCAACGCATCAGCCTCGCCCTCGCCCTGGCCGCCGAGCCCGCCCTCATGATCGCCGACGAGCCCACCGCCGCTCTCGACGTCGTCGCCCGAGCCGAGATCCTCGAGCTCCTGACCTCCCTCACCAGCCTGCCCGAGGCTCCGGCCTTGCTCCTCATCACCCACGACCTGCCCGCCGCCGCCATCTGCGAGAACGTCGTCGTCCTCCACGCCGGCGCCGTCATCGAGCGCGGCCCCGCAGCACGGGTGCTGGCCCGCCCCGAGCATCCGGTCACCGTCGCCATGTGCGACGCCGCCGCCGAGGAGACCATTGACGGGGCCCTGGCCGCTGTAGGAGCGGCCGCATGAGCGGGCTTGAGGCGCGTCGTCTGACGCGCTCCCACCCGGGGCACGATGGTGACCATCATGTGGCGGTGCGTGGTGTGGACCTGAGCCTGGCGCCGGGGGAGAACGTAGCGCTGATCGGGCGCTCGGGGTGCGGGAAGACGACGCTGCTGCGGGCTCTGCTGCTGCTTGACTCGCCCGGGTCGGGGGACCGGGGCGAGGTGCTGCTCGACGGCGAGTCCGTGCGCCGGGGCGGTGCCCGGGGGCTGCGGGGCTTCCGTCGGGCGGTGCAGTACGTGCCTCAGGATGCCGCCGCTACGCTCGACCCGCGCCGCACGGTGCTCGCTCAGGTGACTACCCCGTTGCGCACCCTGGGCGTGGTGCGCGACCGCGATGAGGCTGAGGCCCGGGCTCGGCAGGTACTGGAGAGCCTCGATATCCCGCGCGAGACCTGGAAGAGCCGGCCGCATGAGATCTCCGGTGGGCAGGCGCAACGGGTCTCCATCGCCCGAGCCCTGGCTCTCCACCCGCGCTACCTGCTGCTCGACGAGCCGGTCTCCGGGCTGGACCCGGCCCTGCGCCGCCAGACCCTCGACCTGCTCGCCTCCATCGAGGCCGACGTCCCGACGTCGGACAGCGACGACACGGGCGAGGCAGACGACAGGGGCGAGCCGACGCAGCCGGCACCAGCGACGGAGAAGCCCGCCCCAACTGACCGTGGCGCCGTGCCCGCCCCAACTGACCGTGGCGCCGTGCCCGCCCCAGCCCTGCTGGTGGTGTCGCACGACCTGGCCGCCGTCGCCCGTGTCTGCCGGCGCGCTCTGGTCATGGATGACGGTGCCATTGTCGAGGACGCCCCCATGCACCACATCCTCACCCATCCCAGCCACCCGGCTACCCGCGCCCTGCGTGACGCCGTTCCCACCCTGCCGACCACCGATACCTCCGACCGATGACACCCCGACACAGGCCCGAAGGAGCATCTATGTCTTTCCGCACCCCCGCCGTCACCCGCCGCCAGGTCCTCACCGCCCTCGGCATCGGAGCCGGCGCCGCCGCCATCGCCTCCTGCTCGCGCAGCTCCTCCGGCGACGGCCGCATCCGCCTGGCCATGTTCCATGCCCCCGAGAGCAAGCTCAACCCGCTCACCAACGACGGCTCCAAGCTCGTTCGCTGGTCCTGCGCCGAAAGCCTCACCAGGCTCACTGCCGACGGCGACGCCCAGGAGATGCTTGCCACCGCCTGGAAGCGCGAGGGTGAGACCACCTGGCGCTTCACCCTGCGTGAGGGCGTTACCTTCCACGACGGCACTGCCCTGAGTGCCGAGAATGCGGCCGCCGCCCTGACCTTCGCTGCCGGCGCCGCCAAGCCGCCGCGCGTCCTGGACGGAATCAACCTCACCGCGAAGGCCGACGGCAAGGACCTCCTCCTGACCACCGCGGCCCCCGACCCCCTCATGCCGCAGCGCGTATCCAGCCCCCAGCTCGTCATCCTGTCCCCGGCCGCCTACCCGAGCTCCGCCGACGGTGCCATCGATCCCGTCGGCCACGGCACCGGCGCCTTCATCCTCAAGCAGGCCAACGGTTCGGCCGGCGCCACCCTGGAGCGCAACGACAAGTACTGGGGCAAGAAGGCCGCCGCCCCCGGCATTGACGTCACCTACGTACCCGACGGTGCCGCCCGCGGAACCGCCCTGCGGACCGACACAGCCGACATCGTCGAGGCCGTCCCTGTCTCCCAGGCAGGTAACGTGGACAAGAATCTTATTCACGAGGTGTCGACACCGCGCACCTCCACCCTCTACCTCAACACCCGCTCCGGCGCCTTCGCCGACCCGGCCCTGCGCGCCGCCGCCCGCGATGCCGTCGATCCGGCCGCACTCATCAAGACCGTCTTCGAAGGCCACGCCGACTCTCCCGTCGGACTCCTGGGACCGGCCGTGCCCTGGGCCGCCGACCTGCGCGCCTGGAAGAAGGAGACCTACCCCGGTGCCACGGGTGCGGCGGCCACCGGCAAGGTCCCCGGCTCCACCGCCGCCGGAAGCGTTCCCGATGGAACCACCATCACCCTGGCCTCCTACACCGACCGCCCCGAGCTCGGTGAGATGGTCCCCCTCCTGGCCCAGCAGCTCGAGGCCGTCGGCTTCAAGGTCACCCAGGACGTGCGCGAGTACAACCAGATCGAGTCTGAGGCCCTGGCCGGCAAGTTCGACGCCGTCCTCGTGTCGCGCTCCACCGTCCTGGACTCCGGCGATGCCGTTGCCTACATGACCGCCGACTTCTCCTCCTCCGGCTCCTACTCCATGAGCGGCCTATCAGACCCCGCGGTGGACGCCACCATCTCCAAGGCCGCCGCCATCGATCCCGGAGAGGAGCGGCGCAAGGCCATCCTGGCCGCTGAGCAGGCCATCCTGGTCACCGGTGCTGCCATCCCGATCGCCCACGAGCGGGTCCTCCAGGGCGAGGCCTCCGGAGTCTCGGGCGCCGAGCGCGACCCGGGCGAGCGTGCCCTCATCACCTCGGCCACGACCGTGAAGAAGTGAGCGGTGTGCTCACCCGGGTCGCCGGGCGCCTGCGCACAGGCCACGACGCCGTCGCCGGTATCTCACGACTGCTCGCCCTGGTCTGCCTCATCGGCCTGGTGGGCATGCTTCCGTGGCTGTCGGGCAAGGACCCGGCTCTGACGATCCTGCGCGCCACCTCCTCCGACCGGGAGCCGACGCCGGAGGTCCTGGAGTCCATCCGTAAGAGCATCGGGATCGACGGCGGCCCCCTCCATGTGATCGGCCACTGGCTCGCCGGCCTGGCCCGCGGTGACCTGGGGCGCTCCTGGGTCTCGGGGGCCGCCGTCGGCCCGGAGGCCGTCGACGCCTTCGGGGTCTCCCTGAGCCTCATGGCCGCCGCACTCGGCGTCGGGCTCGTCATCGCCACCGCCCTGGTCCTGCCCGCCCTGCGCGACGGACTGCGAGGGTGCCCCCGGACCCGCGGTGGCGTCGTCTCCGCGGTCCTCATCTCCCTGCCCGAGTACCTCCTTGCCCCGATCCTCATGATCGTCCTGGCCGTCTACCTCAGGATCCTGCCGCCCTTCGGATGGGGCAGCCCCGAGAAGGTCATCATGCCCGCCCTCAGCCTGGGCCTGCCCACCGGCGGCTACCTCGGCGGACTCGTCTCTGACGCCGTTACGGCCACCTTCTCCGAACGCTGGGTGGCCACTTGGTCCACCGCGGGCATCCGGGGCCGGGCCTTGGCCGGGGCTGTCCTGCGTCGCGCACTGACGCCCCTGGCCCGTCAGATGGCTCTGGTCGTCGTCGCCCTGACCGGAGGGGCGGTCGCCGTGGAGAAGATCTTCGCGATCCCGGGACTCGGCCGTGAGCTCCTGGATGCCGCCACCGCCCAGGACATCCCGGCGCTTCAGGCTCAGATTCTCCTCCTGCTTGCCCTGGCACTCACCGCCGGTGTCGTCGCCGGAGTCGCCGGCCGCCTCCTCATGGGGCAGGCGGCCGGCGCCGGAGGTTTGAGTGCCCCGCCCCCGGTGCGCCACTCCGGACGGGTGGCCCGGGTCATCGCGGGATCTGGGGCGGGACTCCTGGCAGCGATGGTTGCCTGGGGGATCGGGCGCGACCCGTACACGGTGGTCGCCGACAAGCTCCAGGACCCCAGCGTTGCTCTTCCGCTCGGATCCGACTCTCTGGGACGCGACGTGCTGGCCCGGGTGGCACACGGGGCCGTGTCCACTGTGAGCAGCGCTGTCGTCGTCACGGTGGCGTGCTTCGTCATCGCGCTGCTGGTGGGACTGGTGCCGCGGGCGGCGACCGGTTTCATCGAGGTGGCCAACGCCGCTCCGCCGGTCCTGGCCGGGCTCATCATCGCCGGAGTATTCGGTCCCAGTGCAACGGGTGCCGCCATCGCTGTGGCCAGTGTCGGCTGGGCGCCGCTGGCATCCCATGCCGCCGGGCTCGTCGCCGAGAACCGTCAGCGACCCGATGTCCTTCTGGCGCCGGTCCTGGGGGAGGGGCGTGTGCGGATCGCCCTGACCCGGATCGTGCCCGCCGTCGTCGGCCCCCTGGCGCGACATGCGGCCTTGAGGCTCCCAGGCAAGGCCCTGGCCCTGGCCGGGCTCGGCTTCCTCGGCCTGGGCGCGCAGAGCCCCACCCCCGAGTGGGGACTGGTCCTGTCTGATGCTCTGCCCTATATCGAGCGGGCCCCCTGGGCCGTGGCCACGCCCGCCGCCGCCCTCGTGGTCCTGTCGGTGACCGCCGTCGCCGCCTCCCGCAGCGCCAGGCGCTGAGACCGCTGAGACATTGCCGCAGCGGGTGCGGTGAGGGGCGAGGGCCGGGGCCGTCGGGCACAAGAAACGCGGCCGGCGCTGGACCGCACATGGGTCCGCCGCCGGCCGCGCCGTGCGTCGTCGCCTCAGCCCTCCAGGGCGTGGAGGCGGTCGATCGGGGTGGAGACGGCCTCGCGGGCGCGCACCACGGCCTCCTCGTCAGGGGCGTCGTAGAAGCACAGGCACTTGACCGTGTCCTCACGCACGTAGGTGCGCAGGAAGCTCACCTCCGGGACCTGGGCGTACTTGGGGGAGTTGGCCTTCTTGCGGGCGAGGTAGGTCTCCATGGAGATCTCCTCGGGAATGTCCCACTCCACGAGGTAGTCGGCCTTGCGGGCCAGGGCGCGCACGTCCTCGATCTGGGCGCCCACGAGGCGGACCTCGTCGGGGCCGGTGACCTCGGCGTCGGCCGCGGCGGCCTTCACGGCCTCGGTCAGGGCGGTGGCGTCGTCGGAGTCGAGCTCGACGACGGTGAAGATGCGCTCGTGGCTGGCGGTCACCTGCGACTCCAGGACGGAGGCGCCGGCGGCCTCAACGGCCTGGGAGACCCGGGCGATGAGGGCCTGGGCGGCCTCTCGCGACGGCGTGGCGGGGACGAGCTCGAAGAGCTGGAGCGACATGGCGGCTCCTTTCCGTAGGGTGTGCGTACCAACCTTGCGGTCCATCAGGATTATTCCCGCCGGCTGGCGTGACCAGACGATGTGCTCGCTCTGCGGACACATCGTGGGGCGTGCGCCGTGTGCGAATGCGCCGCTCTCGGCGCCATCTCAGGGAAAAAGCCAGTGAGCGACCAATCCGGACTGCCCGGACGGTCACCGTGCGCCCTTCCCCTCGCCGTGGTGCTGTGTCGGCCGAGCCGTGACGGGAACGGCGAAGGACCTGCGGTCTCCTTCCCATGCGCCGGCCGGGACGGCCGCGCTCAGCATCTCCATGTCCTCCGTGGTGAGTCGGCAGGACATGGCGGCGGCGTTCTCCCTGACCCGATCCGGCCTGCGCGTTCCTGGGATGGGAACGACGTCGTCGCCCTGCGACAGCAGCCAGGCGAGGGCGACCTGGGCGGCTGTCAGGTCCCAGGACCCTGCGAGGCGAGTCAGGGCCTCGACCTGATTCAGGTTGGCACTGAGATGACCGCCGTTGAACCTGGGGTCGTTCGCCCGGAAGGGGCTATCGGCGACGGTGGCGGCGTCGATCCGCCCGCTGAGCAATCCGCGGCCCAGAGGGCTGTACGGCACCAGGCCGACCCCGAGCTCCCGGGCGGCGGGCACGATGCTGAGCTCCGGCTCGCGCCACATGAGCGACCACTTCCATCTGCACTGCTGCGATGGGGTGAACGGCGTGGGCGCGCCTGAGCTCCTCGGGCGTCACCTCCGACACCCCGAGATGGCGGACCTTGCCCTGAGTGACCAGGTCGGCCATTGCTGCGACGGATTCCTCGATCGGCACCTGCGGGTCCACGCGGTGCAGGTAGTACAGGTCGATGGTCTCCGTTCCCAGCCGGCGCAACGACGCGTCGCAGTAGGCGGCGATGCGGCTGGGATGAGCATCCAGCTGCACCCCGTCCTCGCGCCGGACAATGCCGAACTTCGTGGCGATCTGAAGGCTGTCGCGTGCGATGCCGCTGGTGGAGACGGCTCGACCGACAATCTCCTCATTGTGGCCCTGCCCGTAGCTCATCGCGGTGTCGAGCATCGTGATGCCGGAGTCGAGGGCCGCGTGAATGGCGGCCAGGGACTCATCGTCGTCGGTTGGTCCGTATCCCTGGGACAGGCCCATGCACCCGAGTCCCAGGGCTGAGGTTTCCAGGGTCCCTACGTGGTGGATCGCGGTTTCTGCGGACTTGATGAATGTCATATGTGAACGGTAAATACCTGGAAACCAATATGTCCAAGACTAAATTCACATGCTTTCCATATCGTTTTACTATGGAGAGATGGAGTTGCGTCATCTGCGGTCATTCGAGGCGATTGTGCGGTGCGGCGGGTTCACGAGGGCGGCCGCCGAGCTCCATCTGGCTCAGCCGGTCGTCTCCGCCCACATCAAGCGGTTGGAGCAGGACCTGGGGGTGACGCTGCTGCATCGCTCTCGGAAGGTGTCCCTCAGCGCCGCGGGGGAGTCGTTCCTGCCCTCCGTGCGTCGAGCGCTGGCGATTCTTGGTGAGGGGGAGCGGGCCGTGCGCGCATTGCGGTCCGTGTCCGCCGGGCACGTCAGGGTGGCTGCGACGTCGCTCCTCGGCGGTTTCGACCTCGTGAGCACGATGAGTCGGTTCCGGGCGAGGTATCCGGGAGTCACGGTCTCGCTGCGCACAGGGCTCATCGCTGACCTGCTCGAAGAGCTCCGCCGGGGACGGGTCGACGTCGTCATCGGCCCCGTGGGGGAGCAGTGGGAGCAGGAAGGATATCGCCGCACCGAGATCGCGGACGAATGGCTGGTCCTCATCACTCCGTTGTCGAGTGCTCGTCGGGTGGGGGCGTTGGCCGATGTGGTGAACGAACCGTTCGTGTGCCTATCCTCGGACAGCGGACTGCGGCGTTTGTTGAATGAGGCGTTCAGCGCGATCGAGGCGGTGCCGCGGGTGGAGTTCGAGACGCACAGCCCGGCCAGCATCCGTGAGATGGTGGCGGCCGGCCTGGGTTGCGCGCTGATCGCGCGGTCGGCAGTCCGGCAGGAGGGGGCGGACGTGCAGGTCCACCATATCCCGGGGCTCCCTCCGCATCCGCCGATCGCCGCGATATCGGCGTCGGACGCGGCCCCGCCCATCGCCCGATTCGTCGACGAGCTGACGGCTGCGCGCTCCGCCTCACCTACAGCGGGTACGGCGCGGCCGGCTTGAGTCGGAGGGTGACCCGCCCGTTACGCTGTCACCCGTGAATGAGCTCGACAGTGTCAGCAGCAACGGAACCCCGGCCTGGGACAGCCCCCACTACCTGCGGGAGATCCTCAAGGCCCCCGTCTACGAGGCGGCCGAGCACACGCCCCTCCAGGAGATGCCCGCCTTGTCGGCCCGCCTGGGCAACACCGTCGAGGTCAAGCGCGAGGACCTTCAGTCGGTCCACTCCTTCAAGATCCGCGGCGCCTACAACGCCATGCGCTCCCTGGGCCCGGCCGAGCGCGAGCGCGGCGTCGTGACCGCCTCGGCCGGCAACCACGCCCAGGGCGTGGCCCGCTCCGCTGCCCTGCTGGGGATGAGCGCCATCATCGTCATGCCCACCGTCACCCCCCAGATTAAGGTCGACGCCGTGCGCGCCCTGGGCGGCGAGGTCCGCCTCCACGGGGACAACTTCGACGCCGCCAAGGCCGAGGCCGTGCGCCTGTCCGAGGAGGAGGGCCACTCCTACATCGCCCCCTTCGACGACCCCCGCGTCATCGCCGGCCAGGGCACCATCGGCCTGGAGCTCATCCAGCAGGACGCCCACCTCGACCGCGTCTTCGTGCCCGTGGGCGGCGGCGGTCTGGCCGCCGGCGTCGCCGTCCTCATCAAACAGCTCATGCCCGGGATCAAGGTCATCGGCGTCGAGCACGAGGAGTCGGCCTGCCTCAAGGCCGCCCTGCTGGGCGGCGAGCCCATCACCCTGCACCACGTGGGCCTGTTCGCCGAAGGGGTGGCCGTGCGCCGCATCGGCGAGGAGACCTTCCGCATGTGCCGGGCCCTGCTCGACGACGTCGTCACCGTCTCCTCCGATGAGACCTCCGCCGCCGTGCGCGACATTTTCGACGACGTGCGCGCCATCTCCGAGCCCTCCGGCGCCCTGGCCCTGGCCGGCCTCAAACGCTACGCCGCCGAGCACCACCTGACCGGTGAGCGCCTGGCCTTCGTCCTGTCCGGCGCCAACCTCAACTTCCACCAGCTGCGCTACATCTCCGAGCGCTCCGAGATCGGTGAGCAGCGCGAGGCCATCCTCGGCGTCACCATCCCCGAGGAGCAGGGATCCTTCCTGCGCTTCGCCTCCATCCTGGGCGCCCGCTCGGTCACCGAGTTCAACTACCGTCTCTCCGCTTCCCGCGCCGCCACCGACCCCGCCCGCATCTTCGTGGGCGTGCGCATCGCCGGCAATCAGGAGCGCGCCGCGATCGTGGCCGACCTGGAGGAGGCCGGCTACGACGTCATCGACCTCACCGACGACGAGCTCGCCAAGGTCCACGTGCGCTCCATGATCGGCGGGCGCGCCACGCACGGCATACCCGAGCGCCTCTTCTCCTTCCTCTTCCCCGAGTCGCCCGGGGCGCTGGCCCACTTCCTGGAGGTCCTGGGCACCCGATGGAACATCACGCTGTTCCACTACCGCACCGACGGCGCCGACTACGGCCGCATCCTGTGCGCCTTCGCGGCCGGGCCCGACGACGTCGAGCTGACCGAGCACATGGACCGACTCGGCTACTCCTACAACGAGGAGACCGCCGACCCCGCCTTCCGCTTCTTCCTGGCCCGCTGAACCGTGACAAATATGCGGCTCCTAGGTCCTGACCGGCGGGTTCGGGGAAGGTGGGGGCTCGTTGTGGCAGGCGTCATGCAATAAGAAGTCGCTGTTTCTGTCAGAACCCCCATAGGGTTATTGATGAATCATTTGTCGCGGCCGGGCATACCGCGGTTGCGCAGGGCGGTCTCCGCCTGACGCTGACCCCGACCCGGCCTATCTTGACCAGGAGAAATATCATGACCCGTCTTGCCGTCGTCGTCGGTTCCGTCCGCCCCAACCGTGTGGGTGGCGCCATCGCCCAGTGGGTGGTCGACCAGGCCAACGAGATCGAGGGCGTCGACGCCGAGCTCGTCGACATCGCCTCCTTCAACCTGCCCCTGTTCTCCGAGGAGATCCCTCCTCGCATGGCCGTCCCCAGCGACCCGGCCGGCGCCGCCTTCGACGCGGCCCTGAAGTCCTTCGACGCCCTGATCTTCGTCACCCCCGAGTACAACTTCTCCATCCCCGGCGCGCTGAAGAACGCTATCGACTTCCTCCAGCCCGGCGCCGTGGCCAACAAGGGCGTGGGTGTGGTCGGCTACTCCTACAGCGTCGGCATCCGCGCCGTCAGCCACCTCCAGCAGATCCTCCAGGGCATGGGCGCCACGGTCGTGGCCTCCAACGTGTTCCTGTCGCTCAACACCGACTTCGCCGAGGGCGCCTTCTCGCCGGCCTCCTTCCACGACCCGGAGGTTCCGGCCATGGTGCGCGACGTCGTCGCCCACTCCGACGCCCTGGCCTCCCTGCGCTGAGGCGAATGGGGGCCGCGCAGGCCCCGGGGCCGCTCGGGCTCAGTCCTTCACGTCGCCGTCGGCGGTACCTGCGGGTGCCACCGGCGGCGACGTCGTCTGCGCTGCGGCTACGAGGGTGCGGCCAGGTGGATGGGTAGGGTTTCCACCATGACTGAACGCAGCGAGCGGGGCGGTTCCCACCGGGACGACAGGGGCGGACACGGCGACCGCGGTTACCGGGGCGGATCCGGTGGCGGCGACCGCGGTTACCGAGGCGGTCGCGGCTACCGGGATGGTGACCGCGGCTACCGGGGCGGCCGCGGGGGAGGAGAGCGCGGCTACCGGGGCGGCGATCACGACCGACCGCGCCGCGTCTACGACGACCAGCCCCGCGACGGCCTCCTGGCCGACCTCGTCGGCCACCTCCACGCCCTCGACGGGCGCTCCTACGCCGCCTACAAGGCGATCGTCGGACGCTACCGGGCGCCCGCCGGCTGGTTCCTGCACATCGACCGCGTCCAGTCCGACCCCTACGCCCCGCCCACGCGCATCCACGTGGACGTGCCCACCGACCTGCACGGACTGGCGTTGCTCGATGAGGCCGACCTGCTGGCCGACGTCGACCGGCGCCTGGCCGTGGGCGACTTCCTCACCCGCGAGCTGCATGCTGGATTCCGCGGCACGGCCCTGTCAATCGCCTCTCCGGGCCAGGAGATCCTTGAGCGCTCCAGCATCATCATGCGCCCGGACGAGACGGGAGAGAAACCCGGTTGGGTCCTGGAGGTCCGTGCCCGCCTGGCCCTGCCCGCCCAGGGCCGCTCCATCCAGGGCCACGAGGCCTCCCGGATCGTAGGGCGCGACCTCGTGCGCGAGCTGGAGGAGGCCATGGACCTCACCGGTGAGCGGGGCGACCGGCTCGTGCACCACGTCGCCACCCTCGAGGACCACCGGGCCCTGACCGCGGCGGTGGCCCGCAACGGCTGGGTGTCCTTCCTCGCCGACGGCGCCGTGCTGCCGCGCCGCTCCGGCGTGAGCGACGAGCCCCTGGACGGGGGTGTTCCCCTCCAGGCCCCCGACTCCATGGCCGCCATGGTCGACCTGCCCCACGCCGGGCGCGTACGTGGCACCGTCGTCGAAGCCGGCGTGAGCGTCATCGTCGGAGGCGGCTACCACGGCAAGTCCACGCTGCTGAGCGCCATCGAGCGCGGTGTCTACCCGCACGTGCCCGGGGACGGGCGCGAGCTCGTCGCCACGGTCCCCGACGCCGTCAAGGTGCGGGCCGCCGACGGGCGCGCCGTGACCGGCGTCGACCTGACCCCCTTCATCTCCCACCTGCCGGCCGGGCGCGACACCGCCTCCTTCACCACCCGCAACGCCTCGGGATCCACCTCCCAGGCCGCTTCCATCATCGAGGCGGTCGAGGCCGGCTCCACCGTGCTCCTGCTGGACGAGGACACCTCCGCCACGAACCTGCTCATCCGCGACTCGCGCATGCGCGAGCTGGTGGCCGCCGACCGCGAGCCCATCACGCCCCTGGTGGACCGCATCACCGCGCTGTTCCGCCGGCGGGGCGTCTCCACGGTCATGGTCATGGGCGGCTCCGGGGACTACCTGGATGTGGCCGACCGGGTCCTGCTCATGGACGCCTACCACCTGCGCGACGTCACCGAGCAGGCCCGCCGGGTCGTGGCCGACCAGCCCCGGCCCCTGACCGAGCTGGAGGACTTCGCCGCGCCCAGGCAGCGCGTCCCCGAGCCCGCCCCGCCGCGCACCCGCCGGGGCCCCGTGCGCACCCGCGCCCAGGGCACCTCCACCCTCGTCTTGGACCGGGAGGACATCGACAT